>DAOTJR010000014.1:0-47842 GCA_035448805.1 Syntrophales bacterium
GTAAGGGAATCCCGCAGGGACAGTTCCCGGATCTCCTCCTCCATCCGCTTCCGCTCGCTGATGTCGTTGATGCTGCTCAGAAGGCATGACTCGCCCTCGACCTCGATGACCTCCGCCGCCAGCAGCCCCGTCACCCCGCCTCCGGCTTTGTTCTGGAATTGCAGCTCCCGGGACCGGATCCTTCCTTCTTGGGTGAGCTCGGCCGCCATTGCCGCCCGTTCTTCGACATCGGCCCAGATATTCAACTCCAGAGACGTTTTCCCTACCGCCTCCCCGGCCTGGTAACCGGAGAGCTGCACGAAGCCGTCGTTGACCTCCATAATCCGCCCGTCCCGGAGCCGGCTGAGGACTAAGGCGTTCGGCGAGGAACGAAAGGCCGAGGTGAATTTCTGCTCCGAGACCTTCAGATCGCCGAAGAGGCGCTTGTTCACCATGAGCACCAGCGCATAGGTGAGCAGCACCAGCAGCATCTGATAGACAATCATGAACATCGCCTCCACGGGTCCCGACCTCATATAGTCACCCAGGGGAAGAGGGCTTAAGAGATGTTGGCCGATCCGAAAGACATTGACGAGACAAAAGGCCAGGAAAACGATGCCCGTCCCGAAGGTCAGGGGGCGCATCCCCGGCGCGACGCGATACCACAGGAGCCACAGGCACTGCGACCAGATAAACAGCGTTGCCAGCAGGAAGGCATAGTGGCGCCAGCCACTTGCCGGGCTGAAGACGGAAACACAGATCATCAAGGCCCCATACCCCA
This sequence comes from Syntrophales bacterium, assembly GCA_035448805.1. GTDB lineage: Bacteria > Desulfobacterota > Syntrophia > Syntrophales > UBA8958 > UBA8958. Next base: position 761 of record DAOTJR010000014.1, read on the forward strand.
CCAGAACTATATAATTGTGGAGCTGGGAGCCGATCTTGCCCACAAAGCGCTCCAGCCCCATGTAGCCCAGGAGGGAGCCGGTGAAAATCAGGATCTGGGCAAGACCGATGGACATTATATTGGGGATCATGCCGCGGAGGGCAATGAGGGCCGTCGCCGCCACCTGGAGGAGGTAGTCGATCACCAGATAGGCCAGCCCCTGATAGCGGTCGCGACTCTGTCGCCAGAGCAAAACCATCACCAGGGCGCAGATGGAGAACGTGCATACATTGGTGAGAAAAATCGTGCGGATGTCGGGAAAGCCCATAAGTTCGGTCACTTTTGATTATTTGTTGATACTTATGCTTCCGCCGGCCTCGATGTCAAGGAAAGAATTACGATAGATATCCGGAGGAAACGGCGCTTTGCGGAATGATCTTGATCCGCGCCGCCGGTAATGATATGAGGATCGGAGTTTACGGAACAACAGTGAAAGGCAGCATCGATGGCCGGTTTCCGGATCGCCACCTACAACGTCAATTCCCTCCGTTCGCGCCTCCATATTCTTCTGCCCTGGCTTCGGGAAAACCGGCCGGATGTCGTCTGCCTCCAGGAAACCAAGGTGGGGGACGACAAGTTTCCCCGGGAGGAATTCACCGCCGCGGGCTATGAGGTGGTTTTTCGGGGGAACCTCCGGTACAACGGCGTCGCCGTGGCCTCTCTGGAAAAGCCGATAGCCGCATCCTGCGGCCTGGACGACGGGGAGTCGCCGGACGAGGACCGGCTGCTCCGGGTGGATTTCCCTGATTTCAGCGTCGTCAACACCTACGTCCCCCAGGGCCGGGAGCGGGAAACCCCTCATTTCGCATACAAGCTGGCGTGGTTCGACCGGCTCCGTGCCTATTTCTCCCGCAACTTCACCCCGGGGCAACCGCTGATATGGTGCGGCGATCTCAACGTCGCCCCGGAGGACATCGACGTTCACGATCCCCAACGCCTCCGCGGCCATGTCTGCTTCACCCCCGAGGTCTGGGAGGCCTTCGACCGGGTCAAGGCCTGGGGTTTCATTGACGTCTTTCGCCGCCACCACCCCGGCGAGGCAGGGCAATACACCTTTTTCGATTATCGCGTCCCCAGGGCCGTGGAACGGCAATTGGGCTGGCGGGTGGACCACATCCTCGCCACGGCCCCCCTGGCGGAAAGATCCCGGCAATGCCGCATCGACATGGCCCCCCGCCGGGCGGAGAAACCTTCGGACCATACGGTCGTGCTGGCGGAATTCGCTGCCGAGTAACACCGCCCCCCGAACACCGGCGGTCGCCGCCAACGGAACGATGCGGCACGCAAGGTCCCCCGGCGCCCTGGGAACCGTCACGCCCTGCGGGGCGGCAGTTGCCGTTACCGACGGCGGGGGGAGAGATGGGCATGACCGGTTGTCATTTCCACATGACAATTGTCCAAAACTTAGCGGATATGTTCGTCCATTTTGTATCCGCCCCCGGGATTGGGGGCAAAAACGTCGAGGAGGTAGAGAAATGGATCAGCTCGGGGAGACGAAACAGATCAACGCGGCCATCCAGGAGACGTTTGCCCGGATTGAAGCGTCCCTTCCGGAGGGAGGGGGAATCACCGCCCTTTTCACCCACGTTCTGCGGGAATTGCAGGAAGCCTTCGCCATTCCCTTCGCCTGGCTGTCGTTGATCAAGAGGCCGGAGACAGAGTCCTGGCCGGCGGAAATCATGAAATCCCCCTTTCTCAAAGACCGCCTCAATCAAATCGACGCGGCCGCCTTCGCCGAGCTGACCGGCGAGGGCGGCACCCCCGTCCTCGCCAACGGGGATCTGAAAGCCTACTACCGGCTCCTCCCCCCGGACAACAAATACTTCATCAAATCCATCGCCGTCGCCCCCCTGGTCCTGCGGGGCCTGGCCATGGGCAGTCTCAATTTCGGCGACGCCTCCCCCGCCCGGTATCACGCCGGTCTGGACAGCTCCCAACTCGCCCGGCTCGCCGTCGCGGTAGCGAACCGCCTGGATGATTACCTGGCCCCGGGACCGCCGGAAGCCGTCGGCCCCGGCTCTACCGCCGGGGAATGAACCCCCCGGGCTTCACGAAACGGCCGCTTTCCGCGGCAGGGTCAGGATGAAGGCGGCCACAAAGATCATGATCACGATATCGGCCTTCCAGACAAAGCCGTAAGCGCCGGAGGCATCGTAGATCAGCCCGGCGACATACGGACCGACGGCGCCCCCGATACCGAGAAAAAGGGTTACGAAGCCATAGATGGCGCCCAGGACATCCCGCCCGAAACGGTCCGCCAGGAGAATGGGCATCATGGGCGCCAGGGCGCCGTAGCCGAACCCGAAGACGACGGCATAGATAAAAAGGCCCCGGACGGAGCCGACCTGGAGGAGCACCCCCAACCCCAGGAGCATGAAGGACATCCCCAGAAATGAGGCATACTTCGGATCGCGGATCCGGTCACTGAGCCAGCCGAAGAAGAACTGTCCGGCGAAACCGGCCAGACCGAGGGCCGCCAGGGAGGAGGCCGCCGCCACCTCGCCGATACCCTGATCGATGGCAAAGGCTACCTGATGCACGAAAACGCTCATCAAGACCATCACCGCCAGGCCGAAAGACAGGGCCAGGGTCTGGAAACGCCGGTCCCGGATCATGTCCACGAAACGCGGCCCCGGCGCCGGCGCCGGCGGGGCCGCGATCTTGACGACCAGTTCCGTGTGGACCTCCCCGTCCGGCAGGAGACCGTGATCCTCCGGGCGAACCCGGCGGAGAAATAGCTGGGAAAGACCGACGCCGACTATCAGGGTCAGCAGGCCCAGAATCATGAAACCCGTCTGCCAGTTGAAGTTTTTCACCATGAGCCCCGCCAGGGGGGTCAGGGCAACGGTGCCGAAACTCACCCCCATGGTGGTGATGCCGATCGCCGTCCCCCGCTTGCGGATAAACCACTTGCCCACGGAGGAGTTCACCGCCACCACCCCCAGGCCCGCCGAGCCGATACCCAACAGGAGGCCGTAAACGATGTAGAACTGCCACGGCGCCTGCACCAGCGAGGTCAGGCAGTAACCCGCGGCGGCGATCACCGCCCCGCCCGTGACGATCCAGCGCGGTGCGATCCGGTCCACCATCCGGCCGATGATCACGGCACCGGCGGAATAAATCAGCATGTTCAGGGAGGCCCCCAGGGAGATGACCGACCGGGACCAGCCGTATTCCTGGGCCAGGGGCTTCACGAAGACCCCGAAGCTGTACCGCCCCCCGTAATTGATGGCGAGGACGAAAAAGGCCGCGGCCACGATATACCAGCCCCAGAATATGGATTGACCCGATCTTTCCGCCACTTGCCACCTCCACAGCGCCCCCCGGATCGAATAGCCTTCCCGGGCATTTCCAAGACTTCCCGCCGCATCCTTGACCGGTTTCCCGACGGCCGGGCGATACTTAAGACGAATCCGGCCGCCTGTCAACCCATAAGAATCCAGGTCATAAACGCCGCCGCGCTAAATCCTTTACCCGGCAACGGCAGCTGTGATAGGGATAGCCATGCCTGAACATTTAGCCCGTGAAAAGATTGTCCAACAGAGCCACCGGCGTCCCCGTCCCCGGCATCCCCGGCGACTCCATATGCATCCCGAGGCGGAACCGACACTGAAGGCCACCTTCGCCCGGATCGGCCGTCCCGAACCCCGGCCCTTTCAGCCCGACACCTTCCAGCTCCAGGCCCTGGAGGCGATCCGGGAGGGGGACTGTATCGTCACCGCCCCCACCGGCGCCGGCAAGACCTGGATCGCCGAGGAAGCCATCCGGCTGATCACCGGTGAAGGCGGCCGCTGCTGGTACGCCTCCCCCCTCAAGGCCCTGAGCAACGCCAAATGGACGGAATTCGGCCAGCTCTTCGGCGCCGACCGGGTCGGCATCCTCACCGGCGACATGAAGGACAATCCCGACGCCCCCATCATCGTGGGCACCACGGAGATCCTCCGCAATCAGCTCTACGACGCCATGCACCACGGGGAAGACCTGAACTGCGAGCTGGTGATCCTCGACGAGGCCCACTACCTGGGGGACCGCGACCGGGGGGTGGTCTGGGAGGAGATCATGATCTACCTCCCCGTCCGGATCAATCTGCTCCTCCTGTCGGCCACCATCGGCAACGCCGGGGAGATCGCCGCCTGGCTGTCCGGACTCCGCGGGAAGACCTGCCGGGTCGTCTCGGAAACCAGACGCCCCGTCCCCCTTTACCCGCTTTTTCTCCACCCTTCGGGACGGCTCCTCCCCTATCTGGAAAAAGACCGCCTCCACGGGCAGATCGCCGCCTTCCAGGAAGCGGCGGCGGGAGCGAAGAGGCGCCACGACCCCTTCCCCCGCTGCGGAGAGATCATCGAGGTCCTGCGGAGCTTCCAGCTCCTGCCGGCGATCTTCTTTCTCAAATCCCGCGCGGAATGCGACGGGGCCCTGAAGACCTGCCACAGCCTCCATGACGACGGTGCCGGCACGGAGGCGTTTCATTACGATCTCGAGGACCTCCTGGCCCGCTTTCCCTTCCTGGAGGGACACCGCCAACTGCCCGTCCTGGAAAGGTCACGGGTGGCCGCCCACCACGGCGGCCAGCTTCCCGCCTGGAAGTATCTCGTGGAAACCATGATGAAAAAAGGGCATCTCGATGCCATCTTCGCCACCTCCACCGTCGCCGCCGGGGTCAACTATCCCGCCCGGACCATCGTCCTTTTCAACTCCGATCTCTTCAACGGCCACGAATTCAGTCCCCTCACGGGCACGGAATTCCATCAGATGACGGGCCGGGCCGGACGGAGAGGATTGGACAAGATCGGCTTTCTTCTCGTCGTCCCCGGCCGGTTCATGGACCCCCGGCATATCCGGGACCTCCTGTTCCGGAAACCCGAGGACATCCGGAGCCAGCTCCGCAACGATTTCCCCATGGTCCTCAACCTCCTGCTCTCGCAGACTCCGGCAGGGATCAGGGAGATCTTCGCCAATTCCCTGGCGGTATATCAGCGCTCCCGACAGCGGCAACACGGGACCGGGGATATGGGGGCGGGGCTCTGGAACGACTTTCTCAGGTACCTGGATTTCCTCAAGGCGGAGGGCTTCGTCAACGACGAAGACCGGCTTACCGAAAGCGGGATCTGGGCGTCCCGTCTGCGCCTCGACCAGCCGCTGCTCATCGGGGAGTGCATAAAACAGCAGGCCTTCCCGGAAGATCCGGCGCTCATGGCGGCGGTGATCGCCCCGTTTGTTTACGACGGCGATCAGGAGATCGTCCTGAAGGACAACTCGCGACGTAACCGCCGGCTGACGACGGCGTGCCGCCGCGTCGCCGCCACGGTACGGCCCCTCCTCCGACGCCTGGAAGCGGCGGGCTTCCCCACGCGGCCCCTCTATTTCTGGACTTCCTGGGTGATCTACGCCTGGGCCGGAGGCGGCGACTGGGACGAGATCATTTCCCGGGCCGGTATCGCCGACGGCGACATGGCTATGCTCGTCTTGAGAACCGCAGACAATCTACGGCAGATCATGTCCCTCCGGGACACCCACCCGGAGATCGCCGCCCGGGCCGAGGAGGCCCGGGCCGCCATCCTCCGGGAACCGGTGACCTTCGAATGACCCCCCCATGACGGCACACCGTCACAAGGCAGGACGAAAACGGCGGGACGCGCTCCGCCGTGCCCGCAGCGGCTCCGTTAATGATAAACATTTGTAGATCAATAACATAGGCGCGCATTTGCGAGTGAAAGACGACCTGGTCACCTTTTGCCTATCGTCCGCCGACAGCAACGCTCTCCTATCCCTTATCCGCCTTAAGTCCACAATTTACTGCTTGACATTTTTTGCCGCCAAAGGATATAAGCTCGAATTCTTTCCAACGGTAAAAAGACGTCCCCATCGTCTAGTGGCCTAGGACACCGGCCTTTCACGCCAGTAACCGGGGTTCGACTCCCCGTGGGGACGCCAATTTTTTTTCAACGGGGCGCGGATATTCGAATCATCCCCCCACGGATCCGGACAGGCATCCTTTCCTTGAACCACCCCTTTGTCAGGATGCAAACAAGGGGTCGCCGCCGGTCATGGGCGCCGCCGCCTTCATCATGGCCGAGTTCCTGGGGGTTCCCTATATCAAGATCGCCACGACCGCTATCGTGCCGGCGCTGGTCTATTACTTCGCCGTGGGGACCATGGTCCACCTGGAGGCATTGAAAAACAACCTCGTGGGACTGCCCCGCCATCTCCTCCCGAACATCCGGGCCATCCTCAACGGCCTTGTGAATTATAAACCGTTTCAGATCAACAACATATCCACGCATTTGCGAGTTCAAATAATCTTGCATTTAACAAAATTTTCAGATTAAAATCATTGTCCGTAAAGGAGGCGCTGCCGGTGATCAGAGCAATAAGATCAAAGATAACGAACGGTTCGGCCGGGTGGACGGGGTACTTCCTCCTCGGCTGGTGTCTGTTGTTTCCCCTTGCCGCGGCCCCGGCCGCAGAAAATCCCCGCCCGCCGGAGTTCGTGGAGATACGCGAGGTCATTCCCGACGTCCTCCTGGACATCCGTTATTACAGCCGCCACAACTTTGTAGGCGAACAGGTGGACGGTTACCAGGCGCCGAAGTGCTATTTGACCCGCCAGGCGGCCCAGGCGTTGGGGGAGGTTCAGAAGGAATTGACCGCTTCCGGTCTGAGTCTCAAGATCTATGACTGCTACCGGCCCCAGAAGGCGGTGAATCACTTTGTCCGCTGGGCCGCCGATATCAAGGACACCAAGACGAAAGCGGAATTCTACCCCCAGGTGGACAAGCGCAATCTCTTCAAAGACGGTTATATCGCCGCAAAATCGGGACACAGCCGGGGCAGCACCGTGGATCTCACCATCGTCACCCTGCCGGCGCCGCCGCAGGAACGATACCGGCCCCATAAAAATCTCCGGGCCTGTTATCGCCCCTATGGGGAACGCTTCGGCGACAACGGCATCGACATGGGAACAGGCTTCGACTGCTTCGATACCCGGTCCCACACCCTGAACAAAACCCTCGGCCCAACACCGCGCCTCCACCGGGCGCTGTTGAAGACCATAATGGAAAAGCACGGCTTCGTAAATTACGACCGGGAGTGGTGGCATTACACCCTGAAAGACGAACCCTTCCCCGATACCTACTTCAACTTCGATATCGAATGATCAGGTCCCCCTCCTCAGGGGCTATCGGGACAGGTCATAGTCGAAGTGGTGGTAATCCCTCATGGATTTGAAATCCGCCCCCCACTGCCAGCCCCGGCGTAGAAACTCCCGGACGACGGGGTGCTCCCTGGTCAGGACACCGGGGTCGCCGGGGCGGTAGACGGCGCCCCGGGGCGATACCCGCCCGTCCTCATAAACCACGGGATTAAGGAAGGGATTGATGTCCACGGCCAGACCGAGGGCGTGGCGGGAGAGGCGCTTCGTCCCCGCCACAGTCCGGTAGTTGAAGGCGGAGGAATTGTTGTCCCGCATGGAGGCCCCATCGGACCAGCGGTAGGCGACAATCGGGACCGCCTTGGCCACCGGAAACCTCATGGTTTCAATCAGTTTAAAGATCTCCGACACATCCTGTCGCACCGCCCGGTTTACCACCAGCTGTCCCTGATGGAGCAGACCGTCAAAGGAATAATAACGGACCTCCACCAGGCAGAGGGCGGCGATTGTCTCCGGTGGGGCCCTGGTCCCGGCAACGGCCTCCGCAAAGCTCATCCGGCTGTCCACGATCACCCGTCCGGCAGCGCGATCGCCTTCCTCCGGCACGGCCGCCTCAACACCGCCTTCCGCCCGGACCGCTTGCAACCGCTCTTTATTTCCGGCCATTCCTACCCCCGACATCATTACCGACGAGAAGACGGCAACCGCAACGATCCCTCCTCCCATACGGGCAAAGGATAACATATAAGCTCTCGATCTCTTTGCTTTTTTCCGCGCCTCCCCGGGCCGGGGGGCAGGGTCCGGCCCCCCGTACAAAAGGAAACCATCAGGACGGACGGCCGTCATAATGCATGGTGATCAAAGCGCAGCTCATTGTTCATAAAGCGGGGCTCCCGTCGCGAAGATCCGCCGCGATTTCCGCAACCTCCTCCGGCTCCACGGCCACCTCCCGATAGATCGCCAGGGCCCGGTCCGCATCCAGCTTGAGGAAGTCGTTTTCCCGGACCGTGATGATCAGGCCGCCCATCTCCACGGCCCCCGGTGTCACCAGGAGGGCATCCGGCCCCTCCCGGTAATAGGCGTCCGGACGGTGTTTGCGCCGGGGAAAGAGAAACAGCCGCCAGCGCCCGCCCCGGCAGGTACACAGGAGGTTGCACATCGGCTCCGCGTCGTCGCCGACCGCCCCGGCCCGTCCCCGCCCCTGGAGGAACCGGGTGAGGAGCGAAACGATCGCCGCCGGATCGTCGCCCTCCATGACCACGACGCTCCGGCCGGGAAGGTGCCAGCAGCCGCAGGCGATCCCGGCCCGGCTCACGGGCAGGGTCAACCCCGCCGCCTCCCATTCCTTTTCCACGGGCATGGCGCCCGACGGACAGACCTGAAAATGGTGATGATCCGGTGCCGAGGCGCCACAGCGGGGACCGTTGTAAAACACCGTGAAATCAGGTCCCAGGTCTTTCGCCAGCCGGAGGAGAACCCCGCCGTGGTCCGCAAGGCGCTGGGGGAGATGCCGGACATGGGCGACGGTAAAATGCGGGGAAAAGATCGGGTGGGGGTTGACGAGGATCAGGAAATCGTCCCGATAGCGCACCGCCGCCTGCGCCGCCGGCAGGTGAGCGGCGCAGAGGAAACACGGCCGGTCCCCCACGGCGGCGGCGTCAACAACCGCCAGGGCGCTCACCGACCGGCCGGGGTTGTACTGCACCAGCACGGTGTGGCCGCCGGCGCTAAACTCCCGGAGCCAGGCGCCGTTCAAATCCAGATGGGCGGCGGCGAAATCCTGCCAGGTGAACATCTGTCGGGAGAAAAGCTCCCCGCACAGCCGGGCCAGGGCGGGCTCCCCGGGGAGACCCTCATAGACGGCGCTGATTCGTTCCGGCAAGATATGCTCCGTTAATGTTGTCATCGGCCCCCTCTCCAATAATTTACGTTCGCTGCCGTTCTCCCGCCGCATTCACGGACACCGCGGCTATGATCGCCTATCATCCCGCCCCCCTTACCTCATCTGCAAATCACCGTCATTCCCGGGGATGTATCTCCACGCCCGGGACAGCCGCTGCCGGGCCAGAATCTCCTGGGTACGCAGCCAGTCCTTATAGGCGTCATTCCGGTTGCCTCTTTCCACGGAGAGGGCGGCGTCGGTGTTGTCCGCCCAGCGCCGGCAGAGATAGAGGCTCTCGTAGATCCTGCCGATCCGGTAATGCCGGGAGATCTTGAGACATACGGCGTAGTCCTCCCCGTAGCTCACGTTGGGAAAGCCGCCGCCGCGCCGGAGAATGTCCGTCCGGAAGGCCCGGGGCGCCCCGAAACCGTTCACCCGCAAGGCGTTGTTCCGGCCGTTATCCTCCGTCCACTCCCGGTGATCGATCAAACCCGGCGGGATTTCCCGGAGATACCCGTCAACCAGGGTATAGGATCCGATCACGGCGGCGTAACGGTCCGTCCGCAACGCGGCGACAAGCCTTTGCAGGCTGTCCGGGTTCCGATAGAGGTCGTCGGAGTCGAGTTGGACGGCGTATCTTCCGCACCAGGGGGAAAACACCGCTTCGTTCCAGCAGCCGCCGATACCCAGATCCCGGCGTGCCGGGACCAGCAGCCGCACGCGGGGATGACGTCCGGCCAGTTCCGCCGCCACGGCGGCCGTGGCGTCGGTGGAATGGTTGTCCACCACAAGGACGTTGAAGTCGAAATCCGTTTCCTGTTCCAGGGCGCTGCGGACGGCGTCGCCGATGGTCTCCTCCCGGTTCCGGACAGGAATGACGACACTGGCCGTCACAGGGCCGTCCTTCCCCGCCGGGGGCGGCAGTTTCCGGTAGGACGGCGGCAGCCAGGCCCCGAGCCGGCGGAGGTGTGCCGTGGCCACTTGCTCCATTTCCCGCTGAACGGCCAGATTCCGGGGATCCACATAGGCGAAATGCGCCTCTCCCCCCTCCCCTTTCTCCGGGAAGGGCAAGACACGGCCGAGAGTTTCCGGGATGCGCAGGACGGGCGCGACCAGGGATACCTTGAGACGCAGGTCGTAAAGCGCGGCGTGATGGACCGCCGGCGGCGGGCCGTGGGCGGCCAGGGCCTTCCGGACGGCCGGCAGCGAGAAAAGCAGCAGGGGGCCGAAATTGAAGTCGTCGCGGATGCTCCCCAACTGATAGTCGTTGACGGGCCGTTCCCGGAACTGACCCGTCGGCAGCGGTTCCTCATAGTCGCCGTAGAGCAGCCCGGCCCCGGTGGCGGCACCGGTTTCGATCATTCTTTCCAGGGACCGGGACCCGAGTTCGATGTCCTTTCCCTGCGCGATCATGAGGAGGTAACCGGTACGGACCTTCCCCAGCAGTCGTTTCAAAGTCGCACCGGACGTCGGGGTGTCCCCGGGGACCTCCTCCACCTTCCGGCCGGCGCCGGTCGGGGGCGCACCGCCCACGACCAGGATCCGGGCAATCAGGGGCGAGGCCGCCAGCATCCCGATGGTCCGCGCCATGCCGCTTTGGCCGTTTGCACACCATACGGCGGTGATCAGCATCGCTTTCCCTCCCCGAGGGCTTCCCGGCACCTAAACGCCAGCTCCGCCAGGCGCGGCAGGCGGCCGGCGGATGCCGCCGCAACGAGATTGGCCACCCCCCGCGGGATATGGCCCAAAAAGTCCACCTTGCCCTTCTTCAAACCCAGGAAACCGAAGGCCCCCAGGGCCTGCATAAGCCGCTGGGCGCTCCCGTCGAGGAATGCGGCCCGGAAGGCCGGCCAGGTGGTGCCCGGCGGGGCATCGGCGCCGTCCCCGACCGGCGTCCCCCCCCGGTCGCCCAGCAGTTCATAGGCGTACCGGAGCAGTTCCTCCCGCTCGTCATCCCGGAACGGCACATAGGAATCATAGAGCAGGGAACCCAGGTCATAGAACAGGGAACCACGCCGGAGCCCCTGAAAATCTATGAACACCGGTTCTCCCGCCCGGATCATGATGTTCTGGGACTGGAGGTCCCGGTGCACCAGTACCGGCGGCGCCGCCAGCAGACGCCCGCTCAGGGCGTCCAGCTCCTCCCGGACAGGTCTTTCCTCAGCCGCGGTCAGGACGATCCCACAGGCCCCGCGGACGAACTCCCTAAAAAAATAGTCGTGCTCCCAACGGTAAAGCCCCCGGTCGTAATCCGGCATGGTCCGGGGAAAAATCGGGACGCCGGCCGTTCCTTCTTGATTCGCCGCCGCCATTGCCCCCTCCCGCAGGTCCCGCCCGTCGCGGACCCCGCCGGCCGGACCGGGCCGTCCGGGCGGAAGGGTCGGCAGGGGCAGGGTATAGAGGGGGGCGATCCTTGCCAGTACCCGCCGGTAGAGACCACCCCGAACTCCCCAGGATTCATGGCGGAAAGACCAGAGATCCCGGTCCCCCAGGTCCTCCATGACGACCAAGCCCCGTTCCGGATCATGACCGTAAACGGCGGGTACCGGCACATCCAGTTCCGCCAGGAAAGCGGCGATACCGGCCCAGCAGGCGTTTTCCTCCTGACTCCGCCCGTAGGCCATGAAGAGGAAGGTCCGTCCCGCCGGCAGGAGCACCCGGTAAAAGCGGCGATCCGATCCGCCCCTGGTTATGGGGACCAGGCGGGCCCCTGCCGTCGCCGTCGTCCGGGCGAGAACCCGTTCGGCATAAGCGAGATATTCATTTTCCTCGGGATTCATAGCCCAGGCGCGTCCCTCGAAGATTCGGCGGGAGTATAAGGAGAACCGGATCGGGTGTCAAGCGGAACAGACCCCTTCCCGCCCTGTCCGCACCACCTCCCCGCCCCGATCCTCCCTTGCCGGGGTGAAAACGTTACCATCAATGAAGGCGACTATTCAAAAGTAGGGATTTTTCAGGCACCCTCACCGGCGGCTTTGCCAGGCGCAAGCGGGAAGTTGCCGCGGCTGTCGTTCAAGGCCTCATAGAGCGCCGGCGTCCCCACATCGCACCACGCCCCGGCGTCGATCACCGCCGCCGCCACGGCCTGCGGCCGTTGCCGGATCATGTCCAGAAACACCGGGACGATGTCCTGCTTGACCCCCGGGGGAATCCTCCTCAGGAACGACTTCTCGACGATGTAGATCCCGGTGAAGAGACAGGACTGAACGCCGGGATTGCCCAGGGTATGGCGCAGATCGCATACATAACCCGCCGCATCGATATTGACGTTCCGGGGTTCACCTTGCGACCGGAGGGCCAGGGTGACCTCCTTGCCGGTCTCGAAGTGCCGCACCATAAGGTTTTCCAGGGGAAGATCCGTGAGGATGTCACCGTTGTAGACCAGGATCGTCTCGTCTTCGCCAAGAAGGTCTTCGATGTTCTTCAACCCCCCGCCCGTATCGAGGAGGACCGGTTCATGGCGGAAGAGCATCCGCGCCCCCCGCCAAACGTGGCCCGGAAAGGCCTGATCGTAAGCCTCGGCACAGTGGTGGGTATTGACGATGAACCGCTCGATCCCCGCCCGCCGGAGATGTTCCATGGCATAAGTGATCAGGGGTACCCCCCCCAGGGGGAGCAACGGCTTCGGGCAATGCTCGGTCAGGGGGCGCATCCGCGTCCCCAAGCCGGCCCCGAGAATGAAAGCCGTCCGTATCCCCTTTCGCGACCGCTCCGCACGCTTCATGGACGCCTCTTCATGCTTTATTTTCCAACCTTTTAAACTACCTGCGTAGTTATGTCAAGAAGGTAGGGAGGGGCCGCCGCCGGGCGGTGCCGGACGGGCAGCGGCGGAACGGCATGGGGATGGGGCGATTATGTCAAATTATTGCGTTGACATATCGGTTTGTTTTCTCTACAAACTCCCCTACTGAGTGAAATACATCTCCCAAAGGGCGGTTCGTCCCATGAAACTGAAAGAGATTTTCATGAATCTCTCCATGGAGGGCAAGGGCCTGTACTACAAGCTCACCATCGTTTTCGCCCTCTTCTTCCTCGTACCCCTGATGGGTTTCTTCTTCTTCGTTTTCCGCTACCGTCTCTTGAATGACGAGTACATCCCGATCTTCATCACGGCCGTCCTGATCTTCTCTCTTTTTGCCTTCACCATCGTCCGCAACATCTTCGACAACATCTCCGCCCTGGCCAAAAGGGTCACCGGCGCCACACCGTCAGCGGCCGCCGTGGGAACCGCCGGCGAAAGCGGAACCGCAGGCGGCACCGACGAAATCCAGAGTATCGTCTCCTCTTTTCAATCCCTGGAAGCGCAACTCAGCCGGCAGTTCGTCTCTCTCAACCAGAAGGTATCCCAGATCTCCACCCTCAAGGAGCTGGCGGATCTCTGTTATGTAACCCTCGAATCCGACGATCTGCTCTATATTACCCTGGAACGGGCGATGAAACTGGTCGGGGGAGACATCGGTTCCATCCTCATCCTGGAGCGGGGGAAGCGGGACACCTTCATCGTCCATGCCGCCATCGGCCACGGCGACCGGCTGCAAAGCGGCGACCGTATCGATTTTTCCAAGAGCATCGCCAAATTCGCGGTCATCAACAAGGCGCCTCTTCTCGTGGAAGACATCGAAAACGACGACCGCTTCGGCAGGAAAAGCCGGGAGGAATATGGAACCAAGTCCTTTCTCTGCATGCCCCTGAAGGGAATCAGGGATGTTTTCGGGGTCCTCACCGTCTCCCGCCGGCAGAACGATATGCCTTTCAGCCCCGCGGACGCCGACGTTCTGGCGCCGCTGGTGAGCAATGCCGCCTTTACCTATGACAATCTGTCCCTGATGAAGGAAAAAAGCGACAAGGACGAGGTCCTGTCCGTGGTGGAGAACATCGCCAAGACCTTCAGCGCCACCGTGGCCCGGGGTGAACTCCTGCCCTCCCTCCTCGACCGGATCAACAGTACCATCCCCTTCGATATCGCCATCGTTTTCGGCAAGGAAAATGAAGTATCATCGAGGCTTTCCATTCTTGAATACCGCGCGAAAACAGATGTCCCCTTCCACAAAGGCGACGATTACCCCTACGAGGGCTCCCTGATCGACAAGTTGCTCCAGGATGGGAACCCCATCATTCTACCTGATCTCGATACGGCCTCCAATCTCAGGGGGCTGGAAATCCTCACCGCCGCCGACTGCCGGGCCGCCGTTCTCGCCCCGCTGAAGACAAGCGGGCAGATCCACGGGGCGCTGCTTCTGGGAAGCAAAAAGGCGGCGGGTTTTGCCGGGGCTGCCGGAAAGATCGACATGCTGGCGTCCCTCCTCTCCCTGGCCATCGTCACGGAGCGGCTGGTCGAGTCCATAGGCAGGCGGGATCGGGAAATGGATTTCGTCAAGCAGATCGGCAGCATTCTGGCTTCTTCCACCTTCGATCTCGACGAGGTCATCAAGCAGACGATGAACATGATCCGTGCCCTCATGGACGTCGAGGGGGGCTCGCTCCTCCTGCGGGATGAGGACTCGCTGGTCTTCAAGGAGGCCTTCAACATCCACGAGCACGTAAACCTCGATCTTTTGAAGAACCTCCGTTTGAAGCTCGGCCAGGGGATCGCCGGCTATGCCGCCGCCCGGGGGGAGTCCCTCATCGTGGCCAACACCGCCGGTTCCCGTTACTTCTACCCTGAATTCGACCGCAATTCGGGATTTCAGACCCGTTCCGTCCTGGCCGTACCGCTGATCTCCCAGGGGCGGATTTTGGGAGTCATCGAAGTCCTGAACAAGATCAAAGGCGACTTCACCGACAGCGACATGAAACTCCTCCAATCCATCGCCACATCCGTAAGCATCGCCCTGGAAAACGCCCGGCTGTACCGGGAGACCAAGTCGCTGGCGGAGCACGAACGGGGCATCCGGAACGTCTTTCAGAAATTCGTCCCCAAGGAGGTGGTGGAAAGGATCATTCACGGCTCCCAGACCGGGGAGGGCAAACTGGAGGAAATCCGCCTCCTGACGATCCTCAATATCGATCTGAGGGGCTTCTCCGTATTGTCGGCCCAGTTCAGCCCCGGCCGAACGGTGGCGATCCTGAATCACTTCTTCGGAACGATCGGGGAAATCGTCCTCAAACACCGGGGCATCGTGGACAAATACCTGGGCGACGGTCTGCTGGCCATCTTCGGGGCCCCCGTTTCCAGCGGTCATGACGCCGACAACGCCATCGCCGCCGCTCTGGAGATGCAGGCCGCCATGGAAGGAATCAATCACCGGGTGCGCTCCCTGACGGACCGGCCTTTGACCATGGGAATCAGCATCCACACCGGCGAGGCCCTGATCGGCAATATCGGTTTCGACAAGAAGATGGATTACACGGTCATCGGCGATGCCGTCAATGTGGTCTTCCGGCTCCAGGGTCTGACCAAGGTGAAGAACGACTCCATCCTCATTACGGAGATGACACGCCAGGCGGCGATCAGCTCCGTACTCCGGGTGGAACCCTTTGCCGTTCACGACGAGAACATCGCCCGGCAGATAAATTTTATCCGGGTTTACGAACTCCTCGGACAGCAGTCCCGTAAGGAACAGGCGGAAGATTCATGAACCGGCCGCCGTAAACCGCCCCTGGCGGCGGCAGGGATGAGGTCCCCGGCGGCAGGGTGATTTTTCCAAGTCACCATCCCGGGCGTTCCAGGGAGGTGCCGGGGAAGTAGTGGCCGAGGATGGCCTCCATGGTGAATCCCCGGCACGCCATCATCGCCGCGCCGATCTGGCAGAGACCGACGCCGTGGCCCCACCCGGCGCCCCGGAGTGTGAAGCGGGCCGCCTTTCCCCGGACGTCTCTTTCCGTCTCCACGACAAAAGCGCTGCTGTAGAGATGGCTGGGAGACAGCCAGCGGCGGATCTCCAGCTCCTTGCCGACAATCACCGTCCGTCGCGATCCCTCGATCTTCAGGCACACGATCCGGCCCGACGGCCCCCGGCGCAGAGGGACGAGGGCGTGCAGCACCCCGAAATCGATCCCCGCCCGCCGCCGCAGGAGGGCTTCCAGTTCCTCCCGGCCATAGGATACCTCCCAGCGGAAGAAATCCCGGGTTTCCCGATCGAAGTCGGGAAGAATCCGCCGGAGGGCGGCCGCATCCCCGGCATTGCAGTAGGCATCGGGCCGCCCGGCGATCCAGGCGGCGGCCGTCTCCTCGCCGGTAACGGGGGGATAATCCTCCGGTCCGTCGGGAACGGAGCGCAGATAGGGGATGGGGACATCCTCCCAGACGTTGGCAAAGTCCTCCGTCCGGCCGCCGCAGGCCTTGTGATAGCGGGTGTCGCAGATCCGGCCGCCGTGGACGAGCACCAGCCCCCGGGTGGACTCAACCGCCCGGCGCGCCTCCTCCGAAACGATCTTCGTCACCCCCTGATAGCGCTGGCAATGGTCGTCGGCGCAGACATCGAAACGGGCGTGTTCCTCCCGGCCGTACCACCTTATTATCTCGTCTACCGCCCGGGACCTGTTTGCCGGGGAGTCTCCCCGGCGGTCCGCGGCGCCGACCGGCGCTGTTTTCTTTCGTTCCTCCATAGCCCCCAGCCAGCTCCGGGCAATGACGGCATGGGCCTTGAGGAATTCCCGCGGGGCGGTGGCGGCCATCTCCGAGGAGATGACGCTGGCCAGATAGTCTTCCCGGCCGATCTCGTTGACGGCGGTCAGAGTGCCGTCGGGCTCCACAAGGACCGCCAGAGATCCCTGAAAGGTCTGCCCCTCCCGGCGTTCCCAGTGAAAGTTCACCCCGATGGTCACCTCCGCGAGGGAGAAGACGGTTTCCCCTTCCGGGCGAAAACAGAGTTCTTCCGGGGTCAGCAAGCGATCCCCCCCCCGGGTGCGGAGGGAAATCAGGCCGTCACCCCCCCCGGCCGGCGGCGGACCGGCGGCAGCGGCGGCGCCGGGACCGGGGTCGCGTAAAGGGTCGCCGCCGCGCCGACGGGACGGGGCGCCGGCGGCCAGATGAAAGGGACCGGTCAGGATCTCCCCGGCGGCGGTCCGGAAGGGCCCGTGAAAAAACCCGCCGATCTCCCGGCGTCCCGTCAGGACGCCTACCCTTATCGTCGCCTCCCCTGCCGACATAATTACCCCTGCCCTTTCGGAAGAAAACGTGTATAATTATCGCCCTCCCGCTTACCCCGGCCGCCGCAGGAAGTCAACAAGCGATCGGCGACAGCCGGCCGCGACGGGGGAGAAACTACACCGAAGGAGAAGGCGATGAAAAAACTGTTTCCCCACAACAAACGGTCCGGTATTTTGGGAATGATCCTCATCGGTTTGACGGCGGCGGCGCCGGTCACGGCGGCGACGGTTATCGACGAGTGGGGATCCGTGTCCGTCCCGGCGCCGCCGCAGCTCCGGGAGGTGAAGCTGCCGGCGGCGGCTACGGCGCTCCTGCTGCTGGATTTCAACCGGCAGGTCTGCAACGATGAGCGGCGGCCCCGGTGCGTGGCCTCCATCCCCGCCGTCAGCCGCCTCTTGAACGCGGCGCGGGAAAAAGGCGTCCTGATCGTTTACAGCCTGACCGCCGGGGCCTCGGTCCGGGATATCGCTCCGGAGCTGGCCGCCCGGCCGGACGATCCCGTGGTCACCTCCGGGCCGGACAAGTTTCTGGGCACGGATCTCGAAAGGATCCTCAGGGACCACCGGATCAAAACCGTCATCGTCACCGGCACCGCAGCCCACGGGGCGGTGATCTCCACAGCCGCCGGCGCGGCGTTCCGGGGCCTGCAGGTGGTGCTTCCCGTGGACGGCATCTCCGCCGAAAGTCTCTATCCGGAGCAGTACACCGTCTGGCACCTGCTCAACGCCCCCCGGGTGTCGGCAATGACCACGGTGACCAAAACGGGGCTGATCGGCTTTGCCGGGAAGTGAGCCGGACGGGACAGCGCCGCGCGGCGATCCCGACCGGAAACAGGGGCCCGTAAGGGGCGGGGGGATCAGTCCAGGAACCGGTATCCCTGCTCCCGGAAGAGGCGCAGGCAGGCGTCCACCACGGCCGGATCGTAACGCGTCCCCCGGTGGGCCCTCACCTCCGCCAGGGCCGCTTCCCGACCCAGGGCGGGCCGGTAGGGCCGGTGGGAGGACATGGATTCCACCACATCCGCCACGGCCAGGATCCGGGCTTCCAGGAGGATCTCCTCCCCCCGCAGCCCCCGGGGATAGCCCGACCCGTCGAGGCGTTCATGGTGCTGGCAGACGATTTCCGCCAGGGGCCAGGGCGCTTCGATATCCTTGAGGATCTCGAAGCCACTGACGGCATGGTGCCGCACCAGGGCGTACTCGATTTCGGTCAGGCGCGTGGGCTTGGTGAGGATCTCCGCCGGCGTGGAGATCTTGCCGATGTCATGGATGGAGCCCACGATGCGGATCCCCTCGACCTGCTCCGGGGGAAGGCCCATCTCCCTGGCGATATGCATCCCCAAATCGGCAGTGCGCTTTTGATGCCCCGCCGTGTAAGGATCGCGCCGTTCGATCGTGGCGATCATGACCTGGATGGTGGTGGCAATGGCCTTGCGCATGTTCGCCACCACTTCGTTGAGCCGCTCCTCGGCCTCTTTCCGCTCCGTAATGTCGCGGATGGATTCGATGGCGCCGGCAATCCGGCCCCGGGCGTCGTAAAGGGGGGCGGCCTTGCCCCAGAGGATGCGGGCTTGCCCCTTTACCATGGGCACACTCGTTTCCGTGGTCAGAATCTCCCCGTCCTTATTGATGAACGAATACTGTTTCCGGATATCCTCATCCCACCGGAAGATAAAGTCGATCAGGATCGGGCGGCGCCTCCCGTAGAAAGGCAGGGCATATTCATAGTCGCCCTTCCCGATCATTTCCTCTTTGGGCACGCCGGTCATCTCCTCGATGGCCCGGTTCCAGGCGATGACACAGCCGCGCGCATCCACGGCGAAGGTGGCGTCGGGAAGAAAATCGATGATGTCCGCCAGGCGCCGCTCCGATTCCCGCCGGGCCTCTTCCGCCCGCTTGCGTTTATCGATGTCCTCGTGGGTCCCCTCGTAGTAGAGGAGCCGTCCCTGCTCGTCTCTGACCTCCCGGGCGCTCACGGACGACCAGAAGGAGGTCCCGTCCCGGCGCAAGGTCTTGTGCTCGAAGTTCTCCACCCGACCGTTTTCCCTCAGGAGCCGCATAAAGGTCTCCCGTTCCTCGGGATGGACGTAATGCTGGGCGGCCATGTCGTGAACGGCGGCGATCATCTCCTGGGGGGAATCGTAGCCGCACATCCGGGCCAGGGCCGGATTGACGCTGAGAAAACGCCCTCCCGGGGTGCTCTGGAAGATGCCTTCGACGGCATTTTCCACGATCTGGCGGAATTTCACCTCGCTGTCGGCCAGGGCCTTCTCGTAGAGTTTCCGCTCCGTAATGTCCCGGATATTCAGGAGGATGCCCCGGATGTGCGGGTCGTCGAGACAGTTCGTCGCCAGGGTTTCCATATGGAGCCAGTGGCCGTCCCGGTGGCGGCGGCGGTATTCCGCCCGGCCGGTCTTACCGGGATGACTCAGCAGGTCCAGTAATGCCGCGGTGACGTGGGCCACGTCGTCGGGATGGAGAAAATCGAACGCGTTCCGGCCGATCATTTCCCGGACGCTGTAGCCGGTTGTCTTCTCCGCGGAGCCGCTGACGTACCGTACCAACCCCCGATCGTCGACGATGGCGATAATATCGTTCAGGTTCCTGATCATCAGGTCGAACCGCTCCTCCAAAGAGGGAGCGGCCCCGGGGAAGAGATCCGGCGGCCGCTGCACATGCCCGGCCGGCGGCAATTCAAGGTGGTAACTGCGTTCAGGCATCGGGTTCCCCTTCCGCCGCGGCGGGCGCGGTCATCACCATGGCCCCGACGGGGCATTCTTCGGCACAGAAGCCGCATCCCAGGCAGCGCTTCTCTTCCTTTAGAAAAGGATAGGCATGATATTCCCCCCTCAGCACCGGCGCCGACCAGTCCAGACAGTGGGCGGGGCAGGCATCGAGGCAGATGCCGCAGGACATGCAGAGCTTTTCTTCACACCGGGGCTTCTCCCAGGCGGCGCGCTTACTCCGCACACAGACGATGCCGAAGGCATCCCGTACCGCCCCCACGGGGCAGATCTTCCCGCAGGCGCCGCACTCGATGCAGCGCCGGGGATCGACGGCATGGAGCGTCTTCTTTTCCCCGGTGATGGCCCCCACGGGGCACAGCCGGGTGCAGGCCCCGCAGCCGTTGCATAACTCATTGATGTGATAGGACATAATCCATGCCTTTTTCAGTTCCCCGCCCTCGGTGCCGCTCTCCCCTCGCTACGGCGCCGGGCGGGCGGACCGTCGCCCGGCCCGCGGCGCCGGCACCGACGGGAAACCCGGCCGGACGGGGTGGATGCCGACCGCCTTTCTATCCCCCGCCGTCCCTCCCGCCCGGCGGGATGCCCGTCTCCCTATCCCAGCCGAACTGCTCCCAGTAATCCCGACACATCTTCTCGATATCCATGGTCCGGCCCCGGTTGGCCCCCCGTCTCTGGGGCGGACGGCCGACCACCCGGTCCGGAACCTGGAAGGATTTCGGATCGATGCCGTGTTTGTGGTTGAAGTTCTGTTTCCATTCCTGGATATCCGCCCCGACGGCGAGATATTCCTCCGGGGTCCGTCGCCAGCCCGTCGCGGCGTTGAGCCAGGCGAAAGACGGAATCCGCGCCGCCCCCAAAAAGAGTCCGAAGAGGCACAGACCCGCCCCGTTGGCCACATTCATGAATTTGCTGCACGCCGCGGCCATGATCGCCTTCTCCTCGTCGGCGATATATTTCCGGTTCTTGTGATAGAACAGGGGCGGCCGCGGCAGTCCGGGAATCCGTTTCCAGAGCTGGAACATCTCGTAGTAGAGCTGCGCCCCGACGGTGTGCCGCCCCGGTGTCGCCTCCACGGAATAGTGGACGTTGAAGCCCGGATCGTTACGACCGTCGTGCATGGGCAGCTCCTGCCCGCCGGCGTGAACGGCATAGGCCTCCGCCCCCCGGCCGATCCTGGCCGCCGCTCGCCGGGAGCCGTCGGCCAGGAGATCACCGACCCCTTCCCGGCGGATCATCTTTTCGATGAGGGCGATCATGGCCGGGGCGTTTCCCCAGCGCAGATCCAGGCCGTCCAGGTCCTCCCGGCTGAGGATGCCCTGTTCGTAGCACTCCATGGCGAAGGCCACCGTCCCCCCCGCCGAGATCGTGTCCATCCCCGCCCGGTTGAGCAGCTCGTTCATGGTGAAGATGCCCTCCAGATCCCCGTTCATGCACAGGGCGCCCAGGGCCAGTATGGATTCATACTCCGGTTTGTGGACCTCCCCGAGTCGTCCCCGGGGGGTACAGATGCCGCCGCAGCCTAACGGACAGGAATAACAGTGGTATTTTACCTTTTCCAGGGCCCTGACGGCATCGGGATTCACGGAGCGGGACTTCCCGATTCCCCAGTCCGCACTCGTCCCCTTCCAGTTCATCACCGGGGCGTCCCCCATCTCCACGGACATCTGGTTCATGCCGGAGGTCCCCCACTTCTTCAGGAGGAGCTTGTAAACCAGGCCGTCCATGGCCATCTGGAAGGGCAGGAGGCGCATGAGCGTCCCGATGTAAGCCGCCGCCGCCCCGGAAAGGAAGGGGGGCTGGAGCTGAACCCACCTGTTGCACTCCCGGCTCAGCCGCCGGACCTCCTCCCGGTGATGGACGGGAATCCGCCCCTTGCCGGCGAGTACCAGGGCCTTGAGACGCTTGGAACCCATCACCGCCCCCAGACCGGAACGGGCGGCGAGGCGGCCCCGGTCGTTGCAGATTCCGGCGATGAGGGACAGCCTCTCGCCGGCCGGTCCGATGACGGCCACCCGGGCATGGCCCCCCGCCGTCGCCGTCAGCGCCTCCTCCGCCGCCGGGGCGTCCTGTCCCCAGAGGTGGGCGGCATCCCGGATTTCCGGACCGCCGGGACCGACAAAAAGATATACGGGTCGGGGACTGACGCCGGCAAAGAAGATCCCGTCGTAACCGCAGCGTTTGATGGCCGGGGCCAGGGTCCCGCCGCAGTTGGCGTCCCCCCAGCCCCCCGTCAGGGGCGACTTGCCTACGGCCAGCCAGCGTCCGCTGAAAAGGGCCCCCGTGCCGGTGAGCAGGCCGGAAACGAAGCCCAGGATGTTTTCCGGCCCCAGGGGATCGGCCCCGGCGGGGATCCGGTCGGCCAGAAGGCGGACCGCCAGGCCGACCCCGGAGAGATAACGGGCATAGAGCTCATCGGGAACGATTTCCTCGCGGCATGTTCCCGCCGTCAGGTCCACCCAGAGGATCTTCCCCAAACAACCCCCGTTCATAACGGCCTCCGGCGCTGCATGTTCGGCCGCCCCGGGGAAACGGCGCCCCGGCGGCCACAGCAGTCAATATTGTTCCTCTCCATCTCCATGATCATCTTTGTCCAATACCCGGGAACGATGAAAGTGTCTTCCCGGGGAAGTATGGCTCCTGCGGAAAGCTACCCCTTCCGGATCCGGCCCGGATCCAGGGGCAGCCCTTCCCAGGCCGCCTCCAGGACCATGAGCAAATCGTCGTAATCCAGGTCCTCGGGGTTGTAGAAGATCGAACCGTCCCCCAGGGCCGCCCGGGCGATGTCCGGCAGCCGTTCCCGCGGCACGGCGGGACGGCCCTCCCGGTCCATGACCTCGGCGAAGAAACGGGCGTGCCGCCCTCCCGTCGCCGTATGGAGATCCTCGTTCAACTGGCGGATATAGGAAATCACCCGGGGCGTGCGCTCCTCCCGCGGCGTCTGCCCGTAGATCCCCGGGCCGCCGATGGGGAAGAGCAGCTCCCCCATCACCGCTTCCCGTTTGTGACGGTTGTATTCCAATCCGTAGGGCAGCAGAATGGCCATGCAAACCCCGTGGGGGACCCCGCAGACGGAACCCGTGGCGTGCCCCAGGGTATGCACCATGCCCACCATGGAATTGGAAAAGGCCATCCCGGCCAGGGTGGCGGCATTGGCCATGGCCAGGCGTCCCTCCCGATCCCCGGGGTTCCGGGTGACCTGGAGGAGATTCCCGCTGATGAGCCGGATGGCCGCCAGGGCGGTGACGTCGCTCAGCGGATTCTTGCTCAGACAGTAGTAGGCCTCCACGGCGTGGGTCAGGGCATCCATCCCCGTGGCCGCCGTGATCGGGGCGGGGAGGCTCATGGTCATCCGGGAGTCGAGGACGGCCGCATCGGGCAGGAGGAAAAAACTCACGAAGGCCATCTTCAGGTGCCGCTCGTGATCCTTGACCACCGCCACGAGAGTGACCTCCGAACCGGTGCCCGCCGTGGTGGGAATGGCGATCAGGGGTTTCAGCGGCCGCTTCAGCGCCCCGGCGCCGCTGAACTTCATGAGATCGTCGGCCCCCTCGGAAACGATGATGTTGATGCCCTTGGCCGTATCCATCACCGACCCCCCGCCCACGGCAAGCAGCGAATCACAGCCCCGTTCCCGGTAAAGGGCGGCCAGGCGGTTGACCACCCGCAGGTCGGAATCGGGGGGAACGTCGTCGGCGACAACACCCACTTCCAGGTGGTCGCTTATCGCCCCCAGGACGATATCCGCCAGCCCCGCTCCGGCGACGCCTTTGTCGGTGACCACCATGGGCCGCCGGGCGCCGATGTCCGAAAGCAAGTCGGGAATCCGTTCCAGGGCGTCGTGCCCGGCGACGATCTTCACCCGGCAGGAATATTCATAATATCCAGGCAGGTACATCAGGCTTTTCTCCTCGGTCCGCCGGCACCGCTTTCAAAGGCAGACATGCCGCCACGGCCGGTCATCCCGGCGGTTAAAATCTCGTTTCCCAGGCCTTGTCCAACAGGTAGCGGACCTCGGACAGGGCAAGACTTCCCCGGCCGCCGACATTGCCGGCGGCGCCGGAAAGTTCTTCCAGATCGCTTTTGGCAAGGCCGATGTCCCGGATACTCCGGGGAAAATCGGGAATGAGGCTCTGAAGCTCCAGCAGGAGTTCCACAAAGCGGTCCACGGCCTTGCGGATACCCATCCCCTCCTCGATAACGGCATAATCCTCCGCACCCCCCACGGCGAGGAAGAGATCCCGGCCCGGCGTTTCCTCCCGGTCCATTTCCAGGAGGAGGCCATGAGGCAGCAGGAGCCCCATGATCAGACCCGGACTGACCGCACAGCGCCGGGCCATAGCCATGCCGAGGCAGAAGATCATCCCCCCGGACAGATTGTCGAAGGCCGTCTGGGCGAAAAAGGCCGCATTGGCCAGGGCGATCCTGCTGCTGTGATGGGAGGGGTGCTTCAGGGCCGTCGGGAGGTTCTCCATGACATACCTGGTCGCCCCATAGGCATAGGCGTCCGTCAATTGGTTGCGTCCCGGATGCAGGAAGGCCTCCACGGCCTGGGTCAGGGTAAGGAGGGCGGCGGCGGCCGTGGTCTTACGTGCTTCCGGCAGGACCGTGCGCGGATCCAAAACGATCAACTCGGGGACGGCCGTCGGCGCCGTGAGGGACAGGGAAGACAGGGATGCGTACCTGGTCATTTCATAGCCGGAGACATCGAGGTTCGGAATCGCCGTCAGGGGCCGCAGTTTCCTGTTTGCCAACGTACCGGCGGCCGCGGCCTCCAGATCCTCCGGCGCTCCCGAAAGGGCGATATTCAGGGCCTTGGCCACATCCAGCACCGGCCCGGCGCCCAGGGCGATCAGGGAATCGTGACCCCGATCCCGATACAGTCCGTACAAGGCACGGACAAGTTTCCGATCGGGGAAAGCGGGGATGCCGGTAAAAAAACCGACGGTCAGACCGGAATCGGCGAAAACCGCCGCCATTGTCCGCTCCATCCCCCGGGACGCCAGTCCGGCCGTCGTGAGGATCAGAGGCCGGCAGGCATCCATCCCGGCCAACTCCACCGGCAGGTTTTCCAGGGCCTTGTTCCCGGAAAGCACCTTGGCGGGGCTGCAAAAGACAAAACTGTTCGGAGACGGCGACACCTTCATCCTCCTTATCGGAATCCGAAAACGGCCCCCACATAGATCCGGATCCGGTTGCGGAGCTTATCCTCCCCGGGCCGGTCGGGATAACGCTTCACCGCCAGTTTCGCGATGATCTTCGGCAGGAGATAAACCTCCACCCGGTCCAGGACCCGGACGACGGCGCAGGCGGCGGGGACCTCGCCGTCCACGATGAGACGGTTCCTGGCCGTGGCCGCCGCCGTACTCTCCTGAAAGGTGAACATCAGGATCGCCCCTTCCAGGTTCTTTATCTTCATCTGCAGGTCGATCCTTTTTCCCGCGGTCTGCCAACCCCGGTAGCGCACCCGGCCGTCCTCGTCCTTGCCCACGATCATCGCCGGCCCCCGGGGCAAAACGCCCAGGGAAAAGGTGAATCCGGCGGGCAGGGCGGCAAACTCCTCCCGGACCGCGTCGTCCACCCGGGCCGCCGCCTGTATGGCCCGGCCGACAAACCAGAGCATGACCGCCACATAGGCCCGTTTGAGGGGCTTGCCTCGCGGCGGCAGCTCCCGGTAATTTTCCATTCCGGTCATTTAAGAGGATCCCCCCACCATACCGAATTTTTTGGTCCCGGGTTTGTCATTCCGAATTCCGCGCCCTTCATGGAACTGTCTCTCCGGCAAGCGTTTTGCCGCGGCCCGGCGAAACGCTCGTCCTATCCTCACGCATCCTGTCTCCGTCCCGTCACCTGCCGCCCGTCCGCCGCGGCGAACATGAGGGGCGGCGGGAGGACCAGCGGCATCGCCGCCTCTCCCGGGTAGAGTACCTGCGCGAGGAAAAGCCCCGCCGGCGGGGCGGTGAGCCGGGCCGGCAGCTCGGACCGGGTGACGAGGAGTTCCGCGACCCCTTCTCCGGTCAGGTTCCCCCGCCCGACCTCCGCCAATACCCCCGCCAGGCGCCGGACCATCTTCCACAGGAAGTGGGAACCCGCTACGCGGAAGATGATCAGTTCCCCCCGCTCCTCGATATCCGCGGCGGCGATACGCACCTTCGTGGAGACATGCCGCTCCAGGCGCCGGTCGGCAAAGGAGGCGAAGTCATGGAAACCGGTAAACAGGCGGCAGGCGTCCCGCATCGCCGCCGCATTCAGCCCCTCCTTCACCCACCAGGCATAACGCTTGCCGAAGGCGTTCCGGACCCGGGAGAAGATATAGATATAGATCCGGCCCACGGCGTCGTGACGGGCATGCCAGTCCGGCGGCACCCGCTCCACCTTCAGGATGTTGATGGTGGCCGGCAGGAGATCGTTGAGCCCTTCCTTGATCCGCGGCGGCGGCAGCGATCTTTTCACCGCCAGATGGGCCACCTGGCCCAGGGCGTGCACCCCCGCATCCGTCCTTCCCGCCCCCTGGATATCGACCTCGGAGCCGAAAAGCTCCGCCGCCGCCCGGAGCAGCGTTCCCTGGACCGAACGGGCGTTCTCCTGGGTCTGCCAGCCCCGGTACCCGCCGCCGTCATACTCCAGGGTCAACCGGTATTTGTCTGCCTTCGCCCCGGCCATGGGGCCCCCTCTTTTCTCCGCCTGACAGGCCTATTGCTTCAGAGACGGGACGGGATAGCGCTTCGAAACCGAAATATCCCGGAAACCGTGGGCCGCCGGCTGGGGACAATGGATCTCCGGATTCGGACCCGTAACGAACACATAGGGTTTGCCGCTGGCGGGACACACCCTGCCGGCCGCCGTCCCCTGTTTACCCTGTTGGAGATCGGCGGCAAGCTGCCAGAGATTCTTCAGACACTGGTCGGTGGCGGCATCGGTGGCATAGGTGCCCATACGCACCGGCTTCGGCTCCTGGAAGGCGGCCATGATCCGCGGGGCCTGATAGGCGACGAGCCCCAGGCAGACCAGCACGATCAGAACCAGGGTCACCTTCCAGGCCAAGGTCTCGCGAAATCGACGCAGGCGCGAGGTTTCGATCTCCGGCGCCCGGATGTATCTTTCCGCCTGGGCGATGATGCACTGGGGGCAATAGACCTCCCCCTCCCGGCGCGCTTCACCGCCGCTCCCTTCCTCGATGATCTTGCCGCATCCCCGGCAGGTCTGCGGCCGGTTTTCCATGTCAGTCATGGTCCGTCCTCACTTCTGCACGACGCTAAGGTTATCGAAGTTGGCCTGGGTATTGCCCCAGGTCCGGAAGCCGCCGGCGCCGGAGGCGAAGGTACTGTCCCGGAATTCCAGTACCGGCTGGCCGTCGACCTTGATGATATGCCGGTCGCCCGTCACGGAGATGCTGATGTCGTGGGACTGGTTGTAGATGGGAAACCCGGCCGGCATGGAAACACTCTGAAAGGGGGACTGTTCGCTGCCGCCCACGACCTTGCGGACGACGAATTTGTTCCCCAGGCCGGGATCGAACTGAAAGACATAACCGGTGATATTGGGGTTGCCGTCGGCGCGGTAATAGACGCCGTAACCGTTGCCCTGGGTCAGGGTGGCGCTGACCTGGATCTCGTAATCCTTCCAGGCGGTATCGCCGAAGGCGATGCGGCTTTCCTGGCCGGGCCGGTTGTTCAGGGTTCCGTGACCGGTGTTCCACTGTCCCATAAGCCTGGTCAAACCGCTCTGATCGTCGAAGCCGCTGGCAAACAGGACCTGGGCGCCCTCCCCCGCCGGAACGGTGCCGTAATGGACGGAACAGCCCAGGATGGGCTCCGGTGTCCGCTGCAGCCACACATAGGTCCCGCCGCTGGGGCAGCGGGGCTCTCCGGTGAGGAAGCCGGCGTTGATGAGATCGGAGAAGCTGTCGCTGCTGCGTCCCTTCTCGATCATGTAGGTCATCTCCGATTTTTCGGTGACATAGCGCAGGGAAAGGCACTTCGTGGCCCGGCTTCGCTCGAGGTAGGCGCTCATCAGCGGGGTGGCGATGGCCAGCAGCACGAGGATCAGGGCGATGACCACGACCATCTCCACGAGGGTGAAACCCCGCCGGTCGTCATTCCTCAGCCGGCGTTGCCGCCCGGGCGGAGAAAAACGACCACCGGGGGACAAAACAGATGTCTTTCCCCCGCCCGAAACGGGACCGGATATCTCATAAGGTCTCATCATCGCCGGCAAACCTCTTCTTCCAAAGTTAGTCGTCCTCAGGCACTCCCCGACAAAACACCGCCCCGGGGCGGGGGCGCTTTTCTATCATCCCCGGCCGCTTCTTACCAGGGCGCGTTTGACCCGCATCAGGAGGGCGTCCTTTTTTATCGGCTTCTTGAGATAATCCATTGCCCCCAGCTCCAGGCCCTTGACCTCGTCCTCTTCGTCAGCCCGGGCCGTGAGAAACATCAGCGGCGCCTGGATTCCCTTTTGATTCATGATTTCCAGCAGTTTGAAACCGTCCAGATTGGGCATGTTGATGTCCGAGAGGATCAGATCGAACTCCTTGGTCCCCAGGGCCATCAGGGCGTCGATACCGTCGCCGGCCACGGACACGTCATAGCCCTGGGCCGTCAGGATGCGGGAAATGAGGAGCTGGTTGTCCTCATCGTCCTCCACCACCAGGATCCGCGGCGCACCGGTCTTTTGCGGAGTTTCCCCTTTCTGCTCCGCCTTTATCTCCTCTTCTTTGGGGCCCAGCTGAATTTCCTCGACCAGGATCTTGTCATAAACATCCTTCACGGGAAAGACAAGGTCCTTAACCTTCTGGGCGGCGTGATGACTGATGAGGTAGTCGCCCCGGCGATGGATGAATTCCCGGAGCTCCGATATCGGTACCCCGGTGCGGATACGTTCCAGCAAATCGGCGTCGAAGGCGATGATCTCATAGACGCCCTCCCGTCCGAAATAACCTTCCCGGCACTTCGGGCAGCCGACGGGATGGGCGACGTAGGCCGGCGGTTCATCCAGGAAGGGCCGGAGCATCTCCGCCTCCCGCGCCGTAATGGGGGCGACCCGCTTGCAGTGGGGACAGAGCTTCTTCAGGAGGCGCTGGGCG
The DNA here is from genome assembly GCA_035448805.1 of Syntrophales bacterium. Taxonomy (GTDB): domain Bacteria; phylum Desulfobacterota; class Syntrophia; order Syntrophales; family UBA8958; genus UBA8958. Next base: position 29,752 of record DAOTJR010000014.1, read on the forward strand.
ATGATCCCGAGCAGACCCTCGGACATGACCTCCCGGCTCACGCCGAGACGTTCGAGACGAAAGATCGCCGTGGTGGCGTTGTTGGTGTGGAGGGTGGAGATGGTCATGTGACCCGTACTGGCGAAATCCACGGAAATGCGGGCGGAGAAGGGATCGCGGATTTCCCCGAGATAGAGGATATCCGGATCCTGACGCACCGAAGACTTCAGCAGGGCGTCGAAGGTCACCCCGGCTTTTTCGTTAACCTGCTGCTGGTTGGCCTCGGGAATCCGGTATTCCACCGGATCTTCCACGGAGATCAGGCTCCGGGTCTTGGTGTCCACCTGGGAGAGAAAGCTGTAGATGGTCGTGGTCTTGCCCGCACCCGTGGGTCCCACGACGAGGATGAGGCCGTAACGCCTGGTGGCGAAATCCATCATCAGCCCGACCTGCTCCTTCGTCATCCCCAACTCGCTCAGATCCTTGGGCTTGGCCGAGGGTTCCAGGACCCTGATGATGAGGCTCTCCCCGCTCGGTGTCGAGGTCGTGGCCAGGCGGAGCTTGAAGGTCCGCTTGCCGACCATTATTTCCACCGCGCCGTCCTGAGGCTTCAAACGCTCGGCGATGTCCAGACCGGCCAGGGCCTTGAGCCGGGAGATGACCATGACCCCGGTTTGCCTTTTCAGGCGGAAGATGTCCTGGAGATCGCCGTCGACACGAAAACGGACCAGGGTCTCCTTTTCCTTGGGTTCGATATGGATATCGCTCGCCCTTTCCATTACCGCCGTGTAGAGAATGTTGTTGGCGACATGGACCACCGGTCGCTTTTCCACATCCGCCGCCGATACGGGCCCCACATCTTCGATCACCGGCATGGTGATCGGTGCCGGAACCGAGTCGTTTTCTTCCGGTGCCGCCGGTTCTTCTCCCCTGGCGGCGCCGGCGGTTTTCAATTTCACCTTGTCACTCATTTTATCCAGGAGGGCCCGGATGTAAAGAGGTTCCACGATGATGAGCTGCAGGGGCATATTCGCGGCGGTATTCTTCTTGAGGACATCGAGGAGCTCCCAGTCGAAGGGATTGCTGATCAGGAACGCCGGGGCGGCTTCCCGGTCGAGGATGGGGGCGACATAATTCCACCGGCAGAACTCCCGGGGCAGGATATCCGTCACGAATTCTTCAAAATCCGCGTGCTGATGATAGGGTAACTGCAGGAACTCGGCGACCGCCGCGGCCAGATCTTTCTCCGCGATGCCCAGCGTCGCGGCGAGGGTGTAGAGCCCGGAAACCCTGGTCTTCTGGATTTCTTCCGCCGCTTTCCCCCCGGCGGGGAAACGCCCCTGCAACCACACCTTGAATTTCCCGAAATCGGCACGCAGAAGGCGCCCGTCCCGGAGGGGCGTGGTCAAGGGATCCTTGCCGCCGGGTCCGTTTTCCCGTCCCGCCGCTGCGGTGTCCGGATGCCTCGTTTTTTCGATATATTCCCCGGCTCTATCCGTCATCGGCTGCCCGCCTCAACCCCGATAGACCACTTCCAACCGCCCCAGGTAGGACTCCAGCGCCGCGCTGATCCTGACGATCGCCTCTTCATGTTCGCTCTTCGCCGCCTCTTCCAGTTCCCGGCCGATATCGGTAACGGCATCGAAACCGTAACCGCCGCCGGAGCCTTTCATTTTATGCCCCAGGGAACGGATCGTCTCGTAATCCTTTCCCTTCAGGGCTTCCCGGATCGCCTCGATATCCCGGCGTCGGTTTTCCAGATATCCCGGGATCAGTTCCTGGAGATCCTCCTCGATGACAACGATGATCTTGTTGTCTTGCCGGTCGCCTGTCGCCATGGTCATCGGTCCGTCCTCCTCAGTGTTCAAAACGGCAGGAGCAAGATGGTAAATCGGGGATTTCCCGCCGCCTGCGGTTGCCCGGAGGCCTTTCTGAAGCTGAAGCCTTACGGCTTTCCTCACCGGCACCCACCCCGGCCGTCGCCGTCAAGAGCCCCCAACATTTACGGCGACCCCCTATTTGTCCCCTATGTGGGAATGTTTCGTCCTACGACTAACATATTAATTCTTAACTTTCAAGCCGTTCCGACCTCCGGCCGTCAATTATCCGCCGGCGGCCCGAGAAGGATCATCCCCTGCAGATAGGCCAGATAGGGTCCCTCCGGATCGGCGGCGGCGTTGAATTCCCGCCCCGGGTAAAGGGTCGTGATCGCCGCCCGGCCCACGATCTTCCGGCCCGGCCGCCCGGACGCGCTCATCGTCCTGACACTCCAGAAGTTGTGAAAGACCAGGGGTTCGCCGTCCCGGGAACCGATATAGAGCATGATATGCCCCCGGAGCCACAACAGGGTGAGATAGGGGACGCCCCGGTCCGTGATGAGCCGTTTCTTGTCCGCCGTAGATAGACCGGCCAGCCCGACATAGTGTCCCCCCTCGCGGGCCTGGTCGGCGGAATGTCTGGGCAGCCAGATCCCGAAAGGGGTGAAGAGGTCACGGATCATGGCGGAACAATCCCGCCGTCCATACATCCCTCCCCAACCGTAGGGCTCCCGGATCAGTTCGTTGGCCACGGCGGCGAGGTTGGCAGGCGTCAAGGGCAGCGGCAGGGGCGCCGCCGCCGTGCCGGAAACGACGGCGGTTCGCAACGCGGCCCGCCCCCGGGTGCCGCGGACCGGGACAAATACCTTCAGCGTCTCTCCCCGGCCGGACGCAACAGGAAAGAGGGCCCCGGGAGAGACCCGGTAAAGGAATCTGCCCCCCGACACGGCCAGGGGAGTTTTATCCCGGACAATGGCGGCGTAAGGCCCCTGTTCCCACCGCTGCCGGAAGTCAGGACTGACCGCGGCCACCCCCTGCCTTGTGGTCCAACCCCGGACAAAACCGGTTTCCACCAGCAGCCAGCGTCCGTCCCGGGAGCGGTGGGAGACATAAACCGGCGTTCCGGGAGGAACGGACGACACCTGTAGTTTATCCAGGGGGTGGTTTTTGTCGACCCGGCGGGACGAATCCGAAACCACCGGCGCCGCGGTGGGCAGATGCCGCAATTGCACCGCGGCGGTGGTTATCCCCTTCCAGGAGCTGTTCGGATAACTTCGCATAGCGGCATTGGCCGCGGCTTTGCGTATCAAACTCCGGCGGCGGCGGCCGGGACGGCTGCGATCCCCCGGATCGGGTACGAAGGGCAGCCAGGCCTCCTGCACCTCCCGGGCGGTGTACTGCGGCATCTCCTGGTGCCAGGGCAGGAAAAGGTTTTGGAGATATTGTCCCTTCTTTTCCTCCTGCCAGCCCCTGTCCGCCAGGGGCCGGTTAAGGTCGCCGAAAACACCGGGAAGATACGCAAAATGGTCCTGGGGCAAATCCCGAAGGTCACGGATGAGCTCGGGGTTGTTGCAACCCGCGGCGGTGACGACAACAACCAGGAACAAAATCGCCAAAGAAATTCTTGCCGTTCCCGACAGCAGGGCGGAACTGCGTTTCGCCGGCAGCGACGGGCATAAGCGGCCGGTTTCCCTGGCGGTACGTAAGGATCTGCAGACCATCGTTTATATCCTCGCCGGGTGGGCATTGCTTGATATTCCGTCAGACAATACCCCCAGCGGTTTCCTTGGCGACATTTTCATCTTTCGTCTTGCCCGCCAACGGCTCCGGATGTTCTTAAACCCGGCCGGACACGGCACGCCGCCCTCCGTCGGGGAAAAAAATCACGGCGGCGCCGGCCTTTCGCCGCAGCAGGGTGCGACCCGCGCAACCGCAGGACCCTGCCGGTTTATGTAGGCCTTTTCCGCCGATTCGGCAACCCGTTTTCTACGGGCCGGAAAAATATTTTTTTATGGAATTTCCAACTAAATCTTGCTATCATCTCCCATAAGAAAACAATAAAAAGGAGGTTCCCCATGGTTACGGCCAATATGCTGAAGGAATTCAATTTTTTTAAAGATTTCTCCCATGCGCAACTGGAGAAGCTTGCCGCCATCGCCACCGAAGAATCCCATGCGGCAGGCAGTCAGATGTACAAAAAGGGCGATCCGGCACGGAGCCTCTTTGTTCTGGTCGAAGGCAAAGTGGTCATGTCCCTGGAGTCCTACCTGGGGCCGCATCGCCCGCCCATGCAGGTTACCGTGGATACCGTGGCCAAGGGAGAGGTCATGGGCTGGTCCGCGGTGGTAGAACCCTATATCTTCACCCTCGGTGCTCTGTGCATCGACAACTCCAGGCTCATCGCCCTGGAGGCCGGGAAGCTGCGGCAGCTCATGGAAGAGGACAGCGATTTGGGCTTCAAAACCATGAAGGCCATCGCCAAGGTCATCGCCTCCCGGCTCAGCCACACAAGGATCATTCTCGTTGGGGAACGAGGTCTCTCGCAATTGACGGAATACTGATGCCGGCGGCGTTTGCCCGCCCCACCGGGAAAGCAACCCGCACCGCGAGACACCGGCACCGTTGCCGGCCGGCGGTGCGGTCGAATGCGGGGAGGTAGGCCATGGAAGAAAAGGTCGTCATTTACGGAAAGGGCGGCTGACCTTATACGGACCGGGCCAGGTCGGCCTTCGGGTCCCGGGCGCTTTATGTGGATGTGAAAAAAGACGCCGGGAAACTGGCGGAGATGTTGAAATATTCCGGTGGAAAGCGGCAGGTTCCCGTCATCGTGGCGGGAGACGGGGTGACGGTCGGGTACGGAGGGACGTGAGGGGTCTGACCGCCCATCGTCGATGGGCTGCCGCACCGGGGGACGATAAAAAAATCAGGAGGCAAATGAGGATGAACAACAAAACTTTGGAAGCGATTCTCCAAAAGGCTATCGGTAATGAAGAGGCGGCTTTCCGGTTTTACATGGACCTCTACCATACCGTGGAAGACAAGGCGACCAAGAGTACCCTGGTTTTTTTAGCCGATGAGGAACGCAAGCACCGTGATTATCTCATAAAATACCGGGATGGCGTTTACCCGGAAAACACCCTGATCATCGACGAGGAGGGGACGTCCAGAATCAGGGAATTCTCGGAAAAACCCACCGTCACGAAAAACGTCAAGGACAAGGACATTTACCTCCTGGCCGCGGAACGGGAATTGAAGGCCTATAACTACTACAAGAAACTCGCCGAAATCCACCCGGCCGGCGAGATAAGGGACATCCTGAACCGCATGGCCGGCGAGGAGCTCAAACACAAGGAAAAGATGGAGTATCTATACGATAATACAGTGTTTACCCAAACGGCCGGGGGATGAAAAAAAATCCCATCTCCTCATTGACACAAAACCTACAAGCTGATAAGCACGGCGTCAACAATCAAACGGTGCAAAGGAGGGGGTTGGCGATGAAAACCCTTGTTCCTACAAAGGTCTTTTTTACAAAGGGGGTGGGGACCCACAAGGACGAGCTGCACTCCTTCGAACGGGCGCTCCGTGATGCGGGTATAGAAAAATGCAACCTGGTCCAGGTTTCGAGCATCTTTCCCCCGGGATCGAAAATGATTTCCCGGGCCCAGGGCTTGAAGGCCCTGGTCCCCGGCGCCATCACCTACTGCGTCATGAGCCGGGCCTGCAGCAACGAACCCAAGCGGCTTCTGGCCGCTTCCGTCGGCTGCGCCATCCCGGCGGACAAGACCTCCTACGGCTATATCAGTGAGCACCACGCCTTCGGGCAGACGGAAAAGCAGGCCGGCGATTACGCCGAAGACCTGGCCGCCGCCATGCTGGCCTCCACCCTCGGTATCGATTTCAACGTCGACGAAAGCTGGGATGAAAAGAAGGAGATCTTCAAGATCAGCGGCAAGATCGTGCGGACCCGCAACGTCACCCAGTCTTCCATCGTCAAGAACGACGGCTACACCACCGTGGTCGCCGCCGCCGTGTTCGTGTTCTGACCCAAAGACACCCCTTCGCCACCGGGAAGCGGGCAAACGGAGGCAACGCCATCTCATCACCTCGACCGGCAGGATCAAACCTTGACGACAGAAAAAGACCAGGCTCCGGAACGTAAACCCCAGACCGCCGTCCAGGCCGTCGCCGGCGCGGAGGTACCCTATCTGCTTTACGAAGCGGACGGCCCGCCGGTCGTTTTCCTCCACGCCACGGGTTTTCTGCCCTGGCTGTGGCACCCCCTGGCCCGCCGCCTGTCCCCGCCCCACTGCGTCGTCGCCCCCTATTTCTGCGATCACCGGGAGGCGACCCCCGACAACGGCGGCCTGAACTGGCTGACCCTCGCCCGGGACCTGGCGGATTTCTATCGGGGCCTGAACCTCGCTTCCCCTTTCCTCGTGGGGCATTCCATGGGCGCCACGGTCATGACCCTGGCCAACGCCCTCTTCGGCCTCACGGCCCGGGGGATGATCCTCATCGAGCCGATCTTTCTGCCCGAGGATTTCTACCGCCTCCGGATCACCGTGGATCAGCACCCCCTGGCCGCCAAATCCATCAAGAGAAAGAATCACTGGGAGGACGCCGGTGCGGTGCAGACCTATTTACGTTCCCGTTCCCTCTTCCGGAACTGGAACGAGGAGATGCTCGCTCTGTATATCCGGTACGGATTGAAACCGGGGGAGGCGGGGGGGCTGCAGCTGGCCTGCTCCCCGGAACGGGAGGCGGCGCTGTTCATGGGGGGGATGCAGTACGACCCCTGGCCGGAGCTGGCGAAGGTCACCTGCCCGGTCCTGGTCCTGGAGGGGGAGGTGAGCGACAACCGCCACTTCGTCGATCTGCCCAGGGCAACGGCCGCGTTCCCCCGGGGAACCCACCGGGTGGTGGCCGGGGCGGGGCATCTGATCCCCATGGAAAAGCCTGAAGAAGTGACGGAGATCATCCGGGAGTTCCTGGCCTCCCTTTCGTGACCGCCCGGAAGCCCGGGACCCGGGGACGGCGGGGAGCGGGGCGCCGGGGTTTATCCCTCCCCACCCCCGGCGGACCGGCCGGCGACCATCCGGACAGGGGGAGGGAAACCCGCCGGGGTTATCCCGCCGCCTTCTTCGCCGCTTTCGCGGCCTTCTTCTTTTCTTTGAGCTGCGCCTTGAGGGCCTTTTTGTCCGGAACCGGGGGCGGATATTCCCCGGCGGCCTCCTTCGGCACGGTTATCGCCGCCGATGCCGACCCAGCCGCGGGGGCGCTTCGGGAAGGGACCCCGGATGCGGCGGGGACGACCCGATCGCCGCCCGCACCGTCGCTGCTCCCGATCACGGCGGCCCCCTCCCCGGCGACCCCGGAGACGACAGCGGCGTCGCGACCGGCGGCGGGGACACCGCGACCGGCGGCCGCCGGCGTAACCTGCCCCCCCGGGGAGACAGGCCAGGTTTCCTGCTTGCGTCCCGTCCTTCGCGCCTTGATTTTGGCCATGACCAACTGGGCGAAACTCTTGCCGAACTGGCCGATGAACCCCGCCGCCAGGACCACGAGGACCCACTGGAGAACCGACCAGGTGGTTACATCGAGAAACTCGTACATCCCCTCTTACCGCCCGCGATGATCATGACCGCGCAAGCTCCGAAAAGCGGCGCCGCCGCCGGAGCAGCAGTCGCCGTACTTAGACCGGGTGCGCATACCCCCCGTTCCCTTGGCCGTCCGCGACCTCCTGCGTCCCTTTGTCCTGCCCGGGGATTACCGCCCCTCCGCACCGCCGGCTTCCCCTCTTTCCCCGAGGCCGAAGACAGCCGCCACCCAGGCGGCGATCCCGGCGCTGTCGTCGAGGCGGAAGTTGGGGACCGCCGTCGCCGGCAGCGGTTCGTCGCTGGCCACGGCGATGAGGTTGTCCTCGGGCCCGCAGAGGCGCTCCCGCTTCAGGGAGGGGCGGAACACCTCGATCTTGGGAAAGGGATTCTGCTTGTAACCCTCGACGATGATCAGGTCCACATCGCGGATATAGCGGTCCCGCAGCTCCGCGATCTCGTAGTCCCGGTCCGCATCCTCCACCACCGCGACCTGGCGGGGGGAGGCGATCACGGTTATCCGGGCCCCGGCCCGCTTGTGGCGCCAACTGTCCTTCCCCTCGTGATCGACGGTGAAGCCGTGGCGGTTGTGCTTGATCGTCGCCACCCGCCAGCCCCGCCGGGTGAACTCCGGGATGAGCCTCTCGATGAGGGTCGTCTTGCCGGAGTTGGATTTCCCCACGATGGAGAGAATGGGAACCGTCTTTGCCATGCCGCGAGCATATACAAGATCGCCGTCCGATTCAAGGGGATTCGCCGGTTTCCATTTGCATTATCCGCCGGGGAGCGCTACAGGATGAATTGAGGGTAGTAAGGGCCGGGGGCCACCGTCAGCCCCGGCCGGGAGGGAAACATCGTCATGCCGCTGGAAGTCATGGACAGCGTCCGGCAGCTCCTCAACGCTGTGGAGAAAGCATCAGGGAAAAAGGTCTTCCCCGTGGAAAAGCCGGAGCAGCCCGTCCCGGTCGTCTTCAATCTCCCCGACAGCAATGCCGACCGGATCGAGCTGTTCTACAACCCCCGCACCGATGAGGATCTCGACTACGCCCTCGCTTCCCGGGCGGGGCATCTCCTGCGCTTTTTCGCGGCCCCGCCGGCGGAGCGTTTCGTCTCCGTGGCCAACCGCCGGACCATGGCGGTCTTCATCATGGAGACGGAAAGCGAGTTGGAACGTCTCACCACGATTTTCGGCCGGGAGAAGGTGCGGCAACTGATCGCCCGTTGGTACCAGGGGGTGGTCTTTCAACTCACCCGGATGCCGGCGGACATCATGGTCAACATATGGCTCCATGACCGCTTTCCCGACTTGCGCCCCCGACAGCTTCAAGGGCTCGCCGCCCAGCGGGAGCAGGCCCTCCGGGCCCTGTCCCCGGAGGTCCGCCGGGTGACGCCGGCCCGGATCTACCATGCCGCCAATATCATGAACTTCGTCTTCTTCAAAACCCTCGAAGACCACCTGCAGGCGGACTTCCTCGGCCCTTATCACGGCACGATCTTCATCCTCGCCGGCGCCGCCCTGGCCCGGGCCACGGCGGCCCGGCGGGAGGACAGTCACGCCGGCGACCGGGCCATGATCGACACCTGGGCCGCCCTGCTGGAACTGGACCGCTGGTTCGAGTGGCAGCCGTATGAAAAAATCGCCTCACCTCCTTGAATTTATAAGCAATAAAACATTGACTTTCCCTTCCTCCGGGAGTATTTTTCTCAAGTACGATCGCGGTCTCATCCCGCCCGCCCCCCGCTCTTTTATAAAGGGGATATTTAGAAAATCATCTCCAGGTCGAAACGGCGCCGCAGGCGCCGCCGGGCTTTATTCCTTATAAAGATGTTTCATCGTTGATTTCTTTGGAAAGGAGGTAGTTTATGACCACAACAGTTGTAGTAATCATTGGTTTTCTAATTTACATGACCCTTTATTTCACCTACGGCAAGAAGATCGAGCGGGACGTCGTCAAGGCGGACGATTCCATAGAGACGCCTTCCAAGCGCCTCTATGACGGCGTGGACTTCGTGCCGGCCCACAAGGCGGTCCTCTTCGGCCACCACTTCTCCTCCATCGCCGGAGCGGGGCCCCTCGTCGGACCCGCCATGGCCATCTGCTGGGGGTGGCTCCCGGGGCTCCTCTGGGTCTGGTTCGGCAACGTCCTCATCGGCTCCGTCCACGACTACCTGGCCCTCATGGCCTCGGTGCGCTACGACGGCAAGTCGGTCCAGTTCGTCGCCTCGGACCTCATCTCCAAGCGGACGGGGACGGCCTTCTATTGGATCGTCTTCTTCCTCCTGATCCTCGTCGTCGCCGCCTTCGCCAACGTCATCGGGACGATGTTCGCCAAAACGCCGGAGATCTCCGGGGCCTCCATCTACATGACCATCGCCGCCATTATCCTCGGAATCCTCATTTATCAGGTGAAGATGAACCTACCGGCCGCCACGGTCATCGGGATCATCCTGATGATCATCGCCATCTGGGGTTCGACCTATTTCCCCGTACCTGCCTCCTATGAGGTTTGGATGGTCGTCCTGTTCCTCTACATCATCATCGCCGCCGCCATCCCCGTGAACATCCTCCTGCAGCCCCGGGACTACCTGAACTCCTTCCTCCTCTACTTCGGCATCGCCATCGGCTTCATCGCCGCCATCGTCACCTTCCGGGGCTTCGAGATCCCCATGGCCTCATCCTTCTCCCCGATCCTCCTCGGCGGGAAGCCGACACCCTTCTGGCCGGCCATCCCCCTGGTCATCGCCTGCGGGTCCCTGTCGGGATTCCACTCCCTCGTCGGTTCGGGTACGTCCTCCAAGCAGTTGGCCAAGGAAAGTGACGGCCTCTTCGTGGGCTACGGCGCCATGTTTACCGAAGGCTTCCTCTCCACGGTGATCATCTGCGCCATCGGCGGCTTCGGCTATACGGCCATCCAGAACGCCCATGTCGCCGCTGCCGCTGCCGCCGCCGCCAAAGCTGCCGCCGCCGGCGCCGCCGCGGCGGCAGGTGTGGCAGGTGCGGCCGCCGCCGGTGCCGCAGCGGGGGCCGCCGGGGCCGCTCCCGCCGCTCCGGCCGTGCCGCCCCTGGCCCTCACCCTGGAGAACTGGGGCGAACTCTACACCAAGACCACGACGACCCTCAAGCTGGCACCGCCCAACATGATCGTCCAGTGTTTCGCCGACATGGTGGCGGCGAGCTTCCTCTCCTTCATCCCCACGAAGATCGTCAAGGTCATCGCCGGCCTCTGGATCTCCGCCTTCGCCCTGACGACCCTGGATACGACGAACCGCCTGGCCCGTTACTGCCTGGTCGAAATGCTGGCGCCGCTGAAGAATACGGCGGCCGGCCTTTACGGGACCCTGACGAACCGCTGGACGGCCTCCCTGATCCCCGCCGCCATCGGCATCTACCTGGCCTGGAGCGGGCAGTTCAACATCCTCTGGCCGTCCTTCAGCGCCGCGAACCAGCTCATCGCCTCCATCGCCCTGATGACGGGGGCCGCCTACGTGGCGAAGCGGATGAAATCCCAGTTCGCCGTCATGGCCGTCGTCCCCGCCTGGTTCCTCTGGTTCACCGTGACCTGCGCCATCCTCTGGTTCATGGCCGTCGTCATGCCGGCTTCCATTGCCAAGGCCGCCGGCCCCGGCTGGACCATCCAGATCATCATGGGGATCATGGTCCTCCTCAACTTCCTGTTCATCTACGACTTCACGAAGTCCCGGAAGAAGGAATGACCCGGTATTGAAGAACAAACCGCCCGCCGCGGGACGGGGCAGACGCCCTGCCCGCGGCGGCATTTCCGCTCCCCCTTCCCGGCCGGCGCCGGGGAGAGGGGGGACCATCAGGCGGCCGTACCTGCGTGCCCGGGGCAGATACAGGAAAGACGATGATCCCGTAAAAAACCCTCATCCCCGCGGGGCGCCGTGAAGCATGAAAACGGCTTTTTTCATAGTAAGCCGTAACTTACCAAAAGCGGCTTTGTAAACTGCGGTAATTATTAGGCGTGAACTTTAAAAAAGTGCCATTTTCCGACTTTTTTACGGGGACGGCAATTATTTGGTGCGGATTTGCATCAAGGGACACCGGTGACTTTTTGCAAGGTCGTCAAAGGTGATTTCATGCGGACAGTTGCCGGATTCTCAACGAACGTGAACGGGGGCAGCCAACCATCGAAGCGGCCGTGAAAAGATCCTTGCTCCGCCGGTGCCGGGACCTCCTCACCGACATCGGGACCGCCCATCGGGAGCAGGCGGTGGCCCTCACCTGCCTGGAGGTTCAGGAACTGGAAAACATCTTCGCCCTCCTCCTCCTCGGATCCTTCGTCGGGCTCCCCGCCCCGCCGACCTTTCTTTCCGTGGAACTCCTGCCCTTCATGGAGCGGGAGCTGCGCGTCCTCCACCAGCGGGCCGAGGACGCTCACGACATGCTGGCGGAAATGATGGGTTCCCTGGGGGTGGATTGATGAAGATCCTCTTTTTCACCGGCAAGGGGGGCGTGGGCAAATCCACCCTGGCGGCGGCTGCCGCCTGGCAGCTTTCCCGGAAGCGGCGGGTTCTCATCGTCTCTCTCGACCCGGCCCACAATCTGGGGGACATCTTCGGGGTGGCGATCAAGGGGCGGCGCCGGCGCTTCACCCCCAGCCTTCATCTCGACGAGGTCGATCTCCGGAAGATGGCCCGGGCGTACCTGGAACGGGAAACGCAAACGTTGTCCGACACATACAAATATCTCGCCACGCTCAACCTCGACAGTTATTTTTCCGTTCTCAAATACTCCCCGGGCATCGAGGAATACGCCCTCCTGACCAGCATCGAAAGGACCATCCGGGAAGAGGCGGGGTTCGATTACGTAATCTTCGACACCCCCCCCACCGGGCTGACCCTGCGCTTTCTGGCCCTCCCCCAGGTGACGATCACCTGGATCGACCGCCTGACGGCCATCCGGCGCCAGATCCTGGAAAAGCGCTATACGATCCAGAAGATCCGCCGGCCGCTGAAGGAAGGGGAAACAGCCCGGGAGGTTCTCCTTTCCTACCGTGAAGACGACGACGACATCATGGCCCGCCTCAAGGCCCTGCACGACAACTACCGCCGGCTCACCGCCGTCCTCCAGGGCGGGGATTGCGGCGTGGTCCTCGTTTTCAATCCCGATCTGCTCTCCCGGCGGGAATCGGAGCGTCTCATCGAGGGGCTGAACGATTTGCGACTGCCTCTCCGGCTCCTCATCCAGAACAAGGTGACGGCGGCCAACCGGGAGATCGCCGTCGCCGTGGGCGATTCCCTGCAAGCAGCCGCGGGGGGAGCGGTACCCCTCCAGTATGTGGCCCTCGACCCGGGGATCGCCGCCAACAACGGCAGCCTCTATGAAATCCCGGAAGACCTGGAGGCAAATCTTGGATTTTAGCAATCTCTTCGCCCACGAATACCTCGCCCGCCAACCCCTCTTCTATATCTTTGTCGCCTTCTCGGCTTTGCTGGGCTTCACCTTCTTCCGGGGCAGGCGGGTCAATGAGCGGATGTTTCGCCACGCCTTTCAGGATCTCGTGGATGTGGTCCGCCCGGTGGATCAGACCTTCACCAACATCGGCGGCACCATCGGCTATCACGCCCGGCTCGTCACCAGAAAGACCGACCCCGTGGAGCTGGTCGAGGCGACGATCACCTTTCTGCCCCGTCAGGCCCTCCTCTGGATGCCCATCTCCCTGCTCATCCGCAAATACGACCGCCTCTTCATCACCTTCCATCTCCGCCACCAGCCCCTGGCCGAAGGGCACCTGATCGAAAAGGGCTATGCCGGTTTCCGGGGGCCGAAGATCACCAATGCCGCCCGGCTGCAGCAGGAACCGGTCCGCTGGGGGGAGCTGGAATTCATCCTCTATTTCAGCAACGAAACGATCCGGCAGCGGCTCCGCCAGTTCCTCAACCGGCAGCCGTCGCCGGGGGCGATCCGCCACATCGCCCTCGTCCCGGAGCAGAAGAAGGCCTTTGTCTTCATGATTCCCACCCGGGGCGGGATCGCCGCCGGCCTGGCCCCGCTCTCGCAGTGGCTCCCCACGGTCCTCAAGACGCCGGGGAAATAGCGGCGCCCCTCCCGGCGGTCGGAAGCGGCCGCCGGCATACGCGGCACATCCCGGCCGGGATCGCGTCACGGCCGTGGTCGCAGCCGGACCGGGTCGGGCCCATGAAACCGCCGGCGCGGCGGGGAGGCGGGAGACGGTTTCCGGGGCTTCTCCCGGGGGCCGGGAGGCCTCATTACCGGGCGCCGCGGGGAAAGACATAACATGGCAGGGTGGGGAGCGACAGGCCCCGCCGTGGGATCAACAGCAGGTCAATACGAAAGGAGGTCAAAAGATGGCAAAAAAACAGGATCTGGGTGTCTTTGATTTCGCCGTCAAGGCGGAAAAGGACGGCATGGACTTTTACATGAAAGCGGCCAAGAAATTCGCCGCCGATGAGGACCTGAAGAATCTCTTCGTCGGCCTGGCCAAGGAAGAGGCCGCCCACATGAAGATCTTCCTCGATTTCAAGGCCCAGGCCGAGGGGAAGGGCGTGGATCAGTTCCTGAAGAGCCCGGAGATCGACGCCTATCTCGAATCCATCGTCCAGGAGGGGCTGTTTCCCAAGGGCGACACGGTCAACAAGCGTCTGGAGAAGGTGGAAACGGTCGCCCAGGCCGCGGCCGTAGCCATGGCGGCGGAGAAGAACGCCATCCTCCTGTACACCGAACTGGCCAAGCTCTCCAGAGACAAAAGCCAGAAGAAGTTCTTCGAAAAGATCGCCAAGGAGGAGAAGTCCCACGTGGTCATGGTGGCCAATCTCCGGGCCGATCACGATCCGGCCTACGCCGCCCTGAGATTCGGCCGGTTCTTTTAGTTTCCGTTCGCAGCAGCGCCCGGGGGGCGGCCTTCCAGGGAAGGCCGCCCCCCTTCGTTCGCGGGAAGGTATCCGCCCCGCCGCCGGAGCGGGGGCAAGACCCCGGGGGTATTCAAACGAACTCGATGGTCAGGGTAGGGAATTCCTGTTGCAGCGCCGCCGTCAGATCCCGGACGATCGTGTTCACGACCAGCCGGGCAATGGCCGCACAGGTGACGCAACTGGGCAGATGGCGGTAAACGTTCATGAATACGTAGAGTTTCTGTTCTTTCTCGCTGTAACGGAACCGCTTGATCAGCCCCAACCGGCCCACGGGCAGATCGCTTTCCGGATCCCGGACCCTCTCCAGCACGGCCTCTATCCTGGCGATCATCTCCGGCGGCATCCCCCGCCCTCCCTGCCGTAGTTTGTCCCCCGCAAACGCACCTCTGACCGATGCCATGCATGGATCAGAACATTTCCGGTTGCTTTCATCTTTCGCTGTGTCTGCCCGCGGCTCCGGGGGGTTGTAACGGCAACCCGCCCGGTTTTTTGTCAAGAGAACCACCCGTGACGGCACGCCGTCACAAGGCAGGATAAAAACGGCGGGACGCGCCCCGCCGCTTCCCCGGCGGCCCCGCTAACGATAAGCCTTTACAGATCAATAACATATGCTCGCGTGTTCCAGGGGAATACCGGTTTTTCATCGCGGCGACAGGTTCAACCCTCCCGGGGGGGCTGGGATGCCAAGGCCGTCCGCTCCATCCACTGCTTGATGCGGTTGGCGTCGCCGAAGCGCGTCATCCTGCCTTGGGCATCGAGGAGGATGATCAAGACCGGGCGGCGGGCCACCTCGGCCTGCATCACCAGGCACCGGCCCGCCTCATCGATGAACCCCGTCTTCGAGAGGCCGATCTGCCACCGCGGGCTCCGGACGAGGTGATTGGTGTTGTGGAAGGTCAGGAGGCGGCGGCCGGTGTTGATGACCGCCTGCTCACAGGTGGTGAATTCCCGGATCAACGGATAGCTGTAGGCGGCGTTCACCATCCGGGCCAGATCCTGGGCGGAAGAGATGTTCCCGCCGGAAAGCCCGGTAGGTTCCGTAAAACGGGTGGAAGTCAACCCCAGGGCTCCGGCCTTGGCGTTCATGGCGGCGACAAAGGCGTCCTTCCCCCCGGGATAGGACCGGCCCAGGGCGTGGGCGGCCCGGTTCTCCGAGGACATCAGGGCGAGCAGGAGGGCCTCCTGACGGGTGAGACGCGCCCCCACCGGCAGGCGGGAATGACTGTGCCGCAGGGTATCGACGTCTTCCCGCTGAATGACCAGCGGTTCACCGAGATCCAGCCGGGCATCCAGGGTGACCATGGCGGTCATGAGTTTGGTGATGGAGGCGATGGGGGTCACGGCCTGGGGATTCTTCTGGATCAGCAATTCGCCGGTCCGTTGATCCTCCACGAGGGCAAAGGCGGAGTGCAAAACCAGCCGTTGCGGCACCTGCTCCCGGCTTTTCGCGGTGAGGTTGCTCTTCTTACGGGAAGACTTTTTCGCAACCGGGGCCGGTTTGGCCTTGCCGGCCGATTTGGAGACCTGCTTCTTTTTGGCCGTTTTTTTTGTTTTCTTTACCTTCTTGGCCGTCCCGACCTTGGTCGCCTCGGGTGCCGTCACCTTTCCCACGGCGACGGGCATCCCCGCCAGACCCCAAACCAAAAGAAGGCACAAAGAAATAATGCAGTATTTCCGAACCCTTTTCACTCCGCCCTCCCTGATGGGTTTTGGTTCGGCCGGCGGTTCACCGCAGCTTCACCGCCACTGTTTGCCGCCCCGGCGATACATATGGGCTTATCTATATATAATATTTGCCTTTTTTTCCAGCATTATTTGACGAACTTGTAAAATTAATCAGGGAAAGGGCACAGCCAGGGATACCCCGGGGGCCATGCTCACTAATAATCAGCAATAACAAACACTTACATCTTCAGCATCATGGCGGCGCGGCGGGGCGGCACCGTCCCGGGAGTTGCCGTGCAACCGTCATTTTCCTGTTTTGCGGCACACACCGGGGCAGGAGTGTTTTTTATGTACCCGACGGACGGCATCGAACCGGATTCCGTTTCGCCTCTTCCCAAAGGCGGTCCATTTCCGCCGGGGAGGCGGTCTGGACGCTCTTTCCCTCCGCCCGGAGACGCTCCTCGATGTATTGAAAACGATTCAGAAATTTCGCCGTCGTCCCGCGCAGAGCCTCCTCCGCCTGGACGTCCAGGAACCGGGACAGGTTGACCAGGGAAAACAACAGATCCCCGATCTCCTCCTCCATGCCCTCCCGGTGCTGCCGGGCGACAGCCGCCCGCAGTTCCGCCAGTTCTTCGTCCACCTTGGCGAGCACGTCTTCCGTCCGCTCCCAGTCGAAGCCCACCGTGGCCGCCCGTTCCGTCACGGCCTGGGCCCGGGTCAAAGCGGGGAGGGAGCGGGATATCCCCGCGAAAAGCGGGCTTTCCTTCGGGGCCTTGCCCTCCTGTGTCGCCTTTATCCGGTCCCAGTTCACCTTGACCTCGCCGGCATCCCGAACCCGGGTGTCGCCGAAGACATGGGGATGGCGGCGGATCATCTTCGCCGAGATCTCCCGGATCACCTCCGCCAGGGTGAAGGTCCCCCGTTCCTCCCCCAGGACGACGAGGAAGAGGATCTGAAAGAGCAGATCCCCCAGCTCCTCCCGGAGGTCCGCCGGCGTACCTGCGGCGATGGCGTCCAGGACCTCATAGGCCTCGCTCAGGAGATACCTCCCCAGCTCCTTCTCCGTCTGCACCCGGTCCCAGGGGCAGCCTTCCGGCCCCCGAAGGGTCCTGATCAGCGCCAGGAGGTCCGCGACCTCCGACGCCGGTTCGCGCTTTTTCATCTTTGCCGCCGGCACCTTTTCCGCGGTCATGGGAAGCTCTCTAAACTATACACAAACGCTCATGCCCCTCGCGGGCGCAACGAAGGATGAAAACAATCGAACACTTGCCGACATTTTCATATAAATTTTCATGCCGGGGCGGCACCCGGGACCGATGAAAATGTTTTATGGAGATCACCCCGGTGTATTTTCATACTAAATGCGCATGTTGAAGGTTCTTTAGAATCGGCGACGGCATATTCATGCGCAAATAATTCCGGCGCTGTGGATATTTCCCGGGGGACGGCATACCACGCCCCGGGCCGCCCCGGCTACCGCAGGCCCCGTGACGCCATGCAGTCATGACACCAGGGTGTATAGCCGCACTTGCCCCGGCAGTTGAAGTAATCATCGGGATCATACTTGAGCAGCCGGTAGATCCGGTCCAGGAATTGCCGCCGGTCCGGCGTTTCCAGGGCCAGGGCCTCCTCCGGGACGATCTCCCTCCGGTCCGGTGTGAGGAGGTCGTCTACAACCTGCTCCGCCTGGAGGGTGATGCCCGCCCCGGCCAGAAAGGCTCGGGCCGGGCGCGACGCCACCAGGGTCGTCACCGCGGCGACCTCCCCGGAATAGGCGATCAACCGCGCCGCCGCCAGACCGACAACCCGGTCGTGGAGGAGGCAGTCCCGATATTTACCCCGAAAGATATCCAGCCACTCCGCCAGCGGTTTGAGCCCCCCTTCCCGGGACATGAAAACCCGCTGTCCCCGGCAAAACATCGCCAGGGAATAAAGCCGGAAATCCGGGGCTATCATTTCCGCCGTCTGGTGGGTCATCGCTCCTCCTCACGATCCTCCCCGCCGCCGGGTCCGGAAAAAGACGAACAGGCGCGGGGCCGACACTTTCCTGTCCGGTCCTTCCGCCAGGGCATTGTCGGCGGGCAGTGTGGACGAGATTCGGAAAGATGTCAAGGGACAAACCGCCGCCCCGGGCGC
>DAOTJR010000014.1:47942-62225 GCA_035448805.1 Syntrophales bacterium
GCCGCCCCGGGCGCGGAACATTTGACGGCGGCGCGAATCTCCGCTATAGAGGGGGCACGCCGGCCCGGGGAAACGTCCCGCGGGCTCACGAAAGGCCCCGGCCGGCAGCCCCGACGCGCAGACGCGGGACGTTCGGGACACGGCAACAAAATCATCAGCGACGGCGCGATATTAGACCCTTATCGCCCCGCCGGACAAGGAGAGGATACACCATGACCGAATCACACGCCTGCCCGGAACCACGGCTCACCGCCGGGGAAACCACCGCCGGTTTTATCGTCCACCGGGTCGTTCCGCTTCCCGAAATCCGTATCACCGCCTACGACCTGGAACATGGCGTCACCGGGGCCAAGATCCTGCATCTCCACTGCGACGACCGGGAGAATCTCTTCGCCGTGGCCTTCCGGACCCCGCCCCGGGATTCCACGGGTCTGCCGCATATCCTGGAACACGCCGTCCTCGCCGGTTCGGAGCGCTATCCCGTGAAGGACGCCTTCAACGAACTCCTCCGGGGCAGCCTGCAGACCTTCATCAACGCCTTCACCTATCCCGACAAAACCATCTACCCCGTCGCCAGCCAGGTGCAGACGGATTTCTACAATCTGGCCCGCGTTTATGCCGACCTGGTCTTCCGGCCCCGTCTCCGGGCCGAGACCTTCCGGCAGGAGGGGCACCACCTGGAGTGGAGCACCGGTCCGGACGGGCAGCGGACGCTGAACATTTCGGGCATCGTTTACAACGAGATGAAGGGGGCCTATTCCTCCCCGGACAACCTCATGTACAAGGTGCTGCAGGAGAACCTCTTCCCCGATACGGTCTATCGCTTCGACTCCGGCGGCAATCCGGCGGACATCCCCCGCCTGACCTACGATGACTTTCGGGCCTTTCACCACGCCTACTACTCCCCCAGCAACGCCCGGTTTTTCCTCTACGGCGACATCCCCGTGGAAGAACATCTCCCCTTTCTCCAGGAGGTTCTCTCCGGGTTCGAGCGGATCGCCGTCGACTCCTCCATCCCCGCCCAGCGGCGCTGGGAGCGCCCCCGCACCGTCCGGGGCGTCTTTCCCGTCGGCCGGGAGGAGGATCCCCGGGGCAAGGCGACCGTCAATCTGGCCTGGCTCCTCACGGAAAACACCGATGAAGAGACGGCGATCCTCCTGCAGGTTGTCAGCGGCGTCCTCGTGGGCAGTGCCGCCGGCCCCCTGCGCAAGGCCCTCATCGATTCCGGTCTGGGGCAGGATCTCTCGCCGGTGACGGGTTGCGAGCGCGACTACCGCCAGACGGTCTTCGCCGTCGGTCTCCGGGGCACCGACGCGGACCGGGCGGAGGCCATCGAAGCGCTGGTCCTGTCCACGCTGGCACGGATCGCGCGGGAGGGGTTGGACCGGGAACTCATCGAAGGGGCCCTCCATCAGATCGAGTTCCAGGGCCGGGAAATCATCCGCAAAAACTACCCTTACGGCATCGTCCTCATGTCCCGGGCCTTCCATACCTGGATGTATGACGGCGATCCGCTGCACGGCCTTAATTTCCCCGCCGTCATCGGCATGATCCGACGCCGCTGGGAGGAAGACCCCCGGCTCTTCGCGACCATGATCCGGGAATGGCTCCTGGATAACCCCCACCGTCTCCTCTGCATTATGGAACCGGACCGGAACCTCCTGGAAAAGGAAGAGACGGCCTTCCGGACAGCGATGGCCGCCCGGGCGGCGGCGCTTACGGAAACGGAGCGGGCGCGGATCGAAGCCGAGGTCGCCGCCCTGCAGTCCTTTCAGACGGAGCCGGATTCCCCGGCGGCCATCGCGTCGCTCCCCCGGCTCAAAACCGCCGACATCGAACGCCGGATCGACCACATTCCCACCGAGCAGACCACCGTCGGAGGCAGCGAAGTCCTTCGCCACGACATCTTCACCAACGGCGTCTCCTACCTCGATCTGGCCTTCGACATCGGCGCCGTCCCCGACGACCGCCAACCATACCTCCCCCTCCTGGGCAAGCTGGTCACCCAAATGGGGGCCGCCGGCAGGGATTACGAAGAGATGGCCAAACTCATCACCCTCAAAACCGGCGGGATCCGCGCCTCGCTAAACGCCGGCTTTGTCATGGGCGGCGGCGGGTCGCCGGACTCCCCCGGGAAAAGCTGGCAGCGGCTGATCTTCCGTCTCAAGGCCCTGGACAGAAACATCCCGGCGGCCATGGAAATCCTCGCCGATCTCCTCTGCGCCGGCGACCTCACCGACCGCCGGCGGCTGCGGGACCTCGTCATGGAAAAGAAGAACCGCTTCCAGGCCGCCATCGTCCCTGCCGGTCATCTCTTCGCCCGGCGCCTGGCGGCCGCGGCCCTCTCCCTGCCCGCCTGGCGGGACGAGCAGTGGCACGGCAAGCGGCAGCTCCTCTTTCTGCACCACGCCGGGAGGGACAGCGACCATGAGAACCTCACGGCAGCGTTGGAGGAATTGAAAACCCTGATCTTTTCCCGAGCGGGGCTGACGGTGAACATGACCGCCGCTGCGGAAGGGCTGCGGATCATGTCGGACCACCTCCCCGCCCTCCTCGACCGGCTGCCCGCGGGAAGCCCCCGCGGGGAGGCGCCGCCGCCCCAACTCGCACCCCGTGACCGGGGGGTCGTCATTCCCGCCCAGGTATCCTACGTAGCCCGGGCGCTGCCGGCCCCGCCCCACGGCCACGACGATACCGCGGCCCTCATCGTGGCGGCCCGTTTTCTGTCGAACGGCTATCTCTACAAGCAGATCCGCATCCAGGGCGGCGCCTACGGCGGCATGTCCTCCTACGACCCCCAGTCGGGCGTCTTCGCCCTCATGTCCTACCGCGACCCCCACATCATCCGGACCCTCAAGGTTTATGACGGGGTGGCAACGGCCCTGGAAGGGGAAAAGGTCTCCCCGGAAGAACTGGAAAAGGCCGTCATCGGCGCCATCGGCATGCTCGACCGGCCGCTGGACCCCTCCGGGAAGGGTCTGGCCGCCCTGCTCCGCCATCTGTCCTCCCTTACCGACGCCTACCGCCGGCGCCTGCGGGACGAGATCCTGGACCTGACCGGCGAGCGCTTCCGCACGGCGGTGACCCGTTTTCTGGCGGCGGCGGGCCGCAGCCCCTCCGCCGTTTTCAGCGCCGCCGACCGGCTGCAGGAGGCCAACGAGCAGCGGGCGGGGGAGAAACTCACCCTGGAGACACTGGAACCGGAGGAGGGGCAGCGGGAACGGGGAACCGCCCCCGGGCGATTCGTTCCTCCGTCGTCATTCCCGGCCTCCCAACGATGAAAATTTTCCACCGTCGAAAGGCTTAAACCAAAGACAACCCCTTGAAAAGATGAGCTCATCTGACGCTTACGGCGCCATACGGAAACGGCTTACGGCCCATGGCCGGGAGGAGGGGGAAATCCTGCCGGCTTTCCGTCAGGGAAGTCTTTCCAAAAGCTGTAGCAGAGTCGCACCTGTCTTTACGCCAACTGACGGCGCGCCTCTCCCCGGCGGCGGCACGCGCCGGAGGCTTCCGGCGGGGTGATCTTTTCCGTGGGCTGATCGACAATAACTTTAAGAGAGGTGCTTAGATGACAAGAGGTAAACGGCAAGCGATGATCGTCCTGGCGATCCTGTGGGCGGCCGGGGTGCTTTGGGGATGCGCCGGCGGCCGTTACGGAAACATCTTTCCCGACGGACGGACAACGAGCGACTTCGAGGCCTTCCGGATCGATCCGGGGATGAACTATTACTACAGCGGCCCCGATCTCTACCCCAACGCCCTGATCGGCCTGAAAAAGGAGTACGTCCTGGACAACGACCTCTGGAAACCCATCCAGCCCACACCGGCAAGCTTCCGGGACATGATCCTCCACATGCAGGAAAAAGCGAGGGATTACCGGGAGTTCCAGCACGGCTTCCTGATTTACGACGAGCAGGGAAAGCCGATCGGTGTTTGGTATTCCATCCTCAAGGCCCGCACCTTCGTCAAGATGGGCGAAGGAAACAAGGTGGTGATCTATACGCCGGATCTGATTATCTACCAGACCGGCGGTCCCGGCAGCGCCGACCAGGCACCGGAAAAGAAGTAACGGCGGGGGTGTTCCCGGCGAGCCGCGGACCCCGCCGGCACCGGCAACCCCCCTCCTCCTCCTGACCTCCCCCTTGGCAGGGGGAGGGATAAAATCAGATCAGCTCCTCCAGTTTGGCCAGGGCCCGTTCCAGGTTTTCCGGCTGCGGCCCGCCCGCCTGGGCCATGTCGGGCCGGCCGCCGCCGCTCCCGCCCACCAGCGGGGCCACGGCCTTGATGACGTTGCCGGCATGGTAGCGGCCCGTCAGGTCCTTCGTCACCATGCACAGGAGCATCGCCTTGCCCTCCACCCGGGCGCCCAGGAGGATCACCCCCGAGGCGAGCTTGTCCCGGAGCTTGTCCCCGAAGTCCCGGAGGGTCTTCACGTCCGGGGCCTCCACGGTAGTGGCCAGGACCTTCACGCCCTTGATCTCCCTGGCCCGGCCGATAAGATCCGCCGAATCCCGGGCGGCCAGTTTGCCTTTCAGGGCCTCGATCTCCCGCTCCAGCTCCCGCTGATGCTTCAGGAGGCGGTCGACCCGCTCCGTCACCTCCAGGGGATGGGTCCGAAGGAGTCCCGCCGATTTCTTCAGCTCCGCCTCCACGGCCTTGAAATACTTGATCGCCTCGGCGCCGGTCACGGCCTCGATCCTCCGGACCCCCGCCGCCACCGCCGACTCCCCGATGACCTTCAGGGCCCCGATATCGCCGGTGCGGTTCACGTGGGTGCCGCCGCAGAGCTCCATGCTGAAGTCCCCCATCTTCACCACCCGGACGTTGTCGCTGTACTTCTCGTCGAACACCGCCGCCGCCCCGGTCTTCATCGCCTCCTCCTTGGGCAGGACCCGGGTGTTCACCTCGGCGTTCCGGCGGATGTAGTCGTTGGCGATATTCTCGATGGCATCCAGTTCCTCCGCCTCGATACGGCTGAAATGGGTGAAGTCGAAGCGTAACCGCTCCGGGGTCACCGACGAACCCGCCTGTTTGACATGGTCGCCGAGGATCTTCCTCAGGGCGGCGTTGAGGACGTGGGTGCCGGAATGGTGGGCCTCCGTGGCCCGCCGGGCCGCCTCGTCCACCCGGAGCTGCACCAGGTCGCCCACCCGGATCCGCCCCTCCTTCATCTTGCCGATATGGGTGATCAGGGTGTCGGTGGGGCACTGGGTATCCCAGACCTCGAAGAGGGCACCGTCGTCACCGGTAATGACCCCCGTATCGCCCACCTGGCCGCCCTTTTCGCCGTAGAAGGGCGTCTCCGCCACGAAGATCTCGCCGTTTTCCCCGGCGGCGAGTTCCTCCACCTCCGCGTCCTTCTTCAGGATCGCCGTCACCCGGGCCGTCGCCTCCGTGACGCCGTGATAGCCGATGAACTCCGTGGCGATCCCCCGGACGGAAAGTTTCTTGTAGCTGTCCGCCACGGCCTGCTCGCCGCTGCCCTTCCAGGATTCCCGGGCCTTCTCCCGCTGGGCCTCCATGGCCGCCTCGAAACCCTCCATATCCAGACTCAGGCCGTCCTTGCGGACGATGTCCGCCGTGAGGTCCACGGGAAAGCCGAAGGTGTCGTAGAGCTTGAAGACCACCTCCCCGGGGATGATCTGCCGGTGCTCCTCCTGGATACGGGCCACCTCCTCCCCGAGGATCCGGAGGCCCGTATCCAGGGTCTCGATGAACCGCTGTTCCTCGTTGATCACCACCTTCTTGATGTAGGATTCCTTGTCGATCACATCGGGGTAGGCCTCCCGCATCACCGTCACGACCAGGGACACCACCTCGTGGAGGAAGGGGCGGTCGATCCCCAGCAGCTTGCCGTGCCGGGCCGCCCGGCGGAGGATCCGCCGCAGGACGTAGCCCCGCCCCTCGTTGCTGGGCAGGACGCCGTCGCCGATGAGGAAGGTGACCGCCCGGCTGTGGTCGGCGATGACCCGCATGGAGACGTCGGCCTCGGCATTGGCGCCGTAGGCCCGGCCGCAGATCCCGGCGATTCCGGCGATGATCGGGGTGAACAGATCCGTTTCGTAGTTGCTCCGCACCCCCTGGACGACGGCCGCCAGGCGTTCCAGACCCATCCCCGTGTCGATGTTCGGTTTGGGAAGGGGATGGAAGTTGCCGTCCTTGTCCCGGTCGAACTGGGTGAAGACGTGATTCCAGATCTCCAGGTGGCGGTCGCAGTCACACTCCACGGAGCATTCCGGGCGGCCGCAGCCCACCTCGGGGCCCTGGTCGTAGAGGATCTCCGAGCAGGGGCCGCAGGGACCCGTCTCCCCCATCATCCAGAAGTTGCTCTCCATCCCCATCCGGACGATCCGTTCCGCCGGGACCCCCATCTCCTTGTTCCAAATCTCGAAGGCCTCGTCGTCGTCCTTGTAGATGGTGATCCAGAGCTTGTCCTTGGGGAGGCCCATGTTCACCGTGAGGAACTCCCAGCCCCAGGCGATGGACTCCTTCTTGAAGTAGTCGCCGAAGGAGAAATTGCCCAGCATCTCGAAGAAGGTGTGATGGCGGGCGGTGTAACCGACGTTTTCCAGGTCGTTGTGCTTCCCGCCGGCCCGGACGCATTTCTGGGAGCTGGCCGCCCGGCTGTAGCCCCGGTCTTCCAGACCGAGGAAACAGTTCTTGAACTGGACCATCCCCGAATTGGTGAACAGGAGGGTCGGATCGTCCTTGGGGATCAGGCTCGAACTCGGCACGATGGCGTGCCCGTGGCCCTCGAAGAATTTCAGGAATTTTTCTCTTATCTCACTCGCCGTCATCGTCATGCCCGTCTTCCTCCTCCGCGCGTTTGATCAGCTCGCAAATCAGTCCCGGTGGAAATCCCCGGCCCAAAAGAAACCGGTATAGCTGCTGCTTCCCCTTGGGATCGCCCTTGAGCGGCCTTTTTTTCGTTTTATTTTTTATCAGGGATACGATCGCCTGCTCTTCGCTCCACTCCTGCCGGACCGCGGCGACGGCTTCCTCCGCCAGCGGTTCGGAAATCCCCCGTTCCCGCAGGTGGGAGAGGAGCCGCCGGTTCCCCCAGCCCTTCCCCGCCGCCAGGCGCCGGGTCTGCGCCACCGCAAAGAGCCGGTCGTCTAAATACCCCAGATCGCGAAAATAAGCAATCGTTCCGGCGACAACCTCCCCGGAGAAACCTTTCCGGGCGAGCCGCTGCGCCAGCTCCCTCTCCCCGTGGTCCCGCCGGGCCAGGAGCCGCCAGACCACCTGTTTCGCCCGTGCCAGAGAATGTTCGGGGGTGGGGTCCATCTTTACCTGCCCGCATCACCACAACCGTTATCCGCCGCCGGCCGCCTTCACCCCTCCGCTTCCGCCGCCGCTTTCAGGCCGAATTTCTCCCGGACCGCCGCTTCGATCTCCCGGAGAATCTCCGGATGCTCCCTGAGGAATGTCCGGGTGTTGTCGCGGCCCTGTCCCAGGCGCTCCCCCTTGTAGGAGTACCAGGCGCCGCTCTTTTCGATGACGGCGTTTTCCGCCGCCAGGTCGAGGAGATCCCCCTCCCGGGAGATCCCCTCGCCGAAGATGATGTCGAATTCCGTCTCCCGGAACGGCGGCGCCACCTTGTTCTTCACCACCTTGACGCGGGTCCGCATGCCGATGACATCCTGCCCCTGTTTCAGGGAAGTCACCTTCCGGATGTCGAGGCGCATGGAGGCGTAAAACTTCAGGGCGTTGCCCCCGGTCGTGGTTTCGGGGCTGCCGAAGAAGACCCCGATCTTCATCCGCAACTGATTGATGAAAACCACCGTCGTCCGCGACTTGCTGATGCTCCCCGTGAGCTTCCGGAGGGCCTGGGACATGAGGCGGGCCTGGAGACCCATCTGGGCGTCTCCCATTTCACCTTCCAGCTCCGCCCGGGGCACCAGAGCCGCCACGGAATCCACGACCAGGACGTCGAGGGCGCCGCTGCGCACCAGGGTTTCGGCGATCTCCAGGGCCTGCTCCCCCGTGTCCGGCTGGGCAATCAGCAGTTCATCCGTATTGACGCCGATCTTGCGGGCATAGCCCACATCCAGGGCGTGTTCGGCATCGATGAACGCCGCCAGACCGTTCCGCTTCTGGGCCTCCGCCACGATATGGAGGGCCAGCGTCGTCTTGCCTCCCGATTCCGGGCCGTAGATCTCGATGATCCGGCCCCGGGGCACACCGCCCACACCCAGGGCGATATCCAGGCTGAGGGCCCCCGTGGGGATAACCGGGACATCGATCTTCTCCGATCCCCCCAGTTTCATGATGGCCCCTTTGCCGAACTGACGCTCGATCTGGCTGATGGCCAGATCGACGGCCTTGTTCCTGTCCATATCCACGCCCATCGCAATCCTCCTTCCTGCCTGGTCAACTGATTTTATCGACGTCCCGGCCCGGGGGCGGGGACCACAAAATTGCCATTATTCCCTGTGATATCAATTATTACGATTAAGGCGGCGCGCTCTCCCCGGGCGTGCAACGGCTTCCCGTCCCGGCGGTCACGGCCGTGCGGCGGGATTTATCATCCCGCGCCCGCCGGCGGAACGCCCTGGAGGGGGTAGGATGCCAGGCGGGTATAGACCGCCCCCCGGGGGGTGAGCTCACTTTTGAACAGCGCCACCTCCCGCACCGGAACAATCCCCGCCTCCACGCCCGCACCCGTCTCCACCGCCCGGGACAAACCGACGATCCCCCGGGGCACCTTCACCCGCCCCAGGGTCAGATGGGCCCGGAAGGGCCTCTCCTCCGGCGGGAAACCCGCCGCCGCCAGCTTCCGCTCCAGCTCCCGCTGCAGCGCCGCCAGGGCCCCGATCTCCCCGGCGATCCCCACCCAAACTACCCGGGGCCGGTTGACATCGGGAAACACCCCCACCCCCCGGACCGCGAGGTTAAAGGGTGCCACCGCCGCCGTCGGCCCGGAAACCGCGGCGTCTATCTTCTCCACCGCCTCCGGAGACACCTCGCCGAAGAACTTCAGGGTCAGATGGATCCCCTCCGGCCGGACCCAGCGGATCACCCCCTGTATGTCCTTCTGAAGGCGATTCTGGAGGGTACCGATATTCCTCAGGACCTCCGGGGGCGGCGCGATGGCCAGAAAGGTGCGCATAGCGTTATCTCTCCTTGCGGCTTCTTGCGGAGGGGATGATAATATATTTGCCGGTTTATGTTAAGGGATTTTTGCAGGCGGCTCCCCCGCCAGGTAGCGCTTCAGCATGAGCAGGGCCGCCTGGGAGGCGATCACTTTGATGCGGCGGCGGTTCCAGCGGTACGAGAACTTCCGGCAGTAAGTCTCCACCCCGTCCGTCAGGGCGATATAGACCGTCCCCACCGGCTTGGCCTCCGACCCGCCGTCGGGCCCGGCAATCCCCGTGGTCGCCAGTCCCAGATCCGTACCCGCCCGGTCCCGCACCCCCGCCGCCATGGCGCATGCGGTCTCCTCGCTCACGGCGCCGCTGGTTTCCAGCACCGTCACCGGCACCCCCAGCAGCTCCACCTTCGACCGGTTGCTGTATGTGACCAGTCCCCGCTCCAGATATGCCGAGCTGCCGGGAACATCCGTCAGGCGGTCGGTGATGAGACCGCCGGTGCAGGACTCGGCCACGGCGATGGTCCGCCCCTGTTCCCGGAGGAGGGCCGCCGTCACCCCCTCCAGGGTCTCCTCGTCACGGGCGAAGACATGGGTGCCGAGACGCCGGCATATTTCCTCCTCCACCACCGCCAGGCGCGCCCGGGCCGCCGCCTCGTCCCGCCCGTCCCGGACCGACAGGACGATATGATTCTCGGGAAAACGGGGATAAAAACCGATCTCCGCCCCGGACAGATCCACATCGGCAACGGCCTGGTCCACCGCCGCTTCGGACAGGCCGAAGGTCTTCAGGGTCCGCACGGCCAGATGACGGGAGGCGCCGGGGAAAACCCGGCGGAGCAGGGGGAGGAGCCCTTCCGTGGTTATCCGTTCCACCTCCGCCGGCACGCCGGGGATGACCGCGACGATCCGGCCCTCCCTCCGGAGGGCGAAACCGGGGGCGGTGCCCACCGGGTTGGCGATGATCTCCGCCCCTTGGGGAAACACGGCCTGCTTGGCGTTGTTGTCCGTCCATTTCAGCCCGTAACGGGAAAAGATCCCCCGGATGTGGCGGAGGGCCCCGGCGTCGGTAACCAGGGGAAGCTGAAAGGCCCGGGCCACGGCGGCCGTCGTGATGTCATCGGCGGTGGGGCCCAGCCCCCCCGTGACGATCACCGCCTCCGTTCGGGAGAGGCAAAAAGCGAGGGCCCGGGCGATCATTTCCTCGTCGTCCCCCACGGCGAGGGACACCGCGACCTGCCAGCCCTGCCACTGGAACTGCCGGGCGAGAAAGGAGGTGTTCGTATCCTGAATCCGCCCGCTCATCAATTCGTTGCCGACGGTAACAATGCCGATCTGCAAGCTCTTTATCTCTTCCATCGCCATGACTCGATCCATTATTTGCCCGCGGCCGCCTTTGCGCAGACCTGAAAATTTCCGCACCCGGACATCGGGGTCAGGAAACGATCCCGCCGCGCGTCAGGAGGTGCAGGATAATATTCGCATAAATCCCCGCCGCCACGTCATCCATGACCACCCCGTACCCCCCGGGCAGCCGGTCTTGAAGAAACCGGACGGGGAAGGGTTTCACGATATCGAAGCAACGGAAGAGGGCCACCCCGCTCAGAACGGTTACGAGTGTCGGCGGAATGAAAAGCATCGTCCAGAGCAATCCCGCCCATTCGTCGATGACGATGCAGGGGGCATCCTTCCGCCCGAAGATCACCTCCGCCTCCTGGGAGGCATAAACCGCCAGCAGGGTGAAGGCCGTGATGGTGAGCAGAGACAATGCCGCCGGCAGCGGCGCCAGCGCCAGATATAGGGGGATGGCGGCGACGGTGCCCGCCGTCCCCGGCGCCACGGGAAAATAACCGCTCCCGCAGCCGCTGGCGATAACCTTGACAAGGGTTCTGTTCAGACCTCAACCTCACCCGGAGTGGTGGCCCAGGCTACGGGTTTTTCTTACGCCTGTCAACAGGAAACCCCGGGCCGGCCTGACGGCCGGCAACCGGCGTCCCACGATCGCCCTAAGGCAGCGAAGCCAGGTAAGAACGGAGGTTCACCTTCTTGTTGTTCAGGCCCAGTTTGTTGCGGATGTGATTCCGGTGCAGATCGATGGCACTCTTGGAGACATTCATGATCCTGGCGATCTCCTTGGTCTTCTTGCCGTCCCGGATGAGACTGGCGACCTGAATCTCCTTGGGGGTAAAGCCCAGGTAGGTCGAGGTCAACTTCATAAGGAACGGGGACGTGATCTCGTTGAGATGCATCTCGACAATATCCACCAGGGTCGCCTGTGTGTCGTTCAGCGGCGTCGTCTTGAGTTTCTCTATGTAGGGCATGATCAACTCCTTGACGTTGGCGATGACCTTCATGCCCACTTCGTTCTTGTCGTCTTCCCGGTGCTTGAGCAGGACCTTGAGCGCGGCGTTGAGTTCTTCAAGAGACTTGGTCGTGGCCTCGAGCTCCGCTTCCCGCTTTCTCAGCACTTCTTCCGTCACCTTCTTTTCCGCGTTCTCCTGTTCCAACTCTTTGTTGATCTTCAGCAGTTCCGCCAACCTCTCTTCCGTCTTCTTCCCCACTTCTTCTTGTCCCTTGCGCATTTTCCATCCTCCTCCTGGTATTTACAGCTTCGCTGCCCATTTTCATTTTACTGTCAATGACCGACACCTGCTGCCCGCCGTAACTACGAGCCGAATCGTATACAAATTTTTTTATAACATCCATTTTATATCAGCCCAAATCTGCTGCTCCAAATAACCGATCGCAAAAATAAAAGCAAGCTTTTTTTAAAAAAGTAACAGACGGGAGCCTAAAGCGGCCCGTTTTTGCAATATTTGAATAATGTCGTTATTTTGTCATTGACAGCACCGGGGGTTTCCGATACTAACCACGGTAAATCTGCCGGCGGGGGGCGGAAAAGGTGATGGGACACGAAGAGATCGACAATGACAAAGATATATCAGGGATGAACCTCCTTCTGAAACAGACCGTTATCGCCATGGTGGTGTTGCTCGTCACCGGCCTTGCCGCCGGCGCCCGGGCGGAACATACCACTGTCTTCAAGATCGGGGAGGACGTCACGGTCGAGGAAGGGGGGCGGGTGAATCATGTCCTGACGATCAACGGCCAGATCACCGTCAACGGCACGGTGGAGGGAAACGTCATCGCCGTGGGGAATTCCGTGGTGCTCTCCCGCAAGGCCCTGGTGAAGGGAAACGTGGTTGTCCTGGGAGGCGTCCTGGTCAAGGGCAGGGGGGCGGATGTTCAGGGCAGCATCACGGAGATCAATTCCTCGAACATCTCCGAAGTGATCACCCGGGTCTTGAGCGACGAGTGGGAGGGGTGGTCCTGGGTCTTCGCGATCTTTTCCCTGACGATCTTTTTCAGCGTCCTGATCATCGCCGTTCTGATCGTCCTGCTGATCCCCAAATCCATTCGGACCATCGCCGCCGCCGTCCAGGAGGAAACGATGAAGATCACCCTCTGGGGGCTCCTGGGGATGGTGCTGGTGGTGCCTCTGGCGATCCTGCTCACCGTCTCCGTAATCGGCATCGTCCTGATTCCCCTGGAGATGATCCTGGTGGTCTGCGCGGGGCTTCTGGGCTTCATCGCCGTTTCCCAGCTCCTGGGACACCATCTCTACCGTCTTTGCAAACGGCCCGATCAGCACATCCTCCGGGAAACCTTCTGGGGTCTCGTCGTCCTGTGGATCGTCGGCTGGCTCCCCTACATCGGCTGGATGATCAAGGTTCTGGCCCTGATGATGGGCCTGGGGGCCGTGATCTACACCCGTTTCGGCACCCACACCCCCCGCCGCCCGGCGCCGAATATCGCCGTCTGAGGAGGGAACGAAACCGGCGACGGCTGCGGCGGCGGTTGCTTTCCCTGCCGTTAAAAATAGAAAATAGGGGGGCACTTCCCCTATTTTATTAAAAGCAATGTAAATTGAAATCGAAAAAAACGGCAATCGGTCATTTGTTATTTATTGTCAACATGTTAAACGGCAATCTTCGATCCTTGACCGGACAGCCGTAAGCAATTACGGGAATTGTCCCCCTGTTTACTCTCTATTAAAGCGCTTGAGGGCCGCCACCAGCATTTTAAAAGCGCTTGAGGGCCGCCACCAGCTCCCCCACGGCCGCGGCCGATTTCCTGAGGTCGGCCAGCTCCCCGTCGGTGAGGCGCAGGGGGATGATCTCCTCCACACCCCCCTTCCCCAGCTTTACGGGCACCCCGACGAAGAGACCGTCGATCCCGTATTCCCCCTGGAGATAAACGGCGCAGGGGAGGATCTTCTTCCGGTCCCGGAGGATGGCCTCCGCCATCTCCACCGCCGCCGAGGCCGGGGCGTAGAAGGCGCTGCCCGTTTTGAGGAGGCTCACGATCTCCGCGCCGCCGTTGCGGGTCCGCTCCACCAGCGCCGCGATCCGCTCCGGCGCCAGCAGCTCCGGCAGGGGGATGCCCGCCACGGTGGTGTAGCGGGGCAGGGGCACCATGGTGTCGCCGTGGCCGCCCAGGACGGTGGCGTGGACGTTCTCCACGGAAACCCGCAGCTCCGCGGCGATAAAGGCCCGGAAACGCGCCGCGTCCAGGACGCCGGCCATGCCGATGACCCGCTGACGGGGAAAGCCGCTCGTCTCGTAGGCGACGTGGCACATGGCGTCCAGGGGATTGCTCACCACGATGAGCACCGCCTCGGGGGCATAGCGCACCACTTCCGTCACGACGGATTTCATGATCCGGGAATTCGTCGCCAGGAGGTCGTCGCGGCTCATCCCGGGCTTCCGGGGGATCCCCGCCGTGATGATGACGATGTCCGCCCCCGCCGCCTCTTCATAGCCGTTCGTCCCCACCACCGCCGCGTCGTGCTTCTCGATGGGCGCCGCCTCCGTCAGATCCAGGGCCTTGCCCTGGGGCACTCCCGCGATCACATCCACTAAGACCACGTCGCCCAGGGACTTCTCCGCCAGCCGCTGCGCCGCCGTCGCCCCCACATTTCCCGCACCCACCACAACCATCTTTCGGTCCATCGTTCAACTCCCCTTTTATTTCGGCATGTTATTTCATCATATTATAGACTCGCGCGTCATGTTCCGCCGGCTTGTGCCGCAAAAACAGATCGTCTTTCTGCAACAATTCATCACGAAGATCAAGCGGGAAAAAGGGGCAAAGGGGGGGGACATCTCCCCTTTTTTCCCGACTCATCA
>DAOTJR010000014.1:62325-67011 GCA_035448805.1 Syntrophales bacterium
CAACACAAGGGTGCAACAAGAGGTGATTGAACGGGAGTAAAAAAGGTGATTGAACGGGAGCAAAAAAGGGGCAACAAGAGGTGATTGGATATGAGTAAGACGGATTTCGAGCGGATTTTCCATCCCCGCCGTGTCGCCGTGGCCGGCGTGTCGGCGGAGGGTTTCGGTTTCGGCCGGGGGATCTTTCTCTCCCTGCTGGCCATGAATTTCGACGGCGAGCTGCTCCCCGTCAATCCCCGGGGCGGCGAGATCTGCGGCCGGAAGATCTACCCCAGCGTCGGGGATATCCCCGGGGCAATCGACTTCGCCGTTATCGCCGTCGGGGCGGCCCAGGTCCCGGAAACCCTGGAGCGGTGCCGCCGGAAGGGCGCCGCCGGGGCGGAGATCATCTCGTCGGGGTTCCGGGAGCTGGGGACGCCGGAGGGCGCCGCCCGGGAAGACGCCGTCCTCGCCGTGGCCCGCCGGGGCATCCGGGTCATCGGCCCCAACTGCTTCGGCATCTACTGCCCGAAAAGCGGTCTCACCATGCTCCCCGGCCCCGATCTCTCCCGGGAGAGCGGCCCCGTGGCCTTCATCTCCCAGAGCGGCGGCATGGCCATCGACTTCGCCTTCATGGGCCCCTGGCTGGGCGTCCGCTTCAGCAAGATGGTGAGCTTCGGCAACGGCGTCGATCTCCGGGAAACGGAGCTGCTGGACTACTTCCGCACCGATCCCGAAACGGAGATCATCTCCCTCTACGTGGAAGGCGTGGCCGACGGCGGGGATTTCCTCCGCGCCCTGAAGGCCGCCGCCGCGGAGAAACCGGTCATCGTTTACAAGGGCGGCCTCTCGGAGGCGGGACAGCGGGCCGTGACGAGCCACACCGCCTCCCTGGGCGGAAGCCGGATCATCTGGGAAGCGGCCCTCCGCCAGGCCGGGGCGATCCAGGTGCACAGCCTGGAAGAGCTGGCCCAGGCCTGCCTGGCCTTTTCGCTCCTCCCCCGCCGCCCCTACCGGGGGATCACCGTGGCCGGCGGCGGCGGCGCCCTGGGGGTGGCGGCCTGCGACATGGCCGAAGCCTACGGCCTCGCCCTCCCCCGCCTGGAAGGGGAAATCTACGCGGGCGTCCTGGCCTGCCTGCCGCAGCCGGGCTCCAGTGCCGCCAATCCCATCGACATCGCCAACCCCTACGTCCCGCCCAAGATGATCAAGGAGGCGCTGCTCCAGGCCGCCCGGGACCCCCGGGTGGACATCCAGATTCAGGCCCCGCTGCTCTACCACTTCAAGGCCTTAAGCACCATGATGGGCGCCGCCTCCTTTCCGGAGATCACCCCCTATGAGGAGCTGGCCGCCGCCGCCCGGGAGACCGCCGACGCCTCCGGCAAGCCCGTCGTGGTGGTCCTCCCCAATCCCCGGCGCCGCGCCGACGACCTCGACGTGGAGGAGGTGCTGCGCCAGGCGCGCCGGGCCTTCCTGTCCCGGGGCATCCCCGTCTTCGACGGCCTCACCGAGGCGATGCGCGCCATCCGCCACGTCGCCGCCTACGCCGGTCATTGATCCCTCTCCCTCCCCCTCCCGACCTGCCCCGTACCAGGGGGTGGGGGGGGAAGCAAATCCGGCCGGATCGCCGGTGATAAATAAAAAAAGGGACAGCGCCGTTGTTCCTTTCGAAAAGCGGCGTCTGTCCCTGCTTTATCGGATCCTTATCGGTAGTCTGGAACCTGTTTAAAGTAACCTTCCGCCGGTGCCGAAGCACCTGCTCATGTCATTCTTGTGTGCACTTCGCCCGGGCGCCGGCGGCGGCCGGGCGGCGGCCGACGATTCGCTTTCGGCGGGTCAGGCCGGGCGGCGGCCGACGATCCGCTTTCGGCGGTTCAGGCCGGGCCGACCGAGGGTATTTTGTTTACTTCACCTTGCGGTTCAGGAAGTAGCCCTCGGGATCGCACACCTCCCGGAGCAGCCGCAGGTCCTCCGCCGTGGGCTCCGCCATCTCCTTGAGGTCCTTGGCGACCAGCAGCTCGAAGCTCACCAGTTCCTGGATGTCCTTCGCCGTCTTGCCGGGGAGGACTTCCAGGAGCACCATCCGCCGCGTCTTGGCGTCGAACCCGAAGAGGGCCTGGTTGGTGATGACCCGGTACGGGCCGGCGCCCATGACGCCCGCCTTTTCCCGGTAATCCGCCGAGCCGTCGCCGAAGCCGATGCTCGTCAGGAACTCCACCTTCTCGGTGAAGCGCCGCTTTTCCAAGGCCATGATAATGATGGACTTTTCGCAGTTCGCCGCCATGGCGCCCGCGCCGCCGCTGCCGGGGAAGCGGGTCTGGGGGGTGTTGTAGGTCCCGCCTTCGAAGGTGGAGCAGACGTTGCCGTACATGTCGATCTGGGCCCCGCCGATGAAGGCGTAGTCGGAATAGCCCCGCTGGGTCAGCTCGAATACCGCGCTCAGGCCTTTCAGGTAGCAGGCCTTCCGGCAGGCCCGGGTGTCACCCACGGACAGGGGCATCCCCATTTCCAGGATGGGGCTTAAGGGTCCCGACTCGAAGATCATGGCCAGGTTCGGCGCGTGGGTCAACTGGGCGTGCATGGACGCGATGATGGGCAGCCCGGTGCCGACAAAGACTATCTTTTCATCCTCCAGGACCCGGGAGCCCGTGAAGGCGATCATTTCAAAGGGTGTATATTCAGGCATGTTCAATCCTCCTTGGTATGTTTGAGTTTACGCTTGCGGGGCAGCCGCCGTGACCGGCGCGCGCCGCCGCGATTTGCTTCCTGGATAAATAAAGGTCGGCGTTTGCCCGCGGCGGGCGGGACGCCGACGCGCCTACGACAGGATGATCGGCTGGCCGCCGTCCAGATCCCGGAGCTTCCGCAGCGTCTTGAAGGAGATCTTCTCCAGGAAGTCGTCGTAGGTCTCGCAGCCGAAGATGTATTCGTCATAGTATTTCTTCAGGCCGTCTTTCTTGCCGGTCTTCCGGAATTCGTCGCAGATGCTCCGGAACATCTTGATGTGATCCATATCGAACCAGTGGAAGCCGTAGGAGGCGCCGGGATAGGCGGCGTAGGGCTGCTCGATCAGGGCGTCCACGGCGGCGTAGGGGATTTCCGTGAGGTTCGGATAGGTGCGGATGTTCTCGTTGGGGATGATCTTCTCCGTGGTGACGATGCTGTGCGCCGCCGCCATGGTGATCTCCGGGCAGGTGCAGTGGGCGCCGAAGATCCGGCAGTTGCCGTACATGTCCGCCGCCGTCACGTGGACGAGGGCCACATCGGGATGGCAGGCCGGCACGAGATAGACGTTCTTCCCCGTGAAGGGGCAGGAGACCATCTTTCCCCGGTTGACGAGCTCCATATCGGAGCCGCCGTGATCCCGCGTGGGGACGAAGGGGATGCCCATGGCCGCCGCCTTGAAGCGGGCCGACATCCCGTAGTTGGTGTAATCGTCGAGCTGAATCATGCCCTTCGACGTGAGATACCTGAGCAGCGGGGCGATGCCGATGACCTCGTAACCCCACCAGGCCAACTCGACGCGCTTGATCGAGACCCGGTCCGGATCGAGGACCATGGCCCCGGCCAGGAGCTCGGCACAAATGGAATTGGACTGAAAGGACAGGGTGAGATTCCGGGCGCCGTGGCGGATGACCTCGTGCACCGCCGCCACGGGGACGCGGGTGTTGACGAAGCCGCCGATGCCGATGTTGATCCCGTCCTTGACGTACCTGGCCACGGCCTCCTTGAGGGTCGTGCGCTTGTCGTGCATGCCCTTGGACTTCGCCGACATGATCCGGCGCGCCTCATCGGGGGAGGGACCCCACCACTCGAAGGGGGATTCCGCCAGTTGCTGGTCGTACTTGAGACTGGAAACCTTCTTGATCTTGGAGCTGACTGCTTTTTTCATGAATTGACCTCCACCTACTCCCATATAGTAAATTTCAGGCCGGAAAGGCCCTGATAGACACTTTGACGCCCCCCATCCCCCCAGGCGGCAACAGCTCAAGATGAAACAACCGGCCGCCGGCCGACATTTCCATAGCGTCTGTAACCACCAGGCAACGACGCGGTGATCCCGCAGTGCTGCCGGTGTGATGCTGCGGTGATGAGACAAGAGAGACATCGCCGGGCGACTCCGGGCGCGCGCCGCCGGACTTTCCGGTCCGAAAAAGCGCGCTGCCGGCCACGGCGGCGCCTCTATATTCCATAAATGCCGGGAAGTCAATCGGAAAGGCACCCCGCCGCGGCACCGCATAAGGAAAAACGCTTCCGCCGCCTATGGACTTTTTACGATGTCGTCATCTTTGCTGAACCCGCAAAAATCATCAGTTGGACGACGAAGTAAAAAGCTCCAGAGGCAAGGCGCGCGACTCCTGAGGAATGAGACGTACCTGGACGTACGTCACAGTGACAAAGGAGAAAGCGCAACGCCGCCAATGGACTTTTTACGATGTCGTCATCTTTGCTTGACAGGCCGCCGCTCTTTACCTATACTCGCCGCCAAAAATCACCCCGAGGAAAGATGGCCCACCGCATCGAAATCGGCTTCCGGGAAGGCATCCGGGACGCCCTGGGCGAAAAGATCAAACGCCGCATCAACGAACACCTCCACCTCCCCGTGGAAGCGGTGCGGACCGTGGAGGTTTACACCCTGGACGGCGAGTTCTCCCGGGAGGAGCTGGAACGGGCGGCCGCCGGTCCCCTGTCCGACGCCGTCACCCA
>DAOTJR010000015.1:0-60865 GCA_035448805.1 Syntrophales bacterium
GATTGAGGGCTTAATCGATGGCCTTCCGGAGAGGTTCCGAAGGGATCGTCTTGGCAGAGAGAGGGATGAAAAGATTCTCCCCGACCTGGATACAAATGCCGGAAGAAGACCCCGCAGCGCCGCCGGTAATAACTTCCAGAAAGCCATGGGTGGTTGGTTGCCCCTCATTGAACCTGCGGCGCCAGAAATAAAAACGTCCCCGGTGGATGTGTTCCTCCCGGCAATACGCCGCCGCGCTCCGTCCGCTTGCCGTCTGTTTGTCGATGATGCCATGCCAATGGGCGCTTCGTTCCTCCGTCGTCATTCCCCGCCTCCCAACTATGAAAATTTTCCACCGTCAAAAGGCTTAACCCAAAAACAACCCCTTGAAAAGATGAGTCCGTCAGACGCTTACACACCTGGAAGGATTGGATGGAGATAACCTTGCCCTGTTAATTGGTCCTCTCCAAAGTGATCTCCGTGAGGACGGGATCATGAAAATACTTTAAGATTACTTCCATGGCAAGTCGAATCCCGGCTTACCCACCGGCACCCCTCCCCACCAGGTGTCGCAGCGGTCGGCCATTTCGTTCATACGGTCGGTTACTAAACGGCGGAAGTGTTCGCATTCGTCCTCGTCAGCGTCGGTGGGGACAAAAACCGGCTCGCCGTGAAGAACGACGATGTCGGTGAAAGGGCGGGGGATGAAATAGCGATCCCAGGACTTAAAAACGATGCGCCTTTTTGCGCCGTACATCATGGGTATTATAGGTAGTCCCGTCTCCTTGGCGATCTTGATTGTCCCCATTTTGAGCTGCCGGGGCGGTCCGGTAGGGCCGTCCGCCATCATCCCCGCCTTGTGACCTTCCCTTTTCTTGAGCAATGATACGAGATCATAAAGGGCCTCGCGCCCCTTAAAAGAGTTGCTGCCCCGGACAGAATAGAATCCGAGACGCAGGGCTACGGCATTGGCGTATTCTCCATCTTTGCTGCGGCTGATCATCATGGTGACATGGCGGGAGCCGAAGTCGTAGAAAAACCAGAACATCCGCTGATGCCAGGTTGCGTAGATGCAGCCTCCATGCTCATTGAGGGCGGTGATTTCACGCTCTTCCTCTTCCCTTACCGCCACCCGGCAGGAGCGGTTCCATAATTTTATCGCCCCGGCGGCAACCGGCGGCCCCAGGTGCAGGAGCATCTTTTCCCAGAAACTGAAGGTATACTTATCCCTTTTTGCCATTCTCCTTGTTTCCCGCGGTTGTTGTCACCAATATATGGCGGCTTATATGGAGAAGCGTCCCGAATGTCAAGAAGTGATGGCCTGATCAGGGAAAATATCACTTGACTTAAGTGCCGTGAGTATTTAATCGGGACCGTGGCGGTTTGATGTGAAATGATCACAAACAACCGGATATTTAGATCTTTCGCTGTTTCCGCTGGGAGTATGGTGGTGGCGTTTTTCTTCTGAGGTAAAAAGAATCATGAATCAAGTCGAAATGAACAACATGGTTAAGGCATTGGAAGCAATGGCACAGCTGGAATTGATTATCTCGGAGTTGTATCGGATATGCAGTGTCACTTGGCCTGACGAGTCTGAAGTTTGGAGTGCCATTTCTCGGGCGGAAGTTCAACATGCCGGCAATATTGAAAAGATGATAGCGCTCTTGAAGGCGAAGCCGGATGCTTTCACCGTAGGAAGGCCCATCAGCGCCGTTGCCGTCAATACTGCTATTGCCGGTGTAAAAAACAATATCGAGAAGCTGAAAAAGGGGGAGTTAAACAGAAAACAGCTCCTTTTCATCTTGAGAGATATTGAGCGGTCACTGCTGGAGTCGAAATACGGTGGGATGGTCCTGACCAAAGAGGCCGGGTTTAACAGGCTGGTTAATGATATCGTCCAGCAGACGGAAGGTCATCAAAAGATGCTCGAAAAGAAGATTTACGCAGTGCAAGAGGTAACATAAATCCTGTCGACGGGTCTGTCACGGAGAAATAATCATAATATATCGCATCCTGTCTCCAGGCCGGCTTTTTCCCGGCATTAATCCCGACTTCCGGACTTTCGAATGGTAAAAATTGCGATAACATGTTGAATTAACTAAACAAAGGTGATTAAAAGAATTTCTTCTGTGTTCCATAAATATTTTGATGTTTATTCAATGTATTGTCTTCCTCCCGCTTGTAATGGGTGGAAAGATCGGCGCAGACACTGGCGCTGAATTGTTCGGCCGGGACAAACAGCCCGGCCTGCATCATCAACTGGGACAAACCGATGCTGCGCAGTAAGGGCGATTTCCCGCCCTGATTGGCGCCGGTGACGATCACCAGTCCATGCTGATCCGCACAGACTGTGTTCCCCATGACCGGCTTATCGGTCTTCAGGGAGAGGCATACGTCATACAACCCCTGAAAAGAACAGCGCTGCTCTCCGGACGCCGCCGGCCGGGGGAAGGATACCGGCGCCGACCTTCGGGAAAGTTCCTCATACAGGTTCAGCGCTCCCAGGTAAAATGCCAGTTCCGTCCGCAGCGCGGAAAAAAATCCCATGATATGGTCCATGGACTGGGCGAGGACATTGGCGATGTGGCTGGCGATTCTCCACCGTCTCGGACAGACCGTCGCCGATAGGGAAACGACCCGCTTTCTCCAATCCTTTCAGCGCCCCGACGGGGGGTTCGAGAACTTCCAGCTCGTACATTTCATAGTCAAACCCACATGACGGCGTGCCGTCACAAAGCAGGATGAAAACGGCGGGACGCGCTCCGCAGTGTCCGCAGCGGCTACATATTGATAAACCATTGTAGATCAATCACATATGCACGCATTTTCGAGCGAAATCATTACAGTTGCTAAGGCAGGAGCCGCTGTTCGATCCCGCCGGCTACCTGAGAGAACAGCTCCATATTTATGATGTGGGGCTTGTTCCCGCCGGTGAGGCCTCGATCTTCAAGCACATGTATCTCCTTGTCGATCTATGTCGTTCACGGGGAATGCCCGTTGCCGCCGCCCGAGAAGAGATTGCCGAATTTGTATTGAACCTGCATACCCCCGACGGAGGTTACGGCCGGGAGTACGGCACCCTCATCGAGACGGCCCAGGCGCTGGCCATTCTCCAGTGGCTGGAAATTGACCCCGGGGACCGTGGGACAAGTGATTTTGTTTCGCATTGTGAAAATGCCCTGTTCGGGTACGTGAACGTTCCCCGTACACCGGGATATATAGAACATATATACCGGGGGCTGCAGGCCCGGCAGTTCACCGGTGGCCGCCCTCTTTACCGGGATACCTGCCGGGATGTCGTCATGGGGTCGCAAAACATGACCGGCGGCTTCTCCCGCACCACTTACGGCGGGATCGCCAATCTGGAAAACACCTTCTATGGCGTGGAGTCCCTGGCATTGCTCCGCAATTGGTCGGAAAGATAACCGTTCGTCGCCTGGGGCTGATGAAGTTTCGTCTAATCAGAAAATGATGTTCTTTCCAGTTCACATCGCCTTTGACGACTCCTCGCTGTCGGAGCGCGAGTTTTTCCTCCTCCGTTCTGCCTTGTCGCCGGCGGTGGGCCTGGAAGTGGGATACCCGGGTAAGGTTTTGTCATGACCGGAATTCCGTTGCCGGGACGGACAAATCCGGATATGAATGGCCAAGCAGACAATTATCGATGAGGAGATGATCATGTCGAAAACGGGTGATGGAAAATGTGTGTTCTGTGAGATTGTCGCCGGGCGGGCGCCGGCCTACATCATCGAGCAGGATGAGTTGTCCATGTGTATCCTGGATATCCATCCTTATACAAAAGGCCACTGCCTGGTTATTTCCAAGCGTCATGTCCCTTGGTGGCACGAGCTTTCGGACGAGGAAAACGCCGGTCTGTTCCGGATGGCCAAGAAGATGGCCAACAGGATGATGGAGAGATTCCGGCCGGATTTCGTCTTCCTTTATGCCCGGGGCCGGCGCATTCCTCACACCCATCTGTTCCTGATTCCGACTTACGGCGGCGACGTTCTGGATCGCTTCTTCAATGCGTTGGAAAACTTTCAGGAATCGCCGCAGCTCCTCGCCGGATTGAAAGAGCCGGGGGCCATGGCCGCCGCCGCGGAGCTCTTGAGGGAAAAGAGTTGAGGAATCTTTTCCCGTCGAGTCATGCCGGGAAAGCAAGCGTGATAGACTGATCCAAACCCGGACAGTGACCCGTCAAGGGCCCGGTTTACCGGCGGGAGAGGATTGCCGAACGCCATTGCCTGTCTTGCCCTTGACATGACGGGTCAGCGCCGCGGTCAGCTCGTAATAGGAAAAGGGCGTCATCAGATACAATCCGCGGAAGCATTCACGGGCAATATCCAGGAGCTCCCGCGCCAGGTCCAGACCCTCCCGGCGGGCATCGGGACCGGCGGCGGGATACTTGCCCATACGCTGCCGCACTGCGTCGGTGAGGCGGATTCCCGGCACTTCGTTGTGCAGAAATTCGGCATTCCGGCCGCTGGTAATGGGCATAATGCCGATGAAGACGGGTACGGGCAGATGTCGGGTCCTCTCGGCGATCATCTCGATGGTTTCCCGGTCGTAAACCGGCTGGGTCAGAATGAAATCCGCTCCCGCTTCGATCTTTTTCTCCAGGCGCTTGCAAGCGCTGTCGAGATTGGCGACATGGGGATTGAAGGCGGCGCCGACCACAAAACGCCCCCGTTCCCGGAGCGGCTGGCCGGAAAAAGAGATGCCGGCGTTGAGCTGCTTGACCATGCGGATCAGGTCGAATGAGGAGACGTCGAAAACGGAACTGGCGCCGGGAAGATCGCCGAAGCGCGCCGGATCGCCGGTAATGACGAGAATCTGATGGATGCCCAGCGCATGGAGGCCCATGAGGTGGGACTGCTGGCCGATGAGATTGCGGTCCCGGCAGGCGATGTGCACCAGGGGATCGATGCCCAGACGCATCTTGACGATGGCGCCCAGGGCGAGATTGCTCATCCGCGTCTGGGCCAGGGAGTTGTCCGCCATGGTGATGAAATCCGCCCCCGCATCCTGTAGCGAGGCGGCCCCGATCAGGTAGCGCTCGATATCCAGATCCTTCGGCGGGTCGAATTCCACAAGCACCGTGGGACGTTGCCTTACTCTATCCAGAATGGTGTCGGTTATGCCTCGGCCGGGGACGGCAGGACGCGGCGCCGGCGCCGGTTCCGCAACCGGGATTTGCTCAGGGTTGATGCGGGTTGAGGGGTTGAGTCCGTTCAGGGCGTCGGCCACGGCCCGGATATGCTCCGGGGTGGTGCCGCAGCAGCCGCCGATGATCCGGA
The DNA here is from genome assembly GCA_035448805.1 of Syntrophales bacterium. Classification (GTDB taxonomy): domain Bacteria; phylum Desulfobacterota; class Syntrophia; order Syntrophales; family UBA8958; genus UBA8958. Next base: position 5,274 of record DAOTJR010000015.1, read on the forward strand.
TTCCCTGGTCGCGGAAACGCCGGGCGCGAGCGGCGAAGTAGGCAGGGGAGGATGTATAGCCGAACTCCCCTTCCATGAGGCCGAGGCGGCCGGCGTTGGGAAACACGGATAGGATGGCGCCCTCGGGAACGATGGTTTGCTCCAGGGTGCGCAGCAACTCGGCGGGTCCCAGACGGCAATTGAGGCCCAGAATGTCCGCCCCGGCGTCGGTCAGCAGGCGGAAGGATTCCGTGACGGAGAATCCGTCCCGCGTCTTTCCCACCTCCATACAAGCCAGTTGGGTGATAATCGGTAAATCGGTTAAGGGGCGCACCGCCTGCAGGGCCAGGAGCAGCTCCGCCAGGTCGAGAAAGGTTTCCAGAATCAGGACGTGCACTCCCCCGGCCAGCAGGGCCTCTGCCTGCTCGACAAAGATCTCCCGGTGTCCCGGCAGGGCTTCATGCCGCACCCGCCGGGCGCTGATGCCGGTCATGCTCCCCGCCACCCAGGCATCCGGTCCAACCGCCTCCCGGGCCAGCGAAGCCGCTTTCCAGTTGATGCGGTAAACGCTGTCCTCCAGGCCGTGGTGAGACAGGGCGTCGCGGTTGGCGCCGAAGGTGTTGGTCTCGATCAGGCGGGCGCCGGCCTCGTAATATTCCCGGTGAATTTCCCTGATGAGCTCCGGTCGCGAGAGATTCAATTCCTCGCAGCACGTTCCGATGGGTACGCCCTGTTGGTGCAGCCAGGTGGCCATGGCGCCGTCGCCTACAATCAGATGTTCCCGGGCATACTCCTTGAGCGTGACTTTGTCGGTCATATGCGGTGACTTCCCATGGGTGGTTTAAGAGGCTTCGCAGTATAGGAGGGGCAGGGAGGTGATGTCAAGGGAATATCGGTATCCCCCCGCAGGACCGCAAAGCATCTGTCTGTGCCCCCAACAGGTTGAAATTATTATTGATGCAGGCGGAAGGCGTTGCTATACATAAATCGGGAAACCGTGCCGCCCCACCGTCCAGTGGATTTTGATTTTTCTGCAAAAGGTGGTAGCCCCGCAGCTGATCAAAATGCCTTTCCAACAAGAGGATCCATGCAAGATCAAACCAAAACAAAAAAGGATGATCAGCAGCAATCCCGGTCGGCATCATTGCTTACCGTAAGGCAAGACGGGCTTTTGCAACACACCGGTAAATAATTCATTGGAAAATCGTTGGTAAACAGGCAATCCGGGAAAGAAAAAAGGGTTGCGCTATAGCGCAACCCTTTGTTTTTACTTGGTGGGCGATCCGCGACTCGAACGCGGGGCCTTTGGTTCCGGAGACCAACGCTCTATCCACCTGAGCTAATCGCCCCTGGCGGAGTCTTCTACTATATTCTGTCACAATCTTCAATGAATAAATTCCACTTTTTCACCGGGTACCCGCACGGCGGAGGCGGTGATCTCATAAGTTCCGGGATCCGGCCGGTATTGGTGCCGGAAGCTTTGTCATCCGCCGCCGGACCGGCCTGCCGAGGCTTAAGCGCCCTGTCTTTTGGAGGTGTGATCTTTTCCGAGATAATAATTGATCCAGGACGAGGTCTGATAAAGATCCCAGTTACAAGGCGGGACGACTTCCTTACCCAGTTGTTCTTCCCGGCCGTGTTTCCGCAACCGGTTGTATGCCCGGACATAAATGCACCTTCTCTTGCCGGGATAAACCTCGCACCATCCCTGGAAGCTGCCGCCGCAGGCGCCGTTGCGCTGGTGCTTCGGGCATTGCGACATGGGGCAGAGGTAGGCCACATCGATCAGGGCGCAATCCCCGCAGTCTTTGCAGTCGAAAAGGGCGACCTTGACCAGTTGTTCCAGCTTGTGAAAAAGGCCTTCCATCCCTGTTCCCTCGATCTTGCCGCAAAGCCCCTTCATGATGCCGTACAGATTCTTACCCGGCGCCAGCATCATCTGATGGATGAAGCGCGCAAAACCGAAAGCGCAATCACCATCCGCCTCCGGGGGCCTGTCCTGCTTTCCGGCCGGCTTCTCCCGATTGAGGCCCGTGGCCGGATCATGCTCGAAGTAATAAAAGCCATGGTCCATAGGATATTCAAAATGCCTGACCAAATCTTGCCATCGGGGGGTGAGCGCTTCCCCCTGCCGGACGATCTCCGTGACCTGTTCATAGCTGAGGTTGTGACCGCCGATATGAACCCCGCTGTATCCCATGCCCTTCAGGACGGCGTACATTCTGGCCGCACGGAGGATTCTCGCCTGCGCTCCCTTGTCCGGATCGTTTCGCTCCCGGTCGATGTCTGCCAGGAGTTTGTCCGTCACGACGGAACCAGGCAGTTCATTGCGGTTCATCATTTTGGCTGCGCCGTACGGCAGGAGGTAGATATTTCCCATCAGCGGAACTTTGAATCCGTTCTGCTTTATGAAGAGCAGTACTTCATGGAATTTCCGCGCGTCGTATCCCAACTGGGTGACGATGAACTGCGCCCCGGCGGCGATTTTCTTTTTCAGTTTGTAATATTGGGCAAGTTGTTCCGCTTCGCTTGCCTTGAAGGGAGAGACGACCGCCCCGGCGAAAAAATCACAGGGCCGGTTTTTGATAATGCCCTTGTTGACCCGATATTCCAGGCCGCGATTCATTTCCGTTATTAATTGGAGAACATGCGGCGGATCGAGATCGAAGACCGGTGCCGGTCTCCCTTGATAGCCCGATACGGGATAATCGCCGCTCATCACCAGGATATTCCGCACCCCCGCCCGATCCAGGGCGTAAAGGCTGCTTTCGATAGCGTTGCGGTTCTTGTCTTTACAGGTAAAGTGGACGAGCGGTTCACCGCCCATCCGGATGATTTCGCTGCCCATGAAATCGGCCGGCATGGCAGGCGTTCCGCCCGGGTTGTCGGTAAGGGTAAGGGCCTGGATAATGCCCCCGGCGGCGGCCTGGCCGGCCAGGGTCATGACCTTTTCCTGGGCCGCTTCCCTTGCACCTCTTCCCGGCACCAGTTCCCATGTGACCGGGAAGGCGTCGGGATTCAACAAAGCCTCTTTAAAACGATTTTCCGGCATCGTTATCCTCGGTTTCTTGCTGATGATTGTGGGCAGGAAATCGCATTTACGCACGGGCTTGTCAACAATATTCAGCAGGAAACGGCAGGAGCGGGGAGGTGTCCGTTGCCCGTAACCTATGCTTGCAGTAGCCGGGGAAATTTGTTAGTTGCTGAACATGTTGACGGCAAAGGAAAATCTGAGGGGGACATCGATATTCGGGCTGATAATTCTTGTTGTTGCCTTATGGTCGGCGCCGGGATCGGCTGCGACGAACATTCTTAATATCCGTCACTGGGTGGCGCCGGATCATGCCCGTATCGTCATCGATACCAGCGAGGAAGCTCAATACCGGGTGGTGAAAGAGGAGATGCGTCTGCGGATAGACATTGACGATGCCCGTCATGTCCCGGCCGGTCCGCAAACCATCAGCATCAAAAAGCCGGGCATCGACCGTATTGTCAGTTCGTCTCCTGCAGACGGTCAGGTGCGCATCGAATTGTATCTTAAGGATCATACGGAAACCAAGGTTTTCCGGGTGAAAAAATTCGAAGGGAAGCCGGACCGGATCGTAATCGATATTATCCTGCCGGAGGTGGAAAAGAAAGAGCGGGAAGACCGGGAACGGGTCAAACAATACTCACGGGACAAGGTAATCGTAATAGATCCCGGACATGGCGGAGAGGATCCCGGCGCTGTGGGCCGTAACGGTACCCAGGAGAAAGAAGTAGTCTTGGCAATCGGTAAAAAGGTACGTGACAAGCTGAACTCCCAGGAAGGTTACTACGCCTTTCTGACCCGGGAGGGAGATTATTATGTCTCCTTCAAAAAGCGCCTGCGGATTGCCAGGGAATACGGTGCCGATCTTTTCCTCAGTATTCATGCCGATGCCGCCCGCAGCCGCCGGGCTTACGGCGGCTCCGTTTATGTCCTCTCCCTGCGGGGTGCCAGTAACGAAGCAGCGAAGATCCTGGCGAGCAAAGAGAATCTTGCCGATATCGTCGGCGGCACCGGGAACGGTGAAGGGACAAATGAAGAATCGGATCCCATCATTCTGAACATGTTTCAGACCCATACCATGAACTCCTCGAAAAACTTCGGAAATCTTCTCCTGAAGAATATGGCGGCGGTGAATCGCGTCAAGTTCACTACCGTCCAGGAAGCCCCATTCATGGTCCTCAAACTTCCGGAAATACCTTCTATTCTTGTGGAGACGGCCTACTTGTCCAATCCCGCCGAGGAAAAGAAACTAAGGAGCCGCAAGTTTCAGAATGAAATTGCCACGGCCATTGCCGCATCCGCGGTGGAATTTCTCTCGGCGTCGTCCCCGGGTCAAGTGCCGGCGGTGATGGTAAAGAAAGAGGCGGAAGCCGCTACCGAAACAGACGGAAAAGCAAAAACGGCTGTTTCAGCAGAAAAAGATCGGACGCCGGAACATAAAGAGACAAGGGCATCGGTGAAAAAACCCCCCGTTGTTTTCCATATGGTGAAGAGAGGGGAAAGTGTGGAGAGAATCGCGAGGAGGTACCACGTTTCCCCGGCCCTGATCCTGAAAACCAATGACATGAATCCCCGGGATCCCCTGTATGTCAATCGAAAGATAATCATCCCGTTGCCGGAAGGCAGCGGGAAACCCGTCCGTAAGGAACCGGGAACCGACGAGAAACAAGGCCGGAACAGGACGGCGGAAATCAAAACGAAGATCTATACCGTCGCCAAGGGTGACAGCCTCGATAGCATCGCTGCCAAGCATGGTACAACCTACCCGGTCTTGATGAAGATCAACGGGATAAAGGCCAAGGACACCATTTATGCGGGGAAGAAGATAAAAATACCCGTTTTGGTAAAGGATCAGGAGGAAAAGACAGAGGCAAAGCCCCCGGAGCATACCGCCAAAGAAAAGCCATCTGCGGTTGCCCTGACGAAGTATCTCGTAAAAAAGGGAGATACCCTGGAGAAGATCGCCGCCGAACATGAGACATCCGTGGACTCCCTGCGAAAACTGAATAATATGAAGGCCTCGGACCGCCTTTATGCCGGCAGGTTCATTATCGTCCAGGGCGCTGAGACGGACCCGGATGCCGACAAGAAAGACGTTCGGAAACAGGCGGCGAAACCGTCACGCCCCACATTTGTTTACGTGGTCAAAAAGGGGGATTCGCTCGATAAAATTGCCCGTAAACACCGGACGACGGTTAGGGTTATCAGAGAATTGAATGCGGGGCAACGGCTTTCACCCCTCTATGTCAATCAACGGCTGAAGATCCCGAAAGCGGCAAAGATTTGACGTTCCGCCTTTGAAAAAAGACGGCATTAACGAGCCGCTATCAAAGGGGGATCATTTATTATGAAGCGAGGAGACGATGAATGAAGATATTCGACGGCTGCCATGCCTTTATCTGGAATCACTATCAGGAAAACAACTGTAACACATATCTTATTGACCGGGATAAAAAGATCGTGATCGACCCTGGTCATGAGCATCTCTTCCCTCATGTCCGGCAGGGGCTGAACCTCGCCGGGATCGCCCTGACGGATGTGGAGCTGGTACTGGCCACCCACGGTCATCCCGACCACCTCGAAGGAGTGCGGGAGTTCCGCAAACCAACGCTGTTTGCCATGAATAAAGACGAGTATGCTTTCATTCGTAAACTGGCGGGTAATTATTTTCAAATCCCGGCCCCGGATTTCTTTCTGGAGGAAGGCGATTTCTCCGTGGGCTCGGAATCGTTCCGCATTATCCGGACGCCCGGACACTCCCCCGCTTCCATCTGCTTATACTGGCCTTCCAGGAAGGTGCTGTTTACCGGTGATGTGGTCTTCAATCAGGGGATAGGCCGGACAGACCTGCCGGGGGGAAGCGGCAAACTGCTTAAGGATAGTATTGCCAGACTTGCGGAACTGGATGTGGAGTACCTCCTTGCCGGTCATGGGGAACCGGTGATCGGCCGGAAAGCGGTGGAGGCGAATTTCAATTATATCCGGGATTACTGGTTTCCTTACCTGACGGCGTCGTAAAAATCCGGCTGCGGCGTTGCCCTTCGTCTCTTGTCACTGGGACATATATAGAGGTATGACCCATGCACAAGATATGGTACGCCTTACCCAAAGGCTTATTTTATTTCGCCTTTTCAATTTTTGTTTTTTGCTTGCCCTGTTTAAGCCGCCGTAGACTCTCCTGAAAGTTCTGCCGTGCCGCTTCCAGACCGCGGTGCCAGCCCGGACTCAGGCTGGGATTGGGAACGACGGCATCACCGCATATCCCCCGGGAGTGAAGGAAAGCCAGCGCCTCACCGGCGGCGATTGTCAGAAGCCGTTGTCTAGCCTCGTGAAAATCGGTCACCAGCCGCTCAAGGGGGCCGGTATCCATGGCCAGAACCGTTTGCAGAAGCGAAAAGATCTTCCCATTGTCTTCTTCGGGATTCACCTGGGCCAGGCATTCCTCACGGAGCAGGGCGGCCGCTTCCGGGGATGATGACCCTTCTAGTTCGAGATATTCTTTGATCTCAGTGCCGGTTACCGATCCATCGCGGTATCGTTGCAACCAGCCCCGCATCCGGTTCTTTATTTCCTTGGTTTGGATGGTTTTTTTTTCTTCCGCCGTCAGGGTGAGATCCTTGGTCCTTTCCATAATGAGATCGAGGGTGCTTTTGATTTCTGCCATCTTGCTGCTCCTTGCGATATTATCACGGGCGTCTCATAGCAAAAAGACCGGTGTAAGTCAAAAGAGGGGAAAGACCGGCCGGGGATGGCTCAGAACTGTTTCCCCTCGCTCTCCTGTAGTCTGGAAGATTGAGGTGGTGGAACGTAAAAAAAGGCCGGGGTCGTTGCGACCCCGGCCCGGTGGTCCTGTTTCACTGCCGGTCTCCGGTATGGTCTCCGACGGTTTATGCCTCGAGCCTTGTGTTACCGGGCTTTACCTATCGGTTATGCCGCCTCCACCCTCACGGCACAGACCTTGTACTCGGGGATCTTCCCGATGGGATCCAGGGCCGGGTTCGTCAGGAGATTGACGGCCGCTTCGTGGAAGTGGAAGTTCATGAAGATCGAGCCGACCGCCGAACGCTCGGTAAGTTTCGCCTTGGCCTGCACCTCTCCGCGCCGGGAGGTGATCTTCACCAACTGGCCATCGGTGATGCCCATCTTTTCCCCATCCTGGGGATTGATTTCCACCAGGCTTTCCGGATAGCGCTGCATGGCCCCCTGGGAAAGGCGGGTCATCGTCCCCGTATGATAGTGATAGAGGACCCGGCCGGTGGAAAGGAGGAAGGGATATTCGGCATCGGGCAGTTCCGCCGGGGGTATGTAGTCGATGGCATGGAACAGACCGAGCCCCCGGGAGAAGCGGTCTTTGTGGAGGAACTTGGTTCCCTTGTGGTCCGGGGTGGGGCAGGGCCACTGAAGGCCGTTTTTCTCCAGGCGTTTGTAGGTGATACCCCCATAACTGGGAGTCACCTGGGCGATCTCCTCCATGATTTCCTGGGCGGAGGAATAACTCATCGCATAGCCCATGCTGTTGGAAATGGCGGCGATAATCTCCCAGTCGCTCTTGGCCTCCCCCGGAGGGGGCAGGGCCTTTCTGATCCGCTGGACTCTTCTTTCCGTATTGGTGAAGGTTCCGTCCTTTTCCACCGAACAGGCGGAGGGCAGAACCACATCCGCCAGCCTTGCCGTTTCCGTAAGGAATATATCCTGGACCACGAGGAAATCGAGTTTTTTCAGTGACGCCTCCACATGGGAAAGATCGGGATCGGAGATCATGGGATTCTCGCCCATGACGTACAGAGCCTTGATGGAACCCTTGTGTGCCCCTTCCATGATCTCCATGATGGTCAATCCGGGTCGGGCCGAGAGTTTGGCCCCCCAGGCCTTTTCGAATCTCACGCGGGCCTCGTCGCTCGCCACCTGCTGATAGGCGGGATAGACGTTGGGCAGGGCGCCCATGTCGCAGGCCCCCTGGACGTTGTTCTGTCCCCGGAGGGGATTGACGCCGCCGCCCTCGATACCCACATTGCCGCCGAGCATGGACAGGTTGGCGATGGACTTGACGTTGTCCGTGCCGGTTATGTGCTGGGTTATACCCATGGCATAGAGGATGGATGCCCGCGCGGCCTGCCCGTACATCCGGGCGGCGGTGCGCAGGTCCTCGGCGGGTACGCCGGAGATCCGCTCCACATATTCCGGGGTATATTTCGCCACGGTCTTCTTCAGGGCCTCGAAACCTTCGGTACGGCTCTCTACATATTTTTTGTCATAGAGATTCTCGGTGATCATGACGTTCATGATCCCGTTGAAGACCGCGACGTCGGTGCCGGGCTTCTGACGCAGCCAGAGGTCGGCATACTTCACCAGGTCGATCTCCCGGGGATCGATGACGAGGAGTTTGGCCCCGTGCTGGCGCACCGCCCGCTTCACTTTCATTCCCACGATGGGATGGTTCTCCGTGGTGTTGGTTCCCGTAGCCAGAATGAGATCGGAAAATTCGATCTCGTCTATGGAATTTGTCATTGCTCCACTGCCGAACGAGGCGGCCAGACCGGCCACCGTTACGGAGTGTCAAAGCCGGGCGCAGTGATCGACATTGTTGGTGCCGATCACCGCGCGCATGAATTTCTGGAAGAGATAGTTCTCCTCATTGGTACAGCGTGCCGAGGAGAGACCGGCAATGCTGTCCGCGCCGTCTTTCTTTTTGATGTCCTTGAATTTCTTGGCGATCAGATTCAACGCCTCGTCCCAGGAGGCCTCCTCAAGCTCCCCGCCTTTTTTCTTGCGGATCAGGGGTTTTTTCAACCGGTCGGGAGAGGCGACGAAGTCCCAACCGAAGCGCCCCTTGACGCAGAGGCTGCCGCCGTTGGGCTGATCGTAATCACGATTTCCCGTCACTTTGACGATCTTGCCGTTGTGGATGTTGAGGTCCATCTGGCAGCCGACGCCGCAGTAGGTGCAGGTGGTTTTGACCTTCTGGATCTCCCAGGGGCGGCCTTTAAAGCGGGACTGGCGGAAGGTGATGGCCCCCACCGGGCAGACATCGGCGCATTCGCCGCAGAAGTAGCATTCCGAGTCGATGTAGTCGGTGTCGAAGGCCGGACCCACCTTGGCCCGGGAGCCGCGCTTGGAAAAGTCCAGGACCTCGTTTACCTGGATCTCATTACAGGCCCGGATGCAGCGGCCGCAAAGGATGCATTTGTTCAGGTCCCGGGAAATCATCGCATTGGACAGCTCCTGCTTGTAGCCGGGGTGCTTGATGGTGAAGCGGGGGCTTTCGATCTCCAGCCAGTAGACGAGATTCTGGAGGTCGCAGTTGCCGTTCTGCTCGCAGGTGAGACAGTTGTGGTCTCCCGAGGCCCAGAGCAGCTCCACGATGAGCCGTTGGGCGTCCCGGATCTTCTTCGAGTCTGTTTTGACAACCATGCCGGGACTGACGGGCATGCAGCACGAAGCAACCAGCGATCGGGCTCCCGCCACCTCCACCACGCAGACCCGGCAGGCTCCGACCTTGGTCGTTCCCGGGTAGTAACAGAGCGTCGGGATGAAAATCCCGTTTTCCCGGGCAACTTCCAGGATCGTCTGACCTGCCGCCGCCTCCAATTCCCTGCCGTCGATTGTTATGGGGATCTTTTTTTCCATTTCACACTCCTTATATCACTTGTGTCATAAACAAAACCCGTTATATCTTCGCAACATCGATCGTAAAATCTCCATTCTTGTAGAACAGCTCGTCATCCACTGTGATTTCTCCTCCCTCCCGGAGATCGCAGATCATGTCCCAGTGAATGGCCGATTTGTTGACGCTTCCCGTTTCGGGATAACCGGAGCCCAGGGCCAGATGAAAGCTGCCGGCGATTTTCTCATCGAAGAGGATCTGACGGGTGAACTTGCCGATCCCCTTGTTGGTGCCGATGGCGAACTCGCCGGCGTAACCGGCGCCCGCATCCGTGGCCAGCATCCGGTGGAGAAACTCTTCGTTCTTTTCCGCCCGGGCGCCGACGACCTTGCCCCCGGCAAACTCGAGGCGGACGCCCGTAACTTCCCGTCCCTGGTAGATGGCCGGATAGGAGAAGGTGACATGGCCTTCCAGGCTGTTCTCCACCGGGCCGGTGAAGATCTCGCCGTCCGGCATGTTGTGACGGCCGTCGCAATTCCGGAAGGTGCGCCCGGCGATGCTGAGGCGGAGATCCGTCTCCCGGCCCCGGACGTGTACCTGTTTCTTCCCCCGAAGCCAGGCGATGATCCTTTCCTGCCGGGCGGAAAAGGCCCGCCAGTAACCCACCGGATCGTCAGGATCGGGGAGGCAGGCCCCGAAGACGAAATCCTCGTAGTCGGACAGACTCATGTCGGCGTCCTGGGCGTAGGCGTTGGTCGGATAGAGCGCGAGCGTCCAGCGGAGCTCCCCGCGGGCGGCCCGGTCCATGAAGATATCCATGATCTCCCGGCGGCCCTGGGAGCGAATCATCACCCGGTCCGGATCGACGCCGCTCAGGTTGCGGGTGTTGTCCGAACTGGATATGGAAATGCTCACGTCGTAGGTTTCCATGATCGCCTTCACCGGCGGGGCCACGAAGCGCAACTGCTCGTCCGTGGCGTACCGGTAGAGGATCTCGTCCATGCCGGGCAGGGCCGTCATCACGAGGGGAAACCCCCCGGCCTTCAGGACCGCGGCGTACACCTCCCGGAGGAGGGGGCCGGCCTCGGTGCCGCCGTTGATCACCACCTTGTCGCCGGGCTGCACGGCTACGGAATATTCAACCAGGAGCTCCGCCAATTTGGTTGTGCGTAGATCGTTCATATCTCAGCAACCACTATCATATTTCCGCGTCGCAGCGGAGGCACCGGCAGGCCTCTTTTGCGGCCTCTTCCGGCGTGAATCCCAGCTCCACCTCGACAAAACTGGTTTTCCTCATGGCCGCCGCCAACTCCGGCATGGGCACCTGGGGTTCTTCCTTCGTCTCTTCGTCGATAATGAGCGGGATCTCGATTGCCTCCTCGGCAGGTTCTTCGTAGGCGGACTCGCCGTTGGCGGCCCTGATGGCGGCATCCATTTCCCTGGCGGCCTGATGACCCGCCTCGATGGCGCCGATGACCGTATCGGGACCGGTGACGGCATCGCCGCCGGCATAGAATTTCGCGTTGGTCGTCCGTGATTTGCTGCCGCCGTCCAGATCGAAGGTATCCCAACGGTTTACGGAGATACCGCTTTCCTGGGGAACGAAGGAGAGGTCGGGGACCTGTCCGATGGCGGCGATGATGGCGTCCACGCTCAGGGTAAAGGCTGAGCCGGCGATAGCCACGGGTTTCCGGCGGCCGCTGCGGTCGAATTCCCCGAGCTTCATCCGTTCGCAGGTGATGCCGCTCAGCTTGCCGTCCTTCGCTTCCAGCTTCAGGGGAGCGACGAGATATTCGATCTTGATGCCCTCGTGTTCGGCGGCGATGATTTCCTCTTCGGCGGCGGGCATGTCTTTCCGCTCCCGGCGGTAGAGGATCGTCACGTCCGAACCGAGACGCAGGGCCACGCGGGCCGCATCGATGGCCGAGTTGCCGCCGCCGATGACGGCGACACGGGCGCCCAGGGTCTTTTTGCCGTTGAGCCAGGCCTCTTCATGGGCGTTGAAATCCCGGAGGAACTCCACCCCGCCGTAAACGCCGGGCATGTCCTCGCCCGCCAGTCCCAGCTTCTGGCTGCGGTGGGCGCCGGGGGCCATGTAGACGTAATCGAAGTCTTTCTTGATTTTGTCGAAGGAAATGTCCCGGCCCACCCGGGTGTTGCACTTGATCTCCACGCCCAGGTCGGTGATGTAGGAGATTTCCTTGGCCAGGATATCCCGGGGCAGACGGTAGGAGGGGATGGCCCAGCGGAGCATCCCGCCCGGTTCGGATAGTTCCTCGAAAACCGTGACGGCATAACCGCGCATGGCCAGGTCCCGGGCGGCGGTCAGGCCCGCCGGTCCGGCACCCACCACGGCGATCTTTTCCTTCCTCGTTACCGGCGCCGCCGCGACCCGGGGCCGGTCGGCATTGTCGGTGATGAAGCGCTTCAGGAACTTGATGGCCACCGGTTCATCCATCTTTCCCCGGCGGCATTTCGACTGGCATTTGTGATCGCAGACCCGGCCGCAGACCGAGGGGAAGGGGTTGGTCCTAAGCATGACCTTGTAGGCGTCCGCCAGACGATTGGCCCGGATCAGGGCGATGTAGGCGGGGATGTCCATCCCCACGGGGCAGGTGTTCTGGCAGGGGGATTTGAAGAGGGCGCCGCAAACCGAGGCGTGGCACTTCTTTTCCCGGATGTGGGCCTCGTACTCGTTCCGGAAATAACGGATCGTGCTCAGGACCGGATTGGGGGCCGTCTGCCCCAGACCGCAGAGGGAGGCGTCCTTGATGATCGCCGCCATCTCTTCCAGAAGTTCGATGTCCCCTTCCTTACCCTGGCCTTTGGTGATGTTGGTGAGGATCTCCAGCATCCGTTTCGTCCCCTCCCGGCAGGGGGTGCACTTTCCGCACGATTCGTCCTGGCAGAAGTCCATGAAGAACCGGGCCATGTCCACGGCGCAGGAGTCTTCGTTCATGACGATCAGACCGCCGGAACCCATGATGGCCCCCAGTTCCGCCACCTTTTCGTAATCCACGGGGGCGTTCAAGTGCTGGATGGGGATACATCCTCCCGAGGGGCCTCCCAACTGGGCGGCCTTGAACTTCTTCCCCTTGGGGATGCCGCCGCCGATGTCATAGACGATGGTTCCCAGGGTGGTGCCCATGGGAACCTCCACGAGACCGACATTGTTCACGTCGCCGGTGAGGGCGAAGACCTTGGTGCCCTTGCTCTTCTCCGAACCGACGCTGGCGTGCCAGGCCGCCCCTTTGAGGATGATCTGGGCGATGTTGGCCAGGGTCTCCACGTTGTTGAGGACCGACGGTTTCTGCCACAGGCCGGCGATGGCGGGGAAGGGCGGCCGGGGGCGGGGCATGCCCCGCTTGCCTTCGATGGAGGTCATGAGGGCCGTTTCCTCGCCGCAGACGAAGGCCCCGGCGCCCTGGTAGATCTCCAGGTCGAAGTCGAAGCCCGTGCCGAGGATGTTCTGCCCGAGGAGCCCCATCTCCTTGGCCTGGCCGATGGCGACGTTCAGGCGGTGGATCGCCAGGGGGTATTCGGCGCGGCAGTAAATGTAGCCGTGGTGGGAGCCGATGGCCTTGGCGGCGATGACCATGCCCTCCAGAACGGCGTGGGGGTCCGCCTCCAGGACGCTCCGGTCCATGAAGGCCCCGGGATCTCCTTCGTCGGCGTTGCACAGGACGTATTTTACGTCGCCGGGGGAGGCGGCGGCGAATTTCCATTTCAGGCCCGTGGGGAAACCGGCCCCGCCGCGGCCGCGCAAGCCGGAATCGAGGACTTCCTTCACGATCTCCTCGGGGGTCATCTCCGTCAGGGCCTTGGCCATGCCCTGATAGCCGTCCCGGGCGATATATTCCTCGATCTTTTCCGGATCGATGAGCCCCCGGTTACGGAGGACCCGCAGCTCCTGGAGGGCGAAAAAGGGGATCTCCTGCATGGTGGGGATGACCGCTTCCGTGGTGGGTTCCTTGTAGAGGAGCCGTTCGAGGACTCTGCCCTTGATCAGATGTTCCGCTACCAGTTCCGGGACGTCTTCCGGCTTGATCGTCATGTAGATCACGCCTTCGGGATAGACGACCATAATGGGACCCATGGCGCAAAAGCCGTTGCACCCCGTCTCCACGAGTTTGATTTCCTCCGCCAGATTCTTTTTAGCGAGTTCTGCCAGCAGCGCCTTCTTCACGGCGATGCTTCCGGAGGCGTGACAGCCCGTACCGCCGCAGATCAGCAAGTGCGATCGGAATACTTTCATTTATTGAGATCCTCCTTCTATCTTTGAATTTCCGCACCCCTGGCCAGGACGAAGGGGGTCTGAATCTCTCCCTCCAGGATGTGTCTCTTGAACACCTGGCGCATCTTGTTGGGATTCATGTATTCATATTTGATCGGTTCCTGGTTGATGACCTCGACGGTGACCAGGGGTTCCCGGCTGCATAAACCCATACAGCCCGACGTGGTGACGGTGACGTCTGTGACACCCGACGCTTCGATTTCCCCCATCAGGGCATCCATGACCTCCTTGGCCCCGGAGGCGATGCCGCAGGTCCCCATATGCACCGTGACCTTGACCCGGAGATGACCGTCGCGCAGGGCGGTCTCGGCATGAACCCGCTCCTTGATCTTCTTCAAATCTTCAATTGTGATCTTCGCCATTTGGCACCTCGCTTTTCATCAATTATAAGCGTTCAAAATCTCTTTTACTTTGGCCGGTTTCACCCTTCCGTGCACATCGTTGTCCACGACGATGACCGGGCCCAAACCGCAGGCGCCGAGGCAGCGGACCGATTCGTAGGTGAATTTGCGGTCGGGCGTGGTCTCTCCCTCCCGGACGCCGAAAGTTTTCTCGATGGTTTCCGCCAGGGCCTTCCCGCCCCGGACATAGCAGGCCGTTCCCAGGCACACCCGGACGGTATGCCGTCCCCGGGGGGTCATGGTGAAAAAGGAATAAAAGGTCACCACCCCGTAAACGCGGCTCAGAGGGAGGTTCAAACCTCTGGCGATCGCCTTCTGCACGGAAACGGGGATATATTCCAGCGCTACCTGGGCCTCCTCCAGGACGGGGATGAGCCCGCCGGGTTTGCCCTTGTATCTGGCTATTATTTCGTAGAGTTTCTCTACCTGTGCTTCGGTGAATTCCTTGAGTAATGCCTCTTTTTCATGCTTCATGAATATCTTCCTCCTCAATAGAAAAACCTGTCTTACGCGGCGGATGCTATTTCCTGCAAACCCTCGTTTATGTTCCGGCGGATAATTTTCAGGACCTCGACGTGATTGATGGGTACGTCGTCGAGTTCCTCCTTCAACGCTGCGGTATCCAATTCGAAAACACCGTGCGGGCAGCGATGGCGATAACTGAAGTCGACCCCGGGATTGCCGGCGATCAGGGTTGTAAGGGCCCCGGCCACATCTCCCAGGGGCTGGCGGTCAAGATGGCCAAGCCCGAAGGTGACTTTGAGGCGCGTGCCTTTCCCCGGCGCCGACGTTATGGTCAATGCGCCGCCCGCCCTTTCCGCCGCCTGGGACAGCATGGGCAGCCCCAAACCCACCCGCCGCACTTTTTTAGTCGTGTAGAAGGGATCCAGGGCCTTGGCCAGCTCCGCCTCGCTCATCCCGGCGCCGTCGTCATTGATCTCCAGGGACAAGAGATCCCGCTCCGGGTCTTCCGTCAATATTATCTCTACATGCCGGGCGCCCGCCCGGGTGGAGTTCTCCGCGA
The DNA here is from genome assembly GCA_035448805.1 of Syntrophales bacterium. Taxonomy (GTDB): domain Bacteria; phylum Desulfobacterota; class Syntrophia; order Syntrophales; family UBA8958; genus UBA8958. Next base: position 20,607 of record DAOTJR010000015.1, read on the forward strand.
TATCGAGGATGTGCAGGGCCAGTTCCAGCATGTCAGCCGCTTATCCTTCTGCCTTCCCGGTTTTGCAGGGCCAGGCAGAGTTCCCGGAAACTGGCCTCGGCGATCCGCATCTCCGTCCAGGCGCGACCGATGTCCCCGAGAAAGTGGGCGTCGGAAGAGGTCAGGAAGGGATAACCGGCCAATTCGGGGAACTTCGCCCGGGCGCCGGCCAGACCCAACCGGGGGGTGAATTCCAGGGCGTCAAAGGCAAATGACGGATCGACGAACCCCAGTTGACCGATGACGCTGAAGCTCTCCCGGTCAACGTGGGAGGCGACGGCGATGCCCCCCTCGGCGTGGATGCGAACGATGAGTTCCTGAAGGGGCAGATCGGTGGCGCCGATGAGGAGCCGGTTGTTGAACCCCTCGACTTCGTCGTTTTCGTTGACGATGGCCTGGCAGCCGAAAATCTCTTCGTCGTTCTCTCCCGGCAGATGCTCGTAAACGAGCTTCTGAAAACGCTCCAGTTGAAGGATGTTGTCAAAGAGCGCCAGGGTGTGAACCTCCTCCCGGCTCGCCACCTCCATCCCCGGCAGCACCGTCAGGGCAGCTCCGGCGGCGGCACGTTGGACATAGACGGCATTTTCCGAGGCATTATGATCGCAGACGCCGATGATGTCGAGCTTTTTTTCCAGCGCCTTGCGGACAATGGCCCGGGGGTACATATCCAGTTCGGCGCATGGTGAAAGGCAGGTGTGAATGTGAAGGTCGCAACGCATCGCCTTCAACATGGGCCGACCCTAAAAATTGGCAAAAAAAAGACCATGTGGGCATGGTCTTAGCATACGGAGGGTTCCCGATCCTTCTTTGCGTTAATCAGGTTGTATACCCTGCCGATCGTTTCGAATCCGGGCATGTCCGCCACCATAATGGGAATCCCTTCCCTGCGGGCCTTCTCCACGGTGTCGGGCGCCGGGTCGGCGCCCTGGATGAGGATGATGCCGGCATGATCTTTCAGGCTGGCCACGGCGACGATATTCTGGTGGATCTGGCGGGTGATCCACACATCCCCTTCCTTGCTGTTGGCCATGACGTCACTGAGGAGGTCGCCGACGTACCCCCCGGTAACCTCGGTATCCAGACGATCTGCGCCGGTGATGACCCGCATGCCCAATTCCTTGACGATGTTTTCTAAGTTCACGGCAAACAATAATAATAAATTTAGATACCGTCAAAATCCTTGTCGATCCGGATGACCATTTTCAAATGGGTGCCTTTGCCGATTTCGGAGGTGATGCGGAAGAAATCGGAGAAGTTCTTGATGTTGCACAACCCCATGCCGGCGCCGAAACCCATCTCCCTAATCTTTTCCGTGGCCGTGGAGTAGCCCGCCTGCATGGCCAGATCGATATCCACGATTCCCTGCCCTTCGTCTATCGCCTCGACGGTGACGTGTTCCGGCGTCACCCGGAGAAGGATTTGGCCGCGGTCGGCGTAGGAACAGATATTTATTTCCGCCTCATAAGTGACTAATGCCGCCCGCCGGACGACCTCTTTGGAAAGATTCAGCCTTTTCAGGAGCGCCTTGATTTGGCTGGAGACATGCCCGGCGTTTTCGAAGGTTCCTCCTTCTACGGAGAATGAATTTTCATAGACGGTCGTATCATGAGAAAGCACGTTCTTCGTCAACCCTTTCCACGCAGCCGACGATTCCCTTCGCGTATAATTTTCCGGCCGTCTCAAAGAGGATGTATTTGGTAACCAGGATCGGGATCTGCAGTTCTTCGGCAAGGCGAATGGTTTCCGGGGAAGGACGTTTACCGCGCACCATGATGATGGCGGCGATATCGAGAACATCGGAGGTGCGGATGACCTGGGGATTGGTCAGCCCCGTGAGCAAAAGGCTGCCGGCCTTGGCAAAGGCCAGGACGTCGCTCATGAGATCGGCCCCAAAGGCGGTTTTTACCTCTTTGTCTAACTGATCAGCGCCGACGAGTACCTCTGCATCCAGAATATCTTTCACTTCTCGAAGCGTCACCTTGCTCTCCTTTGTTGAAGAATATTGTTAAAAAACAAGCCCCTATTCACCTGCCGCCTTGCTTGAGGCGGTTTACCATATGGGAGGGGGGATGTCAATATAATTGTCCCGGCTCCGGCAGTGAAAATAATTGCCTAGATTCTTAAGCCGTTCATGATATAATAAAACTGTCGGGGGCCGATCGTCACGAAGAGGGAGTATCAACCCGGATATAGGAGCGATGATGGAAGACGATACAATAAAGGGGGAATCGCAGGGAGGAAAAAATCAGGCTGTCGCCGGCTGTGATCCTGATCAGGCCGTCAGCGACGGCACGGAGAAAATCGCCAGGGTGGAAGCGGCATTACGCCGGATGGAGGAATCTTACCGCCGCCTGGTCGAAAATGCCACGGATATAATCTACAGGGCCGACGCCACCGGCCGTTTCAACTTCTTCAATCCCGCGGCGATCAGGATCACCGGGTATTCGGAAGGGGAGCTCATGCACAGGCACTTCCTGGAACTGGTGCATCCCGATTACCGTGCCGCCGCCGATAGATTCTACGGGAAACAATATCTGGAAAAGACGGCCACTACCTATTTTGAATTTCCCCTGATCAAGAAGGATGGGAGTGAAGTCTGGTTGGGGCAGCAGGTGCAACTGATGATGGAAGCCGGGGAAGTCCGGGGATTCCAGGCCATTGCCCGGGATATTTCCCGGCAGAAAAGACTGGAAGCGGATCTCCAGGATTCCGAACACCGCCTGGCCATGATCTTGAGCACCGTCCAGGCGGGCATCATCCTCGTGGACGCCGGTACCCATATCATCGAGGAGGCCAATGAAAGCGCCGCGGCGATGATCGGCCTGCCCCGGGAAGAAATCGTCGGCCGGCTCTGCCATCGCTTCGTATGTCCGGCGGAGGAGGGGAAGTGCCCCATCACCGACCTGGGCCAGACGGTGGACAACTCCGAACGGATCCTGCTTACGGCGGCGGGCGGCCGGCTGCCGGTCCTGAAAAACGTGGTTCCCCTGGAGATCAAGGGACGGAAATATCTCATCGAGAGCTTTGTGGACATCTCCAGCGTGAAAAGGGCGGAGGAGGAGGCAAGAAGGGAGAATGCGAAGCTTTCCGCCATGATTTCCGGGATGGAGGAAGGCGTGGTGTTTGCCGACGCCGCCGGGGTGATCGTGGAGGTCAATGACTATTTTTGTCGTTTTGTCGGACTGGACCGGAAGGACATCCTGGGGAAGCATATGGAGTCTTTTCATACCGCTGCGGTCATGGAAAGGATCGCCCCCCGCCTCCGGGAGTTCCGCGAGCGGCCCGGCAGCCCGGCCGTGGTCATGCAGCGAACGCTGGGATCGGCGCACGTCATCTTGCGTCTCCAGCCCGTCTATCGGGAGAAAATTTACGACGGGCTGCTCCTGAATGTGATCAATGTCACCGATCTCGTCGAGGCGCGCCTCAAGGCCGAGGAGGCCAGCCGGGCCAAAAGCGAGTTCCTCTCCACGATGAGCCATGAGATCCGCACCCCCATGAATGCCATCATCGGCATGGCGGAGTTGCTGTCCGAAACGCCCCTCACGGAGGAACAGCGGAATTTCGTCCGGGTATTGAGCGGCGCCGGGGAAAATCTGCTGGTGATCATCAACGACATCCTGGATCTGTCGAAGGTGGAGGCCGGTCAGATCCAGTTGGAAACACTTGATTTCGTACTTTCCGAGGTTGTGGAGAAAACCTGCGAGGTGCTGGCGGTGCGGGCCCAAGACAAAGGACTGGAATTGATTTCCAGCATCGCCTTCGACGTTCCCGATTATCTTCGCGGTGATCCGGCCCGGCTTCAGCAGGTGCTCATCAATCTCCTCGGGAATGCCGTGAAGTTCACCGACCGGGGGGAGGTGACGCTGCGGATAACCGTGGACGAGGCAAGCGAGCGGCTTCCCGGGCGGGTGACGTTGAGGTTCTCCGTGACCGACACGGGCATCGGCATTCCCCGGGAAAAGCTGGGCATGATCTTCGACAAGTTCACCCAGGCGGATACCTCCACCACGCGAAAGTACGGAGGTACGGGTTTGGGACTGGCCATCACCAAGAAATTTGTCGAGCTCATGGGCGGACGGATCTGGATCGAAAGCGAACCGGGAGAGGGGACGGCGGTGCATTTCACCGTACCCTTCGCGGTGCAGCTGGAGATCAAGCCCCGGGACGAATTCACGGAAGAGCCGCTCACGGGCGTCAAAGTTCTGGTGGTGGACGACAACGAGACCAACCGCATGATCCTCCGGGGCATGCTCCGGCACTGGGAGGCGGAGGTCGCGGATGCGCCGGACGGGATCCGGGCCCAGGAGGTCCTCCGGACGGCGGTTGCCCAGGGCAATCCCTTTCGTTTGGTCCTGATGGATTACCACATGCCGGAAATGAGCGGGCTGGACGTGGCGGCGGCCATGGCCGCCGATCCGCTGCTGAAGGACGTCCCCGTTATCATCCTGTCCTCCGGCTACCGGCTGCGGGAAGACAATGCCTGTCCCGTGGCGAGTTTTCTCCAGAAGCCGGTGAAGATGGCGGAGTTGCGGGCAACCATCAGCCGGGTCTTGCAATCCTGCCGGGAGCCCGTTGCCCCGACGCTTCCCCCCGGGGAGGGGAAAAGGGATGACGACGTCGCGGTCTCTGCCGCAAGGCCCCTGCGCCTGCTCCTCGTGGAGGACAACGAGGACAACCGGTTGCTGATCCGGTCGTTCCTGAAGAAAAGCCCCCACATCGTCACGGAGGCGGAAAACGGTCTCGAGGCCCTGGAGGCGTTCAAGAGCGCCCGGGAAAGATTCGATCTCATCCTGATGGACATGCAGATGCCGGTGATGGACGGTTATACGGCCACCGCGGCCATCCGGAACTGGGAGCGGGATCTGGGCCTGGCGCCGACGCCGGTGGTGGCCCTTACCGCCTACGCCCTCAAGGAAGATGCCGACAAGAGTCTGGCTGCGGGCTGCGACGGTCATCTCACCAAACCCATCAAGAAAGCGAAATTGCTCGAGGCCATCGACAAGTATGCTGCGCAACCGGGGGATTAGTCTTTTTTGTGAAAGCAAGGGATATTGACGACACTCACATCGGAGCGGATGATTTTTACCGGATCCTGGCCGAATCATCCTTTGCGGGTATTTATGTGGTACAGGACGGGTATTTCCGCTATCTGAACCGGAATGCCGCCGCCTACGCCGGCTACCGGCCCGAGGAACTGATCGGAAGCAGAGCGGACCGGATCGTCCACCCCGAAGACCGGGAGCAGGTCATGACCTCGGCCCGGGAAATGCTGCGGGGTTTACGTTCCGATCCGTATGAGTTCAGGATCATCAACAAAAGCGGAAATATCCGCTGGATCATGGAAACGGTGACGGCCATCGGCTATGAAGGGCGTCCGGCCATTCTGGGAAATTCCATGGATGTTACGGAGAAGAAGGATGCAGAGGCAGCCCTGCGGATGAGCGAAGAGCGTTACCGGAACATCGTCGAGCACAGCGGGGTGCTTTTTTACACCCATACACCGGACCATATCCTGACCTTTGTCAGCGACAACGCCCCACATTTTTTCGGATGCAGTCCGGAGGAGGCGAAGATTTCCTGGCAGGATTTCCTTACCGACAACCCCGTCAACCAGGCCGGCATCGTTGCCACGCAACAGGCCCTGGATACGGGAGAGATACAACCCCCTTACGAACTCGAGCTGCGGAAGAAAAACGGGGAGTTGATCTGGGTGGAGGTGCACGAGCGGCCGGTGGTTATTGACGGCAAGATCCAGGCGATTGTAGGCAACCTGGTTGATATCAGTATCCGCAAGTGGATGCAGCAGGCGCTTTCCGAAAGCGAGGAAAAATACCGCACCCTTATCGAAACCACCCCGGACCTGATCTTCACCGTGGATCGCCACGGGTTTTTTACCTTTGCCAACCAGCGTTTTGAGGAGGAGCTGGGTTATCCGCCGGCGGAACTCATCGGCAAACCCTTCACCTGTATCATCCCCCCGGAAAGCATCCCCCTGCTCATCGACAAGTTCAAAAGAGGGGTCGCCGGAGAGAAGATTCCCCCCTACGAAGTGGAGCTTGTGGGCAAGGAAGGGCAGCGGGTCGTCATCGAGTTCGTCACTTCCACCTACTGGGACGAGACCACCGGCCGGGCCCGGGGCAGGTTCGGCATCGGCCGCAACGTGACCGAAAGACGCCGGGTTCAGAACGCCCTCAAGGCCAGCGAGGAGCGCTATCGGACCATTATCGAGAACATCGGCGACGGCTATTACGAAGTGGACCTGCAGGGCAATATCCAGTTCGTAAACGAAGCCTGCATGCTGATCACCGGCCTGCCCCGCCGGCAGATCGTGGGGGCGAGCTTCCGGGATTTCTTTTCCCCGGCGGACATCAGGGAAATTGCCCTGACATTCAAACGGACCTTTCAGACCGGCGCGCCCCAAAAGGGGCTGGTGAAAAGGGTCAAACGGCCGGACGGCAGGGAGCAGTATGTGGAGATCTCCGTGTCGCTCCGCAGGGACAACGCGGGAGCTGTACAGGGTTTCATGGGGATTCTGCATGACGTGACGGAGAGGAGGAAATCCGAGGAGATGATCCAGTGGATGGCCTACCATGACAGCCTCACCGGCCTGCCCAACCGCATCCTCTTTCACGACCGGCTGGTGATGGCTATCGCCCAGGCAAAACGCAATGCGGAGCAACTGGCGGTGATGATGCTGGATCTGGACAGATTCAAGGAAATCAACGACACCCATGGCCATGCCGTCGGTGACTCCGTCCTGCGTTCGTTCGCCGAGCGGATAAAGAACCGGCTGCGGGAGGGAGACACATTTGCCCGTACCGGCGGCGATGAATTCATGATCATCATGCCCCGGATCCGCCATGGCCGCGACCTGGCGATGCTGGGAGAGACACTGGTCGGCGCCATGGCCGCGCCGTTGCCTGTGGGAGAGACATCGTTGCAATGCAGCACCAGCATCGGCATCGCCCTTTATCCTCGGGATGGGGAGGACTTTGACTCCCTGGTGAAAAACGCCGATACGGCGATGTATGTCGCCAAGGACCGGGGAGGCAATGCCTATGAGATTTTTACCCAGGAAAAAAAGAAAAAAAATACTTGACGATTGAGCCCCTTTCTGTTAGGCGGAATCCACCGCTTGGATCCCTTTAGGGGACTGGGACGGGAAGGTACAGGGCAAGCAGCATCAGGAGCGTGAAAATCCAGGCCTCCCGTCATTGACGGCGAGGCTTTTTGCGTTTCGGGAGGAGACGCCGATGAAGATCATTGCGACGGTGAAGGAGATGCAGGCCTATGCCGAGTCTCTGCGTACGGCCGGGAAAAAGATCGCCTTCGTTCCCACCATGGGATATTTCCACGAAGGACATCTCAATCTCATGCGCCTCGGCCGGAAACTGGGGGATTGCCTGGTCATCAGCATCTATGTGAACCCCACCCAGTTCGGGCCCAACGAGGACCTGGCGAAATATCCCCGGGACTTTGAACGGGACCGGGAGCTGGCGGCCGGGGTCGGCGTCGATGTCATCTTCTATCCCCCCAATGAAGAGATGTATCCCCCGAACTACCAGACCTACGTGAACGTCGAGGAGGTGACGAACAACCTCTGCGGACTATCCCGGCCGGGTCATTTCCGGGGTGTCACGACGGTATGCTGTAAACTCTTCAACATGGTGAAACCCCATGTCACCATCTTCGGCAAGAAGGACTTCCAGCAGCTTACGGCCATCAAAAGGATGGTTCTGGATCTGAACATGGACCTGGAAGTAGTGGCCATGGAAACCACCCGGGAGCCCGACGGGCTGGCCATGAGTTCCCGGAATGTCTACCTCAAGCCGGAGGAGCGGGAATCGGCCCTGAGCCTCAGCCGCGGCCTCAAGATGGCCAGGGAAATGTACGAACAGGGGGAGCGGGATGCCGGGGTCATCATCGGCGCCGTCCGGGAGTTTATCGCCGGTCATCCCCATGCCAAAATCGATTATGTGCAGATTTGCGACACCGGCACCATGAAGGATGTGGAAAGATTGGACGGCGAGGCGGTGATCGCCCTGGCCGTGAAGGTCGGTTCGGCCCGGCTGATCGATAATTACGTCTTCGGCGCGCCGCTGGAGATATGAACGGGGAGTAGGACCTATGCAGAGGTTTATGCTGAAATCGAAACTGCATCGCGCGGTGGTGACAGATGCGAATCTGCACTATGAGGGGAGCATCACTATCGACGAAGAGCTGTTGGAAGCGGCGGATATCATCCCCTATGAAAAGGTGGCCATTTATAACGTGACCAACGGGGAACGCTTTACCACCTATGCCATCAAGGGCGCCAGGGGTTCGGGAACGATATGCCTGAACGGCGCCGCCGCCCACAAGGCGGCCAGGGGGGATGTGATCATCATCGCCACGTACGTTGTGGCCGGGGCTTCGGAACTGGCGGGATGGTCGCCCAAGTGCGTCCTCCTGAACGAGAAGAACGGCATAAAGAAGATCAACTGAAAATTGCGCAACCATTTGCCGGTGTGCGGGAGAGGTGCACAGGCGCCTTATCCGCACACTTTTTTTTCATTTCCCGGAGATAACGCGCCGTCGCCGGTGGTTCGTGAAAAACAGGGATCTGATCAAAAACAGGGTTCTTTAACGGGAAACTGATGAAATGAGCAAAAAAGTCAAACAGATATTCATCACCGGCCTGGCGGTGACGATTCCCATCGGCTTGACCCTGTATGTCCTCTTTTTTCTCATCGAGGTCATGGACAATCTGCTCCGGATCATCCCCCACCGGTTTCACCCCGACACCCTGCTGCAGTTTCATGTCCCCGGCCTGGGGGTAATTTTCGTCTTGATCCTGATTTTCATCAGCGGCCTCCTGATGAAGAGCTATATCGGCAACCGGATCGTTCAACTGGGGGAATCGGTTTTTCATCGCATCCCGGTGATCCGCAGCATTTACGACGGCACCAAGCAGGTGATGGACCGCATGTTCGTCCAGCACAACCGGAGTTTCAAGAAGGTGGTGCTGGTGGAGTTTCCCCGCCCCGGGGCCTATACCCTGGGCTTCGTCACCGGTTCCGCCCAGGAGGGGATGCAGGGGGACATCGGCCGGCCCTGGGCCAACGTTTTCGTTCCCACCACTCCCAACCCCACCTCGGGCTACCTCCTGATGATTCCCGAACAGGACCTTGTCGAAGTACCCATGACGGTGGAGGAAGCCCTGGCCTATGTCGTCTCCTGCGGTCTGGTCCAGCCTCAGGCCGTCAGGGGCTGACGACACCCGGGGATTCTTCATTCTTTACGGCATCTTCACTCGAAAATAAGTGTACATGTCATTGATCTGCAACAATTACTCATTAACTATGCCGTTGCGGAAGCGGCGGCGCGCTGCCCGTTGTTTTCATCCTGCTTTGTGACGGGATGCCTGCACGGGGGGGCACAACCTGAACCGGCCTCTCTCAGCGGCAGGTGGTCTGTGCGGTCCCGATCCCGGCCCTTCAGGAAACAGCCGCTTGGGAAAGAAGCATCGGTACGTAAAAAATATATTGATGCCGTTGCCGGGGGTGTGTTAAAAAATCACCGAAACTATAGCAAAGGAGATCAGCCCATGTACGTTACCTCGGAGAGCGTCAAGGTCGGACACCCGGATATGGTTTGCGACGCCATTGCCGCCAATATCATCGCCGATATCCTCTCGGAGGAGCAGAAAATCGGCATGACCATCGACAATATGCCCCACTGCGGGTTGGAGGTCTTTCTGGGCAAAGGCCTCTGCGTTGTCGGCGGCGAGGTGGCCACCCGCACTTATGTGGACATCGAAAAGGTCATTCGGAAGACGGTGCTGTCCCTGGGATACAAGGATTCCGCTGTGGGTCTCAACGGCAACTCCATGGGGGTACTGAATGCCATGATTCCCCAGTCTCCGGACATAAACATCGGCACCCGGGCGGAAATGGGAAAATACAAGGAGATCGGCGCCGGCGATCAGGGCATCGTCTACGGATTCGCCTGCGACGAAACCCCGGAACTGCTGCCTTTGCCCTATGTATTGGCGAATCGCCTGATGCGGGCCTTCGAGTATTGCGGCAATCCTGTCTTCGCCCCGGACGGGAAGGGTCAGGTAACCGTTCAGTACGATGAGAACATGAAACCGGTGCGGCTGGCCACGATCCTCATGTCCAACGCCATCGATTACCGCCATGTGCCCGATACGTTCCGGAACACCATCGAGCACGTTGCCCGTTCCATCGCCTTTGAGACCCTGGCCGATTACGTGGACGCCGACACGGAGTTTCTTTTCAATCCCACCGGAGAGTGGCAGGCGGTGAACTCGTGCAGTGCCGCCGACTCGGGGGTGACGGGGAGAAAACTGGTGGTGCAGCTCTACGGAGGCTATCCGGGGGCCCAGATCGGCGGCGGGGCGATCATCAACAAGACACCGGAAAAGGTGGACTGTTCGGCGACCTTCGGGGCGCGCTATGTGGCGAAGAACATCGTCGCCGCCGGGCTGGCCAAGAAATGTTCCGTTCAGATCGCCTACGCCATCGGCATCGCCAGGCCCATCTCCATCTATGTGCATACCTTTGGCACCGGCCGGATCCCGGACGATGATTTGTCGAAATTCATCAAGGAAATCTTCGATTTGACACCCCGGGGGATGATCGAGGCCTTCGATCTGCTCAATAGTAAAACCTATAAAAAGATCGCCCGCAATCTCTTTCTGGACGACTATCCCTGGGAGAAAACCGACAAGGCGGAGAACCTGCGACAGGCGGCCCGGGTTTGATGCTGCCGCGGTTCCTCATCCCTGCGAGGGGGCGCTTCTTCGTGGGGGGGCGCCTGGTTTGAAGAAGCGGCTTTCGCCGGCTTGGAGGTGAAAACACCCGCAGCTACCCGGGTGTTTTCGTTGTTCGTGGGTGATGGATAAGCATGACAATATTTAGAATTATGAACTAAGGAGGATGTGTGGCTTACAAAAAGATAGATCCGTCTTTGCCCTATAAAGTTGCGGATATTTCCCTGGCGGCATGGGGACGGAAGGAAATGGAACTGGCGGAAAACGAGATGCCCGGGCTCATGGCGGTCCGGAAGAAATACGGCCCCGGTAAACCCCTGGCCGGCAGGAAAATCATGGGGAGTCTGCATATGACCATCCAGACGGCCATGCTTATCGAGACCCTGAAGGAACTCGGGGCGGACCTCCGCTGGGCCTCCTGCAACATCTTTTCCACCCAGGATCATGCCGCGGCGGCAATCGCCGCCGCCGGTTCGGCCGCCGTCTTCGCCTGGAAGGGCGAGACCCTGGAGGATTACTGGTGGTGTACAGAGCAGGCCATGACCTGGCCGGACGGTACCGGTCCCGATCTCCTCGTTGACGACGGCGGCGACGCCACCCTCCTGGTTCATCAGGGCGTCAAGGTGGAGAGAAATCCGGAAATATTGAAGGAAAAGCCGGACAACAGGGAATTCGCCATCGTCATGGAGCGTCTGGCCCGGGGCTACAGACATGATCCGCAGCGCTGGCAGCGCCTGGCCGGGGGCATCATCGGGGTTTCGGAGGAGACGACGACGGGCGTCCATCGTTTGTATCAGATGCAGCAGCGCGGGGAACTCCTTTTCCCCGCCATCAACGTCAACGATTCCGTGACGAAATCGAAGTTCGACAACCTTTACGGCTGCCGGGAATCCCTGGCCGACGGTATCAAGCGGGCCACGGATGTCATGGTAGCCGGCAAGACCGTGGTGGTCTGCGGCTACGGCGATGTCGGCAAGGGTTCGGCCCAGTCCATGCGTGGTTTCGGCGCCCGGGTCGTCATCACGGAGATCGACCCCATCTGTGCCCTCCAGGCGGCGATGGAAGGATTCGAGGTCCGGACGCTGGAGGAAGTCGTGACCACGGCGGACATCTTCGTCACGGCGACGGGTTGCTGCGATGTCATCACCGGCGCCCATATGGAAAAGATGAAGAACGAGGCGATTATCTGCAATATCGGCCACTTCGACAGTGAAATCGCCATGCATTACCTCGAAAACAACCCCCGGTGCCGGAAGGAGACCATCAAACCCCAGGTGGACAAATGGACCCTCGCCTCCGGCCGCTCCATTATCGTTCTGGCGGAAGGACGGCTCGTGAATCTCGGCTGCGCTACGGGTCATCCGAGTTTCGTCATGAGCAACAGCTTCACGAACCAGTGCCTCGCCCAGATGGAATTGTCGAAAAAGCGCTATCAGCCGGGAGTTTACACCCTTCCCAAACACCTGGACGAAGAGGTGGCCCGCCTCCATCTGCCCCGACTCGGCGCCAAGTTGACCAGGTTGACGAAGGACCAGGCCGCGTATCTCGGCGTGTCGGTCCGGGGGCCTTATAAACCCGATCACTATCGTTATTGATCGTTATTGATTGATATCGGGGCGCGATGTTTCGCTGCCGGCCGTCGGGAACCGGTTCGTTTCCTTATCCGGGGGGAGATTCGTCCGGCCGGGGATGTCGGCTTTGTTCTCCGGCAACCGGCACCGGAAGACGGTGAAGGGGAGGCGCCGCGCCGATCTGCGGCCTGGAATGGGGCGACGCTGAGGGGCGGTAGTGATGTCGGGGCCGCGGAACGGTGTGCCGTTTTAGGTCGGGCTTGACCTGGCTGAGGGAGGAAAAAGCAGGCGGGGTAGCCATCTATGCCTTTGAATATTAAACGTTTCAAGCCCGGACAATAACGGCCTGCAGACGTCACGTCTTGAAAATCGGAAGGGAAATGAGGATCTGCCTTGAAAAAATGCCTGATCGTCGATGACGAAGAACAAAACCGGTACCTGATGGAGGTCGTTCTCAAAGGTTGCGGCTGGGAAACCGTCACGACCGTAAACGGGGTCGAGGCGCTGGCGAGTGCGAGACGTGACCCGCCGGATATCGTCATATCGGATATCCTCATGCCGGGGATGGACGGATTTACCCTCTGTCGGGAATGGAAAGCAGACGAGGTTCTGAAACATATCCCCTTCGTTTTCTATACCGCCACTTATACCGATTCCCGCGACGAGACCTTTGCCTTGAGCCTCGGGGCGGACCGCTTTATCCGCAAACCCCAGGAACCGGAATTGTTCGTGAAGATCATCAAAGAAGTGCTCGGGGAAAGATATACAACCGCCTCCGGACCTCTGGGAGCGGACATGGAGATCTTCAGGCAATACAACGAGGTGTTGTTCCGGAAGCTCGAAAAGAAGGTCGGGGATCTGGAATCCGCCAACCGGAACCTCAAGAAGTGGGAAGAAAAATATCGGCTCGAGTTCGAAAATATTAACGACGTCATTATCCTGCTGGATACGGGGCTGAATATCCTGAGCATATCTCCCAGCCTGGAGAGGATGTTGGGTTACGGACCGCAGGATTTTACCGGCCGCCCGATTTCCGACCTGGGGAATATCGTGCGATCGGAAGTGTTCGCCCGGGTGGTTGCGGACATGAATTCGATCCTGACGGGGGTGCGGGTCCCGACGACGTCCTGTGAATTCATCGCCCGGGACGGGACGGTAAGGTATGGCGAAATCAGCGGCTCCCCCATAGTGCGGGACGGCGTGATCGTCGGCCTCATCGCCGTGGTTCGTGATATAACCGAGCGTAAACAGGCGGAGGAGGCACTGCTGAGGACGAACGAATTGCTGGATTCGATCGTTGAGAATATCCCGGATATGATTTTTCTCAAGGATGCGCATGATCTCCGGTTTGTGCGGTTCAATCGGGCCGGGGAGGAACTCCTTGGTTACTCCCGAGACGAGCTGCTGGGGAAAAACGACTATGATTTCTTCTCGCCGGAACAGGCGGACTTTTTCACGGAGATGGATCGCCGGGTTCTCCAGGGTAAAAGGGTCGTCGATATCCCGGAAGAACCCATCCGGACCCGCCACCGGGGAGAGAGGATCCTCCATACCAAGAAAGTGCCGATTCTCGCTGCGGATGCCAGGCCATTGTATCTGCTGGGGATATCGGAGGATATCACGGAGCGGAAGCGGGCCCTGGAAGCGCTGGCCGAGAGCGAGGAAAAATTCCGCAAGGCCTTCAATACGACTCCCGATGCGGTGAACATCAACCGGCTGGAAGACGGTCTTTATGTGTCGATCAATCCGGGATTCACCAGGATCACCGGATATACGGAAGAGGATATCATCGGCAGGAGCTCCATTGAATGCAACATATGGGTCCGAAGCGAAGACAGAAAAAGACTTGTCGAGGGGTTGTTGAAAGACGGGGAAGTCTCCAATCTGGAGGCCGTTTTTCGGATGAAGAACGGTGAAATCAGATCTGGGTTGATGTCGGCATCGATGATCGAGCTCAACGGGGTTCCCCATATCCTCAATATCACCCGGGACATCACCGAATTCATGGATATGGAGAGGAAGCTGATCCATGCCCAAAAGATGGAGGCCATCGGTACCATGGCCGGCGGCATCGCCCACGACTTCAACAACGTCTTGATGGGGATCCAGGGGTATGTCTCCCTGATCCTGATGAACATGAATCCCGCCGACCCCAATTATGAACGACTCAGGAAAATCGAGGAACAGGTGCAGAGCGGCGCCGGTTTGTCGAGGCAGTTGCTTGGATTCGCCCGGGGCGGCATATATGAACTGAAGCCCACCAATATCAACGAGATCATCGAAAAGACCGTTTCCATATTCTCGCGGACCAGGAAAGAGATCGTCATGCGCCGGATATTGACCCCGGACATCTGGAGTGTCGAGGTGGACCGGGTGCAGATGGAACAGGTCTTCATGAATCTGTATGTCAATTCCTGGCAGGCGATGCCCAAAGGCGGGGAGATCTCCCTCCGGACCGAGAACTTTCTTGTCGAGGACAGGCAGGGAGAGCGCGGCGTCATGATCCCCGGAAGGTATGTAAAGATCGAGATCGCCGATTCGGGATCGGGAATGGACGATAAGACCAGAGAACGTATATTCGACCCCTTTTTCACCACCAAAGACATGGGGAGGGGGACCGGGCTTGGACTGGCCATCGTTTACGGGATCATCAAGGCGCACAAGGGCGTCGTCGATGTCGTCAGCGCTCCCGGTCAGGGGACGACGTTCACCGTCTATCTGCCGGCCTCGGGGAAAGAGGTGGTCGGAGAGACGGCCCCGACGGAGACAATTGCCGGGGGCAGGGAAACCATACTGTTGGTGGACGATGAACAGATGATCCTGGAGGTGAGCCGGGAATTGCTGGATTCCCTGGGCTACCGGGTCTATGCCGCCGCCGGCGGACAGGAGGCGATCGCTTTGTACCGGGAAAGGAAAGACGAGATCGACTTGGTAATCCTGGACATGATCATGCCGGGCCTGTCGGGAGGAGAAACCTTCGATCGCCTTCACGAAATCAATCCCGATATCAAGGTGCTGCTTGCCAGCGGTTACAGCGTGAGCGGCGAGGCGGAACAGATCCTGGCGCGGGGTTGTAACGGCTTCCTCCAGAAGCCCTTTCAGATAGAAAAACTCTCCCGTAAGATCAGGGAGGTCCTGGGAACGGCGGACTGATTCAGGTATTGACCCGGCGGATCATATAGTAGGCCGCCCCGCCGAAAAGCAGGTTGGGGAGCCAGGCCGCCAGCAGGGGATAAAGGGTTCCGGAACGGCCCAGGGAGAGGGAAAAGGCGAACACCAGCCAGTACGAAAATCCGATCACGACGCCGGCGCCGATACTCTGCGCCACCCCCCCGCTCCGCTCCGAGCGGAGGGAAAAGCTGATGCCGATGACCAGGAGGATGATGCTGACGATACTGAAGGCCATTTTGCCGTGGAGATCGACACGGTAGCGGGTGGCGTCATAACCTTCCGCCTCCAACTTCCTTATGTAGGGATACAGCTCGAAGAAGCCCATCTTATCTGCCTCCTT
Source organism: Syntrophales bacterium (assembly GCA_035448805.1). GTDB lineage: Bacteria > Desulfobacterota > Syntrophia > Syntrophales > UBA8958 > UBA8958. Next base: position 36,502 of record DAOTJR010000015.1, read on the forward strand.
CTGAACCTGCTTGAAATCATCCGGTTTTTCGGGAAGCTGTACCTCTCTGGCGGCAAGACGCTCCAGTTGCGGGAAGCCGCCGCCCGGGGATTGTGAAGAAATCAGGACATTGTTGAAGATCCATTTGCCGTCCCGCCAGAAGGCCTTGTCGGCATCGATCCTCTGTACCAGCCGGAAATTGCCGTCGAGATAGTGGATGGTGATGCCGTGCAGGGAATTGTTCTTGGCGTCGAACATCCGGAAATTGTAGATGGCGTTGCTCCCCCGGTACCAGATCTCGTTCTGCTTGAAGATGCCCGGGGACTCCTGTTTCTGTACCTCCACCAGGCGGATGTATTCCGCCCGCTGAAAGGCCCGGGGGGTGATGATCTCGCTGAAAAGGAAAAGGATAACGCTTACGGCCAGACAGATGAAAACCAGGGGCAGACTGAGACGGTAGAGGCTGATTCCGTTGGCCTTGACGGCGACGATTTCGTTGTGTTTCGACAGGGTGCCGAAGGTCATGAGGGTCGCCAGGAGGATGACGGCGGGTGTCGTCTGGGAAACGACCATCGGGATCATGTAGAAGAAATGGGCGGCCATCTGTGTCAGGGTAGCGTTGTTGCTGATGAACATCCGGATCTTGCCGAAAAAGTCGATGATCAGATAGATGGAGATTATGGAAAACAGCAACAGGAAAAACAACTTGAGGTATTCCCTGATCAGATAGCGGTCCAGGATCTTCATGATTTTACAAGCTTTCTCGGTAGCCGGAACAGGAGTGGTTTTTCTGCCGCCGCCCGGAGAAACAGCCAGATCCCCGCGACGCCGAGGGCGAAATTGGGGAGCCAGGCCCCGAGGAAAGGCGTGAGCCGTCCCGTTTCCGCCAGGGCTTCGCCGCCGAGGCGCAGGAGGTAATAGACGATGACCACGGCCAGGCCGATGGTGAATCCCCAGTATTTGGCCGTGCGGTGTTTCCGGATGCCCAGGGGGATGCCGAGAATGCCGAAGACCAGGGTGGAGACGGGGATGGAGAACTTCTTGTTGATTTCAATTGCCAATTCCCGCAGATCGGCATCTTTGAGTTTCCTGTCCTGCATTTGCTTCACCATTTCGCCCACGGTCATTTCCGTGCTGGCTTTGGTTTTCCTGACGTCACCGGACATTGCCCCGCCCAGATCGAGTTTGAGGTCGTAGCGGCCGAAATCCATCCGCCGGTAATTGTTGAGACTGCGGTCCACACTGTGACTGGCGCCGTTTTCCAGGCGCAGGGTTACGGTCATGGCTTTCGGATCGGCGATCAGGTAGGCCCGGTCGGCGATGATGGTGCGCTGCTCGGTGGTGTTCCGCGTATCGGAGATCAGGACCCCGGACATGAATTCACCGTTGACGGGGACCTTGTCGGCATATAGGAGGATCCCGCTGAATTCGTCGTTGAAGACCTTTTCCTTGATGCCGGCGCCGGCCTTCTGCCGGGCCAGGTCGAACAGGAGCGATTTGACGGCGAAATTGCCGTGCGGAGCGAGATAATAGCTGGTCAGCGCCGTGAGGAGAAAACAGGCCCCCACGGCGACGAAAACGGGACGGGCGAGGCGGTAGAGGCTCATCCCCGCCGCCTTCATGACCAGGAGTTCATTGTCGCCGGAGAGACGACCCAGCCCCATCATGATGGCCACGAACAGGGAGATGGGGATGGTGAACAGCAGAAAAGAGGGCATCAGATAGATGATCAGCAGGGCGATGTCCGTGACCCGGATGCCCTTGTTGACCATGAGATCCATGAGCTGGAGGATCTTGCCCATGAGCAGGACGAAGGTCAGGATGAAGAGGATCATGAAAAAGGGGAAGGCGATCTCCTTAAGGATATAACGATCGATGATCTTTTTCATGATCCTCACGGAGTTCTACATCATGAGCTTCAGCGGTTCGATGTACTCCGGATCTTCCCGGTCCATGATCTCGATGATGTGCTTGTGCATCCTTTTTTTCATTTCCCCGAAGATGGCGCGCTTTTTCTTGAAGGTCTTGGCAAAGGCCACGGATTCCTTCATCAGATCGTCGAAATCGGCACAGGCCTTCACGATGACGTGGTGCTCTTCCAGCTCTTTCGCTCCCATCCGCTTGCCGCTGAAGACCGCATCTTCGAATTTGTAATAGGGCATGGCCTTTCTCAGGAGGGCGAACATACCCGGCAGAAAGGGGATACTGATGTCCACTTCGGGAAAGCAGAAGAAACCCTTGTCGGAGCGCATGAAACGGAAATCGCAGGCACAGGCCATGATACTGCCGTCGCCGAAGGCGTGGCCGCTGACGGCGGCGATGACGGGCATGGGGTAAAGGAGGATCCGCTTGAAGATCCGGTTCAGCCCGTACATGAAATCCCTGATGGCCGGAAAGTCCTTTTTCCCGAAGACGTCCATCAGCCAGAGAAGATCGATGCCCTGCGACCAGTTCTTGGGGTCGTTGGAAGTGATGACGACGGCGGTGATCTCCTCGTCGGCTTCGATTTCGTCAAAGGCCTGCAAAATGGCCTCGGTAAATGTGGGGTTGTGGCGGTTCTCCCCATTGGTCATGGTGATGACGGCGACATTCTCGTCTTTTTTCCATTCCAGTACTGCCATGTGGTGTTCCTCCATCCGGTGAGATTTGGCGACGGCCATGGTCGACGCTGCTGTCAATTAACACAACAGCCGTGACATTTCAATCTTTGTGCGGCGATTATCCATTTGACATTTGCCGTTTCCAAAAGGTAGAAAAGAAATATGGAAATTCCGCTGTTGAAAGACATTACCGTCATCTTTCTCCTTTCGGTGACGGTAATTTATATTTTTCACAAATTGAGCATCCCCTCCATCGTCGGTTTCATAGTTGCCGGTATTCTGGCCGGACCGGACGGCCTGAAACTGGTGGGTTCCGAAGAGAACGTCAAGATCCTGGCGGAGTTCGGTGTGGTGGCCCTGCTGTTCACCATCGGGCTGGAGTTCTCCCTCCGCACGCTCCTCAAGATGAAACGGGGGGTCCTTATCGGCGGGGGCTTGCAGGTCGGCGTCTCCATTCTGGCGGGGATGACCATCGCCGTGACAAACGGCTATCCACCGGGACAGGCGGTTTTTTTTGGATGCCTCCTCTCCCTGAGCAGCACGGCCATCGTCATGAAACTCCTCCAGGACCAGTCCCAGATCGACAGTCCGCACGGAAGGGCGGCCCTGGCCATCCTCATCTTCCAGGATGTCGTCGCCATTCCGATGATCCTTGTCGCACCGCTCCTGGGCGGGGCGGGGGGAGATGTGGGCGCCTCCCTGCTGATCCTGCTGGGCAAGGGAATACTCACCGTCGGCGCCGTCTATGTAAGCGCCCGCTGGATCATCCCCCATCTCCTGTTCAGGGTGACAAAGACAAGAAACCGGGAACTCTTCCTCTTGATAATCATCGTCATCTGCCTGGCCGTCGCGTGGCTGACCCATTACGTCGGCCTGTCTCTGGCCTTCGGGGCCTTTCTGGCCGGACTGATCATCTCCGAATCGGAATACAGCCACGACGCCATCGGCAATATCCTGCCCTTCCGGGATGTCTTCCTGAGTTTTTTCTTCGTCTCTATCGGCATGCTCATGGACATCGACGTGGTCCTTGCCAAACCTGCCGTCATCTTTTCCCTGGTCCTGGGGGTGGTTATCCTCAAAGCGACGGCGGCCTCCGCCTCTGTGTTGGTCGAAGGGCTGCCCCTGCGGCCGGCCCTTATCGCCGGCATGTCCTTGAGCCAGATCGGCGAATTCTCATTTGTCCTTTCCCTGGTCGGGGTGACATACGGACTCATGGGCGGGGATCTCTATCAGGTCTTTCTGGCCGTCTCGGTGATCACCATGATTTTGACCCCCTTTATTATCAAGATCGCTCCCGCCGCGGCCGACCGGGTAAGTGGCTGGCCGCTGCCCAGGCGCTGGAAGACCGGTTCCCCCTTACTCCGCCAGGTAACGCGGACCCGCCGTCAGGATCACCTTATCATCATCGGGTACGGTCTCAACGGCCGGAATGTGAGCCGCGCCGCCGCCCGGGCTTCGATTCCCTACATGATCCTGGAGATGAACCCGGAGACGGTGCGCCGGGAGAGAAAGGCCGGGGAGCCGATCTACTTCGGCGACGCCACCCACGAGGCCGTACTGCGCCATGCCGATATTCACCAGGCCCGGGTGATGGTCATCGCCATCAACGACCCGACGGCGACCAGGCGGATCACCGAACTGGCCAAGAGATTGAACCCGAAACTGCATGTGATCGTCCGGACGCGCTTCATCCAGGAGATGAAAGCCCTTTACGATCTCGGTGCCGATGAGGTGATACCCGAGGAATTCGAAACCTCCGTGGAGATCTTCAGCCGGGTCCTGCGGAAGTATCTCGTTCCCAAACCGGAGATCGAGCAGTTTATCGCCGAGGTGCGGGCGGCGGGATACGACATGTTGCGCAGCGTCGCGACGGAATCCATCACCTGTTCCGATTTGAAGATATGTCTCCCCGACGCGGAAATCGCCACCTTCCGTCTCAGCGGGAACGCCTCCGCGGTGGGCAGGACCGTGGCGGAACTGGCCCTGCGGAAAAGGCACGGGGTGACGCTGTTGACAATCCGCCGGGGGATGGAGATGATCTACAACCCCGATGCGGAAACACGGCTTCTGGCCGACGACATCCTGGTGGTCTTCGGCGCTCCGGACAAGCTGGCCCGGGTGATGGAGTTTTTCACGGCTCCCGGAGAAGTTGCCGGGGAGGCGGCATGAGATGTCCCCCCCCGCGGGCAACAATCATTTACCCCTGCTTCTATGACACAATGAGTTACGAAGGCTTGGCGCGGTGAAAACATCCTGGGGGCATCGGACCCTGCTCTTTGTGGGCATCATGACCTTGCTGCGTCTCGCCGTTTCTCCCACCTTCGGTCTGGGGGTGGATGAGGCCCATTATTTTCTCTATGCCTTTTATCCGGACTGGAGTTACGTGGATCATCCCCCGCTGGTCGGCTGGGTCCACTGGCCCCTGTACAAACTGTTCGGGACCAGCGAGTTTCTGGTCCGCCTGCCCGCGATCGCCCTGTTCGCCGCGACCTCCCTGTTCCTGTACCAGTGGGTGGTTTCCTTTTCCCGCTCCCCGCAGGTCGCCTTTCTCTCCGTAGTGGCGGTCAACAGTTCCTTCATCCTCAATGCCATGAGCGTCATGCTGCTTCCCGACTGCTTTCTCCTGGTGTTGGTCTTTCCCCTCATGTCCACGATCCGCAAAATCGCCGCTGCGGAGCGAAGTCAAGCCCGGACGAGGGACTTCCTCCGGCTCGGCTTCCTCCTCGGGCTCGCGGGACTGGCGAAATACACCGCCATCCTCTTTGTCCCCCCCCTGATCATCTATCTTTTCCTCAAGAAGCGTTATGACTTGCTTTATTCCCCCGGGATGATCCTGGCGGCAGGGGTCGCCCTGGTCATGATCAGTCCCGTTTTGTTATGGAATATAGGAAATGATTTCATCAGCTTCCGATATCAGGGCGGTCATGTCCTGGCGGCAACACCCCCGAGCGTCAAGTACTTTCTGGTCTCCCTGCTGGCCCAGTTCGGGGCTTACAGCCCCCTGCTTTTCGTCGTGGCCTTTTACGGCGTGACCCGGGTCTGGAAGACCGCCGATGACCGGCTTCGTCTGGCCGCCCTTTTCGGGGTGACGATCCTCCTGTTCTTCCTTTATTCTTCCCTGTACGAGCGGACCCTGCCCCACTGGCCCAGCCTCTTCTATCTCCTCTTCATTCCCGTGGGCGCTTTTTTCCTCCTCACCTCCGGAAACAGGAAACAAAGGAATTTCTTTTACTTTTCCGTCGGCTTCAGTCTGACGCTCACCTTGTTTCTCTATACCGCCCTGCCGGGGAAATGGTTCACCTTTCCCGACTACCAGTCCCCATTCCGGGACATCGTCGGCTATGAGGTGATCGCGAGGGAAGCGGATGCCCTGCTCCGCCAGGGACCGCCGGGCGGGGCGGGGACCGCCCGCATCGATGCGGGGCATAAACGGGAAGAACGGCCGCCCATTGCGGGGGATCATGCCACCCCTCCTGCCGGGCAGGGTGCCGCGGCCGGGGGGAGGTCGGGGCAGAACGGCGCTGCCGGTCTGCGCAGCGAAACCGGAGACGTTCATTCTCCCCACCCCGCCGTGTTGCCGGATGGTCAGGGTTCGGGGGAAGGGATGGGAAAGGCGGTGACCGGTGCCGCGCCGGCGCCCCGAAGGGCCCTGGCGGTGACCAACTGGACGATGGGGAGCCGGATGATCTACTACAGTCTCCCCTACGGCCGCGAGGTCTTCGTCCTCGACAACCGCCCGGACCAGTTTGATTTCTGGCAGCGACACGACCCGAAGGGATACGATCTGCTTTTCGTGAACACCCATTTCCACCGGCCGGATATCGCCGCCGCCTATCGCTGCGACGCCTGCGTGCCCGTGAAGGAAATGGATATCGTCCTGAACGGGGGGAAGGTCGATTCCTTTGCCTTTGTCTGGTGCCGCAATTATGGGGGGATGAAGTGAGGAATTCAAGCGAACGGAAGGGCAACGGAAACACGACCTCCTTCTCCCCCCGGCAGCTCGCGGTCTTTACCGTGCTGGTCGGCGCTTTGGTCGCGGCGGGTTACTTCGGCGTCGATTTGCCCGTCGCCCGGACAGGGAGAGATCTGGATGTCAACATCGTCAATGTCTTTCAATATATCACCGTGTTGGGGGAAGCCGGCTGGTACCTGGTCGGCACCGCCCTCCTGGGGTTGTTGTTCCATTTTTTCTGGAAGCGTGAGGAATGGGCACGCCGCTGCCTCTTTATTTTCACCGCTATCGCCGCCTCGGGGCTTATCACCGATCTCATCAAGTGGTTGATGGGCCGCTGGCGTCCCAAGGCTTACTTTGATCAGCAGATCTACGGATTCGGTCTTTTCGGCAGCGGTTACGAACAGACCTCTTTTCCTTCCGGTCATGCGACGACGGTCTGGGCGCTGTCTCTGTCCCTGGCGGTCATTTTCCCCCGGTATCGGTTCCTCTGGTACGGTCTGGCGATCATCGTCAGTATCAGCCGCATGGTCGTAGGCGCCCATTACCTGAGCGATATCCTGGCGGGGCTGTACGTCGCCGCCATGACGGTGAACTTCCTCCGGGACCGGCCTCTTTTCCGCCGTTATCTGGGCGGCGGCGTCGTTTCCCGGGAGAGATTACCATAGGCCGGGCGGAGCGCGGAAACCGCCGCCGCATGAATTTTCCGAGCAGTTAAGATAGAAGGGGGTTGGGTGTGGACACCAAAGTCAATATCTTTGACCGTCGTTTGTGGCTGCGGTTCTGGCAGATCGCCAGGATGTACTGGTTTTCCGAAGAGAAATGGCGGGCCCGGGGCGTCCTGGCCCTCCTGCTGTTGCTCCTGTTCGGCTTCACCGCCCTCAACGTCGTCCTGAATTTCGTGGGCCGGGACTTCATGACGGCCCTGGCGGAGAAAAACATCCCGGAGTTCAACCGCACCCTGATCATTTATCTGGGGGTGTTTGTCCTGGCCACGCCGGTGAGTGTCTTCTATTCCTTCGTCCGGAAGACCCTGGGAGTGAACTGGCGCCTCTGGCTAACCGGCCACTTTCTGGACCGGTATTTCGAGAACCGGGCCTACTACCATATCAACGACGACAAGAGCATCGACAACCCCGATCAGCGCATATCCCAGGATATCTCGTCCTTTACCGTCACCAGTCTGGGTTTCCTCTCCATCATTTTCTTCTCCCTCGTCCAGTTGATCTCCTTTATCGGCATCCTCTGGAGCATTTCCGTCACCCTGGTGCTGGTCCTCGTGGGTTATGCGACCCTGGGGACGGTGGTGACGATGTTTTTCGGGAAAAGGTTGATTCACCTCAACTTTCAGCAGTTACGCCGGGAGGCGGATTTCCGTTACGGTCTGGTCCACGTCCGGGACAACGCCGAATCCATCGCCTTCTACCAGGGGGAAGAACGGGAAAAAAATCAGGTTGTCCGCCGGTTGCGGGAGGCGATCGGCAATCTCCGGATGCTCATCGGTTGGGAGCGGAACCTGGAATTCTTCACCAAAGGCTACGAATATCTGATCCTCATCCTGCCCGTCGTGATCATGGCGCCTTTGTATTTCGACGGCCGGATCAAATTCGGCGTGGTCACTCAGGCGGAGAGCGCCTTCGTGCAGGTCCTGGGGGCGATGTCCATAATCGTCTCCCAGTTCGAACAGTTGAGCAGCTTTGCGGCGGGCATTACCCGTCTGGAGACATTCGCCGCGGCCATCGATAAACAGGGCGCCCTTCCGGCCGGCGGTGTCCCGGTATTGACGGAAGGCACCGCATCGGGAGAAACCGTTTCCCCGGGGGTTGACGCGGCGGTGACGTGCGGGGATGGTCCCGCTGCCGGGGTGACGACGGCGGCCGCTGCGCCGGGGACACCCCGGTCGGTTGCCGCCGTGCCGGAAGCCGCCGTACCCGGCGCCGGTATCGCCGCCGTTTCCGGGCCCTTCCCGGTCATCGTCTCCCGGGAGCAGGACCGCGTGGCCCTGGAGCACGTCACCCTCCAGACTCCGAACCGGGAGCAGACACTCCTCCGGGAGGCGACGGCGGCGGTCCCCCCGGGCGGCGGCCTGCTCATCACCGGGCCCAGCGGGGCGGGGAAGAGTTCCGTTCTCCGGGCTATCGCCGGGCTCTGGAACGCCGGAGAGGGAACGGTGGTCCGTCCCCCCCTTGCAGAGATGATCTTCCTTCCCCAACGCCCCTATATCGTGCTGGGATCGTTGCGGGAGCAGCTCCTCTATCCCCATCTGGAACGGGAGACGACGGATGCGCAACTGCGGGAAGTCCTGGAAAAGGTGAATCTGGCCGACCTTCCCGAACGGGTGGGAGGTTTCGACGCCGAGCTGGACTGGAGTCACCTGCTCTCCCTGGGGGAACAGCAGCGCCTCGCCTTTGCCCGGCTGCTCCTGTCCCGGCCCCGCTACGCCATTCTCGACGAGGCGACGAGCGCCCTGGATAAGACCAACGAAGAAAATCTTTACCGCCAGTTGCGGGCCTCGGGGACGACCTATGTCAGTGTCGGCCATCGTTCCAGCCTCCTGGGGTATCATGACCGGGTTCTCGAACTGCGGGGCGGAGGGAACTGGCGGCTGGTGCCGGCGACGGAGTTTACGGCGGCGGTGCCGTCCTGAGCGCTTCCCGGCGGGGAAGGGAAAATTTGTGGGGGATGCTTTCCCCGTGCGGTTTGCCGGAGGCGGCCCGGGAAGGAAGCCCCCCCGCCCCCGGCTGCCTGACGCCGTTCTTCCTTGGCCGCCGTCTTCTCGTTGCGGCAACGGCCTTGCCGGTATGGAGAAGATCTGCCGCCGGGAGGAGTCGCCGGCAGGGATGAAGATCACCGTCCGGGGGTGAGAATCAACGGGGGCGGGGTGTGGCGCTGTCGTGTTTCCGGGCCCGGGGATACCAGCGCCGCGCCTGGTCGAAACTTCTCGCGCCCAGGGCGGCGAGAAAGGCGCAACGGGCCGCCCCCCGGCTTTTTTTCATATACCAGGAACGGCCGGCGTGGTGGAGGGCGGCCGGGAAATCGCCGCGGCGCAGGCAGACCTCGGCCCGTTCCCGCTCCCGCGCCGCCGCCCGGATGATCGCGGTCAGCAGCGGCAGCTCGCAACCGCAGCGCGGGCAGTCGCCTTCCCCGTCGCCCTTCCGCCCGCAGGCGGGACAGACGATTTCCATCCTTTTTTCACTCGCAAATGCATGCATATGTTATTGATCTACAACGGTTTATCATTAACGGAGCCGCTGCGGGCACGGCGGGGCGCGTCCCGCCATTTTCATCCTGTTTAGCGACGGCAGGCCGTCATGGGGGTTTCACTCGCAAATGCGCGCATATGTTATTGATCTACAACGGTTTATCATTAACGGAGCCGCTGCGGGCACGGCGGGGCGCGTCCCGCCATTTTCATCCTGTTTTGTGACGCCGTGCCGTCATGGGGGGTCTCTTTGGTCCCCGACGGGCGAACGGCCCGGCAACACGGGTAACGGCCGGGACGGCGCGCCGTCACCGGCGGGGGTGAGAACAGGCTGCCCAGGCCCTTCAGTCCTCGAGATAGAAAAGCAAATCGGCAATGGATTCATTCAGTTCCGATACGGATTGCCAGTCCTGAACGGAAATGGCCCGGCGGCTTTTTTCCAGGAGGTCCTTCAGTTCGCCGGCGTCTTCTTCCCCTGCCGCGGGGAGCAGTTTCTCCGCCCGCTTCCGCAGCGACTTGGCCTGATCGAGAAGCTGCTGCCGTTCGTAGGGCGTCGGTGTCTTCCCGCCGGGCTTCCCGATCTCCTTCAAAAAGTCCTCCCCTTCGTCATCATCCCCCGCTTCGAAAACCGCCGCCTCCGGATCCTCTCCGAAGCCGTCAAACTCATGAATTTCGCCCTTCCTGGTAATGTCCATCGTCACCTTCCGGGAGAGACCGGAGACCTTTTCCCGGGCCGTCACCTGAAGGATGCCGTTTACATCGAGCTCCAGCTTCAGCAGGATGGGGTTGCTGGCCGGGGCTTTGCTCAGGCCCCGGACCCAGAAGTTGCCGATGAAGATGTTTTCATCGGCCCGGGGGGACTCCCCCTGATAAATCTCCACCAGGACCTTATCCTGATTGTCATACTGGGTGTAGAAAATTTCCTCCTTGCTTACCGGCAGCGGGGAATTGCGTTTGATAACGGGCACGAAGAGGTTGTCGGTGGGCATGCCGTTATGTTCGCCGATGGCGCGGGTCCCGAAGGTATAGGGGGTGATGTCCACGAGAATGGCGCCGGTTTTCATGCCGCCGCTCGCCGCCCCCTGAATGGCGGCCCCCATGGCCACGATCAGGTCCGGGTTGATCTCGTGGCGCGGTTCCCTCCCCATGTCCTCTGCAAGCATCCGGGCGACCAGCGGGGTCCGGGTCGCCCCGCCGGCCAGGATGATCTTGTCGATGGCCTTCGGCAGATAAAGGGCATCGTTCAGGCAGGCGTGGACGGAGTCCATCGTCCGGCGGATGAGGGGGCGGATCATTTCCTCGTATTCCTCCCGGGATATTTCCATATCGAGATGGAGGTTTTCCCAGATGTACTCTTCCCGGATGGTGGCGAAGGGCTGGTCGGACAGGATGCATTTGGCCTTCTCCACGGCGACCCGCAGGCGATTGGCGGCCCGGAGGTCCCGGAGCAGATCGACGCCGTGCCGCTTCCGGAAATTCCGGGCTACATGCTCCGTCAACAGCCGGTCGAAGTCGTCGCCGCCGAGGCGGGTGTCGCCGTGGCTGGCCTTGACCTCGACCACGCCCCCCTCCATGACCACGATAGAGGCGTCGAAGGTTCCCCCGCCCAGGTCGTAAACGAGGATCCGCTGATTTTGCTCATGGCCCGCCTCGTAGGCCAGGGCGGCCGCCGTCGGCTCGTTGATGATCCTTACCACTTCCAGACCCGCCAGCACACCGGCCTCCCGGGTCGCCGTCCGCTGGGCGTCGTCGAAATACGCCGGCACGGTGATCACCGCCTTGCTTACCGGCTGTCCGAGATACTGTTCCGCCGCCGCCTTCAGTTTGGCAAGGATGAACGCGGATATCTCTTCCGGAAGATACGATTTATCCCCGAGGGGTATCCGGAGCTGCTTTCCCATCTCGCGCTTGACGGACAGGATGGTCTGTTCCGGGTGGGATATCATCCGGTTGCGTGCCGGACGGCCGACCAGGAGGCGGCCTTCGGCATCGACGCTGACACAGGAGGGCATGATCGGCTCCCCGTCCACGGGGATGATTTCCGGGCGTCCCTCGGTGCGCAGCAGGGCGATTTCCGAATTGGTGGTTCCCAGATCGATGCCGACGATTGTTTCCATAGCTTATCACTCCTCAGTTTGTTTCTTCTTTGCGACGGTTACCGTGACCAGGGCGGGCTTTAGCACCTGACCCCGGTACAGATACCCGGCGGCTATCTCTTCGTAAACGGTGTCGGGCGGCCATACGTCCGTGGCTACCGTTCCCGCGGCCGTCATGATGACGGGATCGAAGGGCAAACCCTGCGTCGGGATCGGCGTAAGACCTTCCCGGCTCAGAAAATCCTCGAAATGGGAAATGGTCAGAAAGATGCCCTCGATCAGGGCGACGGGGATGTCGGGGGCAGGGGCGGGCGGCGGCGCGGGCGCCCCGGCAAGGGCGCGCCGGAACCGGGACCACCAGCCGGATGATGACTCCGGCGACTTCCGTTCCTCCCTTGTGCTTCCTGGTCGCCCGCCGGGCCGTGCCTCGTTGCCGACGTCGCGATCCGCTTCCCGTTCTTCTTGTTCGTCTCTGAATTCCCTGAGCTTTTCGTGGAGCCGCCGCAGGCGCTCGTGGAGTTCCGCGACGCGGAGGAACAGACCCTGACGGGAGAGGATCTCGGCGGCCTCCCGCTCCTGGGCGAAGCCTTCCAGCCGCTGCCCCAGGGCGGCGAGAACCCCCTGGAACCTGTCCAGGCTTTCCCCGATCTGGGCGAAGGTCTCATGGCTGCGCCGGGAGTTCTTTCTGAATTCCCCCCGGAGGATGGAGAGCTCTTCGTAGAAGGAATAAAGATCGGGCGGCTCCGCTTCCACTTCCAATTCCGCTTCCACTTCCGCTTCTATATCCCGGTCCGTCGCCGCCGCCCCGGCAGCGGCGACCGTTTCCAGCCAGACCCGGCAGTTCTTGAGAACCTCGTCCTGCCAAGATCCGTAATCCTCTGAAAACATATGGTTATCTTCGTTCAGTTCTTCAGGCATTTTCTCAGATACTCTTTCAATTCTTCCTGGGACGGCGGCCGCCGTCCCTCGCAACACCGGATATAGGCGAGAAAGGCGCCGAAGGGGGTCTCCCCGGGCATGGTATGATCGAAGAGTTCGTGGCGGCGTCTGGCCCCTTCATCCTTGATCTGCTCGTAGGCCTTCCGGATACGCTGGAATTCCTCCGGCGCCGCATCGGGGGAAAACCGCCGCACCTGTTCCAGGTATCTTTTCCTGATCGTTTCGTCGTCGGCGTCGCGCGGCAAGCCTAATACATCATAGGGATCCATGGCTTCCCCTCCTTTTTCGGATCAAAATTCGTCAAAGAGATGCGCCTGCCGATCATCCTGATTCGCTTCTCTCAATTTCTTCTCCAGGCGCTTCCCGGCGCGCCTGCCCCTCCGGCCGGACGCCTCCATGTTTATAATCGCTTCAATCTCTTCCATTATTTTCCTAAACTTTCGATCTCCTAAATCAGTGCAATCATCGGGGTCGTCGTCTTCTTCCGCCGGCGCCAGGGTTTTTTTCATATTGACGATTATCTTGTTCAACTTTTCGACAAGGAAGCGGTCGTGACGCTCCACGGCAAGGGCCAGGATTTCCTCGAGGGCTGCCAGATCTTGCGGTCTGGGAGCGTACAGCAGCTCCCCCCGCCGGGAATGAAGAAGGCGAAAATAAAGGAACCAGGGGTGGCGGGGATCGGACCGCAGTATCTTATCCGTATAGGCCTTGATCAGCCCCCATTCCTTCCGGGGCTGCGCGTAGGCATAACTGACGATGCTTTTCGCCTCCTCGACGGTACAGGGCAATGTGACGGCCTTCATGGCAAAGGTCTTCAGACGGTCAAATTCACGCCTCAGTCTGGGGTGCCGGGGATCGATCTGCCGGACATAATACATGATCTCGGTTATGGCGGCGGCGACGGACGGCGACGGGGTCTTGAATATCTCCTTTACCTGTTTCTCCAGAAAGTTGAAGGGACGAAGGGGAGGGGTGCCGTAAATTGAGATGATGAGGTAGGTAAAATAGACCAAACGTATGTTGTTGTCCCCCCGGTCCAAGGCGTCGCGATAGAGCTCGTCCCCCCGCTCTTCCTGTCCCGTGATCCATTCCATTGCCGCCCACCGGAGCAGGATGTAAGGATGGCAGAGATTCATGTTATGAAGCCCCGGTTCGCCGGCTTCCATGGCATCCTGCATGAATTCCCGGTAACGGAGGTTGTTCCCCCGGCTGACGGATTGCAGGGCCGCACTGATGCAACCGAGGATCAGGTATTCCCGGACCCTTCCTTCCAGGGGGTTGAGGATCAGGGCCCTTTTCAGATAGCCTATCCCCTTGAGGAAGGCCTTACGTTTGATGCACAGACTGCCGTTTTTCACGAGGACGTCCCGGTCGTCAGGGAAAAGGCGGGTGATTTCGTCGAGCTTTTTGTTACGTTCCGACGTCGCCCCGGCCTGATCATAGAGTTCCAGGATCTTGAGGTGCACATCCCTGTCTCCGGGATACAGATCGAGGCTTTCCCGGTATTTCGCCAGGGCGAGACTGTAATATAGGCTCTGCCGGCCCCGGGGCGACCGTATGGGAAAGCGATTCCCGTTGGTGTCCTGCCAGAGGGAAAAGAGAAAATCGCCCATATGGGAGCTCACCAGGGCGCTGATCCGGTCGTCCCGGCCCAGCAGCGCTTCGCGCCGTTGCCGGTATTCCTCCCATTTTTGAAGGTAGTTACGGTAATGCACGGGATCACGGGGGGTGCCGAGGGCCCTGATGCGCGCCAGGTGGATGTCGCCCGAACGAAAACCCTGACCGCCCACGAAGCCGGCAATTTTTTGCAGGTAAAGATCGGCGGTGTCGCCGGCCATAAGCAGGGCGGCGTGGAGGTAGAAACGCGCCAGGGTGTTGCCAAGGGGGCCGTCCGCTTCGAAAAGATGCTTCGCGGACCGGAAGACGTGACGGCAGGAATCGACCGGCCGCCCCGTTTGCCAAAGGAATTCCGCCCGGGGCAAAACATGATCCAGTTCCGGGTGCCGCAGGATCCGGCAGGCGTTGACCAGCAGCGACTCTTTGGCGCCCGGACGCGGGCCTTCCGGTCGCTCCGTTTCCAGGATGAACAGGTAGGGCCGGGAGGCCCGGAAGGTGAGAGAATTGCCGGGAATCCGGGAAAAGGCCTCCCGGGCCCGGTCGTCGTGATGCGTGTAAAAGGCGCACAACCCGGTGATGAACAGCCGCCACGGGGCAAACACCGATTGCCGGCGGATCGTCTTGGCCTCCCGGAGGGCGGCGTCGAAATCGCCGGCGGAAACCAGGGACAGGGCCTGCTGAACCGCCAGGCATTCCCGGTGCGCCTCGGGGAATGTCTCCCGGAAACGGGGGATTTCCGTGAAGGCGATGACCAGGGCATCGGCGTCGGCTTCATCGCGGGGTCTCGCCGCATCGCCCGCCGGGCGGGGCGGCCCGGCGCCGTCCTCCGCCGGGGTGACGTTTCCGGACGCCGCCGGCCCTCCCGATCCTCCCCACTTGGTGAGCACCGCCGCTGCGGCGGCGGCAAAGACGTCACCTCCCCCGGTTTCTTCTTTCGGGGCCGCCGTTTCCCGGGCCGGCTCCCGCTCCCCGGCGATTTGCCTGATCTGCTCGCGAACGACCCGCGCCTCGTGGTGCCGGCCCTGCGCCGACATCTGCGCCGCCAGCCCCTCGTAACATGCGATCAGTTGCGGTAAGTAGCGTTCCCGGTCCCGCTTGCAGAGTTCCTTGAGCCATTCCTTCGCCCGGCTGAAATTCTGACGACCGAGGTCGGCGGCGGCATTCCTTTCGAGATCCGCCGTCGCCATGATCTTGGGGCTCGGGCCGGTCTTGCCTGAGAGCTGTTTTCTCAACTTGCCCATGTTATCAAATCAATCCCGCCTCTGTTGTTGTTAAAAAGACCGCCGGTAATTTGAGATGGTTTATTTTCCCTTCGCCGTTTCCCGTTCCCGGGTGACGCAATAGATACCCTTGCCCTCGAAGGCGGGGGCAAAGCAGAGATTGTCGGAGATACAGGCGGCGGGCCGGCGGTCCCCCTCCTGCCAGCGCCGGATGAGCCCCGGTTCCCGGATCAGGGGGCGGCTCAGGGATATGTAGTCGGCGGTGCCGTCCGCCACCAGCGCGGCGGCCACTTCATAGGACCGGTTGCCGCCCACGAGGAGCAGGGGGATCGGGACTTTTTCCCGGAGCCACCGGGCTTCTTCGCGGAAATAGGCCTCTTTTTCCGGGGTGTTGATTTTTGACCTGCTGGGAGAAAGCCGGCCGCTGATGATCATCCCGCCGCTCAACTCCACGGCGTCCAGGCCCGCCTCCGCCATGAGCCGCGCCGCCGTGGCCGCCTCCGGGACGGTGAGGCCGTTGTCGATGAAATCCTGGGCGTTGAGCTTGATCAGCAGGGGGAAGTCCTTCCCCACGGTATCCCGGATGGCCCCGCAGATGTCCCGGTGAATCCGGCTGCGGTTGTATATGTCGCCCCCGTAACCGTCGGTTCGCCGGTTGAAGGCCGGCGAAAGGAACTGACTCAAAAGATAGCCGTGGGCCATATGGACCTGCACGCCGTCGAAGCCCGCCTTCCGGGCCCGTACCGCCGCCGCGGCATAGGCGCCGACGAGTTCCTGCAAATCCCGCCTGTCCATTTCCTTCTGGGGAGAGGGGTCCTGGCTTTCTTGCCGGGAGACGACCAGCCGTTCGCGGCCCGTAATGCCGGCGGCGGCAAAAAATCCCGCATGGGCGAGTTGGACGACGATCCTGCCGCCCGCGCCGTGGACCGCTGCGGTTATCTCCTGGAGCCCCTCCAGACAATCGTCGTGATCGATGGCCAACTGCCAGGGCGTGGCCCGCCCTTCGGGGCTGACGAAGGCATGACCGGTAATGATGAGCCCCACACCCCCGCGGGCCAGGGCGGTCATGGTCTCCAGATATTGCGGCCGGGGACGGCCTTTCTCGTCCGCCATCCCCTCCCAGGTGGCCGAGCGGACGAAGCGATTCTTCATCTCCAGAGTGTTGATGGCGCTGGTCGCGAACAATTCCTTCATATCTTCCTTTCCCTGGATATTTTTCCCGTGCCGGGACAGGATAAAGTGGTCGAAAACCGGCTGGTGTTAGTCCTGAGCGCCCGGCGGCAGTGGCAAAAAGGTTGGATTTCTTCCCGTTCCATCCGGCATCAGGCTTCCCGGACCGTCACCTTCTCCATCCAGTCCCCCTGCCTGATGGCGTCGACGACTTCCTGCCCCTGCACCACCTTGCCGAATACGGTATGGTGACCGTCCAGATGGGGCTGGGGGGAGTGGGTGATGAAGAACTGGCTGCCGTTGGTGCCCGGGCCGGCATTGGCCATGGAGATCACCCCGGTTTCGTGTTTCAGGGGATTGCCCCGGAATTCGTCTTCGAACTGATAGCCGGGGCCGCCGCGGCCTGTTCCCGTGGGATCGCCGCCCTGGATGACGAAATTTTTGATCACCCGGTGAAAGGTGACACCGTCATAGTATCCTTCCCGGATGAGAAATACGAAATTGTTGACCGTTTTCGGCGCGTAGCGGGGATAGAGCTCCAGTTCGATATTCCCCTGGCTGGTTTCCATGGTTACCTGATATGATTTGCCGGGATCGATCTGCATCTCCGGGGCCCGGTCCCATTGCTTTACCGTCATGGATGAATCCTTTCTGTGTGTTTTGCCAAAGCGTCGGCAGGCCGACGATGATTATTTAAGGGGGGTCATTAAAGCTTCAGAGTTCCGGCGCCGCCGGGGGCACCAGACAGATCATGACCAATTTATCCTGCCCGGCATTTCTGACCTGATGTTCCAACCCCGGGGGTACGAAGACGGCGCAGCCGGCCTTGACAGGTGTCCAGGTGCCGTTGGCGAAGACCTCTCCCTCTCCGGCATGAAAGAAGATCTCGTGCTCCCAGGGGTGGGTATGGCGCGGGGAAAAACCCCCCGGCTGAAATTCGAACAGGCGCATGCAGAAATGGTCGGCGCCGTCGGCCTTGCCGATGAGGACCCTTCCGGAAAGGGCCCGGGCCGCCTCGCTGTCAAAGTGCGTGGCCTCGATATCCTCATAGTGAATAATCTTCATGGTTATCTCCTCCATGTTATTTTGCCTTCCATGGCATAAAAAACCGGCGAACGCAAGCGGCACCGACACGCATACCCCCCATCCCCGGCGGGACGGAAATAGGCGGCCCCTGCATAAGCAATGAAGTGCCTCTTGGGAGAGCAGTGCTGGAAGATTAGGGTTATAATTTTACGGGTGAAGGGTATCCTCTGACGAACCCCCGTGCCGGCAGACGGACACAAGGATATATGAAAGTAATCGGTCAGTTACCAACATTTTCATATAAAAAGGCAGAAAATAAATGGCTGAGGGGCGAGGACTCGAACCTCAATTTGCAGGGCCAGAACCTGACGTCCTACCGTTAGACGACCCCTCAATGCACAACTTAAAATCCGGCGCCGCTGTCGGGAATATTCACGGCGTGGCGGTGGCGGTTTTTACTCTTCCTTTTTTTACGTCAATATCTCCGGGATACATCATGGCCCCCTGCCCGCGTTCACCGGTTCGGACACGGATTACCTCTTCCACGGGGTAAACAAAGATAATGCCGTCTCCCGGTTCTCCCGTATAGGCAGCTTTCAGGATCGTGGCGATGGCATCCTCTAAATTGCGGTCACTCAAGACAATGTTGACCTGCATTTTCGGCAGCATGTTCACCTGGTAGGTGCCGGCGCGGCCTACCAGCTTGATGCCTCCCTGCCGCCCATGACCCCGGACCTCGAACATATTCAGGCCCACGATGCCGATTTCCGCCAGGGCATCCTTGACGTCGTTAACCTTGTCTTCCCGTATGATGGCTTCGATCTTTTTCAGCATATAAACTCCGAATAACAGGCTTTAAATCGCCGCTAAGAGTAGGATCTCTCTCCGTGACAACTGATGTCCAGGCCAACCTCCTCTTCCATGGCGCTTACCCGCAACCCGATGCTCCAATGCAGCAGCTTGGCGAGCAAATAGGTGGCGCCGAAACAGAAGACAATGGTGACAATGATGGCAAATAGTTGGATGCCGACCTGTCCGGGGTTGCCGAAAAACAGGCCGTTGCCACCGTCGCCGTTCACGGCGACGGTGGCAAACAGACCTGTGGCGACCATACCCCAGGTGCTGGCAATACCGTGACAGGCCCAGACATCGAGGGACTCGTCGAGCCTGCGTCTGTCCCGGAAACGTATGGTATAATACGACAGCGGCGCCGCGACGGCCCCGATTGCCATCGCCGCCAGGGGGGTGATGTAACCGGAAGCGGGGGTTACCGCCGCGAGGCCGACCACCATCCCCGTGGCGATGCCCAGGGTGCTGGGCCGACCGTCCAGCCAGGAGAGGAGCATCCAGACCAAACCGGCGGTAGCGGCGGAAGTGTTGGTCGTCAAAAGGGCATTTACCGCCACCCCGTTAGCGGCCAGGGCGCTGCCGGCGTTAAAGCCGAACCAGCCCACCCACAGGAGGCCGGCGCCCAGAACGGTGAGCGGAATATTGCTCGGTTCCATGGGGCATTTGCCAAAACCCTTGCGGGGACCGATTACCAGGGCAAAGGCGAGGGCAGAAAATCCGGCGGCGATGTGTACGACCGTGCCCCCGGCAAAATCCAGAACCCCCATTTCTTTCAGCCAGCCGCCCTTTCCCCAGACCCAGTGACAAAGGGGATCATATACCAGCGTTGCCCAGAGGAGACTGAACAGCAGGAAACTCTTGAATTTGACCCTTTCCACGAAGGCGCCGGTAATCAGGGCCGGGGTGATGACGGCGAACATCATCTGAAAGGCGGCAAAGAGTCCATGGGGAATGGTCTTGCTGTAGTCTCCGTTGGGTAGCTCCCCCACCCCCGCAAGGCCGAGATAATTCAATCCTCCGATAAGGCCGCCGATATCGGCGGCGAAGGCCAGGGAGTACCCATAGAGCACCCACTGGACCCCGATCAGGGCCATGAAGATATAGCTCAAGGTTAAAGTGGAAAGAACGTTCTTCCGGCGGACCATGCCTCCATAAAAAAGGGCCAGTGCCGGGGTCATCAATAAGACCAGGGAACAGCACACCAGTATCCAGGCGGTGTCGCCCGCGTTTATCTGATTGATCATGCTATATCTCCTCCCGGAATCTGAAACAACCGGCCAAACCAAATGCAAATATGTTGCCATTATCTTCTTAAGGAAAATATCTTTAATATTCAGATGAATACATGGGTAAGGCCATTATGAAGGCAGACATTATTGTCCATTAAATTAACAATGAGACATAATTGTTCCGAAAATGACCATGGTGCGGATGCGCTGAAGATCAGGCCCATCAGTGAGGGAAAGTTTATGACGGCTGATTTGTTGTTCCCTTGATATGTAGGGAAAAATATGCAAGCTTGCGAAAGGAAATGATCGACAATCATTGTTTGACAGTAACGTTGATTTTTGATTAAGGCAGGGGAACTTTTCGCGGGGGAAAACGGTTATTGAATCCGGAAACAATAAGAATGATCGACATCTGGATGGGGCGCCTGGCCTGCTTCTTCCTTACCGGGGTGAGGCGTGTTGGGGATGCGCTGGGGAATGGCGATGGCGACGCAGCGATACCCGCCCGGAAGATCCTCTTTCTCAAACTCATCGAGCAGGGGGCGACGGTTTTGGCCTACAGCGCCCTGCAGCGGGCCGTGGCGATGGTGGGCCGGGAGAACGTCTATTTCTGCGTCTTCGAGGAAAACCGGCCGATCCTCGACATCCTGGGGATCGTGCCGCCGGAGAACGTCTTTCCCATCCGCCATCAGACCTTCGGGGTCTTTCTCTGGGATGTCTGGCAGATGCTCAAAGAGGTATGGCGCCTGCAGATCGACGCCACGGTGGACATGGAGTTCTTCGCCCGGGCTTCGGCGATCCTCGCCTTCCTCACCGGGGCGCGCCGCCGGGTCGGCCTGCACCGTTTTACAAGCGAGGCGCCCTACCGGGGTGATCTGCTCACCCACCGGGTCCAGTACAACCCTTATCTCCACACGGCTAAATTCTACCATCTCCTCGTGGCGGCCCTCACCGTCGATGCCGACGACCTGCCCCTGATGAAGTTGGATATCCGGGAATTTACCGAGACCCTGCCCGTCTTTGCACCACAGGAGCAGGAGCGTCGGCGGATCCGGGAATTGTTGCACCGGGAAATTCCGGACTGGGAAAAGGGCCCGGTCATCCTGCTCAATCCCAACGCCAGCGATATGCTCCCCCTGCGCAAGTGGCCTACGGAGCGTTTCGTGGAGCTGGGGAGGATGATCCTGGCGCGCCATCCCGAGGCCGCCGTCGTCATCACCGGCGCCCCTTCGGAACGGGAGGCGGCGGAGGCGGTATGCCGCCGGATCGGGGAACCGCACGACGTCCCATCGTCGCCGCGGGTGGCATCTCTGGCGGGGAAGACCACCCTTCGGGAACTCCTCGTCCTTTATGGACTGGCCGACATCCTGGTGACCAACGACAGCGGTCCCGGCCATTTCGCCTCCCTGACGCCGATCCACAGCATCGTCATGTACGGCCCGGAGACCCCGGCCCTCTTCGGGGCCATCGGCGGCCGCTTCGAGGTGATCCATCCCCGTCTGGCCTGCAGCCCCTGTGTCAACGTGTTCAACCATCGCTTTTCCCCCTGCCGGAACAATCTCTGCATGCAATCCATAACCGTGGCGGAGGTCTACGAAAAGGTGGCCGCCGCCCTGGCGGCAAAGCGATCCTCTGCCGGGTGTCCCGGTATGGACGAAATCGGCGAAGGGCGGTAAGCGACAGGAGCACTACCGAACCCCTGAAACAGTTTGACTCGTATAGATGCCGACCAGAGGCGAAAACGATTTTTGAACTACTGATGAAGAAGCGTAATGACGACATCTATTTGCCGCAGCCGCCGGGGCAGCCCTCCCCGGCAGCGGGGGTGAGCAGCCGCCGGGCGGCATGGGTCCTCAGCCCCTTTTTCGTCCTCTTCCTCCTGCCGTTGATCATGTATGTGGCGTCTTTGCCGGCGCTCCCCCTCATGGAGCCCGACGAGACCCGTTATGCCCTGATCCCCCAACACATGAATTTAACCGGTGATTATGTCACGCCCCATCTCAAGGGGGTGGCCTATCTGGAAAAGCCCCCCCTGGCCTACTGGGCGACGGCGGCGCTCTTCAAGGTCTTTGGCGAGAACGCCTTCGCCGCCCGCCTTTTCGCCGGGGTGTGCGCCTGGGGCTGCATCCTCCTGGCCTTCAACATGGGCGCTTTTCTGTACAATCGACGGGTGGGGATTTACAGTGCCGCCGTCCTGTCCGTCTGTCTCCTCCCCTTTGCCCTGGGCCGCATCAATATCCTCGATATGCCCCTGACGTTCTTCCTCTGCCTGGCCATCTGGTGCGGCTACCGTTTTTTTGCCTCTCCGCGCCGGGAGGGGCCGCCGGCTCCGGCGGCGGGAAGGGCCGGCAGCCGTCGGGACGGTAAAGCCGGTGATGGCGCCGGAGCGGCGCTCGCCCCGCCGGGGGAGGAAAAGCCCGGCGGCGCCGGGGACAGGAAATGGCGGGACGTTTTTTACGGCGCCTGCGCCCTGGCCTTTCTGACCAAAGGGGTGATCGGGGCGATATTTCCCCCCGCCGTGCTGGTCCTGTGGCTGCTGTGGTCCCGGCGGTGGCGGGAGATCGGGCGGCTCATTTCCCTGCGGGGGTTTCTGATCTTCGCCCTGCCCGTAGGATTGTGGCTGGCGGTGGTGCAGCGGGCCAACCCCGATTTCTTCTGGTTCTTTTTCATTCACGAGCACTTTCTCCGCTACACCACAAAGATCCATGAACGCGTCGAGCCCTTCTGGTACTACCTGCCGGTGCTCCTCCTCGGGGTCACCCCCTGGTGGGCCTATGTTGTCCAGGCTTGGGCGGGGCTGCGGCGGGGTGGCGGCAGCACGGGCGCAACGGTGATGACGGACAAAGCGGGGGAAAAACCCTTGTCCGGGGGAGCCGCCGGCGGTCAAGGCCGTCCTCAGGGGCGCCTCTTCGCCGGCGCCGAAATCCGCCTGTTTGTCGTCTGGGTGGGTTTTATTCTCCTCTTCTTTTCCCTTTCCTCGTCGAAGCTGGCATCCTATATCGCCCCGGCGGTCTTGCCTGTGGCCGTGGTTATGGGGCGGATATTTCAGCGCTATGACGCTTCCGGCGGTGACGCTCCCGCGCATGATGATCCCGGCAGTGAGGATCCCGGTTCCGGAGCGGGAGACGACGGCACCGGCGGTGGGGAAGGGGCGAAGCGGGGGCCGGGCTGGGCTTTGGCGCCGGTCATCGTCCAGTCCCTGGCCCTCGGGGGGGTGGCTTTCGTTCCCCTGTTCGTCGCCGAATACCGGGAGCTCGGCCCCCCCGGCGGCTGCGTGTTATCCCTCGCCGTCCCCCTGCTTGCGGCGGCAGCCCTGCTGTTTGTCCCGGAAATGATCCGCCGGCGGGGAAAGAGCGGTTGGTTTGCGTCCATTTATCTGCTCTTTGCCATTTATCTGCTCAGCCTCCTGCTGCCCCTGTCCCACTACCTGACCCCGGGGAAGTCCTCCCTGGACGTCGTGCGGGCGGTACGGGAGCATGTCCCGCCGCCGGCCCCCCTTTACCAGTACCGGATGACGATGTACGGCATCGATTTTTATACCGGGCGGCAAACAGCCATTGTGGAGGATCTGGGCGAGTTGAAATTCGGGGCGGACCGGATTTCCCCGGCGGAGCGGGAACGTCGCTTCCCCACCGAGGAGGAGTTTGTCCGGGCCGTGAAGGCCGCTGGGCGCGGGAGGGAAGGGGCGGGCAGTGCCCCGGGGACAACAATGTCGCCGTCAGGAACGCCAGGGCCGGTTCCACCGCCCCCGGTTCCGCAGGGGCCGGGTTCACCGCCGTCAAGTCCGCAACAAACAGTCCGTCCGGGAGGGGAGGCGCCCACGGCGCCGGCGCCGGCGGCCACGGAGACAGCGGCGGCGGTGAAAACGATGACAACGGGCGCCGTCTCGTTCGCCGTCACGGAAGGGAAGGGCAATCTGGCGACCCTGCAGCGTTCCTTTCCGGAAGCCCGGATCGTCTGGCGGAACAGCAAGTTCTATCTCGTGGCCCTGCCGCGATAAACGCCCGGACCATGAGCGAAGCTGCCGGGGCGGGGGCTGTGGGGGCGCCCGCCGCTATGGGAGGAACTAAACGATGATCAGCTCCTCCTCATCCCGGAGGGCGCCGAGTCCGCTGACCTCCACATGCCCACGGCAACGACCGCAGAGGAAGTAATAACGGACGCTGTCTTCTTCCCGGTCGATGAGCTTCTCCAGGGAGTCTTTCATCTTCAGATAGTTGCGGTCGTCCAGTTCGCACTCGAAGACGCTCTTCTGGACCCGGTTCCCGAAGCCCACCAGGGTCTTGGCGATTTTGTTCCGTCGCTTGTCGGCGACGACGTCATAGGAAACGACGATAAACATTTTCCATCCCGCGATAAACTATATCATATCGTTTTTACTTCATAAATGCCTTCGCAAAACAAGGAATCCCTTCTGGATTGCGGCAGACCGACGGCACTCAATACATCATAGACACTTACGAAAAGACGGTTTGGATACTCAAC
>DAOTJR010000016.1:0-60205 GCA_035448805.1 Syntrophales bacterium
GACCGTGGCCGGTGTTCCGTCCTCGCCGACCGGACAGACAGGGGCCACCCTGACCGTGGGCGGCGCAGGAGTTGTTGTCTATAAATACAAGCTGGACAGCGGCGTCTATTCCGGGGAGGTATCGGTGGCCGAACCCATCGTCCTTAGCGGCCTGACTGCCGGTGAACACACCTTATATGTCCTGGGTAAGAACACTTACGGAAATTGGCAGGCGGAGACTGGGCCCACCGCCGTCGTCTGGACCGTGGATCTGACGGCCCCCGTAACGACGCTCATCAGCGGACCGGCGGAAATAACCAACAGTTATGAAGCGGTATTTGTCTTCAGCGCGAACGAACCCGCCACCTTCCTGTGTCTGTTGGATGACGGTGAATTTACCTCCTGCACGAGCCCCCTAACCATTACCGGCCTTACCGAGGGCAATCATCACTTTACCGTGAAGGCGACGGATGGGGCGGGGAATGTCGAGACGGCACCGCCGGGCCATTCTTGGCTGGTGGATCTCACCCCGCCGGTGGCGACCGTGGCCGGTGTTCCGTCCTCGCCGACCGGACAGACAGGGGCCACCCTGACCATGGGCGGCGCAGGTGTGACGGCTTACCGCTACCGTCTGGATGGCGGGGTATATTCCGGTGAGACGCCGGTGACGACGCCGATCGTTCTGAGCGGACTGACCGAGGGGAGACATACCGTTTCCGTTATCGGCCGGGACGCGGCGGGGAACTGGCAGGCGGAGGGGGCGGCGACGGAGGTATCCTGGCTGGTGGACACCCAGGCCCCGCAGTTGACCGTTACCGAACCGCCGGAGGGGTACAAGACCCACCTGCTCGCCCTTACCCTCCGCGGTCAGGTTCAGGATATCACCGCCGTGACGGTTGCCGTAACCTTGGAAGGCGAGGTATATCACCCCGCTGTGACCGGCGGCGCTTTCTCTCAGCCCCTTTCCTTTCCCGCCCGGAACCGGGACTATGTAATCGAGGTTCGGGCCGTGGACGAACTGGGCCGGCAGACCGGTCTCCAGAGAACGGTCACGGTAATCAACACCCCCCCCGTTCTGAAACATACCACGGTCGGCACCCAGGCCGGCAAGTCAGTAGAAGGGACCCTGACGGCGACGGATGCCGACGCCGACCTGCTGACGATCCGCGAGGGTCCGCCCCTGTGGTATTTC
Organism: Syntrophales bacterium; assembly: GCA_035448805.1. GTDB lineage: Bacteria > Desulfobacterota > Syntrophia > Syntrophales > UBA8958 > UBA8958. The sequence continues at coordinate 1,172 of DAOTJR010000016.1, forward strand.
TACATCTGCAGCACCATGTATCCCTGGTCCACTTATGGTTATCTTCCCCTTTCCGCTGAAGAGATGCTCGCGGTTATCACCGGCGGTCACAAGGGGATGCTGGTCCTGGACCAGGAGACCGGTCGGTATCTCTATACCCCCCGGCCCGGCGCCACGGGTGAGGACATCTTCGTCTTCCGGGCGAACGACGGCGAAGAGGATTCCGGTTTTGCCTACCTGAAGATCGTAATCGGCGCCATGGCCGGCGACGGGCAGGGTGAGGAACCGACGGCGACACCGCTGGCCGTCCTGCCCGGGGATATAAACGGGGATAACAAAGTGGATCTCGCCGACGCGATTCTCTCCCTCCAGACGGCGGCGGGTCGGCAGACGACGGTCAACATCGCCGGGGACGTCAACGGCGATCATCGCATCGGCCTGGCGGAGACCCTCTATGCCTTGCAGTACATCTCCGGATTACGAGGATCCGGTGCCGCCGCATACGCGGTTGCCGATTATTTCCCCGTCCAGGTGGGGGACTGGCGGGATTTCCGCGACGAAGGAACGGGAACCGTTTACCGGACCGTCGTTTCGGGGACCAAGCCGATCGGCGGGATGAGCGCCTTTGTCTTTTCCTACGCCAGCGGTTATCGGGAATACTACACCACCGACGCCGCCGGGTTAATGCTCCATGGCGTCTATGAGCCGGCGGGGTCGTTACCGGGGGAATACCTGTTCGACGCCCCCCTGCTGCTCATGACGGCGAACGCCAGGATCGGCGATCGTCAGGTCTCCTCCGCCCACTATTCCTTTTCTCTTTACGGAGTGACATATCAGGTTCTGATCACGACGGCCACAACCTTGGTGGGGCTCCAGGACGTGACCACCCAGAACGGCGTCGTCAAGGATTGCCTTCTCGTTTCCCTGGAAAGGACGGAAACCATGGCGGGACAGACCCAGCCCTTCGTTTCGACAACGATCCTCTACTGGTTTGCCAAGGATATCGGGTGCGTAAGGCAGGTGGACCAGACCCAGTCCGTAACGATCTCGGCGGCCTCTGTAAAGGGTAACTACCGGTCTTTTTGAACCGGTCGCAGGATGCCTCGACGGTTCCTGTGAACCTGGCCGGCCGGAAGATCCGGTGAAAGAATCAATTGTGCGCTCAAAAGGAAAGAGATTTATAAATGACGTGTAAAATCAGATATATAAAGCCTCCCCCCGGGAAAACACCGAATGATGTTTTCCCGTTTTCCTTCCTTGCGAAAAGATGGTGATTGGTCCTGGGGCCCTTTGCTGGTGTCGCTGCTGCTCCTTAAATCACTTTCTCGTCCCTGATGCGGTCTGGAGAATGTAGATCAGCTCCGGGGCGCCGATCTTTTGATCGCCGTTGACGTCGGCAGTGAGATCCGGAGCCGCGCCTGCCGGTGGTGACAGGGCCAGGATCTGCAGGGTCAGGACGGCGTCGGCCAGATCGACCAACCCGTCCGCGTTGACGTCTCCTTTGAGGGTCTTTATCCCGGTAAGATCGATGCCCAGAACCCCGGCGATGGTAGCGACGCTTTCATCGGCGTCGGGGCAGGACACTTTCAGGACATAGGCTTCATGAACCCCCGGGTTGTAAGAATAATAACTGCTGCCGCTCTTCAGGGAGGCCGCGAGGGTATAGCGGCCCCGGGTAAGTGTCCCGTTCAGGGCGGCATTGCTCCATCCCAGGACCGGTGTGTCGCCGGCGCCGAGTGCGGCGGTGTAAAAGGCCTGATTGCTGTAGCCACGGTCGCCGGTGATTGTACAGGCACCGTCCAGTATCGCGGCATGGCGGTAAATTTCCGATTGGGACTTGAACTGGCCGGCTAACTCGTAACTCTTGCCGAAGCCGACCGAATCATCCAGTACCAGGGCGTTAAAGGATTTTTCAATCTTCCTGCCCGCGGCGGTGGCGATGACGGTGATTTTAGCGGCGGTGCCGCCGGATCCGGAAGGAGCTGCAAGATTCAGGACACTGCCGGATATTTGGGGCTGGACGGCAAGGGCGTTGGTGGTTCTTGCCTGGAGTATCACCTCGTCGCCGTTCTCATCCCGGGCATCCACATAGAGTTGTGACGCCGGTTGGAGGGTATTGTTCAGGATCAAATCGGTAAAGACGGTATTGATGACCGGGGGGACGTCGGCGCCACCACCGGAGACCCATCCACAATCGCCACCGCTGCAGGGCTTGATGCGGAAGTAGATGGTGAGGGTGCCGGGGTTGGTGGTAAAGGAATAGCCTCCGGCCTGGACGGTCTGGTCCAGGTAATAGAAGTCGTTGCTGCTCCCGCCCCAGCCCATGTTGAGGTGAATCCTCCGCCCCGTGGCATCGGAGGCGTAGCCGTCGGCCACGACCATATGACCCGGCAGACTGAGAAGCACCGGCCGTTCGGCATCGATTTCCGCCCTCAGGGCGCTGAAAAAGTTTTCCAGGTTGCTGTTGGTCATGCTTTGCAGCAGGTTCGAATAACCGAAATTCTGGATCACCGCGGTGGTGTGTAGATAGGCGGAGGATCCGTCCACGCCGTAGGCGGTATGGTTGGCGATACCCAGATCGCTCATGAGGCTGGCCACCTGGTCGGCCTGCCACGTCGGTGTGGCGGCGTCGACGGCCTCCGGCATCTGGTCCCAGTTGTAGGTTTTAAACAGGATGGCCTTCAGGGGCTGACCGTTCCAGGTGTAGGAGGCGATCCCCTTTGCCGCGGCCGGATAGCGGTGGTACTTCATGACCTGGGCGAGGGCGGTATTGACGCACCCGGTGAGGGTGGCGGCGCCGTCGAGGCGGGGGGTGAACTTATTGAACGGGTGACCCTGATTCCATATTGTTTTTATGAGCCAGGTGTCGGGGGTATAGGCCAGGGGTTGACGGGCGGGCGGGTAGTTCAGGAGAAAATCCCACCGGGCCTGGGTTTCGCTTACCGACAGGACTTCGCGACCGGCGGCCGGCTGGTCTTGACCCTGGGCCGCCCGGGCCGCGCCCTCCAGCTCCTGCCGAAGGTAAAGCTGCACCGCCGGCGGCAGATCCTCGAAGTCGCGGGTAAAAGAATATGCTTTTACCGGGGACAGATTCGTGGTCGGGGCAATGAGGACGTAGCCCCCGCCGGCGAGCCGGACCAGGGCACCGCTGGCGATGGCGGGCAGCCCGGGGTTGAGGCTGTTTTCCTCGAGGAGATCGACGGCGGCAATTACCTTGTCGCTGTTCCGGAAGGCGAGGAAATTGGCGGTGATCTGTTCGTAGGGAACGGCCGCCATCACCGCGGAGAGATGCAGCAACACGGTGAGAACGACGATAATCTGAAGGATCGGTTTATTAATCGCCGCGAACATGTCTTTAGCTTTTTGTCTCAAGATGTCACCTTTCTTTATGCAAGTTATCCTCGTTTACTTCCCGGCAGAGCGCCGCCTGGCGGACGTGGACTGCGGATAGAGACGGGGGAGCCGGGCCTATTTGACGATCCCCGCCGCCACGCCGTTTATCGTCCCTCCGGTCCCTGATGTCACCTGATAGCCGCCGCCGGCGGCGCCCTGGAATTTGACGTTCAGGGTCGTGCCGGGAACGTCCGTCCGGTTCAAGGCGCCGCCGCCGTTCACAGCCGCCCCCCAGTTGCCCGCATTGCCGGCGGTTGCGGTCCAGCGCTGCATGTTGAACGAGGCGGTCATGTCGTTGCCTCCGGTGTTGGCGCGGAGAGTGATCGGGGCGGTGTTCAGGACCGGCGTGTCGGTGAAGGTTCCCGTGACGCTGTTGGTCCCCCAGATCCGGGGGGTGCTTTCAGTCTGGAAGCGCAGAAACTGGACGCCGTTCATCTGAATGTCCATGTTGTTGCCACGGCCGGCGAAATCGGCCCGGCCGACCTCGGAACAGGGGATGCGGGTGGCCTTTTCCATCGCCGCCCGGTCCGTGGCGTTCATGCTGTTGAGCCGGGCGAAGAATTGGGCGGCGTCCACAAACGCTCCCTGCTGGAAAGACGTCCAGGTCCTGGGGTTAGCGGGATCGAAGAGCCCGCGGATCTCGCCGCCCATGACGGAGATCCGGGCGTTTATCCAATCCGCCTTGGCGCCGGTGACAACTCCGGTGAAGGAATTTGCCGTGAGATCGACATGGTCGATCCGGGAACTCATTATCGTCGTGTCATCGCTGCCTTCCGTTGCGACCGAATATTCCCAGGCCACGGTTTTGTTTGCCCACGTGGCGGGATCGCCGGAATATTCTCCGCCCGTAGTGCCGCTCCAGATACCCCAGATGCCGTCACCCTGCAAGGCGGGATCGATTATGACCGCACTGCCCATAATTGTGCCCAGCCGCAGGTCTATCTCCGGCGCCGCCTCGCTCCAGGTCAGGGGAGACAGTCCGGGATCAGCGAATGATACCGGTTGACTGGAATTGACGAGAATATTGGCGGCGAAGTTTTGGGGAGTCAGCTCCGGGCTTATCTTTTGTCCGTCCGGGGTCATGACAAAGGTGCTGGTGATGCCGCCGCTTCCCTCCCAGGCCCCGGCGCCGGGATAATAGTTACCCGTGAGATCATAGGATTGGGCATTATCGTCCCAGCTGTGCAGGATGCCGATGTTTCTGTCCCTGTCCATATACAGGCCGAAGAGGGTGGCCTGTACCCGGTTGGCCCGGTTCACGGCGCCGCCGAGATAGGAGACATAGGCGCCGCCGACGGGCGTTGTGGAATCGGTGTAGGGGTCGTCCGTCTTCAGGGGATTGGAACTGTACAGGATGCCGCCGAAGAGGAACGGTTTGCTTCCGAGGAAACTGGTGTCGTCAACCAGGATGAATTCCGTCCGGCTGGTCCGGGCGGCGGCCCAGAGGTCGTCATGTCCGGCGAAGATGCCCTGAAAGTTGCCGCGGGAGTTGAAGCCGTACATGCCGTAGCCGACCACTTCCCCTTTCGGCGAATAGGCCAGTGCGGCCATGGCCTCGAGATAGGCGTTCCGGTTGTCGAAGGTGATGTCGTTTTGCATGAAGGAATATACGCTGGGCTGGGCATCCGTCCAGACGGTCTTGATGGTCTGGCTGTAATAGGTCATGTTCTCCTGGTTTGGACCGCCGGCGTGGAACGATGTATTCACCGCCTCCCGCAGTGAAGGATTGGCATAGCTGCCCCATCCGTAACGGCTGCCGTCCCGCCGGTCCCGATCGTTATAGGCGAAGGAGTAGAACTCGCCGTTGCCGTAGTCACGGTACCCGGATATTTCGTGATCCAGGACGGCGCTGGTTCCGTCGATACGGCTGGCAAAGGTAAGGGTTCCGGTCGTCTCCTTCCGCCAGACGCCGCCGGAGACGGCCTGCCAGGTCCCCTCCGTTCCCCCGGCCACATCGGGCCGGTAAGACCCCGTCATCTCGCCGGAGATGGTTCCCGCCTTTGTCAGGGTGAGAAACCGGCCGGAGATGTCGCCGTTGATGAATCCGTTCTGCCATAGCCCGCTGTTTACGCCGGCGAACCATACGCCGCTGTCCGGATAGGTGACGGGGATATCCGTGGTGGTCGTATAAGACCCGAAGGAGCCCAGACCGGAAAGATTCATGGCCCAGGCGCCGGCCTGGTCCGGATTGCGGTAGCGGTTCATCACCTCGTGATTCAACTGGAAGATGCCGTAATCGGGAAGCCCCTTGATGTTCAGGGTCCAACCAGGGGTATCGTAACCGGTCAGGACGCCGGAGCTCGTTCCGGAGCCCAGAAAATATCCCTCCCGGGAACCCAAATCCACAGAGGCCCCCATATAACCGCCCTGCAGGTTGACCCAGTTGCCGTTGCTCAGGCGGTTGAGGAGCTTGTCGGGGGTAAAGGGAAGCGCGGCGCCCCGGTAGAATGGTTCTTCCCGGTAAAGGCGCCCCGTGGCCTCCCACATGAAAAGATCACCGGAAACGGCGCCGGCGGAAATACCGCCGCGAAGGAAACCCGCCTCGGTTCCGGTGGGATTGACATAGAGGCCGTAGAGGACGCCGCTCAGGTTGTTTGCCGGTCCGGTCCCGCCTTCCGTGGAAACGGCGCCCAGAAGATTCAGGTAGTAGGCGTCGCCGTCCGGGGTGGTCCTCCTCTGCGATGCGGCGTCATAGCTGAGCAGGCGGGCATTGAAAACCGCCGCGCCGGAGAAGTCGCCCGTTTGTCCCAAAAAGTACAATTCCGCCTGGTTGTCCATCGTGGTATCCTTCAGTCTGGCTGCCCCCGCCATCAGACCGGAGAAATCCGCCGCCCGGACCACGCTGTAAACGTCGTTGGACCAGGGCCGGTCGTTTCCGGCGAAGGAGCGGACATAAACATCCGCCGGGAAGGGGTCGAGGGGAGCGGCCGGATGGTAGATGGAGCCCGCCGGCAGATTGCGGGAAACCGGATCGTAGTAGGGGGCGGTGCCGCTGAGATTGGGGATGGGCGAAAGCTTCTTGGTCCCGCCGCGGCTCAGCATCCATACCTTGCCGGTGGCGGCCCGATAGGACAAATAGGAGCCGTCGGGCCGGTAGATCCAGGATTCGCGGTACCGGCCGCCCAGGGCGTCGTCGTAGGCCTCGATCCGTTCCTGCTGGAACCCCTCGGAAAGGCTGCCGCCGTCCCGGACGAAATAGTCGTATTCATATTGACTTTTCCAGAAGCTGTCCCGGCCGGGGATGGTGGCGACCGTTTGCATCCGTGTATAGACGCCGTGGTGGATCCGTCCTTTTACCGATTGATAGACGCCGCTTGTGTCCATCAGGGTGTATGGATCGGGTTCGCCGGAAAAGCTGCTGCTGAAGTACATGGGGGTCCGTGTGTAGGGGCCGATACCCGTGGCCTGCCAGGTCGTATCACCGACAGCGGCATTGGCGACGGTTCCGGAAAGGTTGTAGCGGGCCAGATTGGTCAGGGCATAGCCGCTGAATACACCGCTCATCCCCGGACCGGCCTGGCCCATACCCGCCAACCGTCCTTTCCATAAGCCTTCCTCGGTGACGTCCGTTGTATTGTGGAACTGGCCTCCCACGGAAAGATCGGCGGTCGCCATGGCTGTGGCATCGAAGGTTCCCCCGAAGGCGGCATTCCAGATTCCCCAGTTATTCTGATCAGCTATCCGCATCGCGTAGCCGTCGACGACGACGTCCTTGACCGTTTTGCCAAGGAAGAGCCCGCTGCTCCGGGTAGCCTGGAAATTGTTGACGACGAGGGATTCCAACAGGTTTGCCGGCGACACCGTCGTTGCCTGCTCTTCCCGGCCGCTGATCAGGGACAGGTTGTCTTGCCACAGGTTTGTGTTTCCGCCGTAATAGGCCCCGGAGATGACTCCGCCGGCCATGCCTTCCAGATAACCGGCCTTGTTGCCGGCGGTGACATAAAGGACCAGCGCCTGACTCGCAAGGGTGTCGTCCTGCCAACTGCCGGTCAGATAACCGCGGAAAGCTCCTCCGTCCACGGCCGTTCCGGCGATGTTGCCCACCCCGGTTCCATAACGGAGCAGGGAGGGCTGATCGGCGGCGGTTTGAAGATAACTGCCCATCATCGTCAGGGACGCCTGGGAGTTCCATCCGGTGGAAGCACTGCCGAGGAGCCCGGCAAGAGTGCCTCCGGCGCGGAAAGAAGTACCGTCGAAGTATTGCATGGATCCCGACATGATGCCCTTCATGGTCAGGGGCGCCAGATCGTAGGTGCCCACCCCGACACTGTCATACGATGCGGCGACCAGCGGCTGATGGCCCGTGGAGTAACTCCCGGCGTATCTTAGCGTCATGGTTCCCAGGTAGTCGGTATCGAGATATCGGAATCCCGACGGCATGGCTTCCTGAAGGGTGACATGGCCCTGACCGTCATCAGTGCCGGTGAGAGCGCCCATGGTGACGAAGAACGAACCGTTGACCGGGGTTAGGTTGTAGGCGCCGTACATTGCCGTCCAGGTGGTGGGGCTCCCGCCGCTGTAATAACCATTGCCGGCGGGATGGTAGCTCCACATCCCGAGGATGCCGCCGTCGGTGCGCCGGTAGCCCCTGATCTGACCGGTTACGGTTTCGGCGGCGAGACCTCCGGCGGGATCGACATCGCGGAAATAGGGAAAGGAGACATCCGCAAAGGTCTGGAACGGCCCTGAGGCGGTATAAGGCGTCCAGACGCGGGTTACCGTACCGTTACCGCTGAGGGTGCCTTCGTTGAAGGTTCCGGAGAGGCTGCCCGTGAGATAGCCAAGCTTTCCCTCCTTGTTCGCCAGGCCGTTGTACAGGCCGCGCCACGATCCCACGATTACCGCCAGGTCTGTATTCGAGGCCGCGCCGTCGCTCATAATTCCGCTGGAGGTGGTTACGGTTGTGGCAAGCGAGGAACCGGCGGCGGCTAAACTAATATTTCCCGTACCGGTTGATTCGCTGATCTTTCCCGAGAGAGTGCCGTTTAGAGCACCGATGGCGATGTTGTTTGTGAAAGTAGTGCCGCTGCTGATGGTCCATGTGTATGATTGCGTGGCCGAGGCATTGCCCACCATGTCAACGCCCAGGTATTCCAGGACATTGATGCCGTCGGGAAGGCCGCTCAGGGAGATGCTGGGAGAGCTGCTGCTGTTCCAGGCGCCGCCGTTGATCCGGTAGGTGTAGGTAGCCGGTTCGTTGGCGGAAAAACCGAAGGTGGCGGTATTGGTGTCCGCCGTCCCCGGAGGAAATGTAGTCAGCACGACCTGGGGGGGGGTGGTGTCCCTTTGAATGATAGGTTCCACGATGATCGATTGCGTCGGGTTGACCGGCGGCTGGACGACCGGTGTGACCGGTGGCGCGACCGGTTCCGTGAACTGTGTCCCGGATGTGGGCGGGGCGGGGGACGGCAAGTCCGTGGACGTTGTGGTTCCTGCCGTTTGCTGTGGGGTTGTGGTTCCGGTCACCGTCCCGGTTCCGGTTGTATCGCCCGTAGCGGTTCCTGTTGTCGTTCCGGTTGTTGTCCCGGTTCCCGTGTCGCCGGTGGTTCCGGAAGGTTGTTGCGTTTCGCTGCCTTTGGTTTCCCGGGGTTTTGTCTCCTCCGTCTTGGTCTGCTGCGGGGGCTTTTCATCCTTCGGTTTTTCGGTTTTTGACTCTTCCTGTTTCCCCTCTTTCTTCTCCTCCGGTTTGCCCTTGTCTCCTTCCGGTTTCTGGGCGCCCTCCGGTGATTTCCCCTCCTCTTTCTTTTCCTGCTTTTCTTCCTTGCCTTTTTCCGTAGGGGTGGTGTCTTTGGCGTGTTTGTCGATTTCCACCGATGTCGCCGGTCGCAGTGTCGGGGGACGGTCGGGGGCCGTCACCACCATGGCCTGTCCGGCATTGATGGTGACGATCCGGGTGGGCATCTTGACATTGTAGCCGTAACCGCTGCCCCGCTGGAAGGCGAATCCGCTCTGGCCGTTCTGGAAGTAGGCGAAGAACATGGTACCGCGGACACCGCAGATGGCGGTGGGGGTATGTACTTCGAAGACCCCCTTCTTCTGGAGTTTGTCCACGACGGCCTGGGTCTTGCCGCGGAAAAGACTGAAATAACTTTTCTTTCCCTCTTCCGGCTGGTACTGGGATACACGCAGGCGGGTGTTTTCCGCCAGTCTCAGAACATTGCCGTCCAGAAATTTCACTTCCGCCTTGGACTTGCTCTTCGACCTGAGGATGTCGCCCACACTGACCGGGTCGCCCGCCCGGACGTCCCTCGTCACCCCGCCGCCGGTGGTCAGGTCCACCCTTCCCTCTATTGCGGTTATCGTCCCCACGGGGGCTGCCTGAACGACCGGAGGCAGAAAAAATATACATACGAAGATTAACGATAATAACAATTTGACCTTTCTGTTCATTGTTATGCCCTCCCCTTAGTCAAGGGTTGTCGGATTTTTATCTGTTTGCCTTTTTTTCGCCGTTTTCTCGCCGTTAGATTATAACGATCGCCGGGATTTGTGCAATGCCCGGCCTGTGATCTTGGTCACAGACCAGGTGTGATTTTTTCACACGGGCTTCCATGACCACAGGCAGACAAAACGGCTGATGAAAATATCCGGATCGCTGCGGACATCTTCAGACAAACCCCCATGCCCGGCGCGATCACAACGAAGCATGAAAATAATCGGGCACTTGTCTACATTTTCATATAAATTTTCATGCCGGGGCGGCACCCGCGAACTTTGAAAATAATTTAAGTGAGGTCGCCCCGGTGTATTTTCATGCTAACCCGTCAGAAACGCAATTCACAGCCGGCGGAGTACAGGCTCCGATCGTAATCGTAAGCATAAATGTTGGAATTTGCTCTGGTTCCAGCATATTGCACCAGGAGGCTCAAATACCGGTTGATGTCCAGGGTAAGCCCCACGGCCCCGGTGTAGATCTGGTCTTTCCTCTTGATATTATTGTAGCTTGTGTTTTCGTAACGATAACTCTGAAAGTAGGCGTCGCCGCTGATCTGGAGCTTCAAATTCTTCCAGAGGGGATAGATCAGGTTCGCGGTGAGGCGTAAGCCCTGATTGTCGTAAAAAATGCCGTAAGTGTTGTTGATGATGTACCCGCATTTGAGGTTGAAAATGCCGGTGGGGGCGAACAGCCACATCCAGCTTATATAGCTGTCCAGCCCGGAGCCGCTCATATCGTTCAATTCCGGATTGGCCACGGTTTTGAAATTGTTGTTTTTGGCATAGGCTCCGGAGAGTTCGATAATGTGATTGGCGGCGGGAAGGAAGCGGACAAGCGGTCCGACGACGCCGTTTTCCGAATAACGGCGGTAGCCGCCGCCGTTGTTGTCATAGTCCCCGCGTTTCATGACGAAAGTGTAGTTGGCATTGATGTTGATGGCGAAGGAACCGAAATTGAAACCGGGAGCAGCGGAAAAGGACTGGGCGTAAACATCGTACGTCGTTGAGTTTTTCTCGTGGACGTTACTCAGGGCGGTGAATCCGGCATTGAAAAGCCAGTTGCCGGGGAGAATGGGGATGAAGTCCAGGCGGGCTGTCGAAGACAGTCCGAAGCTCTTCTCGCTGCTTTCGTTTACGAAATTGTTGGAGCTCTGCACTTGAGGCGACGTGTCCGGGTAATACAGAAACGGCTCCTGGAGCATGTTGGTGTCATACTGACCGAGGGTGGTGAGGGTGAGTCTTAAAGGCCGTTGCAGAAAACTCTGCTCTTCCACGAGGTCCTGATAGCGTCGGGCGAAGGTGCCGAGATCCGACAGGGGGTCCTGGGTGACGGCGGCCTGGAACCGCTCCTTGGCCTTCGCGAATTTCCGGTCGCCCATGAGGGCGATGCCGATCTGGAAATCCGCCGCCTGAGTATAATTCTTGTCCAGTGTCTTGGCCTTTTCGAAGGAACCGATGGCCGCGGAGAATTTTCCCTTTCGCGAGAGGATCATGCCCTTCAGGAAGGCTGTCTTGGCCGGGTAGATGTCGTTTTTTTCAGCGACGGCGATCCATTTTTCCGCCTCCTCGATCTGTTCCGTCTGAATCAGCACATCGATCAGTTCCACAGCCGCTTCCTTGATGGACGGCTTCAGGGTGACCGCGTCGGTAAACTGGGGGATGGCCTGTTGAAAATTGTTGGTTTGTTTGTAGCACATTCCCAGAAAGAAGGCGGCGGTCGATGAGGAAGGATCCCGGCGGCGAACCTCGGTGAGGATCTCTATAGCCTCTTCGTAATTTTCGTGCTGATACTGGCCTATGCCGTCTTCGATTCGCGCCTGCATTTTATCCGTTCCGGTCTCTGCCGCTCGGAGCTGCCCGGTTCCTGACAGCGGCGAACCCAGTGTCAAAAAGATCAAGACCACAAGTAAAACATCAATAGCTTTAATCTTGTTCCCCATAGCTGCGCCACCCTCATTTCCTCTAATGAAAAGCGGATAATATCTATAGGGAATATTTCGGGATAAGACAACTTTTTTTTGTCCCGCCTATGGGCCCGGTTCGTCCGGTTGACAACCGATATCCCGGAGGATGAACGCTTTCTTTCTCACCTAAACATATGTAACAATGGGGCCGGGATAGTTCTCCTGAAGGATTGACGACGCACAGGGGATTTTGTTTGACTTGCCCGGGGAATTCAATTATGTCTCACCGTTGTGGAGACCGCACGTTCCGGTCTATGTTTTCCGGACCCGCGACACTGCCGGCCCCTCAATATCGGAGACTGTCGTAATTATCGTGATGAAAGAAAAAAAAGTTCCACCGGACGCCTTTCCGGACCGAGATCCCTCTCCCTGCCGCCAGGCCGGCCGGTTCGAGAGTATCGGCGTAAAGCTGCCGGAGACACGCCTTACCACCAAGGAAATCATGGCGGGCGTGAAGATGTGGGGGAAGATCGATCTCGAAGGGCTCACCGGCATCGTCGAGCGCCGGATCTGCTCCGCGGGAGAGGATTCCTATACCTTGTCCATCGCCGCCGCCCGGGATTGTCTTCGTTATTCCCGCTACCGGGCCGAAGATCTGGAGATGATCATCTGCTGCTCGATCACCCGCTACCGGGAAGGGCTGAACTTCGTTTACGAACCGCCGGTTTCGCTCACCGTCAAAGAAGCCATAGGGGCCTCCCAGGCCATGAACTTCGACATCACCAACGCCTGCGCGGGCATGCTTACCGGGGTCTATATCATGAATGATTTTATCCGACGGGGGGTGATCAAATGCGGCATGGTCATCTCCGGCGAATATCTCTCCTCGGCGGTCCGTAACGCCGTTCCCAAGGTTAAAACGGTGTTCAGCGGCCAGCTTGCCTCCCTAACCGTCGGCGACTGCGGGGCGGCGGTAATCATGGAAAGGGCCCCCGCGGGCGGCGGCGGGCTTCATGTCTCCAATTTCCTCACCCTGGCTAAGTACAGCGACCTTTGTATCGGTGAGCCCTGCGCCTACGCCCCGGGGGCGCAGATGGTCACCGCGGCCCGCAAGATCCATCAGGTGGCCATCGCCGATTCCCCGCCCATTTTGAAACGGGCCCTGGCGGAAGCGGGTGTCGAATACGGCGACATCGATCATTTCATTCCCCACCAGACCTCCATCCGGGCCATCTATTCCGGCGGTAAACACCTGGCGAGGTATCTCGGCAGCAATGTCAAGAACATCGTCACCAACTTTCAGGAATACGGCAATACCGCCTCGACCACCCATTTTCTGGCCATGTACAGATACCTCCGGGAGGGCAGGTTCAAGAAGGGGGACAAAATCTTGATTATGGCTTTTGCCTCGGGGCTGGTCATCGGGGTGGTGATTTTTACTATGGACGATTTGGTGGATCGGTATGGGAGCGCTGATTGAAGCAGCCGCGGTAAGTCGTCCGGGGTTTTTCCGCGGCGGTTCGGTGGATCTGGCCGTAAAGGCGGCAGCGGACTGTCTCGCTGCGGCGGGACTCGATCCCAATGACGTGGGGATCCTCGTCAATACAGGCATCTACCGGGACCGGGACATCGGCGAACCATCGATCGCCTCTTTCATTCAGCGGCGTATCGGGGCCAACGAGATCTTCACCGGCGCCCGCAGCACCTTTTCCTTTGATCTGAACAACGGCGGCGGCGGCATAATCACCGCGGCGATGATCGTGGATGGGTTTCTTACCTCCGGGACGGTGAAATACGGTCTGATCGTAACCAGCGACAATGAACCTCATCCCGGCCAATGTGTATCCTACCCCTTTATACCGGCCGGAGCGGCGCTCCTTCTTTCGGCCGGGAGAGAGGATGAGGGTTTTGTCGGTTTCCGGACCGATACAGAAGGAAAGTATGCTGCCGATTTCACGAGTCGGATCGAATGGCGGGAAAAGAAGGGGAAGGAGAGAAACATCCTGGTAGTAAGGCAAGAGCAGGACTATGCCGCGCATTGCGCCCTTTGCGCACGGAAGTCACTGGATCTTTTCCTCGCGGAAATGTCCCTGCGGATCGAAGACATAGACATCGTCATCCCCTCGCAGAGCCCCGCGGGATGGCTGGAGGAGATCAAGAGAATCGAAGGGATGGAAAGACGGCTCGTGGTTCCGCCCGGCGGCCCGCCCCGGATGCATACGGCGGGGCCGGGGTTCGCTCTGGCGCTGGCAAGACAAGACGGCCGGTTCGACAGGGCGAGAAACTGTCTCTTTCTCACCGTCGGCGCCGGAATTACGGTATCCCTTGCCTTGTACAGAAATCCGGCCCGCAAGAACCAATGACGCCCGTATAAATCAAGAACATAAAAGATGAAAGGCCATGGGCTGCCTCGCCGATGAAACTTGTACCCGCCGTGTCCGGCGCCGATGCCATTCCCCTTCCCTTCGACATCACCCCGCACCGGCCGTTATACCCTTTCGCGAGCCATTGGCTGAAGGGTCCGGGATTTTTTTATCACTATCTCGACGAAGGCCGGGGGGAACCCGTCGTGGCGGTGCATGGCAACCCCACCTGGTCTTTCTATTACCGTAAGGCGGTGCAAGCGTTATGTTCCGATCATAGGGTGATCGTCCCGGATCATGTCGGCTGCGGCCTGTCGTCGCGTCCTTCGGAAAAGATATTCGCCTATACACTGGCCGGTCATGTGGACAACCTGGAAGCCCTTTTGGACTGTCTGGGACTGGAACGGAACGTGACCCTCATGATTCACGACTGGGGCGGAATGATCGGCATGGCCTGTGCCTGCCGGAGACCGGAGCGGATCGCCCGGATTGTGGTCCTCAATACCTGGGCTTTTCTCATTCCCCCGGAGATAAAGCTGCCCTGGCAGTTGTCTTTCATCCGCAGTTTTCCGGTCCTGCCGGAACTGCTGGTCCGCGGCGGGAATGCCTTTTCCTATCTGGCGACCTTTCTGGCGGTGGAGAAGCAAATGGCGCCGGCGGTAAGGGCCGGACTTACAGCCCCTTACAACAACTGGGAGAACCGGATCGCCACCCTCCGTTTTGTTCAGGACATCCCGCTTCACCCCGACGACCGGAGCTACCCTCTCGCCAAGTGGACGGATGAACATCTCCATCTCCTGAGGGGTATCCCCATGACGATCTGCTGGGGAATGAAGGATTTTGTCTTCGACGAGATCGCCCTTTCGGAATGGCGGCGGCGGTTTCCCGAGGCGGAGGTGCACACCTTTCCCAACGGCGGGCATTATATCCTCGAAGACGAGGGGGAGGCGGTCATCGAAGTGGTCCGGTCCTTCCTAGCGGGACACCCGCTTCCCGAATAGATGTCTTCATGAAGATCAAGGGGGCCGGTAATGAAAGATAATACGGACGTTATGAACAACCGGGAAAACACCACGAACATCAGTGCCCATCTCAGCCGTGTCGCCCGCCTCTTTCCCGGCAAGAAGGCGGTTGTCTGTCCCGCCGCTCCCGGCTCTCCGGAGTTTGTCCACTGGACGTTCCGGGAACTCGACGAAGAGACGGACCGTTTGGCGCACGGTTTCCAGCGGGTGGGCATCGGCAGGGGGGTGAAGACCATCCTCATGGTCCGACCGTCCCTGGAACTCTTCGCCGTCACCTTCGCCCTCTTTCGGGTGGGGGCTGTCCCGGTGATGATCGATCCCGGCATGGGGAGGCAGAAACTCGTGGAAAATCTCTCCTCCATCGGCGCCGAGGCCTTTATCGGCATCCCCCTGGCTCACGTCCTTCGGCTGCTCTCGCCGGGTAAGTTCTCCACGCTCAAGGTAAAGGTCACCGTGGGACGGCGCCTTTTCTGGGGGGGGTACGGGCTGGACGAATTCCGCACGGGGCCCTGGCGCCCCTTTCCCCCGGTGCCTGTCCGCCCTGACGAACAGGCGGCGATCTTCTTCACCACCGGCAGTACCGGGCCCCCCAAGGGCGTAGTCTATGAACACGGGATGTTTGACGCCCAGGTTCGCTTTCTTAGCGCCCATTTCGGCTATGGCCCGGACGAGGTGGACCTGGCCGCCTTCCCCCTCTTCGCCCTCTTCGACGCCGTTTTGGGGATGACCTCCGTGATCCCCGACATGGATCCCACACGCCCGGCGCAGGCCGATCCCCGGAAGATCATCCATGCCTTGGAGGTAAACGGCTGCAACAGCATGTACGGATCTCCCGCGTTGTTGGAGAATCTCGCCCGCCATGGAAGGGAGACGGGGAAGAAACTTCCGAATCTCAAGCGGATAGTTACTGCCGGCGCCCCGATCCGTCCCGAACTCATAGAGGCCGTCCACCGCATGCTGCCCCCTGATGCCCGGATCCATACCCCGTACGGGGCCACGGAGGTTCTGCCCGTGAGCGACATCGACAGTCGGGAGATTCTGGCCGAGACGCGGCATATTGGCGATAAGGGCGGCGGAACCTGTGTCGGGCGTCCTTTGCCGGGGATGGAGGTACGGATCATCGCGATCACTGACGAACCTCTGGATACGATCGGCGATGCCGCAATTCTCCCGCCGGGAGAAATCGGGGAGATTGCCGTCAGGGGGCCGGTGACGACCAAGGAATATTATCGGCTCCCCGCGGCGACCCGACTGGCGAAAATGGCCGACGACGAGGGCGGGATATGGCACCGTATGGGGGATGTGGGTTACCTGGACGCCGGGGGAAGGCTGTGGTTTTGCGGCCGGAAGGCCCACCGGGTGGAAACGGCGGCGGGGCGGTTGTTTACCGTCCCTTGTGAAGCCGTCTTCAACCGCCATCCCCGCGTAAGACGTTCAGCCCTCGTGGGGGTCGGGGCGGCGGGAGCGAAAAGGCCGGTCATAGTTATCGAACTGCTGCCGGGAGATCACGGTCGCGATAAGGAAGCCCTGACGGCGGAACTTCTGGAGATCGCCGGGGCGAATCCTATGACCCGGCCGATAAAAACGGTCCTCTACCATCCCGGCTTCCCCGTGGATATCCGCCACAATGCCAAGATCTCGAGGGAAAAGCTCGCCGTTTGGGCCGCCGCCCGCCTCGGATAAATTTCACTCGCAAATGCGTGCATATGTTATTGATCTACGACGGTTTATCATTAACGGGACCGCTGCGGATGCGGTGGAGCGCGTCCCGGCATTTTCATCCTGCTTTCTGACGGCGTGCCGTCATGCGGGTTTCATTTCCTGCCGGTGATCTAATGTGCAGACGTCATTTTCATGCCTCGTGGTGCTCTGCGGGGCAGGAGATTTTTTTTACGTCCCGTTTCTCTTTTTACGTCGCCGGTGGGGCCGGCGGCGGTCCCGGAAGGTGGGGTGTGAAAAAATACCTTCCCATGTGTGAACCAGATCACACTGCCGGTTACAATACGTATTGACATCGGTGTGAGAACCTTTATAGTCTTGTTTCGAAAGGATGAAATATCGGGGTTTGTGATCCATCCCGGCCCGGCCGGTCGGTGTTGCAAAAACAGAGAGCGGAGATAAACATATGAGGAAGGTCAAGGCATTCTTGCCGGCGTCGGTGTTCCTGGTCGTCTTGCTGTCAATTTTCCTGCCCGGCCCGGCCGGAGTTTTCGCCGCTTCCGGTGGGACGGCGCCGGATCTGGAGGAAGGCATCCGTCAATATCAGGCGGAAAACTACGAAGAGGCGATAGAGATCCTTGGGAAGTACCGCCGCCGTGACCCCGCATCTTCCCTGGCTGCCTTCTTCCTCGGGATGGCCTATAAGCAGGCCAATGACGTTCCCGCTGCGGAAGGACACCTCCGCGATGCCGCCACCCTGCCGCCGCCGGTGAAGCAGGCGCCGGTGGAACTCATCGATGTCCTCTATCAGCAGGGAAAACTGGAAGAGGCGAGACAATGGATCGCTGTGGCGGAAGGAAACAACCTCTTTCCTGCCAAGGTCGCCTTTCTCAAAGGGATGATCGCCGCTGCGGAAGGTCGGTACCAGCAGGCTGTCGAAGCCTTCGATCAGGCAAAGAAACTTGACGCCGCCTATACTCAATCCGCCGATCTTCAGATCGGGGTCTGCTATATGAATATGCGCAAATATGATCTGGCCAAACAGAGGTTCCAGACGGCTATCACCCAGGATCCCCTGTCCGATCTCGGTTCTTTTGCCCGGCGTTATCAGGACCTCGTGGAAGAACGCAGTTTCCTGGAACGACCCCTCCGGATAACCATTGGTCTCATGGCCCAGTACGATAACAATATCCTCTCCGAGCCGACCTGGAATGGCTTCTGGTACCAACGGACGGGTACGGATTTTTGGGAACGGGACGAGAAGAGCTTCAAGTATCTGACTACAGCCCGCCTCGATTACGTACCTATTCTGACCGGTCCTTTTACCTTCAATGCGAGCTATGCCGCCGCCGCCAGTTTTCAGGAGAAGTATTCCACGAGTTACGATCTCGTCGCCAACACCATCTCCGCCAACCCCGGTTTTAACTTCGGACGGTTCATGATGGTCCTGGCGGGCAACTATACCCAGGTGATGAAGAGAAATCCCAGCTACCAGCGTTATTCGGAGAATTACACCGTCGGTCCGCTCCTGAGGTATATGCCGGCGCCGAACCATGTCCTGGAGGTGTCGGCGGGCTATGCGGGAAAGAACTACTTTGAGGCCGTCGCCCAGCCACAGCTATGGGACCAGTCTTCCCGGGGCCTGGATAGTTATTTGAGCTGGTATTGGATGTTCGGGAACAGCGGCGGTCTTTTGAATCTCCGCTACGGTTTCAGTACCGAAAGCGCCAACGGCGCCTACTTCGACAATCGGGGACACCGGTTTACAGCCAATTTCATGACGCCGAAGTACTGGAAAATAAGGGCCCAACTGGGCGGGGAAATGTTTCTTCAGGAATATCAAAATCCAAACGCCACGTTCGACAATGTCAAAAGGAGCGATCAGACCTATACGCTTACCGCCGGTCTTTACTGGGACATCAACCGGTATCTGACGATCATCGCCCCGCAGTACATGAAGACCCGTGTCTTCTCGAATATATTCTTGTATGACTACGACCGTGACGTTTATTCAGTCGGTTTGGAATTGAGGTTTTAATCGCGCTTTTTTGCTTCAGGAGGTGTCACCATGAAAAGAACAATCTGCAACGCCGCCGCCGTCATTACGGCGCTATTGGTGTTTCTGCCGCTGGCGGCCCTTGCCGCTCCGGTGGGCAAGGTTACCCAGATAGAAGGCAATGTGGATATTACCCGGCCCGGGCAGGCGGCGATAAAAGTCCTCCTGGGCGATCCGGTCAGTCAGGGCGACATCCTCCGGGCCAAAAGCAAATCCAAGGCCGAGGTCACCTTTACGGATGGAAATATCCTGCGCCTTGCCGAAGGCACCCGGATAAGGGTAACGCAATACGACAACCGGGAAAACCGGAAGAGCTATGTCGATCTCTTCCGTGGCAAGACCCAGAGTGTGATCAAGAACCTCCAGAAGGGGGGAGCTTACGAAGTACATACCCCCACCTCCATTGCCGGGGTCCGGGGGACGATTCTCATCAGCTTCTTCATCAACGGTGTCAGCGGCGCGGTCCTGAAGGACGGCCCCGGTTACGGATACAACAAGAACATGCCTTCCGATGTGAAGACCATCGCCCCGGGTCAGGCCATGATCGTATCGGCGCCTGATCAGAGGCCGATCGTTAAACCGGCGACGGCGGCGGAAATCGAACAGCACATCAACGACACTACACCGGCTAAGGATAAGGAAAAAGGCGAGGAAAAGAAAGAGGAGACGGAGAAGAAGCAGGCCGAAAAAGGCAAGGATGAAGGCAAGAAGGAGGAGGCTACCAAGGGCAAGGAAGAAGAAAAGAAGGAAACCGCCGATACCGGCAAGAAGGATGAAACAAAGAAGGAGGAAATCAAAAAGGACGAAGGCAAGAAGGATGAATCCGGCGCCGGCGCTAAAAGCGGGGAAAGCGCTTCCGGAACCGGTTCTGCAGGCGGGTCGGGCGGTTCGACCGGTGGGGAGGGGACTTCCGGAGGCGGCTCCGGGACGGCATCGGGAGGAACGACCGGAACCACGGGTTCGACCGGCGGTACCACCGGAACGACCACAACCACCGGAACGACCACGGGAGGAACAACGGGCGGGACCGGGACAACCGGCGGCACCACCGTGTTGCTGCTCGGCAAGACCGATGCCGATCTCGCTCAGCAGCAGGTTCAGCAGCAGCAGGTCCAGCAGCAGCAGCAGCAGGGCCAGGTGCAACAGCAGATCCAGCAGCAACAGCAGGTCCAGCAGGAGACCACCCAGGCCGCCCAGCAGACCAAAGAGCAGCAGCAACAACAGCAACAACAGCAGCAGGAACCGTCGACCACCTACACGACGGCGACGGCGACCATTCCGGTGATGCCGGGAAGCCCGTTTACCGGCGGTACGGTGTCGACCTCCATCAATGACAAGACCAACGCAGGTACAGCGAGCGTGTCGGGAACCCTCGGTGCCGGCAGCTCGAGCAGCCCCTCGGTTACCGACCTCACCGCTGTTGCCACGAGCGACGGCGGCCTCTATGATGCCTCCCTCGCCTCGGTTCCCGGCTCCTGGTACGGACTCTTCACGGGCATTTACAAGAAGGGGACCGCTATTGGGCTATTGACGAGCGCCGACCTCTATGATCCCAACTACACCACCGGTGGGGAGGTCAAGGGCAGCGGGACGATGAAACGGACGCCGGTGGCGGCCACGAACGATACGGCGCTGCGGAACTTCAACGACATCCCGGTGCCTGTTCTGGGCAGTTATGGACCGGCGATGGAAGAAACGATGGCTTCCGGCCTCTTGAAGGGGTACGGGACGACCGCGGGAGGGATCCTCGGCTTCTGGGGTACGACCGCCAGCGGCGGCGCCTATCAGGGTTTCGGCTCCCCATGGCAGGGAATCCTCGGACGATACGGTGAATATTACAACTCGTTGGATGACGGCTATGTCCCCTATGTCCTCCTCGGCGACTTCGCCGGCGAGGATGACCTTGCCGGCGGCCATGCCAAGATGAGCGCTGCCGACTCGATTTATTACCTGGACCAGTACTACCTCGGGACGGTCAGCTTCGAGTACCGGGGGTACCAGCCCGCCGGCGGCGCCTACGGTGTGGCGGGCACAGGAGTGTACAAACTGGCCCCCCTGGCCTGGTACGGCTACTGGGGAACGGGTGAGGAAAACGTCTACGGCCCCACCTCGCTTTATAAAGGTGAATACAACAGTGAATACGGCTACAGTATCATGACCCTCGTTGCCCACGAAGCGGGTCTGGCGGGAGGCCTGAATCCCTTCTGGACGGGGACGACCCATCTGGTGGCCATGGGTCGCATCATGGATGGCAATTCAGGCCCGGGGCCTGTTTCCGGCGCCGCTTACGCCGGACCGTTCCTGTGGAATTCCGGCCTTGCCGGCCTGTCCGTTACCGGCGGTGACATCCCCGATGCGGAATTCAACGGGATCGCGGCGGGGATCTGGAAAGACGGCGCGATGTCCGGATCGGCCTACGGGATCTACAAGACGGCGGCCGGCCAGGCCGGCTGGCTTACCGGCGCCCTGGGAGGGCAGTATTTTCCGGAACTGGGGATGTGGAAGGCGGAGGGCGACATGACGCCCCAGCAGCGGATTGCGGGGCTGCCGACGGCGGATCTGGATGTCTTCCACAATTTTGCCTACGGCAGACTGGGCGGTGCCTTCGCCGGTAATCAGGGAACGATTGCCAATGAATATGGCATGATGCAGACGACTTTCTATGCCAAACCCTTCTACGACGAGCAGAATGAGCTGGATAAACTTATCCCCCTGCGCTGGGGTATCTACAACCTTCGAAGCGCTTATGGGAACTCCTTCGCGGGCAAGCCGGCGGGCGGTGTTTCCTGGTCGGCCAAAACGGGCGGTTACGGTCCCACCCAGATGAATGCGCCGTTCTATTATCAGGCCGATGTTACCGGTGCCTGGGGTGTAGACGGCACGATTTCCGGACAGTTGGCGGGCCGTTACATGACCCCCCTGTATCTTGGCGTCCTGTCCGGACCCTACTCCGGTCTCTTCACGGTGGAAGGGACGGGAGAAACAGGGGAATACGGCGGCTGGATCGGTCAGAGTATCGGCACCTACAACGTTACCAACCGGCTGGCCCACAGTGCCGCCTTAGGTGAAGGCGGATACATGGGTAATAATGGAGAGAGCCCTAGTGTTCTTTATATGAACGAAGGCGGCATGATTTACGAAACCGGCGCGGCGCTGGGGATCTGGGGCGGGACAACCGCCCCTTGGAGCGGCACCACCCAACTTGCCGGCATGGGGGTGTACGGCAGCGAGGGGATGTCGGGGACCTATCTGTGGAACGCGGCCATAAAAGGCGCCGTACCCAACGAATTCACGGAAACGCCTGTGGCGGGGGGAACCTACCACGGCTATATGGGCGCCTTGTGGCGCGAGAGCAGTTTCAGCGGTGCCCTGCGCGCCCTGTATCTCACCCCTGCAGATGCGATGGGAAAAAGCGCTGCCGGCTATCTCCAGAGCGATTCTCTGGCGGGATCGGTATATTCGCTGTCCCGGGATGACTATGACGTGTCTGGTTTATGGGAGATGGCGGCCGGCAGTTCCGTTACCGCCTCGACACCCCTGGCGACCGGACTCGATCCGGACAGGATCGGGCAGGGGAGCAATCCGTTGACGATGTCGTTCCGTTCCACGTTCGGTGCCGCCGGGTCTGTGATCAACGAGTCCCGCACCGGTGAGTTTCTCTATCTGGTAAATAACGGTGAACCGCTGAGCTGGGGCGTGTATAATCTCCAACTGGGGGCCGGGGAGACGGGGGGCCGTTTCTCCGGCAAGCCCGCGGGTCCGACTGCCTGGGAAGCCCGGGCCGGGGGTGCATTGAGCATTTTCGATCCGGTGTCGCAACCCACGACCGCAAGCGGTTACTGGCTTGCGGATATGAGCGGCCAATGGAACAACCAGGGTGAGATCATCGGAAATATCACGAAGGGCGAATATCTGACCAATACCCACCGGGGGACAATCCAGGGACCCTTGTACGGTCTTTACGAGGAGACGGGCACCGGGGAAGACGGGACCAAATCCGGGACGTGGGTCGGCCAGGGCGTGGGGACGTATCAGAGCGAATTGTTAAATCTTTCCGGTAGTTTGTCTGCGGAAGGCCAGGCCTTCATGTATACCCGTTATGTGGATGGGAACCCCACCCACGGTTGGGACGAGGCGAGCGCCATGCGGGGTCTTTTGGGGAGCACCTCCCTGCCCTGGGGCGCCTCCCATACATTCCTGGCGATGGGGAGCTACGACAACCCGAACAACCGGCGCCTTTGGAATCTCTGGACGCCCTCCGGCACGGGGCCGACGTTGACAGCGGACGGGGGCGCCCTCCTCGGGGAGATGCTGGGGGTCAATCACGGCGACAACAAGGGAGTGGGAGGATACGCGGCCCTCTTTGTCCGACCGGACGGTGTGGACGGCCAGGGCCAACCCCTCTACAAGGCGGGTTATCTCGCCTACAACCTCACGAGCGACTTCTATCCCGGCCTGGGGAACACCGCCGGCGCGGGGATGTGGCGCCTTACAGGTGAACGTTACGATTTTTATGAACAGCCGATCACCGGGGTCACGCCGGCGGACATGACCTGGGGAGGCGGGAAGCTCTCCTTTACATCTTTGGTCGGCAAGGCGGCCGGTGCAGTGACGGTGGACAACTTTACCACGGGAAAGACTGCGCTTGCTGATCAGCGGTGGGGTTTCTGGAGCACGACAATGGCCGATGGGGTTGCGGCGCTGCCCGTGGCGGGATGGAAGGCCACGGCGGGTGGTTATATGGGATACCATGGCGGCGGCGGTTACTGGATGGCCGATCTGGGCGGCGACACCGCCTGGGCGGACGGCAAGGCCACGGGAAACATCGCCTACCGTTATCTGACCCCGACGACGATGGGCGCCTTCGGAGGCGATCTCTTCGGGGCCTATGAATTCAACAAGGAAACGAACCTGTACGACTGGCAGGTCGGAGCGGTAGGCGTTTACGGGGGAACGGCCGCCGGCGCCGCCAACTGGGAGAAGAAACTGTCATTCGTGAGCCCGGTGACCGCCTCCTGGCAGTGGGTCATTCCCTATCCTTACGGCGAAGGCAATCCGGATGTCGTCACCGCCGACGGCAGCTATTTCCAGGCCCTCCTCGGCGGTGGCGATGAACTTTGGTCGGCGACGAAGGATAAACCTGCGCAGACGGTGTTCCGGGGCGTCTATACAGAACCGGGCAGCGGTCTGACGTTCTGGAGTGGTGAGATCGCCAGTGACAACTATGAGACAAGCACCGCTATGACCTATGACGGCGGTGCCTATGCGGGCTTCCTGGCCGGGATAAAAAGGGGTGCCGATCTCTCCGCGGTCACACGGTCGCTTTATATAGACAAGGATGGAAAGGCCGGCTATCTCCTCGGCGCCTTGACCGGAGGGACCGCTGCGGACCTCGGTATGGCCGAGATGACCGGGGGGCTCTATCCGACGGAAATGCCGGCGATATCGGGATTATCTCCCGACCTCCTGGCGGGATTTACCCGCACAAAGAGTTTCCCTGCCGGCGAGAAGCTGTCGGGCGCCTTTGCCGGCGGTGGCGATATTAACGGCGGTAACCCGTATCTTGTGTATTATTATTACGGACCCTACCCGGCGCCCATGGAGAACATGACCACCAAATCCCTGGTTAATTACGCGACCGGTGAGAGCTCCCCCTGGGGGATATACAGCCTGGTTTCATCGGGGAAGTTCGCTGCAGCGGTGACGCCGGGCTGGACCGCAAAGGCGGGCGGTTCAGGTTATTTCGGGGCCTATAATCCGTCGGCAAATCCCTATTATGGGCCGACAGCCGTCGATGACCGAGGTTACTGGTTGATGGATATAAACGACGGTACGGCCGGTAATGGTATGCTCTCGGCGACGGCGACGGGCCGCTTCATTTCTGAGACAAGAATCGGCGACGCAACGGCCACTACGGGGCTGCTGGCCGATACGGGCATCCGGGGCGACCTGCGGGGGATCTACAACACCGCCGATGGTCGGTGGCAGGCCGTCAACGTCGGCACCTGGAGTGGTGTGTCTTTGCAGTATGTGAGTGCGGTGAGCGGCGCGGGTATGACGGGTACGCGCCGGAACTATTCGGGTAGTTACGGTTATCCGGAGAGTTGGTCTTCGTACAGTTACGGTTACTATTCGGACGACACGGGATCCATGAGCTATTACCGCAACTTGGAGGGAGGGGAGAACTACTATACAACCTACTATGCCGACGGCACGTACAGCAGGTATGACAACAACACTGGTCAGACGACGACGGGGGTATGGCGTGATAGTGAGCACCCGACGCTGGCGTTTTTGCAGGATCCGCCGGACAAGGATAATGCGTATGTGTTGAGCAAGAGCGATGTGGTGAATTCGTTTGGGGACGGTATTATCAGCGAGGCTTTGTTGGGCGGTCCGGTTTCGCTTTGGGGCGGTACGGAGACGTTACCGGCGGCGGCGACGTTGCTGGGCCGTTACACGCCGGGCGTGGTGTCGGCGGGGCATCTTTGGAGCACGGACATATACAGTAACAATTACAAGGACGGCAGTTATACGACCTATGACGGCGGGTCCTACAGGGGTTACCTGGCGGGTACGTTGGTGGGTGACGCGGGGGCGGCGCGGTTTTTGGGTCTATACATTCACGAGGATGCGGGGCAGGCCGGAGTATACAATGCGGGGGTGCTGCGCGGCTCACTGGCGGGCGGTTATTATCCTGAGGTGGGGATGTTTGCCCTGGACGGCGGGATGTATCCGGAGGCGCCGGTGGTGGGGAGTATAGGTATCGAACCCGGGCAGTTGGTGAATGTGGCGGCGGCGACGGGGGATGTCGGGAACAAGTTGTTGAGAGGCCGGCTGGGGGCGTCGGGTTCGGTCTGGGCGGAGGTTGCGACGTTGGAGACGCTGTCGATTGTGAAGCCGGCAATTCCGGAAGTGCCTGAGGTATCTCCGGCTGTTCCTGCGGAGCCTTTGAACTGGGGTATTTATCGTCAGGGTTTTGCGGGTCGTTATGAAGGCACGGGTTCGACTTGGTCCGGGAAGGCGGGCGGAGCCGGCGCTTTCGGATTATCATTACAGCCGGGCGGAATCATCGCTGCCGACACCGGTTACTGGTATGGCGAGATTCCCGACGATTCTACCTGGAGCGACGGCGGTTTCTCCGCCCAACTGACCAAAGGTCGATTTATAACCTACAGGAGAATCGGCGGTTTCGGAACCGGCGGCTATCTTATCGGCGATCTGTACGGGGTTTACGAGCCGGTAGGCCATACCTGGCAGGGTTACGGGCTCGGGACATGGCAGGGAGAGCCCCTTGCCTTCAGCAGCAACCTTCAGGGGCGGAAATACCGCCTGGTGTCCATGCCTGAAACTCCGTCTTATCTGGAGTATTCAACCTTCGACGGCATTATGGGGAGCAACGTAAATCTCTGGGCAAAACTCGGTACCAACGAACCGACGCCGCTGTTCATGATGGGAAATGCGGGCTTCACGCCTCCGGGTTCTGACCCTTCCTCCTTCAATATTTGGAGCATGGGTTTTGCAAGCTTCGACCCGGCGGTGAACATGAATCCCTATTACGACAGCGGCGGCAGCTCGAAATCACCGGTAGTTGACGGTAAGTTCGGCGCCTATGCCGGATTCCTGGGCGGAGTTCTCAATGGTTCTTCTGGAATTAAGGGCATGGCCCAGGCACTTTACATGGATCAGTCAGGAAATGTCGGCCTGCTTTACCAAGACGATACTATTGTTGCCGAAAGCGAACTCTATGCCTCTTTAAACCTCTGGCAGGCGGCGGGCGCCCTTTACGCCTATCAGATGTACGATGCCTCCAAGGTTGACCCTGCTATCGATGTGGTCAATTTCGCCTCCCGGGTTACGGGTCAGGAATATCAGCGGATCTACACCCCGGAGCTCGAAGCCGAATTTGTAGCGGGCGACCCGGGCAGCACCATTTCCCTGGGGGCTGATGTCAGTCGGGGCTTGTCCTTCTCCGGCGCCGCTCCCGGCGCTGTTTCCTGGGGAATCGATCATATTGTCGCCGGCGGTGCCTACACCGGCAACCCGACGGCGTGGACCTGGATCATGAATCCGCCGCCGCCGGAGATGACACCCTTTATGGATACCACCTTCATCAATGTAAAGCTTGCCGAAACGACCAACAATGTCTTCACCGGCGGCCTGGCCGGTGCGAATATCCACTGGCAGGATGCGGGGACATCGGTTTTCGGTGGCCGGATCAAGGGGGTCTTCGACCCGGTAGCCTCGACATGGAAGGCCGTGACCCTGGCGACGCGGATGGAGACCGGGGCGTTTCTCGACAAGGTCAATGCCATGGGTAACGACGATGCCCAGCGGCTGGCCTTCCAGAAGGCCACCAATATCCCGTCCTTCCAGGTGGGCCAGGCGACCCTGGACAGCAATGGTCTCCAGGCAATCAATGGAGGCGCCATGTCGGTTACCATGTCCAACGTTACCTTCTTTTCGGCCTCCACCGGCGGTCCCGCCAGCATCTGGGCCTCAGCGCCGAATTCCGGCGGCGTAACGGGATCCTATACGGGGACACCGGTGCCGGGCAGCGGCTCCGTCGTCAATCTGACCCAGACCGCGGGCAGCAACGTGACGGATCTCACCGCCGCCTTCCAGCTCAACAACTGGAACGCCGAGGCGGCCAAATGGGGCGCTGCCGTCAACGGCGGCGGCAATGTGAACAGCCAGAGCATCACCTTCACCGGCGGTGCGGCGGGCAAGATACTTACGGCGCCGAATGGTTCTCCGGGGACGTTCTCCGGTTCGGCGGCGGGTATTGTGACGCCTCCGAAACCTGCGAAATAAGAGAACCTGTCGAAAGATGAGGCGTATGGAAAAGGTTTTGTTCCTCCCCCGTTAGGGGGAGGAATTTTTTATGGTATAACGGTGGGGAACAAAATGAAGGAGAAAAGATAATGAGCAAAAGAATCCTCCGTAGCGCTTTATTCATGGGATTGCTGTTGATCGCTGTCGCTTCGGCGCCGGTACAGGCCGCGGGACCGGTCAAGATCGGCATCATCGATCTGCCGCGGATTATGCGGGAATCCCAGGCGGCGAAAGATGCCCGGGCTGTCCTGATGAAGGATCTGGAAGGCAAACGGGCCCAGATCATGGCTAAGGACAAGGAACTGAAGGCCCTGGATGAAGAATTGAAAAACCCCCAGCTTAAGCTCTCCGAGGAGGCCCGCAAGGAAAAGACGGAGAAACTGGCCCGGGAGGTGAAGGAATTTCGCCGCCTCGACGCGGATTTGAGTGAAGAGCTGAAGAAAAAGGAGGTGGAACTGACCTCGAAGATTATCGCCGATATTCGCCGGATCGTTCAATCTTTGATCAAAAACGAAAAATACACCTTGATTTTAGAGAAGAACAGCGTTGTCGGCAGCGACGAGGCCGTCGATGTGACGGAGCGGATCCTGAAGCTCTACGACCGGCAGCGGTAATCCCCGGCGTGGAGACAGGAAAGATGAACGTGTCTCGCACCGAACGCGTGCCTGTCCTGGTCACCGGCGGCGGCGGGTTTTTGGGCGGTGCCATCGTCTCCCACCTTCTGGCGGGAGGGTACGCCGTCCGGAGTTTCGCCCGGGGCGACTATCCGGAGCTGCGGCGCCGGGGCGTGACGGTTATCCGCGGGGACCTTACGGATGCCGGGGCGGTACAGCGGGCCTGTGAGGGCTGCGCCGTCGTTTTCCACAACGCCGCCCGGGCCGGGGTCTGGGGGGACTTCGACTCCTTTTACCGCCCGAATGTGCTCGGCACGAAGAACATCCTGGCGGCCTGCGTTCAGACCGGCGTGGCCCGGATGGTCTTTACCAGCTCCGCCAGCGTCGTCTTCGGGGCTGCCGATATGGCCGGGGTGGATGAATCCGTTCCCTATCCCGACCGGCCCCGGTCGCCCTATACGGCGACGAAGGCGGAAGCGGAGCGTATGGTCCTGGCGGCCAACGGCCCCGGGCTGAAGACGCTGTCCCTGCGCCCCCATCTCATCTGGGGGCCGGGAGACACCCAGATCATCCCCCGCATCCTCGCCCAGGCCCGGGCCGGCAAGATCCTCCGGGTGGGAGACGGGAAAAACATCATCGATACCACCTATATCGACAATGCCGCCGCCGCCCATCTCCTGGCCGCCCGGGCCCTGGCGGAGAACCCCCGGGCGGCCGGACGGGCCTATTTCATCTCCAACGGCGAGCCTGTGAACCTCTGGGATTTCGTCAACCGTATCCTGGCCCTGGCGGGCATCCCCCCGGTTCGCCGGGGCATCCCCAAAACCGTAGCGGTCCTCCTGGGGGCGGTTATCGAAAAGATCCACCTGGCCTTGCGGCTGCCCGGGGAACCCCGGATGACGAGCTTCCTCGCCGAGGAACTGGCGACGACCCACTGGTTCGACATCTCCGCCGCCCGGCGGGAACTGCGCTACGAGCCCCGCGTCTCCATGGCGGAGGGCCTTCGGCGCCTGCAGGCATGGATGCAGCCCGGGAACTGAAAAAGCCAGAGAAGTTCTGTTTCCCCTATTCCCGGAAGGTCATCTTGAGTTCCCAAAGGCCGGCGACGTTCTTCTTTTCCAGATCGAAGCCGCCCTTTTCGAAGACATGCATCATCGGCTTGTTGTCCGAAAGCACCTCCGCCGTGAAGCCCAGGAGACCCTGCCGCTTGGCCAGGTACGTCAGGTAGGCGAGAAGTTCCGTGCCGATCCCCAGCTGCTGGTGCGTGTCTTTCACCGCGAAGGCCACTTCCGCCCAATGGGCCGATTCGTCGATGTAGTATCTGCCCACGCCGACGATCTCCTCGTTTTCTTCCCGGGGAAGGATGGCGAGAATGGCCATCTCCACCGTATAGTCGATAACGACCAGCTTTTGCAGGACTTCGTGGGGCATGTCCTTGCGGGCGGACATGAAACGGCGGTAGAGGCTCTGGTCGGACAGGGAGTAGATGAAGTCCTTCAGCAAGGGCTCGTCGCTGATCTTTACCGGGCGGAAGAGGATATTGCGGCCCTTCTTCGTGGTACGGTAAGTCTCCAGGTGCTCGGGATACTCGCCCCGGACGCCGGGGATGAAGGCCTGATCCCGGTAGATCAGCCCCAGCTTCTTGGCCTCCTCGATTAGCCAGGGCCGGAATTTGGGATGGGCGATGCCGATGAGTTCCATGGCCCGCTCCCGGATGCTCTTGCCGTGCAGGTAGGCGATGCCGTACTCCGTGACGACGTAATGGATGTCCCCCCGGGTCAGGGTGACCCCGGTCCCTTCCCGGAGCATGGGGACGATGCGGGAAACGACGTCGCAGGCGGCGGTGGACTGGAGGGTGAGGATGGATTTTCCCCCCCGGGCCAGGACCGCCCCCCGCATGAAGTCCGCCTGCCCCCCCACGCCGCTGTGGAAGATCCGGCCGATGGACTCCGCCGTGGCCTGACCGGTGAGATCGATCTCCAGGGCGCTGTTGATGGCGGTCATCCGTTCGTGCTGGGCGATGATCAGGGGGTGGTTGGTGTAGTCGATGGTCCGGAATTCGATGGCGGGGTTGTCGTGGAGGTAGTTGTACGTCTCCTGGTTCCCCAGACAGAATGTCGTCACCGTTTTCCCGGGATTCAGGGTCTTTCTGGAGTTGTCGATGACCCCGGCCTTCATCAGCTCGATGATCCCGTCGCCGATAAGTTCCGTATGCACCCCCAGGTGCCGCTTGTCTTTCAGGTTGGCCAGCACGGCGTTGGGGATGCTCCCGTAACCCACCTGGATCGTGTCCCCGTCCTCCACGAGGCGGGCCACGTATTTGCCGATACCCAGGGCGATTTCCGAGTCCGCCTCCTTGGAGTATTCCAGGAGATGTTCGTCATAGGGGACGAGGAAGTCGATGTCGCGGATATGGATGAAGGAATCGCCGTGCACCCGGGGCATGAAGCGGTTGACCTGGGCGACGACGATGGCGGCCTTCTGGGCGGCGGCCTTGACGATGTCGACACTGATGCCCAGGCTCAGGTAGCCGTGATCGTCGGGGAGGGAGGTCTGGATGAGGGCGATATCCACCCGGGCGAGTCCCCGACGGAAGAGCTCCGGAGTTTCCGAGAGAAAGACGGGGGTATAATCGGCGACCCCCTTGTTGACCGCTTCCCGGGTGCTGTCGCCGATGAAGAAGGAGTTGTGGCGGAAATTCTGCTTGAACTTCTCCGTGGCGTAAGGGGCGACGCCCAGGGAGCGGATATGAAGAACCTCGGCGTCGAAAAAGGCCTTGGGGTTGGACTTTACATAGCGGATCAGGCCCTGGACCAGGTGCTGGGGCTCGGCGCAGGCCGATCCGATGAAGATCGTATCTCCCCGGTGGATATGACTGAAAATATCCGCCTCGGGAACAAATTTTTCCGGATATAACCCTTGCCATTTTTCCAGCGACATGACCTGCCTCCTTAAGAAACGGTTATTGTGAAAATGCCGGCAAGGTGCCGATTGTTTTCATGTTTCGTTGTTTCCGCCTGCGGGCAGGGAGGTTAGTCAAAAAATAAACCCCGCAGCCGATAATTCCCAGTCAATCTCCCAGATAATATTGAGGATGTCAAGGCGAAACGCCCGGCGGGGCATCCCGTCGGCGGCGATGTATATGTTTTGACGGCATTTGTCGCTTTGAGGATGAAATCAGTCCGCAGCTCAGGCCGCCGGTGATTATGCCCGGGGGCCGACGCGTGTGGGGATTGACAGGGAGGGAGGATTTCTTTATAGGAGGGCCGGGCGACAGCCCGGCGGCCGTCGTTGTCGTGCCGGGGGTGAGAGAACACCGCCGGATTGTGTGCCGGCAAAACCGTGGTGCGGCGGCGGCCGGCGACGAGAATCAAGCGACAACGCCCCGGTGCGGAAAATCGGCGGCCCCGGCAAGGCAAATATACGGCGTTGTCCCTGGGAACGGCACCGGCCGGCGGCGGTCGCCCTGAGGATCAGCGGGGTAACGGCATCCCTGGCTGTTTGTTTTCATCCCGGCGCGGGGACGGCCCCGGCGGAAAAATTATCTGGCGGTAAGACAATGAAATCGTTTTTCTTTCCTGAAAGTATGGTGGTGGTGGGGGCTTCGGCCACGAAGATGAACCTGGGTCAGATCATCCTCCTCAACAACAAGCAGTGCGGTTATACGGGCAGACTTTACGGCGTGGGTTCCCAGGCGGGAGAGGTCGCCGGGATTCCTGTTTACACCCGGATCGAAGACCTGCCCGAGGTGCCGGAGGTGGCGATCATGCTCACGCCGGCAAGAACCATTCCCGCCCTTCTGGACGATTGCGGCCGGAAGGGGATCAGACGCGTCGTCATCGAATCCAGCGGCTTCAGCGAATTTGCCCACGGCGACCATTCCCTGGAACAGGAGGTCCTGGATGTGGCGGACAGACACGGGATCAGGTTCATCGGCCCCAACTGCGTCGGGACGGTGAACTTCGACATCAGGATGATGATGCCTTTCGCCTTCTTCAAGGATCCCCCCTCCGGGGGCCGGGTGGCCATGATCGCCCAGAGCGGCGGTGTCGGGGGCACCTATCTCCATGCTTTGCCCGAAAACGCCATCGTGCCGGGGAAATTCGTCTCCGTGGGCAACAAGCTCCAGTTGGATGAGGTGGACTTCCTCGACTATTTTCTCCAGGATGAGGGGACCGACGTGGTGACCATGTACCTCGAAGGGTTCAGCCGGGGTCGGGCCTTCTATGATCTGGCCGTGGCGACGGACAAACCCCTTGTCGTCCAGAAATCCAACCGGAGCGAGGCCAGTGCCGGGATCGCCCGATCCCACACGACGGCCCTCTCGGCCGGTGACGATGTGGTGAACGGGATGTTCCGTCAGGCCGCCGTTATCCGTGCCGATGACGAGCGGGAGTTCCTCGATGCCGTCAAGATCATTCGCCTGCCCCTCATGAAGGGGCGACGTGTCGCCGTTCTGTCCCGCTCCGGCGGTCACGCCGTCCTGTCCGCCGACGCCTGCGCCGAATTCGGCTTCCGGATGGTCCCCTTTCCCGCCTCCTTTCTGGAGAAGCTCAAGTCCCTCTACCACACCCGCGTCATCGCCCATCAGAATCCCCTCGATCTTGGGGAGATCTTCGATTACACCATCTTTACGGACATCCTCGCCGAGACCCTGAAACTGGAGAATATCGACGGCGTTCTGTTCAATCATCTCTACGCCTCCACCTACGAGGCGGAGATGTCACGGACTTTTCTGGCCGGGGTGGCGAAGCTGGTGGAACAACACGGCAAGCCCGTGGCCGTGGCCATGCTGTCCGACCCCGCGGAACTCCTCGACGTCGCCCGGAGCCAGTCCTATCCCATTTTCACCTCCCCCCGGCAGGCGGCGGCGGCCCTCAATATTTCCGCCACTTATTATGAGCGCAAGACCCGGCGAGACAGGCGGGGAACGCCGGCGGCACCGTGCCGGGAGTACGGTCTCATCACCTCCGTCCGGCGGCGTTGCCGGGAGGAAAGGCGTATCCCCCTCACGGACGAGGCCCTGGAGATCTGCCGGGCGGCAGGTCTGGTGCCGGTGCGGGGCTGGACCGTCCCGGGTCCCGGCGCGGAGGAAGGGCTGCCGATCCGCTTTCCCGTGGTGGTAAAGCTGCTTTCCCGGACGGCCTCCCACAAGACCGATGTGGGCGGGGTGCGCCTCGGCATCCGGAACCGGCGCTCCCTCCGGAAGGCCCTGACGGAGATGGCGGCGAAATTTGCCGGTAGCGCCGACGGGTTCCTGATTCAGGAACAGGCGGCGCCCGGGGTGGAATGCTTCGTGGGGGGGCGCCGGGACCCGGTGTTCGGCCCTGTGGTCATGGCCGGTCTGGGTGGGATTTTCATCGAAGTTTTCAGGGATACGGCCCTCCGCCTGGCCCCGGTAACCCGTTCCGAAGCGGCGGACATGATCGCCGAGTTGAAGGCCTATCCCCTCCTGAGCGGGGTCCGGGGCCGGGAAGCCGCCGATGTCGCGGCCCTGGAAGAGGTGATCTGCCGGGTTGCCGCCCTCCTGGCGGCGGTGCCGGAGATCGCCGAAATGGACCTCAACCCTGTGATCGTTCATCCCGCCGGAAAAGGGGTTTCCCTGGTGGACGCCCGGGTGTTTTTTGCCGGTGAGACAGCGACCGGCTGATGGGGTGGGTGCTGCTCATCCACCCCCCGGTTTCGAAACCCTGCGAACCGCCGGCGGGGATCGCGAGACTGGCGGGGTTTTTGGGGGAGCAGGGTGTCCCCTGCGAGGTCGTCGACGCCAACACCGAGGGACTCCATTTTCTGCTCCACGCGGCGCTCCGGGGAGAAACCGCCCGGCATGGAGAGAATGATGTCCCGGGAGGGGAAGGGGGGAGGGGAAACCCGGGGGCGGGAAAGACAGGCGGCGGGTTGTGCCCGACGGCGGGCGACACCTGGACAAAGCGGGCCCGCCGGAACCTGACGCATCACCTCCGGGATTTGCGCTCCCGCGCCATCTACGGCCAACGGGATCGCTACCGGCGGGCCGTGGCCGATCTCGGCCGCATCCTGGCTTGCCTGACGCCCCGGCCGGAGATCGCCGTCGGGCTGGCGGATTACCAGGACGGCGGACTGTCACCGCTTCGATCCCGTGATCTCCTTTTCGCCGCCGCCCATCCGGAAAGAAACCCCTTTTATCCCTACTTCCGGGAGAGATTGGCCTTACGGTTGCAGGCCGTCCCCCCGGACAGCCTGCTCGGCATCTCCGTTAATTATCTCAGCCAGGCCCTCTGCGCCTTCGCCATGATCGGGTTTTTGCGGGCCTGCCGCCCCCAGGCCCGGATCGTCCTGGGCGGCAGTCTCGTGACTTCCTGGATGCGGCAGCCGCAGTGGCGTAACCCCTTCGGCGGCCTGGTGGATCACCTGGTCGCCGGCCCGGGGGAAGAACCCCTGCTGGCGCTGATGAAAAACGGCGGCCTCCGGGAGGCTCACGACACCGGTATCGGCGCCGGTGGTTATGGGGAAGGCGGGGAAGGGGAGCATCCCGTCGCTGCCGTTTCCTGTCCCGATTACCGCTTCTTTCCCCGGGAGCTTTATCTCGCTCCCGGGCTGATTCTCCCCTACAGCGCCGCTACGGGCTGCTACTGGCGACGTTGCCGGTTCTGTCCGGAGACGGCGGAGAACAATCCTTATCGGCCGCTGCCCCTGGAAAGGGTTTTCACCGATCTGGAACGCCTCAGGGAGGAATTGCAACCCGTTCTTGTCCATTTCCTCGATAACGCCCTGAGCCCCGCCCTGCTGACGGCGTTGTCTCGTCGTCCCCTCGGGGTCCCCTGGTATGGTTTTGCAAGAATTACCGAACGACTGGCGGATCCGGGGTTCTGCCGCCGGCTCCGCCACCGCGGCTGCGTAATGTTAAAGCTCGGTTTGGAGTCGGGCGACCAGCAGGTGCTCAATGCCCTCGACAAGGGGATCGAGGTGGCGACGGCGGCCCGGGTGTTGCGGAGTCTGAAGGAGGCGGGCATCGCCGCCTATGTATATCTCCTTTTCGGCACCCCGGCGGAGGACCGGGAGGCGGCCCGCCGGACGTTGGAATTCGTGGCGGCCCACAGTGCCCATATCGCATTCCTCAACATCGCCGTCTTCAATATGCCGGTCTTCGCCGCCGCGGCCGCCGGCCTGCCCACCCGGTGCTTTTCCGCCGCCGACCTTTCCCTCTACCTGGACTTCACCCACCCCCGGGGCTGGAACCGTCGGGAAGTCCGGCGGTTCATCGCCGGGGAGGTGAGAAAGGAGCCCGCCGTCGCCGCGATCCTCAAAAGGACCCCTCCCGTCTTCACTTCCAACCACGCGCCGTTCAGCGCCGGGGGCGGCGGACGGTTCAGCCTGCCCTTTTGAAGGCGGTTTCCCAGGCCTTCTCCCGATCGAAGGCGGCGATCAGGCCCGCTTCGATCCGGAGTACTCCGGCCTGGGTCAGCTCCTGAATGGTTTCCTCGATCTCGTTGGTATCTTTCCCCGTGACGGCGGTCAATTCGGCGACGAAGTCGCGCTCCGGGGGGAAGGGTTCGTGGCGCAAAAAATACAAGATCATGACCAGACGCAGCCAGGAGTGGGTAGTGTCTTCCAGGACTTCGTTGCTGTGCTTGATCCGGCGGGAGAATTCCCGGAGCATGATCATCGCCACATCGTCGCTTTCTCTCAGGAGGCTGTGGAAGGTTTGGCTGTCGATGGCCGCCACTTCCGCATCCTCACAGACCCGGGCGGAGGCGGTGCGCGGCTCCCGGATCAGGGCCGCTATCTCGCCGAAATAGCAGCCCGGTCCCATCTCCGCCAGGGTCTTTTTGACCATCCCCACCGTTTTCTCCAGTTGAACCTTTCCCGACAGGAGGTAGTACATCTCATCGCCCGCCTCTCCTTCCCGGAAGATGTAACTGTCCCGGGGATACAGGCGACCGAACTTGTGAAAGAGCCGTTCGTCGATGTTCAGGCCTTTTTTCCCCGGCTGGAAAAAGGCCTTTTGCAGGAGCAGGAGATCCCTCCTCATGAAGGAGGACATCAGCTCGGCGCAGAACAGGAGGATCAGGGCCACATAGAATATCCAGATCACCAGGATGACCACCGTTTCCAGGGAGCCGAAAATGATGTTGTAGCGGGTATAGTTGGTTACGTACCAGGTAAAGAAATATTTCGCGATCTCCATGAGGGCGGAAAAGATCGTCGCACCCGTGACGGCGACGCCGAGGGGGATCTTACCCGTGGGGATGGCTTTGTAAACAATGGTGAAAAACAGGACGGTGACCAGATAGGGGATCCCGTACTGGAAAAAGAACCCCCGCAGGATGGGAAAATGGGGAAGGATCTCCTCCGCGAGGAGCGGCTGTCTGGCGATCAGGACGGCAAAAGAGGAGATCAAGATACTGGCCAGGGCCACGGCCCAAGCCATGGGGATCATGGCGATGGCCAGCAGCTTCGAGAAGAGATAGTTGCGGTGGCGGTGGGAGCGGAAGATGAGGTTGAAGGCCGTTTCGATCGCCCCGAAGATCAGGGAGGAAAACCAGACCAGGGTGATGATACCGATCCATCCCAGGACCGCCTTTTTTTCCTCGATCCCCCCCAACTGCTGGAGGAGGGGGTCGGAAAAATACGGGCTCAGATTCTTCACGCCGTCCACCAGTTGCTTTTTGATGTGGGGGTAGGCCCCGAGGATCTCGTTGGCCGTGAGGATGGTGAGGATGAACAGGGGGATAAAGGACAGGATCGCATACAGGGAGATGGCCGCCGCCTGGTTGGTATCACCGTTTTTGTCGAAATTGACGACCGCGTCGTAGATTACATCCCCAACCCCCATGAGGCGGATCTTGACGAGGGACATCAGCCGCCGGGAGGCGGACGATGGGGAAGAAAACCGGTTGTGACTGCCTCTGGACATCTTCACCCCGTGCGGTATTGCTTTTTCTCTGTATCCATAGGTTCACCGGATGCGTTAATAGACATAAATTCGTCTCCAAGGCAAGGAGTTAACCACTCCTCACGGTAAGAAGAAGGGGATTACGGTCCTGTATTCAATAGATTAGATCAGCTCGTAAATAACTCACGACCCGGGGGGCAGCAAAGAGGAGGGGCTTGCGCCGTATCAGGACTTTTCACGATGTCATCGGCGTCTTGGTTTCCGGAGGAGGGGGATGCCTGCCGTATCGTCGGTGTTTCCTGTGCCGTCTTCGGAAAATAAAGGAGAGGGGCCGGGCGGCGTAGAGCCCGGTCCCTGAAGACAACACAAATATGAGTCCGTGCTGCCTCTGTAGGTGCGGTGATCAGAGAGAGGGACCGGAGTTTTAGGCTCCGGTCCCTGCTTGGGAGGAGGCTGGCGACACACTCCACCTCTTCAGTGGACGCTCACCCGCCCGGGTGACCTGGAATGTGATGCGATCCTACGATATTTTGAAAAAAGCACAATATTAAAAAAAATAAGCCGATAATTACATAAAATGTAATTTTATGAAAGGGAGGAAAGGAAGGCCTGCAGGTTATGCTTGTTGTTGTTTATCCCCATCTTCTTCCGGATCCGGTAGCGGTGGATATTGACGGCGCTGGGGGAGACATGCAGGATCTCGGCGATTTCCTTGCTGGTCAGCCCCTCCTTGATGAAGTTGGCGATCTGGATCTCCCGGGAGGTCAGATTGATGTATCTGGTGGACAGTCTCCGGGCGAAGGGCGAGATCAGGTCTTTCAGATTGGATTCGAGGATATTGAGATGGGACGCGTCCCGGGGGTCCAGGCGGCTAGTCTTCAACTTTTCCAGATAGGGGAGGACAAGCTTCTGGATGTTCAGAAGCATCCGCTCTTCCAGTTCATCGCGATCCTCTTCCCGGCGCTTGAGAAGGACGCGGAGGGCCGCGTTGAGCTCTTCCAGCTCCTGCGTCTTGATCTCCAGCTCTTTTCCCCGCTTCTGGACGGCCTCCTCGGCGAGTTTCCGATCCGTGATGTCCCGGATGGATTCGATGGCCCCCACCACGTTTCCCCGGCTGTCGTAAAGGGGACTGGCCTTGGCCCAGAGGAAGGCCTTCCGGCCCTTGACCTGCGGGACGTCCGTCTCGACGATCAGGAGGTCCCGCTCCTTCTTGAGGACGGAATATCCGCTCTCGATCTTACGATCCGTTTGGATAACCAGATCGATCAGGATGGGACGGCGCATACCGTAGAAGCTCAGGGAGTATTCGTAGTCGCCTTTGCCGATCATGTCCTGGGCCTTGACGCCGGTCATCTCCTCCATGGCCCGGTTCCAGGCGATTACCTTCCCTCCCCGGTCGATGGCGAAGGTGGCGTCGGGAAGAAACTCGATGATGTCTGAAAGGCGCTGTTCCGATTCCCGCAGGGCCTCCCGCATGCGGCGCTGTTCGGTGACGTCCATGGAATTGCCCAGGATCGCCGGGTTGCCCTCGTAGAAGATAGAGGTGACCGTCTCCATGATCCACCGGATCTCACCAGTCTTGGTGACGATCCGGAATTCGTGGGGGGAGGTGCTGTCGCCACGGAGCATGGCCCGGGCATTTTTCTTCACGTCCTGACGGTCATCGGGGTGGACGATGCTGTCGGACTTCCGGCCTGTGAGCTCCTCCAGGGTCAATCCGGCATAAGAGGCGGCGTTGGCGTTGGCGTATTTGAATTTACCTTCCTGGACGACGTAGATACCGGCGAAGGATTGCTCCGCCAGGGTTCTGAAGAGCCCTTCGCTCTGCCTTAGCGACGCCTCGACCTGCCGGCGGTCCGCCGATTCCTTTTCCAGGGCGCGGATCTTTTCTTCGAGCTTGCTGATCAAAGCTTTCGCTTTCAGCTCGCCGTCGCCTCCGGTATCGGGACCTTTTCGCGGGTTCGTTATCTTTTTCATCTCTGTCTTTTTCACCGTCCCCGCCGCCGCGGTGAACGAGGGGAGGGGAGCCGGCGTCGTTTCCCCCCGGCCGGTTTTTTGTAAATCTTTCCTTCGCCGACCGCCGGAGCTCCTGCGTGGTCGGCGGGGCGGCGGTGACGGCGCGTTTCTGAAGCTCAGCCGACCAGCTTGTTCTGCACGGCGTAAAGGGTGATCTCGGCGTTGTTCTTCAGGCGCATCTTCTCGATGATGTGGCTCCGGTAGGTGCTGATGGTCTTGACGCTCAGACACAGCTCATCGGCGATGTCGGAGACGGTCTTCCCGGAGGCGATCAGGAGCATGACCTGGTATTCCCGGTCGGAGAGCTTCTCATGGAGGGGTTTGCTGGCGTCCTCGTCCAGGTAGTCCGTGAGCTTTTCCGCGAGCGAGGCGCTGATGTATTTCCCTCCCTGGGAGATCTTGCGGATGGCGGCGATGAGTTCGTTGGGGGCGCTGGCCTTGGTCATGTAACCCGACGCCCCGGCGCGGAGGGCCCGGACGGCATACTGCTCTTCGGGATAGATACTGAGGATCATCACGGGGAGCTTGGGCTTTTCCGCCTTCAGATCCTTCAGGACCTCCAGGCCGTTCCTGCCCGGCATGGAGATGTCCAAAAGGACGATGTCGTAGTCGTGTTTCCGGATCAGATTCAGGACTTCCTGGCCGTTTGCCGCCTCGTCGGCCACGGTCATGTCCTGGGTGTCGGCGATGACGAGCTTGAATCCCGCCCGGACGATGGGGTGATCGTCGGCGATGAGGATCCTGATCTTCTTCATGACGCTGCTCCTTTCTGTTCCAGGGGAATGACGACGCGCACCGTGGTCCCCTCTCCCGGTTTCCCCTTGATGGTCACTTTCCCCCGCCAGTATTCCGCCCGTTCCCGGATGCCCAGCAGACCGAAGGAATTGGGTTTGCGCATCTGTTCCGGGGTGATGCCCTTGCCGTTGTCCTTCACGTTAAGCTGAATCTGCCGGCCTGTGGACCGCAGCGATACATGGACGCGGGAGGCCTCGGCATGACGGGAAATATTCGTCAGGGTTTCCTGGAAGATGCGGAACAGGGCGGTGGTCAGGTCCGGATCGAGGACGATTTCTTCCGGGGCGCAGGTGACCCGGCAGGAGATGCCCGTGCGTTTCTGGAATTCCTCCGCCTGCCAGCCGATGGCGGCGGTGAGCCCCAGGTGATCCAACATCCCCGGGCGCAGGGCCATGTAGATCCGCTTGAGGGTCTGCATGGTCATGTCGATGAGACTGGAAAGGGAGCGGGTCCGTTCGATGAGGGCCGTCAGTTCCGGAGGGATCTTTTTGGCCAGCATGACGATCTCGGTGTTGAGGGCCGTGAGGAGTTGGCCGAGTTCGTCGTGGAGTTCCCGGGCGATGCGGGAACGCTCCTTTTCCCGGATCGACTGGAGGTGGGCGGTGAGATTCCGCAGTTGTTCCCGGGAGTTCTCCAGCTCCGTGGCGGCGAGCTTGCGGTCCGTGATGTCCTCGTAGGTGATGACGATCTCCTTCTCCCGGAGGCTGGCGCCGATCCGGGCGGCGGTGACCATGGACACGATGTCCTTGCCGTCCCGGCGGCGGCAGGGAAACTCGAAGGTCACGGTCCGCTTCTTTTCCAGGGCGCTGTAAAGGGTCTTGGCCATCCGCTCGTAGTCTTCGTCGTTACGGTAGAGGATCCGGGTGCTCATGCCGATGAGGTCCCGGGCCTTCCAGCCGAAGACGGTCTGGACGCCGTCGTTGGCGAAGATGATCCGCCGGTCCTGGAGACCGATGACGGCGTGAGGGATCGCCTCGAGGATGGACGCCTCCAGGGCCTCCAGTTCCTCCAACTTCTTCCGGGCGTTATTCTGCTCGGTGATGTCCATGGAATTGCCCAGGACGGCCATCTCCCCCCGGAAGGGGATCATCGTCACCGTTTCCATGATCCAGCGGATATCGCCGTTCTTCGTGATGATCCGGAATTCGTGGGGGGCCTTCCGTCTGCCCGTGAGCATGCTCTTGGCGTTTTTCCGGACCATGTCCCGGTCCTCGGGGTGGACGAGACTCATGGAATCCATGCCGACCAGCTCCTCTTCCCCGTAGCCGGCGTAGGCGGCGGCGTGGTGGTTGACGAACTGGAAGGCCCCGTTCTGGACCACATAGACGCCGGCCTGGGAGCTTTTCGCCAGGGTCTTGTAAACCTCCTCGGCCTGCTTGCGGTCCGTGATGTCCTCGTAGGTGATGACGATCTGTTTGTCCTTCAGGGTGTCGCCGATCCGGGAGGCGTTGATCATGCAGACCAGGTCCTTGCCGTCCTTGTGGCGGCAGGGGAATTCCAGGGAGACGGTCTGTGCGTGTTCCAGGGTGGTGTAGAGCTTGGCGGCGATCTCCTGGAAGTCCCCCTCGGAACGGTAGAAGCGCCGGGTCCGCTGCCCGATCAGTTCTTCCGCCTTCCACCCGAAGACGGTCTGGACGCCGTCGTTGGCGAAGATGATCCGCCGGTTTTTCAGGCCGATGACGGCGTGGGGGATGGCGACGAGGATGGACGCCTCCAGGGCCTCGAGTTCCGCCAGTTTGTTCCGGGCGTTGATCTGCTCGGTGATGTCCATGGAGTTGCCCAGGACCGCCCGTTTGCCCTGATAATGGATCGTCGTCACCGTTTCGGTGATCCAGCGGATGCTCCCGTTCTTGGCGATGGTCCGGAAGACGTAGGGCGAGAAACGCTCGCCTTTCAGCATGCGGATCGCACCTTCCCGGACGATGTGCCGGTCTTCGGGGTGGACGATGTCCATGGAGGGCATGCCGAGAAGCTCTTCCCGGGCATAGCCCCAGTAGTTGGAGGTGTGCTGGTTGACGAACTTGAAGATCCCGTCCTGGACGACATAGATGCCCATCAGCGAGCTGTTTTCCAGGGTCCGGAAGAGGCCTTCCTCGAAGACCCGGTCCGTTTCCAGCTTCCTGATCTCTTCGACGTTCCGGCGGATCTCCTGCAGTTCGTGAAGCAGATTTCGGTCCATGGTTCCTTTCCGGCCGGACGGCGGCGCGGCGGCAGGCCGCGGGCCGGGGCGGGGATAATGTGTCCGGGTGCATGACCCGGCGATCGGTATCGGTCCGGTGTTGTTTACACGGAGGGGATTATAGGGTGCGGTCCCGGTTATGTCAAACATTTCCTCCGGGATCGTCAAGCGCAAATGGAAGCGGCCGGTTTTGTCGCCCGTGGCTTGTCCGGCTTTACGTCCCCGGGCGGGGAGTCGTTCCGGGAACGGGAGGAGAGCGGCGGATGTGCCCGCCAGGGCGCCGGGGGGTATCTGCAACCCCTCCCCCCGCGGTTGCCGCCCCGGCTATTCCATCCGGAATCCTTGTTCCCCGAACAGCCGGAGACAGGCATCCACCACCCGGGGATCGAAACGGGAGCCCGCCTCGTTTTTGACGGCGGCCAGGGCTTGGTCCAGGGGAAGCCCGCTGCGGTATGATTTATGGGTGGTCAGATCCTCCAGGGCGTCGGCGACGGCCAGGATCCGCGCTTCCAGGAGGATGTCCTCCCCTTTGATCCCCCGGGGAAACCCGGTGCCGTCGTAATGCTCCCGGTGCTGCAGGACCACATCGGCAATGGGCCAGGGGAAGTCTATCTTCTTCAGGATGCCGTAACCGATGGTGGGGTAGGTGCGGTAGAGGGACAGCTTGATGCCTTCCAGGCGGTTGACGTTATGGAGCACCTCGAGGGGCACATTGATCATCCCGATGTCATAGACGGAGGATGCGAGCCCGATCCCCTCCACCTGCGGGCCGGGCAGTCCCATTTCGCCGGCGAGGGCGACGGCCAGCTTCTTCACCCGCTGATGATGGCCGGGGAGGTAATGCCCCCGCATCTCGATGGTCTCGGTGAGGGCGGCGATGACCCCTTTCAGGGTCCGGTCCAGGCGGGCCTGGTAATCCTTCAGGGTCTTTTCCAGCTGGTGTCGCTGGAGGGCCATCTCGATATTCGTGAAGAGCTCCATCTTGTTGAACGGTTTGATCAGGTATCCGTAGGGGCTGGTTTTTCTGGCCCGGGCGATGAATTCGCCATCGGTGTGGGCCGTGAGAAATATCACCGGCAGCCCGAACCGGTTTCTGATCAGGTCCGCCGCCT
This sequence comes from Syntrophales bacterium, assembly GCA_035448805.1. Classification (GTDB taxonomy): domain Bacteria; phylum Desulfobacterota; class Syntrophia; order Syntrophales; family UBA8958; genus UBA8958. The sequence goes on from DAOTJR010000016.1 coordinate 44,409, forward strand.
CGATGCCGTCCCGTTCCCCGGGCAGGACGATGTCCATGAGGACCATGTCGGGTTTCTCCGTTTCGATCATCCCGATGGCGTCCTCCGCCGACCCGGCCAGCAGGCAGGACCCGTATCCGAAGGAGCGGAGATGCCGGCAGATCTGATCCCCCACAATCCATTCATCCTCCACAACCAGAATCTTTTTGCTGTTCAATGCCGCCGCTCCTGTAACCGTTCAATGAAACCTGATCCGGAATTCCGTGCCGTTGTCCACCCTGGTTTCCAGTTGTCCTCCCAGTTGATTTTTCACCAGCCCCCGGACCAGGTACAGACCCACCGAGCGGGGACGCTGCGCGTCCGTTCGGTCCCGCAGGCCGACGCCGTTGTCCCGCACGACGATTTCGGTCTCCCCGGCGGGTGTTTTGGCGATCACCACCTTGATTTCCCCCCGGCGGTCGCCGGGGAAGGCGTGTTTGCAGGCATTGGAAAACAGCTCGCTCAGCACCAGGCCGCAGGGAACCGCCCGGTCCATATTCAGAAACACCTCCCTTTCCGCCTGGATGGAATAGGTGATTTTCCCGGGATCGATCTTGTAGGACTGGCTCAGCTCCGCCGCAAGATCCCGCATGTAACCGACGAGATTTATCCGGAAAAACTCTTTGGATTCATAGAGTTTTTCATGTACCAGGGCCATGGACCGGATCCGCTTGTTGCTTTCCTCGGCCATCCGGATCGCCTCCGGATCGCCGCTGGAGACGGCCTGCAGATCCAGGAGGCAGGTGATGACCTGCATGTTGTTCTTCACGCGATGGTGGATCTCGTGGAGGAGCCTTTCCTTTTCCCGGAGGGCGGCCTGGATCTGTCTTTCCGCCGCCTTGCGGGCGGTGATGTCCACCATGACCCCCACAATCCCCGCGATGGAGCCGTCGGCATGGGGGTAGGTCGCCTTGTTCACCACCACGTCCCGCACGGTGCCGTCGGCGTAAACGATCTGGTGCTCGTAAACCTGCCGTCCCGGTTCACGGAACAGGATCGCATCCATCTCCCGGTATTTGTCCGCCATCTCCGGGCTGAAGAGTTCCTGGGCGGTCCTGCCGACGATTTCCTCCCGGGGCTTGCCCACGTAAACCTCGAATTCCCTGTTGCAATCCTCGTAACGGCCGTCGCGGTCCTTGCAGAAAATCGGGCTGGGGATAGTGTCGAAGAGGGTCTGTAAAAAATTGAGCAGTTCCCGGGACTTCTTGCCGGCCTGTCTCCGCTCCTCTTCCGCCGCCTTGCGGTCGGTGATGTCCTGAATCATCCCTTCCTGGTAAAGGATGTTTCCGGCTTCGTCACAGACCGGCCGGGCGCTGATGGATACCCAGCCCGGGCTTTTGCCCCGGCCGTGGTAGGGAAGCTCCAGGTTTTCCAGGACGCCCCGCTTTCTGAGGATGCCCAGGACCTCATCCCTCTTGGCCGGGTCCCCGTACAACTGCCGGCCGATGTCCGTGACCGAAGCGACCAGCTCCGCCGCGGAATCATAACCGAGAATCCTGGCGGTGCAGGCGTTGGCCTTCAGGAAGCGACCCCCCGGGGACGTCCGGTAGATGCCTACGGGCAGACGGTCAAAGAGTTCCTCATAGGCCTCCTGCCGTGTCTCCATGTCCGCCAGACGTCGGCGCAGTTCGTGAAGTTCGGCGACAAGCTGCTCTTCGGTTCTTTTTTCCATCGTCAACAGCCGGCCGGGGTGATGTTTGAAAGGCGGGGAATGATAACCGCCCGCCTAGGTGAGGCGCGGTGAATTACCGCCATCCACCGCCAAATTGAATTTGCCGCCCGGAGGAACCTGCCTGGGGGGGCGAAATTTCTCCAAACTCTCGGAGGAGTTATACACGATGCGGCCACAGCAGCACCCAACCCATCCATGTCCATATCTTCTTATCTCTACCGTCTCTTGGCAAACCGGACATCTTAACCGGTCCATAGGCAATGAACCCCTTCCCCCTGCAAGATTCTTTTTCTAAAGCGGTATCCAGTTGATAAGGGAAAAGGTATATTAATGTCAATTGTACATTTTCTGTAAAATAATGGGTATATAAAGTACCTATTGATCGAGGCCTTCCAGATGGGTCAGAAGATTAGCCCTCCGACTGCTCAGCCCCAGTTTCTTTCTGATGTTTTTACGGTGCACGTCGATGGAACCGGCGGCGATGCCCATTATCCTGGCAATCTCTTTGGTCGTCCGGCCGCTTTTCACCAGGGAGGCCACCCGCATTTCCCGGGGGGTGAGGTTGAACTGCCGGATATTCTTCAGGAGGGGGGTGGCGATTTCATTGAGATGGCTTTCGATAATGTTCAGATATGCCCGCTGCCCGGCATCGAGATTGCCCTTCTTCAGCATCTCCACATAGGGCAGGACCAGATTCCTGATATTCAGGACGAATCTCTCTTCCAGATCCTGCCGGTCGTTTTCCCGCTGCTGCAGCAGCACCTTGAGGGCCGTGTTGAGCTCCTGGAGGGCCAGGTTGTTGGTTTCCAGTTCCGCAGTCCGTTCCCTGATCATATCCTCGAGGTGGCGGCGGTGTTTTTCCAGTTCCGCCTCCACCCGTATCCGTTCGGTGATGTCCTGCACACAGGCGGTGGCCCCGGCGTAGTCTCCCCGCTCGTCGATGAGCGGGGCGGTAATGAGGGAGGCGTAAACGGCGGCTCCGTCCCGGCGACGGAAGGTGAATGCATGGACTTCCCGGATCCCCTGCCGGCGTCTTTCCAGATAATGCCGGGCTTGGGCCACGCCTTCTTCCCCCATGAAGGAGAAGAGATGTCTCCCGATCATCTCCTCCGGCTCATATCCCAGCATCGCCGCCATATGGCGATTGACGAAGGTGGTGTTGGCATCCCGGTCGATCTGCCAGATCCCCTCGTTCATGTTTTCCACCAGGAGGCGATATCTCCGTTCGCTTTCCTGGAGTGCCGCGTAAGCTTCCCGGCGTTCCATCGTACCCGTCATGACGGTCCACACGTACCGGCGGTCCGCCATGGTCAACACGGCGGCATTGAAGAGGCCGAGTTGCACCTCCCCCTCCTTGTTGCGCACCGTCATCTCGAGATTCTCCACCCGGCCCCTTGCCGTCAGTTCCCCCCGGAAACGGGAATGCTGCTCCTCCGTGACGAAGCCCGTCTCCACCCACGTGCGGCCGATCACCGTCGGCCGCTCCAGATTCATGAAGTTAAGAAAGGCCTCACTCGGCTCCACAAACCGTCCGTCTTCCCAGGACGTGAGCCCCAGGGGAACGACGTTTTTTATGTAAGCTGCGGTCACCGCGGTTCCTTCCTGTGCCGTCTTCGTCGTTATTTCATATCGATGATGGCCGCGACATTTTCCTTGCCGAGGGTGCGGATGAAATCGCCCATCGCCCCCTCCATAACCCTGTACCAGGCGGCCTTGTTTATATCCCGGGTCACGGTCATGCCCTGGGCCGCAAGCGCGGCGATTTGCCGCTCCTCGTTGTCCCGCCCCAGTTTCCGCTGGTAGGGGGCAACTTCCCGTGCGGTCGCCAAAAGCATGTCCCGGTCTTCCGGGCCAAGGGTCTGCCAGGTTTTGGGACTGACCACGACCAGCGCCGGGGAGTAAACATGTTGGGTGAGGGAGAGATACTTTTGCACCTCGTTGAACTTGGCGGTATAGATGACCGCGACGGGATTTTCCTGGCCGTCGATGGTTTTCTTTTGCAGGGCGCCGTAAACCTCGCCGTAAGCCATGGGAACGGGATCGGCGCCCACGGCCTTCCAGGCGGCGAGGTGGAGCTTGTTTTCCATGGTGCGGATTTTCAGTCCCCGGGCATCCTCCGGGGCTTTCACGACCCTTTTGGAATTGGTGAGGTTGCGGAAGCCGTTTTCCCAGAAGGCCAGCCCCTTGAGGTTGGCCTTCTCCAGATCGTCAAGCAGGCGGCGGCCGATGGGACCATCCAGGATCTTGTCCACATGGGCGTAATCCCGGAAGAGAAACGGCAGATCCAGGATGCCCATGGAGGGGCTGAAACCGCCCACCGGACCGGTGGAACCTACGTAGAAATCGATGCTTCCCTGTTGGACCGCCTCCAGGAGCTCCCGTTCACCTTTGGCCAACTGCCCGTCGGGATAGATGACGATCTCGATGCGCCCCTTGCTTCTCTCCTTGACCAGCTCGGCAAAGCGGGCCGCTCCCTGATTGTAGGTGTGATCCATGGACGTCAGGGAGGCGAGTTTGTAAACCCGTTTGCCCTCCCCCCCGGCCGGAGGCTGCTCCTTGCCGCTACAGCCGCCGATCAGCACCGTCAACACCAGACCGGCAACGCATAATAGTCTTTTCGCCATCTTCCTGGTCCTCCTTGAAAAAGGGATTTTGGTTCTCCAAGCGCCCGGCGAGGTGCCGGTCCTTCTCCGCTCCTGTAAGCTGCTTTGGGTAAACACCCTATCAGAACCGCCGGGGGATTTCAATCATGACGACATCGTTTTTATTGAGCGGCGGTTCCGGCTCCCGGAAACGTTCCTCCAGAAGCCGGTTGTCACCCGGGGCGGGTTGTGTTAGGATGAGACCCGGAAGCGGCGGCGCCGCCGTTATCCAAGGTTTGAGGTAAGAATCCGGAGGCGGGGCGGAGAGTTAATGGACGAGAAGAAGATGACGAAACGGCAACAACCGGCGGAGCCGGCGGCGCTGCATTCCCGGCGGTCCGCCCTTACGGACGGAAAGGTGGAACCGCCGCCGGCCTCTTCGGGGGGACCGGCCTTCGACAGGGAAACCTATGCCGGGATCTTTGCCTCTTTCCCCGCCGGGGTGACTGTGACGAATAAGAACGGCGTTGTGGTTTACGTCAATCCCGCCTTCGTCCGGATCACCGGTTATGATCTTCCCGATCTCCCCACGGACAAACAATGGTTTCACAAGGCCTTTCCCGACCGGGAAAGGCGTCGGGAGGCCCTGTCCGTCTGGGTAAGGTATCAGACCGGCGGGGTGCAGAAGCAGAAAATTTTCTCCGTCGCCTGCAAGAACGGACGGATCAAGTCCCTGGAGATCAGCCTCGCTTTGACGGCGGACGAGGGGCTCATCGCCCTGTTTGCCGAAAAGGACCCGGTGGCGGACGCCGCGCGCCTGCCCGGAGAGGGGGAAGACAAATGGCGTCTCCTGCTGGACATCATGAATGAAGGTTTCATCAACGTAGATGAAAAGGGGGTGCCCGTCTTCGTCAATCAGCGCCTCTGTGACATGCTGGGCTACACCGGGGAGGAAGTGGTCGGCCGGCCCCTGACCGTTTTCCTTGCCGAGGAGAGCCGGGGGATCTTTCAGGAGGAGTTTGCGCAGCGCATCCGGGGAGAGAGCAGATCCTACGAGATCACGGCCCGGCACAAGAGCGGCGAGCGCCGGTATTTCATAATCTCCCCCCGCCCCCTGTATGACAGCAGCGGCCGCTTCGCCGGGAGCTACGCGACCTGCACGGATATCACGGACCGGAAGCTGATCGAGGAGACCCTGCGCCGGTCGGAGGAAAGGTATCGCCGCCTGGCCGACGACTACCGCTCGATCGTGGAAAATGCCTCCGAGGGCGTCTACCGCAGCGTTCCCGCCGGGCATTACCTCATGGCCAATCATGCCTTCGCCCGCATGCTGGGCTATGATTCCCCCGCGGAGCTCCTTTCCGCCGTCTCCGACATCGAAAAGCAGCTTTATGTCCCCCCGGAAACAAGAGAGGAAAACCTGCGCCGGGTTGTCGCCGCGGGCGGCGGCGAGTTCGAGAGCCGGGTCCGGCACCGGGACGGCGGGATCCGCTGGCTGGACGAAAGCGTCCGGGTCGTCCGGGACGAAAAGGGGGAGGTGAGCTGTTTCGAGGGTATCGTCAAGGACATCACCGACCGCAAGGCGGCGGAGCTGGCCCTGGAGGCGTCCGAGCGCAAATACCGCACCCTGTTTAACAACAGCGCCGTGGGAATCATCGTTACGGACCTTTCCGGAAGGATCCGGGAGGCGAACCCGGCCTGGCAGCGTCTGACCGGCTATGCAGAAGAGGAATACCGGCAGTTGACCCCGGAGGTTCATTACGCAAATCAACAGGACCGCCTTGCCGTCCGTGCCGCCCTGGCGGATACGGGCATGATCAGAAACTACGAAATGAACATCTTGTCCCGGAACAAGGCCCCGATTACGGTCCTGCTCAGTTCCGACCTGATCGCTCTGGAGGGCGAGACGGTCATTCTCTCCCAGGTAATGGATATCACCGACCGCAAGCAGACAGAGGAGGCGCTGCGCCAAAGCGAGGAGAAATACCGCCATATCTTCGACAATTCCACCCTGGGCATCTACCAGGTCACCCCGGGAGGGCGCTTCATCAGCGCCAATGACGCGGCGGCCCGCAATCTGGGTTACGAAAACGCCGGGGAATTGATGGCCGCCGTCACCGATGTGGGGACGCAGCTCTATGCCTTTCCCGAGGACCGCGCCCGGGCCTTGGCCATCATGAAAAAGGAAGGCGTGCTCAAAGATTTCGAGGTGCGCTGCCGCCATAAAAACGGCGGGCTGGTGTGGTTGTCCTTCAACGCCAAACCGGTTCGGGACCGGTGGGGCAAGGTGTTATACCACGACGGCACCAGTCAGGACATCGACCGGCGGAAACGGGTGGAGGAGGAACTCCGCGACTGCCGGCAGCGTTACGAGGAACTCCTGGCCGGTGTCCGGGAAATTGCCTGGGAAACCGATGCGGACGGGCGGCTCGTCTATGTGAGCCCGGCGGTGAAGCAGGTGCTGGGTTACCGCCCGGAGGAAATCCAGGGCCGGATGCCCTGGGAATTTCTCCAGGCCGACGATGAGGACAAGCTCCGGGCACTAATTAGCCGGTTCCTGGCCAATCCCGCCCCCCTGATTATCCCCGAGGGGAAGGCCGTTCACAAACAGGGCCGTCTCGTTCCTTTCGCGGGCAGCGGCTATCCTTGCTACGACCGCCAGGGCGGCTTCCGGGGATATCGGGGCGTCCTGCGGGACATCTCCCCACGTCGGGACCAGCTCATTTTTGATATCGGTGCAAAATCCCCCACACCTCCCCGCAGGCCCGCTGATAAAGCGGCTCGTCCACGGCGTCCTTGAAGGTCGTGTAATCGATCCCGGCGGTGAGGGCGGCGATCTTTTCCGTAACCTCTTCCCGGGGGAGAAGGGTCCGGTAAAGATAATCGCGTCCCGGTGTCTTGGTCACCCGGGCGTCGGGGAAGATGTTCCGGATGTGTTCGGGAAAGCGGGCGCGGACGATGAGCGTGTCCGGATCACGCCAGTCCTGGATGATCGAAATAAAACCCCGGTCGGTAAAGATCCACATTTTGTCATTCCTCCCTGACGGGCGTCCCGTTCACGCCGGGGTCCGTTTTCCGGCCCGGCTCGTTCCGGACGGGGCGGCGTCTTTTGCCGGGGTGCCTTCCGGCCGGGATCGGCGCTTCCCGCCGGGGGCCGCCGGGACCTTGTTCCGGGCGACGATCTCTCCCGCCAGGGCCAGGAAGTCCTCCGCGCCGTAGCTTTTCGGGGCGTAGCGGAAGATCGTCTGCCCGTAGCCGGGGGCCTCGGCGAGACTGATGTTTTCCCGGATGATCGTCGTAAAGAGTTTGGCGCCGAAACGTTCACTGATCGTTTCGATGATGCCCTTGTTGAGCTTGCGCCGGGCGTCGTAACGGGTGCCGATGATCCCCGTGATCTCCAGGTCCGGGTTGAGACGCTTTTTTACCGTTTCGATGGTCTCGATGAGCTTGCTCATCCCCTTGAGGGCCAGGAATTCCGTCTGCAGGGGGATGAAGATCTCCCGGGCGGCGGTGAGGGCGTTGAGGGTGAGGATCCCCAGCGACGGCGGGCAGTCGATGAAGATATAGGTGAACCCCTCCGCCGCCTGATTCAGGACCTCCCGGAGGATGAACTCCCGCCCCGGCACGCCCGCCAGTTCCATCTCCAGCCCTGCCAGCTCCAGGGAGGAGGGGATCATCGCCAGTCCGTCCACGGTGAGCATGACCTCGGCGATGCCGTGGGTCCCCTTGAAGAGGTCGTAAACCGTCCGGGTCAACTCATGGGCCGGAACCCCCAGGGAATAGGTAAGGTGGGCCTGGGGGTCCAGATCGATGAGCAGGACCTTTTCCCCCATCTTTTCCAGACCGGCGGCGATGTTCAGGGTACAGGTCGTCTTTCCCACCCCGCCTTTCTGGTTGCATAAAGATATGATTTTATACATAAATCCTCCCTTGATCCTTTTACATGAAGGCGCCGAAAGCCAGGGCTTTCCTGTCGATGACGACCTTCATGACTTCATGCGCCAGTTCCTGCCGGCCGGCCGTAAAAGGCAGATATACCAGCAGCGTCTCTTCGGGATGTATCTGCAGCCCCGGAAGGGCGGCGAAAAAGACCCGCTTGTCCGTGACAATGCCCGCCAGGGTCACCAGGATGCTCTCCAGGGCCTCCGTGGCGGCCAGGGTGACGGGATAGACGTCTTGCGGCGGCAGGGAATCCCCACCGGGAAAATCCGGCTGGTAGACGGTAAGCTGGCGGGCCAGGCGGGTGAACAGGGCGGGGTTGAGCTTGAAGGCCGGCGACCAGAAATGGACCTCCTGCCGGAGCATCTCGGGAGTGATCGCTTTGGGAAGATTCGCCAGCCGGATCAGGTCGGCCAGGGATGTGAGCGTCAGACCTGTAAAACGGACCTTCAGGCGCCAGAAGGGCAGGTAATGGGCGTCTTTGCCGTTTCCGGCCATGACGGTGCAGGGGATTTGCGCCAGTGCCGGTCCGTTGCAGGACCAGGCGGATCGGCAGTTCCTGCAGGTCAGCACCAGGGTGTCCCGGGCCCCCTGGAGGTCCCAGCCGCAGGCGGGACACAGGGTGGCCAGGAAGCGGATGCGGTCCCGCTCCGCGGATGCGAGGGCTTGATATTCCCCGCTTTTGTCTTCCGTCCAGGGCAGAACCTGTTGCGGACGGAAGGCGTCGCGCAGGACGCCGGCCCCGGCGATCATGGGCGTGTAGATGAGGCTCACGGAATCGCCGATGAAGACGCTTCTTCCGGAAGTCGGGGCAGCAGGCGCCGTTTGCGGGATGACCTCCTCCGCCTTCCGGGCCGGGCGGAGAAAGACGCCGGCGGTCTCGGGGGAGAGGAACTTGAGCTTCATGGCCTGGGGGCGCACCCCGAGGGAAGGCGGCATCCCCCGTAAAGGCAGGGCCAGACGATTCGTGTCGACATAGGTGTTGGTCATCTCCAGGGGTTGAATACGGAAACTAAGCCCCCGGAAGCGCCAGTAGGGGATATATACGACCTCTGTGGCTGCCGCCGGCGCCGGGATATGATAGTGAAAAGGTTCGGAAGAGACGATATAAAGCCTGCTCCGGCAGAAAGGGCAGGCCAGGAGCCGGTCCGCCTCGTCCAGAATGACGGGTGCGCCGCACTGGGGGCACTGATGCTGAATCTGCCACCCGGCGCCGTTCATGATGCCGGTGGCAGGGACCGATACTGGCGGCTGCGGACCAGCCGGCGCGAAAACATCTCCGGGTCACCTCCCATGCCCTTTACCTTTACCATGGAGCGGGCGGTTTTTCAATGACCGGAAGCGGGGATGTTGTAAGCACGTGATATGTCCGCTTTGGAGCATATAATCTGTCCGGTTTGTTATAGTTGCCGATGGAGGTGACTGATGAGACGGACGGAGATGCTGCAGGGATGCGAAAGATGCGATTTGAAGAGGTATATGGGCGTCGGGAACGGGTCTGGCGGCGTCGGGGGCGGCCGGCGCCTTCTTGACATCGGCAACAAATGATGTAGAGTCATGGGGTACAGGCGGCGGTAGAGCGGATGCCCTGCCGGGAGGGGGAAAGGAACGGAACACGGTAATGGATGAGGGAAAGACACGGGAGCAGCCGGTCAGTGAACCGGAGGCGCTCCGTCGGGAGCTGGCGGTGGAGAAGGCGGCGGGGATTTCCGGCCGACGCCTGCGTGAGGAACAGGAACGTTTTGCGAAGGCCTTTCTCGAGAATTCCACCCCCATGGTCATCACGACCCTGGAGGAGGGTCGGATCATTGATGTCAGCGACGCTTTCCTGAAGTTGATCGGTTTCGAACGGCGCCAGCTCATCGGCGCCACCTCCGTAGCGGTCGGCCTGCTGACGGCGGCACAGCGGGAGAATTTATTGCGGGAGCTGGGGGAGCGGGGCCGGGTAGAGAATCTGGAGATGCCCATTGGGACCCACAAACAGGGGGTTCGTCAGGTACTGATGAATGCCAGTGTAATTCTCATCGGAGCGGAGAAATTTCTCCTTTCGGTCTTTACGGATATCACGAACCGGAAACGGATGGAGGAGGCCCTCCAGGCGAATGAGCGGCGGTTTCGCACCGTCTATGAAAACACCACCCTGGGGATCTTCGAGACCACCCTGTCGGGACGGGTGATCAACGCCAACGAGACCTTTGCCAGGATGTTCGGCTTCGCCTCGGCCCGGCAGGCGGTCAGCGAACTCGACGATCTGGCTGCCCGGATCTATGCCGATCCGCGACAACGGGGCGAGATCATCGCCATGGTCCTCCACGAACCGGGGCCCCATCGTTTCGAGGTCGCCTACCGCCGTCGTGACGGCGGCTTCTTCCCGGCGGTTCTGGAAATCCAGTCCGTCTGGGATCGGGAGGACAACGATTACCATTTCTTCGGCTTTGTGGAAGACATCACCAGGCGCAAGAAGGCCGAGGAGGGGCAGCGGATAGCCGAAGAGCTGTACCGGACCCTGGCGGAAAAGTCCTTCGCCGGTGTTTATGTGGTTCAAGACGGATGCTTTCGATTTATCAACGCCAACGCCGCCCAGATTGCCGGATATGCCCGGGAGGAATTGCTCGACCGGCCGACGACGATGCTGGTCCATCCCGAAGACCGGGACGAGGCGCGCCGGCATGCCGTGGAGATGCTCCGGGGCCGCCGCGAGGCGCCCTATGAATTCCGGATTGTCACCAAAGCGGGGGAAACACGCTGGGTCATGGAGACGGTAACGGCCATCAACTACCTGGGAAGTCCGGCGATTCTCGGTAACTCGATGGATATTACAGTTCACAAAAGCGCCGCGGAGGAGCGGGAACGTTTGATTTCCCGACTTCAGGAGGCCCTCGCGGACGTGAAGAGACTCAGCGGCCTGCTTCCCATCTGCGCTTCCTGCAAGAAGATCCGCAACGACAAGGGTTACTGGGAGAAGTTGGAAGAATATATCCGGGATCGTTCCGAGGCCGAGTTCAGTCACAGCATCTGCCCCGAGTGTGTGAAGAAGCTGTATCCCGGACTATCGAGGAAACTCTGACCCACCGCGCCCGGGGAGGGACGGTGAAAGATGAAACCCGGATGACGGCCCACCGTCAGAAGGGTCTTGGATAAGTTGTTACGGTGCGAATCATGGAAAATGAAGGCGGAAAGTGGGAGCGGCTCCAGGAGGAACTGCGGGAGGCGCGGCGCCGGATCAGGGAGCTGGAGGAGGAGCTCGGGGAGCGGCGCCGCCAAAGCGAAAGCCGGTCCCCGTGGATATGCGAAGATATTACGGAATCTGCACAGGCGGAGACGGCCCGGCGGGAAAGCGAAGAGAAGTATCGCCTGCTGGTGGAGAACTCCTATGACCTGATCTGGACCATGACGGCCGCCGGGGTCTTTACCTATGTGTCCCCCTCCTGGCGGCGGGTCCTCGGCCATGATCCCGCCGCCATTGTCGGCAGGCCTTTCCAAAGCATGGTCCACCCCGACGACGTGGCTGTTTGCGAGGCCTATCTCCGAGAGGCCATTTCCGCAAGGCGGGAGATGCCGGGACCGGCATACCGGGTACGGCACGCCGACGGCGCCTGGCGCTGGCACATGGCCAGCGGTGCCCCGGTCTTTGCCGCCGACGGCTCATTTGTCTCTTTCGTTGGCGTTTCCCGGGACATTACGGAGCGCAGGCGTACCGAGGAGGCCCTAAAAGAGGGGGAGAAGAGACTCCAGGACATCCTGCATGGATCGCCGATACCCGCCTTCGTCATCGGAAAGGATCATCGGATCCTCTACTGGAATCATGCCCTGGAACGATACAGCGGCATTGCCGCGGCGGAAGTCGTCGGGACCGATCAACACTGGCGCGCCTTCTACACCGCACCGCGGCCCTGTCTGGCGGATCTCATCCTCGCAGGGGAAATCGACCGGATCCCCGTTTGGTACGAAGGGAAGTACAGCCGCTCTCAGGTTATCGACGACGCCTTCGAGGCGACGGATTTCTTTCCCGACATGCGGGGCGGCACCTGGCTTTACTTTACCGCGGCGCCCATCCGGGATGCCGACGGCGCCCTGATCGGCGCTGTGGAAACCCTCACGGACATTACGGAACAGAAACGGTCGGAGGAGGCCCTCCGGGAATCCCAGCGACAGCTTGCCGATATCATCGGTTTCTTGCCCGACGCCACCATCGTCATCGACAAGGCGGGCAAGGTAATCGCCTGGAACCGCGCCATCGAGCTCATGACAGGCGTCCCGGCCGCGGCGATGCTCGGCCGGGGGGACTACGAGTACGCACTCCCCTTCTACGGCGAACGGCGGCCCATCCTCATCGATCTGGCCCTCCACCCCGACGCGGACGTCGAGCAGCGGTATGTGTCCGTCAAGTGGCAGGGAAACGTCCTGGTCGGCGAGGCCTATATGCCCAATCTCCGCGGCGGCCGGGCCTATATGCTGGGGACGGCATCCCCGCTTTACGATACCAGGGGGAATATCGTGGGGGCCATCGAGACGATCCGGGATATCACCGACCGCCGGCAGATGGAGGAAGCCCTGGTGGCGGAAGGGAGAAGGCTTGCCTCCATCCTCGACGGCACACCGGTGCCGGCTTTTGTCATTGACCGGGAAGGCAAGGTGATCCTCTGGAACCGGAGCAATGAAATATACACGGGTAAAAGCAAGGCCGAGATGCTGGGAAAACGTATCGATCTGAGCTTTCTCCACCGGGGGGAAAGGATCCCTTCCATCGCGGAACTGATGCTGGTTATGACGGACGAGGAGATCATCGGAAGGTACGGTTCCATCGGCCTCAGGAGAAGCGACATCCTCGACGAAGCCCTGGAGGTGGTGAGCAACATCTGGCTCCGCGGTGAAGAACGGATCATGTTCATTCAGGCGAAACGGATCTCCGGTCCGGGAGAGGAAATCATCGGCGTCATCCAGGCGGCCCAGGACATTACGGAGCGGATGCGTCTGGAGAATCAGTTCCGCCAGGCCCAGAAAATGGAGGCCATCGGCACTTTGGCCGGTGGCATCGCCCATGATTTCAACAACATCCTCGGGGTCATCATGGGTTATACGGAGCTTTACATGGAACAGGTCCGGGATCGTCCGAAGGTGCATCACAGCATGGGGGAGGTCCTCAAGGCCGCCCACCGGGCGAAAGACCTGGTTCAGCAGATCCTCACCTTCAGCCGTCGGACCCCCCAGGAAAAAAGGCCCACCACCCTCGTTCCCATCGTGAAGGAGGCGGCGAAATTCATGCGGGCCTCCCTGCCGGCAACCATCGAGATCAAACTAAAGATCGAGGCAAGCTCCGACGTGATCATGGCCGATGCTACCCAGATGCATCAGGTGCTGATGAACCTGTGCACCAACGCCGGACAGGCGATGATGGAATCGGGGGGCCGGCTGGAGATCGTTATGGAAGAGGTCTTCATCGGCGGCGAGGAACGGGGGCGTTTCCCCTCCCTGGAAAGGGGACGTTACGTAAAGGTCAGCGTGCGGGACACCGGTCACGGCATCAAACCCGAGAATATGGAGAAGATCTTCGAACCCTATTTTACCACCAAGAAGAAGGGAGAAGGGACCGGTTTGGGGCTGGCGGTGGTTCACGGCATCGTCAGGGATCACGGCGGTGAAGTCGTCGCCGAAAGCGTTATCGACAGAGGGTCCGTCTTCAGCGTTTATCTCCCCCTCCTGGAAAGGCCGGTGGTCGAGAACGGAGAGACCTCCCCGGCCTCTTTGCCGGGGGGGACGGAGAATATCCTCTTCATCGACGACGAGGAGATGCTGGTAAACCTGGGAAAAGTGTCTCTGGAGCAACTGGGTTACCGGGTGACCGGTGCCACCGATCCCGTGGCGGCAATTGAGATTTTCCGGAAAAACAGTGACGGCTTTGACCTGGTGATTACCGACAAGACGATGCCGCGGCTGACGGGTTACGACGTCCTGCGCGAAATCAGGGGCATTCGTGCCGATGTCCCCTTCATCTTCTGCTCGGGATTCCAGGACAAGGAGGATATGGAAAGGCACTCCCGCCTCGGTATCGACTGTTTCATCGCCAAGCCGATCGCCATCCGGCAGCTGGCCGCGGCCATCCGCCAGATCCTGGATAAAGAAGCGGAGGCTTGATTTGGAAACGGGTCCCGGCGAGACGCCCCTCAGGGAATCCGCTCCCCGCACTGGTTGCAGAACATGGAATGGGGGAGGTTTTCCGTGCCGCAGGCGGGACATTTCTTCGGGGTAGGCTTCTGCGCCGCCGGGTTGCCGCACTGGGGGCAGAACTTGGCGTTGGCCGGGAGATTCTTCCCGCAGACCCCGCACTGCTGGATGATAAGGAGCTGGTGTCCGCAGTGGGGGCAGAATCTCGCCTCCCGGGGTACGGGCCGGCGGCAGTCCGGGCATTGGGCGCCGTCCCCGGCGGCGGCCTCCGGAGCCCCGGCGGTGGCGGCAACCCCTCCTCCCCCCGGGGTGGCCGGGGAGCGCCAGGCCTCGGCGAACATGGCGGGCAGCATGAATCCCATCCCCATCCCCATGGCAGCCCCGGTTTCCCCCTGATTCAGGGAGGCGTTTTCCAGGGCCAGGGCGGCCTTCATCTTCAGCAGTTTGTTGAGGTCATCGAAGACGCCGAGCTTGCTCTTGTCGTCGATGGCCTTCTGCACCTCCGGCGGCGGGGTGATGGAGTTGATGTACAGGGAGGTCAAACCGAGGCCGAACTGGTTGAAATCCTTCGTCAAGGCCTCTTGCAGCCCCGCGGCCAGTTCGTTGTACCGGGCGGGCAGGTTGAAGATCGTATCCACCTTGTCGCCCAGAAAATCGTTCAGGCGGGAAACGATGACCCGGTTGAGATACTCGGCGATTTCCTCAGTCGTATAGACCCCTTGGGTGCCCACCAGGCTGTTGATGAACAGGACGGGCTGAAGGATGCGGATATTGAACACCCCGAAGGCCCGGAGGCGGATCAGCCCCAGTTCGGTGTCCCGGAAGGCGACGGGATCCCGGGTCCCCCAGGTGAGATTGGGGAAAACCTTCAGATTGGCGAAATAGACCTCCGCCCGCAGGGGGCTGGTCAGCGCCCAGGGAATACTGAGCGCCTTGGTGAGGATGGGGATGTTGGCGGTGCGCAGGGTGTGGCGTCCCGGCCCGAAGGCGTCGTAGGCCTTGCCTTTGTAGAAAAAGACGGCGGCCTGGCTCTCCCGGACCGTAAGCTGGGCCCCCCACTTGATCTCGCCGGAGCCCTGCTCGGGGATCCGCTGGACCATCTGTTTCCCCGACTCGTCAAACCATTCGATGACCTCAAGAAAAACGACATTGTCCATACCCATCGCCGGCGTCCCCCTTCTGGATGGTGATTTTCCGGTATCCTAAGAGACAAGGGGGGGTGCTGTCAAGGACAAAGCCGGGGCCTGACGGCAACAAAAACCCAACCCCGGGGCGGGCTCAGCGAAACATGATAACAATCAGGCACTTGTCGCATTTTCACTCGCAAATGTATGCATATGTTATTGATCTACAACGGTTTATCATTAACGGAGCCGCTGCGGACACTGCGGAGCGCGTCCCGCAATTTTCATCCTGATTTG
>DAOTJR010000017.1:0-4016 GCA_035448805.1 Syntrophales bacterium
TAGAATTGGCCGCCCTTCTTGCCCTCGGCGCTGGCGAACTGTGAAAGGAAATACTCATAGACCCGGCCGAGAATATCCTTGGAGCGGTTTTCCTTGTCGCCCAGACCGATGTTGCCGACCAGGTCGATGAGCTGGCCGAGGCGCTGCTTGTCGAGGCGCGGGTGGGCGTAGTCCTTGGGCAGCACGCCCTTGAGCGAGGGGTTGTCGCGCTCGATGGCGAGCATGGCGTCGTCAATGACCTTGCCGATGGTCGGCTGCTTGGCATTGGCTTTGAGATGGGACCAGCGCGCCTCCTTGGGCACCCAAAATATGTTAACGGCCCGGTACTCGTCAGGGTCTTCCGGGTCAGCTCCCTGGGCGCGGTCCGCTTCGAGCTTGGCGTGCTGTTCTTCGAAGGCGTCGGAGATGTATTTCAAGAAAATCAGACCGAGCACGACGTGCTTGTACTCGGCGGCGTCCATGTTGGAGCGCAGCGCGTCGGCGGCACGCCAGAGCTCGGATTCGAAACCGAGATTCGCGCCATTGCTATGGTCTTTTGCCATTTATATAAATCCTCGAGTTCTATCCATTAGTTCGCTATTAATTGCACCTAACGCGAAAATCAGCCGCGAGTGTAATGAGTCGGCTGGATTGACTGGTTACCCATTAATTTTCTGGGTCATCAGGCAGCGGAGCGCCATGCCATAATGCCACTATCCATACATCATCATTCTTGACTGGAAATGACAGCAGCCGCTCTTCCGCGCTGAGTAATAAAAACAGGTTCTCTTGAAGAAGAAACACTCTTCACCACGTCGCTGGCTTTTTGTCTAAGATCGGAAATGGGAATGATTTTAGGCGCTCTTGGCATTGGTTGTACCTCCTATTGTTACATTGATCGTACTAGCCGTTGATATTTTAGTCAAGTGCCTGCTACGAAATTTTTCCTGTCTTCTGCGGGTAACATGGTAATAGACGGAAAATATTCCACTATATCAGAATATATAGATGGAGTAATTGTCCGCTTATTACGGATATTGAGGCGGCAAGCATGGGAAATAAGCCGAAATTCCGCCCTAATCCAAATCTCAAGTAAATGGACCAGGTTCGCGAGGTCCCTGGTTATCACCATTACGCTTATCGCACCGAACAGACGTGTTATCAATGGACACTTCGTTATATCCACCGCTGGAAAACGGGGTCAATATCCGCGTCCTTCAGGAACTGCTCGGTCACGCGGACGTAAAGAACACCGAGATCTGCACCCATGTCATGGCCCGCGATGTCCGTAGCCTGCAAAGCCCCCTCGACCGTATTTGATGCAAATGCGCGATTTTTCCTGCCGAGGCGCCCATGTCCATCAGCGCTGCGGGCAATGGGAATCGATCAATGACACGTCTGGCCGCTCATCCCTCGTGTCCCGTTTAAAATGTTGCCAAAAACCACTACATAAGATAAGTTGCGCATCAAAAGGAAATATGTAGAAACCTTAAATACGGCAAGCAGTTATAAGCTATGAAGTTTATGGTTCAGGTCGGGATTCCCTGCGCAAAATAAAGGGTTCGTTTTTTGTGTCCGTCAGGTTCGGAGAGAAGGAAATAAGCGGAGTTGTCCAATAGTTACGACGTCATCGTCGTCGGCGGGGGGCATGCGGGCTGTGAGGCGGCCCTGGCGTCGGCCCGGATGGGTTGCGAGACCCTCCTGTTCAACATCAACCTCGATGCCATCGCGCTCATGTCCTGCAATCCCGCCATCGGGGGGTTGGCCAAGGGGCAGTTGGTCAAGGAGGTGGACGCCCTGGGGGGGGAGATGGGGAAGCTCGCCGACCGGACGGCCGTCCACTTCCGCCTGCTGAATGCCTCCAAGGGGCCGGCGGTGCAATCGACGCGGGTCCAGTGCGACAAGCAGCTCTACCGCCTGGCGATGAAGGCCGTGCTGGAGCGCCAGCCGCGCCTCCACCTCCGGCAGGGCCTCGTCGATGAACTGGTCGTAACGGAGGGCCGGATCGCCGGCGTTATCGACCAGACGGGGGTGCAGTATCAGGCCCCGGCGGTGGTGATCACCACGGGAACCTTCCTCAACGGCCTGATCCACATCGGCACGACGCGGATTCCCGCGGGGCGGGCCGGGGAGATAGCCTCGTTGCGCCTGGCGGAAAACCTCCGCGCGCTGGGGTTCGAGACGGGGCGGATGAAGACGGGGACGCCGCCGCGCCTCCGGGCCTCGACGATCGACTTTTCCCGCCTGGAGCGTCAGGACAGCGATCCCGATCCCCAGCCCTTTTCCTTTGCCACGGCGGCCCTGCGGACGGAGCGTCTCCCTTCCTACTTCAGCTACACCACCCCGGCCACCCATGATTTTCTCCGCGACCACATTACGGAATCGGCCCTCTATTCCGGGCGGATCAAGGGGATCGGCGCCCGCTACTGCCCCTCCCTGGAGGACAAGGTCATGCGTTTCGCCGACAAGGAGCGCCACCCGGTCGTCCTGGAGTTCGAAGGCCTGGAGACGGAGGAGATCTACGCCAAGGGACTGGGCAACAGCCTCCCCCCCGCGCTTCAGGAGCGCCTCGTCCACAGTGTCCCCGGTCTGGAGGAGGCGGAGATCATGCGCTGGGCCTATGCCATCGAATACGACTTCGTTCAGCCGACGCAGCTCTGGCCCACCCTGGAGACGAAGCCGGTGAAGGGCCTGTACCTGGCCGGGCAGATCAACGGCACCTCGGGCTACGAGGAGGCGGCCGCCCAGGGTCTCTGGGCGGGGATCAACGCCGCCGCCGCCGTTCAGGGACGGCCCCCTTTCGTCCTCAGCCGCGCCGATGCCTATATGGGTGTCATGATCGACGATCTCATCACCCGGGGAGTGGACGAGCCCTACCGGATGTTCACCTCCCGGGCGGAGTTCCGCCTGATCCTCCGGGAGGACAACGCCACCTTGCGCCTCATGGATAAGGGCCGGGAGCTGGGGCTGATCGGTGCCGGCGACCACGCCCGGATGACGGCCCGGCGGGAGGAGATCGCCGCGGAGATTGGCCGGCTGTCGGCGGCGCGGATCTATCCGGTGGCGGAAACATTCCGGATCCTTGAGGAATTGGGAACGACGCCGATCAAGAACCCCGTCTCCCTCTTCCAGCTCCTCAAACGGGACGAGCTGGCCTTCGACGATCTGGCTCCCTTTGCCGCGGCGGGCTGGCAGCCCATCACCGATCCTTTCGTGAAGCGGCAGGTGGAGATCGAGGCGAAGTACGAGGGCTACATCAAGCGGCAACAGGAGGCGGTGGCGAAACTCAAGGCCCTGGAGGCCCGCCGGATTCCCGCGGATCTGAGCTACGAAACGGTCCCCGGTCTTTCCAACGAGCTGCGGATGAAGCTGGATCGCATCCGCCCCGCCACCATCGGCCAGGCCGACCGGATTCCCGGGATGACCCAGGCGGCGATCAGCGCCCTGCTCATCGCCATCAAGAAAAGGGAGCTGGAGCAGGCGGCGGGGAAAAACAGACAGGAAGACAACCGCGGCCAAAACCGTGATCGTGGGGGAAACCCTTGAGATTCCGGTCAAGCTTGCTTCAATCTTCCCGCAACCGGGCGGCGGCGGCTCCCATTGCCGCCGGGTCTCGGAGCCGGGCCAGGGCGGCCGGGGACTCCTGGAAATTCTCCAGGGCATTGAAGAAGCGGTCCAGAACATCGCCGCCGTAAGTGGGGATGAGGAACAGATGGGTGTGGGGGATACGCCGACCCCGGGCGTAGAGAAAAACGAAGTCCGGCTGAAACTTCTTCATCATCCGGTTGGCCATTGTCTTGGCGAGCTTGAAGAGACTGGCGTTTTCCTCATCCGTCAGCTCGTGCCACCACGGGACATGGCGTTTGGAGATGACGAGGCAGTGCCCCTCGGTGTAGGGATGGATGTCGAGGATACACATGGACAGCTCGTCCTCGGCGATGATATGGGCCGGGGCCAGCCCGGCGACGATGTCACAAAAGACGCAGGATTCTCGGGTCACAGGTTCTCCTTGAGGTTCTTTCCTTCTGCAAGGCCGC
>DAOTJR010000017.1:4116-49610 GCA_035448805.1 Syntrophales bacterium
AAGGCCGCCACCAGCTTGTCATGGAGGGGCCTTTTGAAACGGTCTAGATATTTTTCGATATTGGTCCGGGTGTGGATGGACTGGGCCCTGGTCATGACGATCAGATCTTCGTGGATCTGGGTGTAATTTCCCTTTTCACCGAGGATCTGCTCTTTCAGGGCCTCCCGGTCCGTGTCGGCCTGCTGGGAGGTCCTGAGGGCGATCTCCAGATAACTCCGGCAGCTTTTCGCCAGCGACTCCGCCTTGTACTGGAGGATCCGCCCGAATTCCGCATCCCGGTTCGCCGAAAGCTTGTAAAGCAGTTCCATCTCCAGCCGGTGTTTGAACTTCTCCATGTCGTGCCGGTCCGAATAGAGAAAGACGGGGAATTCCTGCTTCAGCTCCCGCAGGAGGGTGTCCTTGAAGAATTGGACCACCTCCCGCTGCTGGTCCGCAGGAGGCGCCGGCCGATGGTGCTGTTGAGGAAGTAACTCTTGCCCGCCTTGTCGAAGCCCTGGCATGCCTGCAATCCTGGGAGGGAAGCCGGCCGCGGGATCCTCGTTGAGCTGAACCCAACCCCCTAAACCCGGCACGGCGCCGCAGTCCGGACGCCTATCGGGAGGGCAAAGAGGAGAAGATGTCTTTCCCCGCCGGCGAGACAGTCGTGGTGCCGGCAAAAAAATACCGGAAAAATAATGCTGGTTTTTTTTGGTGGTCTTTGAGATCATCGCCCCCATGATCTCCGGGAGTGGTGATTGTCCGTGACCGGTCCTCTCGGGATCTCTCCCGTTGCCGCGGAACAAAATGCGGAACAAAAACAACTAAGGAAAGAAGGGAGGTGAGGGGCGTGCAAAGATCGTTGTGGTTAAAGCTGCTGACGGTGACGGCGGTCCTGCTCTTGCTCGCGGCGTCCGGCGCGACGGAGGAACGGCGGGCGGCAGCGCCGGCGGCGCCGGCCCCGGAGTCGAAGGCAGCGCCGCAGACCGGGAGAAAAACGCACTCCGAAGCGGAGCGTATCGATATCAATACGGCGACCAAGGCGCAGCTTATGAACCTGCCCGGAGTCGGCGAGGCGACGGCCCGGCAGATCATCATGGACCGTCCCTATGCGAAGAAGGATCAGTTGAAAACCAAAAAGATCCTCACGGCGCAACAATACGACCGGATCAAGGAACTGATCATCGCCCGGCAGCCGGTGAGAAAAAAGCCGCCGCACAAGTATTGATGATGCCCCGTAAAAAACCCTTATGCCCTGCAAGGCGACTTGAAGCATGAAAACGGCACTTTCATGGTAAGTCTTCCAACCGGTCATACCGGCGAAGGCCGGTATCCAGAACATGCGGATAATACCGGATTCCGGAGCGAGGACGGAATTACCAAAGGTGTATGTTTTGACTGTTTACGGGGGCATCATCATTGTTGGGTGAGCAAAAGCGGGGGAGCTACCCTTCATTGAGAATAGTACCGGATAATTACGCCGCGTTACAAGAGACCGCAAGCTGCAATATTTGACTATTTGCCAGGGCATCGGTATTGACTGCCGGTGATATGGAGATGCAGATGTCGTACAAGGCCCCGTCCCCTTTCCCGCTCCGGCTGGCCATCATCGGCGCCCGGGGCATCCCCGCCAATTACGGCGGGTTCGATACCCTTGTAGAAGAGCTGTCCATCGGTCTGGTTCGCGATCACGGGCTGGAAGTGACCGTGTATTGCCGGAGCGATTACTACGAACACCGCCCCCCCCTGGTCGCCGGCGTCCGTTGCGTCTATATCCCTTCCACGCGGATCAAGGGTTTCGAGAGCCTCTTCCATACGTTCTGCTGTGCCGTCCATGCCTTCTTCGCCCCTTTCGACGTCTATTTCGTCGTCGATCCCGGCAATGCCCCCGTGGTTTTCCTCCTGAGACTCGGCGGCAAAAAGACGGCGATCCACACCGATGGTCTGGGCTGGAAACGAACGAAGTGGGGAAGGCTGGCCCGGCGCTATTACCGGTGGGTGGAATGGCTCGCCGCCAAAGGGGTGCGGCGGATCGTGACGGACAACCCGGCTATGCAGGAGTACTACCGGCGGGAATACGGGACCGACTCGATCTGCATCGCTTACGGATCGGAAGACCGGTATGGTCTGGATCACACGGTTTACGAGGAACTGGGTTTGACTCCGGAGCGGTATCTGCTGGTCGTGGCGCGCCTGGAGCGGGAAAACAACACCGATATCGTCATCCGGGAATATGTAGCGGCGGGGGTGGAAATGCCGCTGGTCATTGTCGGCGATGCCCCCTATGGCGACGAATACCTGAAAGAGCTCCATAACCTGGCCAACGAGAGGGTCGTGTTCGCCGGGCGGATCAACGACCAGGGCAAGTTGAACGCCCTCTACAAGGGGGCGTATCTCTATCTCCACGGTCACGAGGTGGGGGGAACGAACCCTTCCCTCCTCCGGGCGATGGGGCTGGGGACGGTCCCGCTGGCGGTGGACGTGGCTTTCAATCGCCAGGTCGTGAGTGAACAGGGATACTTCTTCCGGAAAGACCCGGGCGAGCTGGCGGGGATGTTGTCACGCCTCGTCGCCGCGCCCGGCGAGGTGGACCGCATCCGGAAAGTCGTCGGGGAATGGACCCGGCGCCGCTATTCCTGGACGGATGTGGTAGCCCGGTATGCCGGTTATTTTCGGGAACTGGCGGCGCCATAGGGGCGGGAGTCGTGAGGAGTGGACGTTTTTCGTCCTGCCCGCGGTGAAAAGGTGGGGCGAAAGATCGCGGCAGGGCATGTGATCGCCACGGCCTGTCGATTTCATCGATTCATGGGCGGAAATGTGCGGGAGGCGGATTTGAAGGAAAAAGAGCTCTATGCGGCACCGCGGGTGGTTACGGATCTCCGGGACTGTGCCTTTTATCATTCCATGCATATCCCCGGATATGGGGAGATAAAAGGGGACTGGGACCTGCGCGGCATCGAACACCGCTATCTCGGCGGTGTTGATTTCCGGGGCAAGCGGGTTCTGGAGATGGGGACGGCTTCGGGTTTTTTCTGCTTTTATATGGAGGGCCGGGGAGCGGAGGTCGTCTCCTTCGATCTTTCGGAAGAATACAACTGGGATGTCGTACCCTTCGCCGGTTTCGATCAGGAGCGGATCCTGGCGGCGCGCCGGGAGGAGATACGGAAGCTCAACAACGGCTACTGGCTGGGTCATCGCGCCCACGGCTCCCGGGCCCGGGTCGTCTATGGCAATATCTACGATCTGCCTATGGAAATCGGACCGGTGGATATCGCCACCTTCGGATCGATCCTCCCGCACCTGCAAAACCCCTTTCTTGCCCTGCAGAAGGCCCTGTCCCTGACCAGAGAGACGGTGATCGTAAGTGAAACCGTCTGGAACCGTTATCTGATCAACCATCTCCTCAGTCATTTCACCCCGCCGCAGGCCACCTTCGTACCCCGGTTCCGGACGCTGCAGAACTGGGATACCTGGTGGTACCTGCCGCCGCCGGTGGTGAAGAACTACCTGGGGGTCCTGGGCTTCCGTCGGACCACGGTCCGGTATTTCTTCAACCGCTATCGGGGCCGCCGCCTGCTGGGCTATGCCCTGGTAGGAAAAAGACAATAGTTACGGGAAGATCGGTTACGGAGAGACCGGTGATCAAAAATCCCGTCAAAAAACGCCTCGCCCGCTGCATAGACGGCCTGCTTGCGGGGCTGGTGAGCGCAGGCCGGTTTCTGGGGGCGCAATACCCCCGGTGCGACGGCCTTGCGCCGGAGCATATCGAAAACATCCTGGTCGTCCGCCTCGATCATATCGGCGATGTGATCATGACGACACCAATCTTCCGCCTCCTCAAGGAACGTTATCCCCGCGGGCGGATCACCTGCCTGGTGGGTTCCTGGGGGAGGGCGGTAGTGGAAAACAATCCCCACCTCGATGAAATCCTGACCTACGATGCCCCATGGTGGACAAAATCCCGTCCGGAAGGGAACAGATCCGGTCTTATCGCCCAGGGACGGGAGCTCGTTCACCTCCTTGCCGATCTGCGCCGCCGCCGCTTCGATCTCCTCATCGATCCCCGGGGCGACTTACGCCACCTGTTCCTGTTCGGTTATCTGGGGAGGCCCCGGTATGTCCTGAGTTACGACCGGACCGGGGGGCGGTATCTTCTTGCCGCGGCGACGACCTTTGCGGAGGCGAGTCATGAAATCGACAAGGGCGTCCGGCTCCTGGAACATCTGGGCATCGAGACGGTAAAGACGCCCCCCCGGGTGGAGATCTATCCCGACGCCGCGCGGGAGACAGGGGTGGAAGCGTTTCTCCGGGAGCGGAAAATCCAGGGGCGTCCCCTGTTCATCTTTGCCCCCGGCGCCCGGAAACACCTGAAACGCTGGCCGGAAAAAAACTTTGCCGCCCTCGCGGACTGGCTGCTGACCCGCTGCCCTCAGGGAGTCGTGGTGCTGGCGGGGGCATCCTGGGATCGGGAGGTGGCCGCCCGGATAACGGCGCATTCCCGTTGTCCCGAAGGAATCGTCGATATTGCGGGCCGGCCGGATATTGTTTCCCTCTTCGCCCTCATGAGGCGCTCCCGGCTCATCGTCGCCAACGACGGCCCCATCGCCCACATGTCGTCGGCCCTGGACATTCCGACCGTCGTCCTCTTCGGTCCCGTGCAGATGGAGAGGTTCCTGCCCCGGGGGGAGCGGAGCGTAGCGATCAAGCAACCCTTTCCCTGCAGTCCCTGCCTGCTGGAAGACGATCGCTGTTCCGTCCTGCAGGCCGTTGCCGTTCCTGGGGCTTGCATGGAGGCGATTACCGTGGCGGAGGTGCAAAGACATATCGAGAAGCTGTGGGAGAGCGACGATCAGGATAGGGATGGCGGCGGCGATCCCGGGGTCGGTGCGACGCTGTCACCCGGTTCTCCCGGCGGGGGAGGGACAGCCGCCACGAAGGGCGGGAACAGGCGGATATGGGAAGGCGGATGACATCGGGAGCAGACGACAGGTCGCGGCGGCGGGGGAAAGAGGGGAAGGCGTTGCCACAGGGAACCTACATCCGGGAGATGCAGGCGGCCCGGGGGGCCGGCATTATCCTGGTCGCCCTCGGGCACAGTGAGCCCGTCCGGGAGGCATATCCCCTGCTGTTTTCCTGGATTTACAGCTTTCACATGCCCCTTTTTTTTCTCCTCTCCGGTTTCTTTTCCACCCGCCTCACGCAAGACGGGCCGGTACGGGAGGTCGTCAACAATGTCTTCCGGAGGGTTTCGTACCTCTTTGTCCCCTATCTTACGGTCAGTATTGCCTATTCCGCCCTGAAACATATCGTTTCCCCCCTGGCCAAAAGGCCTGTCGGCCTGGCGAACCTGCCGCTGGATATCTTGCTTTATCCCGGCAACAACCCGGCGCTGTTTCTCTGGTTCATCTACGCTCTCATGGTCATGTGGCTTTTGGCCCCCCTCCTGTCCCGCCTCCCGGCGATCCTCCTCCTGCCCCTCCTGGCCCTGAGCCAGATGTTTTCCCCCGACATCCGGATCTTCGGCCTGGGCAACGTTTTTCATTTTGTCGTTTATTATTATCTCGGCATCCTGGCGGCGGCGAAACGGGAGACGGTGCTGGAAATTGTGGGCAAAAGGGCGGTATGCGGGGCTTCCCTGGCGCTGTTCATCACCGGCAACGTCCTGTTTCCGGGCCGGGAACTCCCCGGTCTCGAGCTGACCGTGGCCGTTGCCGGCAGCGTTTGGATCATCTCCTGTTGCTTCGTCTGCCGGGAAAGGCTCCCCATGACCTTTCTGGAGAGCTGCGGAAGGTACTCCCTGCAGATCTATCTGTTGCAGTATTTCTTCATCTTTCCTCTCTATTTCCTTCTGAAATCCCGGGGCGTTCCCGGCGAATGGATCGTTCCGGCCACCTTCGCCGCGGGTCTGCTTGCCCCGCTGGCCCTCTGCCGCTGGGTGTTCCCCCGCACCGCCGTTCTTTCCTTTTTGCTCGGAGGGCGGGATCTGGAGGGTCCGCGGGCCGGTCGCCGTTCCTGATGCCATGGTGAAACCCACATGAATGTCTCCGTCATAAAGCAGCAGGTTGTAAATTATCAATGCTTACAATAATATAGGGGTTTCATTTTCATGCGGGGGCGGGGCGAAGGGCGGCCCGGCGGAACGGGTCGACCTGGTTTCAGTTGCCCCGGCGGGCCGCCAGATAGCCCCAGGTGAAGGCATTGGGGGCGATGGTCTGGTGGACGGTAAATTCGCACATCAGGGGATGCCAGAACACATCCCAGTAATTCTCGATGATCGGCCACTTTTCCGCCTCGGGATAACAGTGGCGGCCCGCCTCCTGGTGTTCGTGGTTCTTGCCGCCTCCGGTCCAGTTCGGATCGAGGGGGCCGAACACGGTGATCCCCTCCGGGGGCAACTGGCCGCTGAACCGGGAGTCGTAGTGGAGAATATGGCGGGGATTCGTGTGCCCCACACCGGTGGTGTAGCACATGTTCCGGGGGTTGGCGCCGGCCCCGCTCTGGGCGCTGAGGATGACGGCCCGTAAATACCCCTCCTTCCCCGTGAGGACGTGGGCGAAGATCAGACACAGGGCATCCGGGGTGGTAAAGGCGCCGGCGACGGCGGGGCGCCAGGGGTTCTTGGCCAATCTGTAGGCCACCTTCTCCTGGGCGGCCAGGCGGATGGCCGCTTCCTCCAGAATGGCTTCCCGGCATCGGCGCTGCAGCAGGGGATCGACGCCGTGACCGGAGAGACGGGCATACACCCACGCCGCCTCCGACTGGTCGTGATGGCCGTGCCAGACAAGGGGCTGGGAGGGATTCTTGAAGACGGTCGTCGCCGCGAACAGTTTATGCCATCCCGTCTCCCCGGTGAGCCGGAACAGTTCCGCCGCCGCCAGGTTTCTGGCATCGCGGACCTCCGGAGGCCAGCTGTCCTCCGGTTTTCCCAGAAAGATCTTCTCGGCCCATGCCGCCGCCCGTCGGGCGCTCGCGCCGTATATCTCCCCCGTCCGGGGGTTCCGTCCCGGCCCCTGAAACCAGAACGCCGCCCGGGCCGCCGCCCCGGCATAGAGATAGGACGACCAGACATCGGGGGCGTAGGCCAGCAAGGTTCCCGTTTCCAGCCAGCTTGTCTCCCCGAACCGGGGGTGCCGGGAGGATTCTACGCCGCCCCTGATCCCCCCGTCCCGATCCTGCAGACGGCGGAAGAAGTCGATTCCCCAGAGGGCCTCGGTGATGATGTCCGGCAAACTATCCTGTGTTTTCGGGATGTTGAGGGAAAGGCGCGAAAAATAGTCGGGGAAGAGGAGGGCCAGATCGAGGAGCCGACGGGCCCCTTCGAGATGCTGGATCCGCCGGTCCCAGTCCCCGGCGTCACTGTATCCGCCCCAGGCATCCGGCAACAGCTGTTCCGTCCGGCCGGCGAGGAGCCGGGGAAAGGGTTCCTCGCCGCTGCCGAGGAAACCGTTGGTCGTCTCCATAAGCGACGTCCGGGATTGATAGATCCTGCTCCCGTCTTCCGGATGCATGTTCCGCGGGCGCCGGTACCCGGTCCATGGCGGTCCCAGGGCGATGCCGCTGCGCTGGTGGTAGAAGCCCCGGGCCGAGACGGTGAAGGCCTTTTCCCAGACCTGCGGGCCGATCTCGAAGGGATAGGAGCAGCCCACGTCTTCGACGTACAGACGGTAGAAACCGCGGGTGCGCAGGTCGCTGAAATCCATTTCATAGACGTCCACGCCGTTGAAATTTCTTCCGAAGGCGTCTTCATCCCGCTCCCCGGCCTTCTTCACCAGCCGGATCTTTCCCCGCCGGACCTCTTTTTCCGTTCCCTGCTCGATGATGGAAAACGGGGTTCCCTCCTTGAAGGCCGCCCCGCCGCCGCTGCCCATCCAGAGAGACAGGAAGCCAACCTTCACCGGGTCGTCGGGGCGGAAGCCGAGATGGCTCACGTGGACGGCCTCGCTCCTCATGAGGCGGGGCCGCCAGGTGAAGTTGATGCCGGGGATATCCCCGCTTCGGAAGGTGAGACGATAAGACGCCCCCTCCCGGAGGGGGCGGGAAAAACGCAGATAAACGGTATGTTCCCGGGGGGCTTCCATCCGTTCCCGGCTTACCCGGAGGAGATCCGTGGGGCGGCTCTTGCGATGAACCGCCGCCGGGACCACCCCCGGGCCGGCCGCGGTATCCTCGGACGAAAGGAGCAGGTAGTTCTGGGGGTCGTCGAGCCGGCTTGCGGACATCCGCTCGCCTGCAAAGCGGTCCAAGGGCACCAGCCACTTACGTTCGGGGCCCACCAGGACCCCGATGACCCTGTCACCCCGGACCAGCCAGTCGTTTCCTCCTTCGTCCCGCTCGATCCGGTCTCCTGCCCGGCCCTGGTAGGGAAGCTGCCGACCCCGTTCCCCCGCATAGGCAAAGACCACGCTGATGGTATCCGGACCGATTGCGCCCAGGGAAATATCGACGGCGGCCTTCGCCTCCGGACCCGCCGCCGGGGGCGGCGGGGAGCAGGAGGCGGTGTAAAAGAACCCGCCGGCCAGCGCGAGCAGCGACAGGAAAACAGATAACGAGAGGCGTCTGTAACTCTTGGGACGGGACGGCATGGTCACTCCGCAGCCCTGCCGGCATTGGCGGGAGAATCCGGTTCCACATGGACCTCGCTGCCGCCGAAATAGGGAAAATCTTCCTCTTGGTGACAAACTACGTTAGGTACGGCCACCCAGTAGCAGATGGGGAAATTGACGGGACGGACGGCGATCATGGCAAAGGAAAAGCCGTCGCATTGAAATTCCGGCAGCCGGCCCTCCTGCAGGACCGCCTGGTCGGGGTTGTTGACGAAGGTGTCCAGATCGTATTGACAGGAGAAGACGGGGGTTCCCTTTACCAGGGGGACGAATTTCTTCTCCTGCATCATCTTGACGAAGTGGATATGGAGGGGGTCGTTGTGGAGATCGATGTCCTTCAGGGGCTGGGAGAACTCGGACTCTCTGGGCATCAGGGTGCTGTAGGTTCTGTTCTCATGGGCGAAGTAGCGGCATACCCGTTCCACCTGGTAGGCCTGCTGCACCCCGAAGCAGTTTTTGGAGATATAGCAGCGACCGGCGGGTGTCGGGACCGGGGCCATGATAAAAAGACAACAGCCTGTAATCAGAAGCGCTTTTATGCCCTTGGTCTTCACTCGGGTATCCTTTCCCCGATCTTGCTCATGATCCGGGGCCAGCGAAAAAAACTTACCAGGGAATTATATACCGGCCGGACCCCTCTGCTCAAATAGAAATTAAGGGCCGGCAGGCGGAAATCGTCGGTCAACATCCATATCTCTTCATAACCTGCTTCAATAAAATAGGCAAGGGTCCGGTAAAACAGCACCTCCGCCAACCCGCGATGGCGATGCTCCGGATGGATGAAAAACCACGATCCGTATCCTTTTTTTCTGGTGGTGGCGGCGTCCTGACAGGCACAGAAGCAGCCCACCAGACGACCCCGGAAATAGATCAGCGTCGCCGCCCCGGGGGCCACCAGATAGGCGACGATTTCCCTCTGCACCCGTGCGGCGTCCCATTGTCCGAAGCTCCCGTCGGAATTGAGAAGCTCGGCCCATTCCTCATAGTCCGTAGCGTCGTCGGGGGAGGTGATCCGATATTCGGCGGGCAGGGTCCATTCCCTCCCCCGGCCCCGTTGCGCCACCTCTTTCGGCACCCGTAACATGAGCTGGGGGAAGTAGATGAAGCCGGCCAGATACTTCAGGATCCTCCCCAGGTGGCGCAGATCGTCTCCGAAGTTGAGGCAGGAGATAAACCTTGCCGTCCCTTCCCGGGGGAGAAGGCGCAACAGGACCACCGCGCCGATGTAGATGCCCAGGGCGCCGCAGATATGGATGACCGGGGGCAGCCAACCCGGCCGGAGATGGAGGAGCAGGCAGAGGCCGGCGTTGACGGCCGCGATCTTCAGCCAGACCCCGGTCCGGACGACATTGCCGAAATTACGGATGACGTAACCGGCGGTGATGGACATGAGGAAGATCTCACAGAGCAGGGCGGCCCAGGCCGAGCCGACGGCACCTTGGGAGGGGATGAACAGGTAGTTGAGGGAGATGCTCAACAGGGCCGCGGCGCCGGTACTCCAGGAAGCGAAATTAACCACCCCCAGGGCGACGGCGAGGGCGGTGAAAAAGAGGGAGTAGCAGATCAGGAGGCCCACCCAGGCCAGGATGCCGAGGATGGGTGCGGCGGGAACGAAGGCCGGACCGTAGAGGAGACACAGGACCTCGGCGGAGACGAGGGGGCAGAGGAGGGCCACGGGGATGCCCAGGACGGCCAGGATCTCGAGGGTCAGGGAGAATTCCTCTTTCAGGACGGCCCGGTCCCTGTCTATCCGGGCCGCATAGATGGGAATGAAGGGTCCGGTGATCATAGCCGCCCCCATGGCCGTCAGTTCGACGAACTTGAAGGCGGCGTTGAAAAGGCCGACCTCCGCCATGGATCTAAGGTCTTCGAGGATAAAGATCGCCGCCCGGCCGGCGATGATCGTGAAGATCGAGGCGATCCCCAGGGGGGCGGCGACGGCGAGGATCCGCTTCAACCACGGCCAGGCGAAGACGAAACGGGGTCGGAGGACCCGTAGGGAGATCCCGAAGGCGGTGGCAAGATAGACGGCATTCGCCAGACCGTAGGCCAGAATCAGCCCCAGGAGGGAGGGACGGAGCAGGAACGCAAGTCCGGAAAGGAGGATGAAGCTCCCGCCATAGACCAGGGAGGTAGCGGAAGAATACCAGGGGCTCTGGAAGACCTGATAGATCGGTTCGAAGAAACGGCTGGCCAGAAAGGGGATGAACAGGGCGCCGACGCCCAGGACCGGGCGGATGTCCGCGGCGAGAAAAGGCAGCGCCGCCAAAGCCAGGATAGTCACAACGACGCTGATCGCCAGGCGCAGGACCAGATAGTTCCCCCAATAGACCGCGCTCGCTTCGACCTGGGCGATATCCTTACCCAAGACGGAGGTCATGCCGAAATCCGCCACCGCCACGGCCACGGCCAGGAAGGAAAGGGCATAGGAGTACTGCCCGAAAAATTCGGCGCCGCCCAGGCGGGCGACGAGAACGAAGACCAGTAAATTGGCCCCGAAGGTCGCCCCTCTGCCGATTCCCTGGGCGACGACATTGGTGACGTAACTTTTGATGCTCGCCGCCATGATCAGGCTCCGGTCCGCAGGGGATCTGCTCCGTTCCCCGGCGGCCGGCGTCGCCGCGGAGCAGCAGCTCGCCGTTTTTCCTTGCGGTGCCGGCCGGTGCCGCCGCCGGTCGAAAGAATCATGCCAGCACCCGGCGAAAGGCCGTAATGACGTCGGCGACATCGGCGTCGGTGAGGGCCGGCGAGAGCGGCAGGGAAAGGGTGCGGGCGCCGATCCATTCCGCCTGGGGAAACATTCCCTCCTTCCAGCCGTAAGTCTTGCGGTAGAAAGGATGGGAGTGGATGGGCAGATAATGGACGCCGACGCCGATATTCTCCCTGCCCATGGCCTCCAGGACCCAGTCCCGGGACTTGCCCAGCCGTTCCGTGTCGATCAGGGGCGTGTAAAGATGATAGGCATGGCGGGTATCCTCCTCCGGCGGTGCGGGGAGGAAGCAGGGCAGGTCGGCGAAGGCGTCGTTGTAAGTGTTCCAGATCTCCTCCCGCCGCCGCCGGTTGTCCTCGATCCTCGCCAGCTGATGGATCCCCAGGGCGGCCTGCAGATCCATCATATTGTACTTGAAGCCCCCGTAAACCACCTGATAGTGACGGTAGCCCGTATCGGAAAAGCGCTTCCAGGCGTCCTTGCTCATCCCGTGGAGGGCGAGCATCTTGAGGCGGTTGGCGATGCGCTCGTCGTCGGTGACCACCATCCCCCCTTCGCCGGTGGTCATGTTCTTGGTGACGTAGAAACTGAAACAGCCCATGTCGCCGTCCGTGCCCGCCTTCCGGCCCCGGTATTCGCTTTCGATGGCATGGGCGCAGTCTTCGATGATCATGAGGTCGTAACTCCGGGCCAGATCGAGAAGCGGGTCCATATCGCAGCACCGGCCGGCGAAGTGGACGGGCAAAATCGCCCTGGTCCGGGCGGTGATCTTCTCCTCGACGAGGGCCGGGGAGATATTCATCGTTTCCCGGTCGCAGTCCGCGAGCACCGGCGTGGCCCCGCAATGGATGATGGCGTTGACGGTGGCACAGAAGGTCATGGGGGTGGTGATCACCTCGTCTCCCGGTCCGACCCCTGATGCCAGCATGGACAAATGGAGAGCGGCGGTGCAGGAGTGGACGGCGACGGCGTACCGTTTGCCCTTGTAGGCCGCGAAGGCCCCTTCGAACTCGTGGGCCCGGGGGCCTGTACCGATCCAGCCGCTCCTCAGGCAGGCGACGACCGCGTCAATCTCCTCGTCACAGATCTTCGGCGCCCCGAACACAAGGAAGTTCTCCGGGGTCCGTACCGGCGTGCCGCCGGCGATGGCGGGCCTGTCCGCCCCCCGTCCGGTTCTTTTTCTCTTGCCGATGCCCTGTATCATTTCCTGCCTCCTCTCCTCCGGCTGTAAACAAGCCGCCGGTTTCCTTCGTTGTTTTTCCTTCCCGACGGTCCGGGGGCTTCCGGCGGGGAGTATACCCCCGGACCATTTTTGTCGCTTCCCCTGACGTCGCCTTTCCTGTCCCGGGCTCGCTCCTCCGCATCATTTCCGGGGACGGCAGGCTCAGCGGGAGAGCACCGCGACGATCTCCAGAAATTTCGCGGCCGTCCGCTGCCATGTGAACTCCCCGGCCCTGGCCAGACCGCGGCCGATCATCTCCCTCCTCCGGTCGGCGTCGGTAAGAACCTCCTCTATGGCGGCGCATATCTCTCTGTGATCATTAGGGTTTACCATGATCGCCGCATCACCGACCACCTCGGGGAGGGAGGTGGTGTTCGAGGTTACGACGGGGCATCCGCAGGCCATGGCCTCCAGGCAGGGCAGACCGAACCCCTCGAAAAGACTGGGATAGACAAAGAGGGCCGCCGTGCCGTAGAGGAGAGGGAGATGCCCGTCGGGGACATAGCCGGTAAAGATCACGTCATCCCGGTACGGAGAGGCGTCGATCGTTGCCATGTCCTCGGCGGGGAGGAAATCCCGGCGTCCCACGATGACCAGACGATGGGGGTGTGTTCCCCGCCGTTTGAAGTCGTTGAAGGCCGCGATGAGGACCTGCAGGTTCTTCCTCCGGTTGAGACGGCCGATATAGAGGAGAAAATCCTCCCCGATGCCGTACGGCGCGAGAATTTCCGCCGCTTCCCGGCGGTTTTCCAGGGGCCGGAACAGAGGGTTCACACCGTTGTAACCCACGACGATCTTTTCCGGCGCCGCCCCGTAAACGGCGACCATGTCTTGCCGGGAGTATTCGGAAACGGTCAGGACCCGGGCCGCCCGGCGGAGGAAAAAGGGGATGAGCAGTTCGTTCTTCAAGCGCTCCCGGAAAGGGAAGCAGTCGGGCAGATGGTGATAGGAGATATCGTGGACCGTGACCACCAGTTTCCCCCGGTAAAAGGGAGGGGCGTAATAATTGACGTGGAGGATGTGGGGACGGTCCCGGAAGGTCGCCCGGGCCAGGCCGAGCATCCGGGCCGGGGCGGAACTCCCGGCGATGGCCTGGAGGGTCACGTTTTTCCGGGACCGGAACCGTGCGTAATAGGGATGGTCGGGCTGGGTCACGTAGAGGAGGTAGGAACGCTCTTCGTCCATGGCCACCACGCTCTCCACGAGATTACGCATATAAGTGCAGTTCCCCGTGCCCTCCCGTTCGGCGTAATGAAAGTCGATCCCGATCCTCGTCTTACCAGCCATCGCCGTCCCTGACCTGATGGTATAAGTTTATATAGTCGGCCGCCATCCGTTCGGCGCGGTAGCGTTCCTCGGCGTACTGCCGGCAGATTCGGGGATCGATGCGGCCGATGTTTTCCATGGCGTCGGCGATGTCGCCGGTGCTTTTACAAAGATAACCGTTGATTCCCGGATCGATCTGTTCCGGGATGCCCCCCTCTCCCAGGGCGATGACCGGTGTCCCCGAGGCGAACGCTTCGAGGATCACCAGGGGAAAGGCGTCGAACCACCGGGGGGTCTGGATCAGGGCCCGGGCCCGGCGGAGGTGGTCGTTCGTCCCGTGGAGTTCGCCCAGGTAACGGGCGTGTCCGGAAAAGAGCAGCGTCAGGGGTTTGATGACGCCGTAATAGTAGGGTTTGTCCTCGACATTTCCCGCGATGGCCAGGCGTTTCCCGCTCCGGACGGCGGCGAGGATGGCCAGATGCTGCCCCTTGTAACGGGCGATCTTGGAGATGTGGATGAAGTGGTCCTCTTTCTCAAAATCATAGCGGTAGTTTTCCAGATCGAGACCGTAATATACATGTTTGGTGGTGCCGCCGCAGAGACGGGCGTGGGCCCGGCTGCACGCGACGAGATTGCGGCGCCGGAAATCCGGGGGCGGAGGGATGCAGGTCGAGACGACGAAGGGAAACGCCTCGGGGTGGCGGCGGACGAAGAGGCTGTCGAAGGACCAGTCATGGATCACGTCCACGGGGTTTTCCCGCAGGTAGTCCCGCATCGTTTCGTAGAGCGGCTCCTCGGAAACGGCGTCGGACTTCTTGATGATGCCGCTGGGGGCCCGGGCGGGATCGTAGGCCGGGACGACGACGGTCTTCCCGGAGCAGTAGCTCCCGGGGGTGGCGAACATCACCACCTCGTGACCACCCCGTACCAGGGCTTCCACGAGGTTGTAAACCACCCGCTCGATCCCGCCGTAGGCCGGCGGCGGTGTCTGCTTGAACATGATGGAAACGACCGCGATTCTCATTGTTGTCTCCCTGACTGTTGCCTCGCCAACTCCCGGCGGATATGCTCCCGTTCGATGGCCTTGTACAATTTCCGGTACAGCATAAGAGCGCCTCCCTCCCAGCGGCCGGTGAGGAAGCGGGCCCAGAAAAGCCAGCAGGGACGGGCGGCGGGGAAGAAAACCAGATCCGCCAGAAGGTATTTGATCCGGGACAGTCCCCTGTTACCGAGATAGAAACCGAGGGTTGCCAATTCCGGCGCCAGGCCCGGGGAACGTTTGTACCACACGGCCAGAGAGGTGCCGCTTTTCTTGGCGATGCCGAGAAAATCCTCTTCCGTGAGGTAGTGATCGTGATAACCCAGGGAAGCGGGATTGTAGAGGATCCGCAGTCCGTGATGGGAGAGGCGTTCGCCGAGTTCCACATCGTCGTTGTAGCGGAGCGATTCGTCGTAAACCCCGAACTTGTCGAGGAAGGATTTCTTCACGGAGAGATTGCAGGTGATGAAGGAACGCCAGTCCAACTCCCGGCGGCCTTCCCACTGGGCGTAGGTTTCATCGAGGTGGAGGGTGGCGAAGATGTTCCAGGGGATGTCCCGGGAGCGGGTGACCCGGCCCAGGACGGCGACGTTCTCGGCGGGGTGGGCCTCGTGGCAGCGGTAATGTTCGCCCAGCATGTCCGGCGCGGCGATGGTGTCGTCGTTGATGAACAGGAGGATATTCCCCCGGGCGACGGCGATGGCGCGGTTTCGGGCGGCGTTTTGCCCGCTGTTGCTTTGCTTTAGGTAAGTGAGGCGCGCTCCGAAGATCTCTTCCCGGAATCTTGCGGCGACCGCGGTTGTGGCGTCCCGGGAGCCGTCGTCGACGACGATCAGCTCGAAGCGCTCCGCAGGGAGGGTCTGGGCGTGCAGGGCCGCCAGACATTTTTCCAGGATGTCGCAACGGTTGTAAGTGGGAATGATCACGGAAATGTAAAAGCTGTCTTCACTCATCGCCCCCGTACCCCCTGCGGATCAGAAAGTTAAAATAGTCCAGCATCTGCCGGGATCGTTGCCGTTCGTGATCCCTCCCCGTCCGCAGATATATAACATAATAAAGAAAAGATCGCACCAGGAGACCGGCGGAAAAAATCATGTCGAAACAGATCCGGGGCTCTTGCGGGTGAAAGAGCCCGTACATGCGCCGGAGGTTCCGCAGCCAGAGATTGGAAAAGCCCGCCGGCTTCCCCTTCCTGCCGCTCATGCCCACGAGATGGACGATGACGAACTGGGGGAGGTAATAGACCTCATAACCGTGATCCCGGACCCGGCAGCCCCATTCCACGTCTTCGGCATACATGAAGAGGCTTTCGTCCAGGAGACCCACCTTCTCCAGGACATCCCGGCGGGTCATCAGGGCGGCGCCGCTGATCCAGTCCACGGCGAGGGGGCCGTCAAGGCGGCTTTCGTTGAGAAACAGTCCCGGACAGCGGCGGGGGAAGAACCGGGAGAGAAAAAAGGAATAGTTAAAGACGGTCCTCAGGGTGGGACGGAACCCGGCGTCCCCGACCCACCGCCGGCCGTCGGCGGTGACGAGGCGGCAGCCGCTGGCGCCGATTTCGGGACGGCTGTCCAGAAAGGCGAGCCAAGGGCGGAAGATGCCGGGGTCGGGAACGACGGTGTCGGAGTTGAGCAGGAGGAGATATCGCCCCCGGGCGACCCGGATCGCCTGATTGTTCGCCCGGGCGAAGCCGACGTTTTCTTCGTTCCGCAGGATTTGCACCGCGGGAAAATCCCGGGCGACCATCGCCGCGGAACCGTCCCGGGAGGCGTTATCGACGACGATGATCTCCCGGGACACCTCCGGATCCCCGCCTCCGAGGGAGGTGAGGCAGTCCCGGAGGAGCTCCCGGGTGTTCCAGTTGACGATGATTACCGACAGTCGGAGATCAGCCATAGGTCACGGGGCGGCCGTCTCTTTTCCCGCGGTCGCCGTGCCGGCGGGCTTCATGAGACTCACGGCGCCGGCGAGGCCGAAGAAGGTGTAAACCAGGGTGGAAAGGCTCATGAGCATCCGGTAGCCGGGATCGAAGAGACCGTGGATCATCTGGGCCAGCAGGCCGGCGGAGACCCCGACGAGGACCGCGGACTGCCATTCGTCCACCCGGTTTCGCGCCCGGAAGGCCGCCAGAAAGACGGCGAGAAACATCCAGATGAAGGCCAGCAGCCCCAGTATTCCCATCTCCCCCCCCACGAGGAGATACATGTTGTGGACCACGTGGGAATAACCGCGGAGAATCCGGGACCCGCCGGAGATGTCGTATTTTTTGAACGCCGGGGCGAAATTGTTGACGCCGATGCCCGTGAGGGGAAACTGTTTGATGATGGACAGGGCCGCCTGGTTCAGGGGGATCCGGGAACGGGCGGAACCATAGTCTTCGTAATAGAAACGCTTCTGGATTGTTGGGTAGTAGGCGTAGATGAACATGACGGCGAACACGGCGAAGACCGCGACGAGAATTACGGTCTGGACGCGGAAGATGCGGCGGCGCAGGACCAGGATGAAGACCAGGGGCAGCGAGACGGGCAGGGTCAGCCAGGCGGCCCGGGAGAGGGTGGTGACGATGCCCACCATGCCCAAGGCGAAAGCGGAGAAATGCCATAATTTCAAGGATGTTTTCTTCTCGATCAATGTCATGGCCAGGGTGAGGGGCAGGAGGATCTCGAAGAAATACGCCAGGGTGTTGGGATGGCCGATGGTTCCCGTAGCCCGGCTGATCATCCCCCCCAGCATCTGTCCGACGATGGCCTGTTCACCCAGGAACCTCAGGCCGAGATTTTCCCCGGTCCGGTACTGGATGATGGCGAGGACGGCTTGGGTAAGAACACCGAAGCTCAACAAAAA
Organism: Syntrophales bacterium; assembly: GCA_035448805.1. GTDB lineage: Bacteria > Desulfobacterota > Syntrophia > Syntrophales > UBA8958 > UBA8958. The sequence goes on from DAOTJR010000017.1 coordinate 21,777, forward strand.
CAAGAGGATCCGGATGTGCCGTTCTTCCTTGAGGTTCATGATGACGAAAAATACCAGGATCAGGACCATGGTCCGGACGATTTCAAAGAGGCTGAGGAGCTTGTCGTCCGCGGCGCTGACGCTCCAGATCATGGCGGCAAAAAAGAAGACATGGGGCCAAAGGAGGGTGGGGTTGTATTGAAAAACGGGCCGTTGTTGCGACTTCCACGCTTTGTAAACAATGATGAGGAGCAGCAGGACAATGGAGACGTGGATCGCCGAGACATCGATGCCGATGGCGCCGCCGACATGTTCCTTGCGGTAAAAGAAACCGAGATTGATGCGGACGGGGATGGCGAGGGCGAAGACGACGAGAAAGTAGTCGAAAAGCTTGTTGCTGCTCTGCATCGTCAGGGCCAGGGAAAAGATGACGACGGCCCCGAAGACGCCGAAGAGATACTTGAACTCCAGCTCGCTGAAATAGACGGCCAGGGGCAGGGCGAGCAGGCCGGCGAGGAGATAGAAGCACATCACCAGCCACCCGCGTTTGGTTGCCGGCGGTGGCGCCGCCGGTGACATGATCTGATTCATGGGTTATTACAGATATTTATAAATCTGTTCGGGGATAAAGAACTGCTTACCGTTCAGGATGACACCGATGATGTTCGTGCCGGTCATCTGCAGGTATTTCTTTGCGATTCCGGCTACTTCCCAGCTCGTGGACTCGTGTTTGATGACCAGAATCACGCCGTCCGTCCGTCCGGCCAACAGCGACGATTCGGGATAACGGACCAGGGGCGAGCTGTCGATGATGATGAAGGGAAAGAGCCGCCGCAGCTCTTCGAGACGGGACTGGAAGGCCTGGGACTGAAAGAAGATGGTGGGATTGGGGACCGGCCGGCCCGCGGGAAGAAAATGAAAGCTCGGGGCGGCAGGTCTGCCGTGGTGAAGGGCATCGGTCTCTTCCAGGTTTATCTTGAGCATGATGTCTTCGATGTTCAGCCCTTCCTCCACCATGTCCGTCAGCCCTTTTTCACGGGGGACGCCGAAGTGGGCATGAAGGCTGGGGGTGCGCAGGTTGCCGTCGATGAGCAAGGCCCTTTTGGCGGAATCGTGGGCATAGGCATACACCAGATTCAGGGCGATGGTGCTGGCGCCTTCACCTACGGTGGCGGCGCTGATGAGGAGGATATGACTCTCTTTGGTCCTGAAACCGGGCAAATTGATGATCACCCGGTAGAACTGATCGAAGAGGTGGGTCATTACCGGGAGGCGGGGTGAGTATTCCGGGGCGGTGGTCTTCTTCCCTATCACAGCGAAGCCTTTCTATCTTTTCTGTTTCTGACGCTTGGATGCCGGCTTGTCGCCGTCGATGATTTCGATATTGGTCATATTGATCCGGCCCGTGGCCTTTTCCGGCGGCCAGAGGTCCCGGCGCTGCTCGGCGATATACGCCCCGGTGCGTCTGGCGGGTTCCGGCGCGCCCGCATCCGGGGGACGGTTTTCCCGCTCCGGAGCCGGCGGCGCGGTCCCGGAAATCACCGCCGGGGAAGCGGGCCTTTCCAGCGGCTCCCGGCCCGGCTCGGCGGCGGCCGGCGCCGTGGCCGGCGGCACCGCGGTCCTTTCGGGGCTGCTGTAGTGCGGCTGCTCGGGGGGAGAGGGAACGGCCGTCGGCGCCGCCAGGCGCTGCTGAGCCGGCGCCGTCACCAGGAGGTGATAGACGAAAATCGCCCCGATAACGATCAGGGCCGTGGTGGCCGCCGGGGCCGCCCGGCTCACGGAGAAGCGCAACCGGGAGGTCCGGCTGCCGGGTTTCCCTTCCCCGGCCGCCTGCCGTTCCGTTTCCGCTGTGAGCGGTACGGTCATGAGGAGGGGGATGCCGAGGATGGCGGCGACATCGTCGTCGTCCTTGAAGGTATGGCTGAAGAACTCATGGACCGCCGCCAGGGAGATCGCGAAGAACAGCCCCAAAAGACAGGCGAGGCCGATGATCAGCGTATAATTGGGGAAAAAGGCCTTGAAGGGCACGATCGCCGGGTTGACGATCCGGACGCTGGATATCTTTCGGGTGTCCAGGTCGTCGGAGATCCGGAGGTCTTCCGCTTTCTTTTTGTAGATTGCGTAGTTGGCCTCGGTGATCTCCTTCTGCCGCTCCAGTTGCCGCAGTTTCGTCGTCTGGCTGTTGATCTCCTCCAGTTGTTTCTTCTGGGACGTCCACTCCTTGTAAAGGCTGTCCTTCTTGGCGCTGGCGATGGCCACTTCCGTGTTGATGATGTTGAGGAGGCTGTCCGTCTTCTGCTTCCGGAGCCCGTTGAGTTGCCGGTCCACGCTCTGCACTTCGTTGGCTTTGACGGTGTAGTTCTTCAGCAGCCGTTCCCGCTCCACCTTGAGGCGGAAATACTGCTGGTCGAGGGCGGCCAGGTAGGCCAGCTTGTCGGCGTTGGGCGATCCCAGCTCCGGCGTCTCGATCCAGCCGTCGGGGCGGCCGGCCATCTTTTTCACGCTGTTTAGCTTCGTGACCCCCTGCTCGAATATCATGCGGTTGGTCACGTATTCCGCCTCGAGATCGCTGATCCGTTTCAGGAGCAGCTCTTTCTGCAGGGAGAGGTTGGCGATGTTGGTGTCGTTGAGGAAGGCCTGCAGTTCCGCCTCCGCCTTCTTCAGGAGGCCGTCGTAGAGGTCGAGCTGTTCCAGGTAGAAACGGTAGGTCTGCTTAGATTCATGGACCTTGGTGTGCTGAGTGATGTATTCGTCGGCGTAGGCGTTGGCGGCGAGGGCGGCGAAAGCGGGATCGGTCCAGCGGAAGGAGATGGTGAGCATGTCCGTGTCTTCGATATAGTTCACCCTAACGGCTTTCATGAACGTAGCGACGAGGCTCTTTTCATCGAAGGCCTTCCGGTGCATCCCGAAAAACTCCAGCAGCTTATCTCCTATGCTGGGGATGATGCCCTCCTTTTTCTTCTGCCGTTCGATGTCTTCCCGCATCCGCTGGACGACCTTTTGGGCGAGAAATTCTCCCTTGATGAGTTCGACTTCGTTATGGATATTCGCCGAACGCTCCTGAAAGAGGATATTGTAGTTTTCCGGGCGGTACTGTTCCATGCCGGCAAACTGGGCCTTGCCGAGCTTGACGATGATTTTGGTTTCCGCCATGTAGAGCGGCGATACGAAGAGGCAGTAAAGGGTGGAGGAAACGAGGGCAAAGAGGAACACCGAGACGATGATCACCTTGTTCTTGAAGAGGATGTAGGCGATATCCTTGGCGGAAAAGGCCTTTCTCTTTTCTTCCATCCCTCTGTCTCCCTCGCTCAGGTTCGTGTTTTCATCAATAACGTTCAAGCGGCACGGGCACCTTGTGAATCTCGTAGGTAAAGGAAAGATTGGCGCCCTGCCACAGCAGCAACTGCCGGATGTACTGATCGACAAATTGATCGGCCTTGGCGATGGCCGTCTTGGGGATATAGACGACGCTGTTGTTGGGCAGCACGATATCCTCTTCCGTCTTGGCGCCCAGCAGGACGTTTTCCAGGTTGATCGTACGGACCGTGGCCTGATTGTTCTCGTTCCAGTAAAGGACCTTGACCTTCTCGAGGGAGCCCGTGGGGAGGACGCTGCCCGTGATGGCGATGGCCTGGAGGACCGTCAGGGGCTGGGTCATGGGCACCGGCCCGGGTCTGGCGACCTCGCCGAAGACAAATACCCTGTTGCCCGCCACGCTCTCCACGAGGACGGATATCTCGATATTGCCGAAACCGCGTTTGTATTCCCGGGAGAGTTCGTCCCGGACGTCGTCGGCGGTCCGGCCGGCGGCGCGGATGCTCTTGAGCAGCGGCGGATAGATCTTCCCGTCCGGGGCGACGGTGAGGAGGCGGGCCTGGCCGCGGGGGGCGTTGGTTACGGCCTTCTGCAGTTCCGAGATATGGGAGGAGAATTTGTTGACGTTCACCGTCACCAGGGGATCCTGGAGGATGTCGGCATAGGCCTGGCCGATGTTGCGGGCCAGTTCCGGAGGCTTGAGCCCCGCCGCCCGGAAATCCCCCTTGATGGGCATGGTGATCTTGCCGTCCGGCCTGATCACCAGGGTGCGGTTGAGCTGGGGATGATAGTAGAACTCCACATTGATCTCGTCATTGACGCCGAGGTTGTATTCCTCGGCCTGCGGCACCAGGGAGATGTGGTACATCACCTCGATCTGATCCCCCGGCGCCAGACGGTAACGCTGGAGACCCTCCCTGATCCGGCCGGCGATGTCGTTCCGGATCTTCGTCTTTTCGATGTCGCTGAGCTGATCGACGTAGTTTTTTGACCCATTGGCGGTGTGTTGATGGGTCCGCACGGTCGTGCAACCGGCGAGGGTGAAAAGCAACAACGGGAGCATCAGGGATAGAAGAGAAATTTGCCTGTTCATAGCCTCCAATCAGATCTATCTGCTGCCGCTTGAGGGTATGCTCGGTAACTGTTTCGTGAAAACCGCCGCCGCTGCCGGAGATTCCCTACGGCCGGGCGACCCCGGATACAATCGCTGCCCCTGCGGCGGTGAAACATTCTACAATGGCAATCCTAAATAACATTTCGCTGCCGGGCAAGCAAGAGAAAATCACCCGGGGAGGAAAAAAATCTCTCTTTCCCATTGAGAGTAACTTGGAGATGTGGTAATAAAAAAGCGGTTTTTTTACCGGCCGATTTTCGGGTGAAGGGTGCATGAGCAATGAATAAGACCACCGTCATTATCGTTATTGCCCTCTTTGCGGCGGCTGTCTCCTGGGCGCAGGATCCTGCCGCCGGGTTTCCGAGAAACTTCAAGAATAAACAGGGGATGTCGTTTGTGCTCATTCCCGCCGGCAGCTACATGATGGGGTCGCCGCCGGGGGAACGGGAGGGAGACCGTCGGGAGCGATACCACCGGGCCACGGTCAGTATGCCTTTTTATCTTCAGACCACGGAGGTAACCCAGGAACAGTGGGCCGCGGTCATGGGATACAATCCCTCCTTCTTCAAGGACTGCGGCGGCAGTTGTCCCGTGGAACAGGTCAGTTGGCATGAGGTTCAGGAGTTCATCCGCCGCCTCAACCGGCTGGAAAACACCGATAAATACCGGCTGCCTACGGAGGCGGAATGGGAGTACGCCGCCCGGGCCGGTACGACCGCCGTTTTCCATACCGGCCCCTGTCTGCTGACGGAGCAGGCGAACTACAACGGCAATTTCCCCCTGGCGGGTTGTCCCCGGGGTGAATACCGCGGCCGGCCCGTGCCCGTGGGCGGTTTCCCTCCTAATCAGTGGGGTCTTTACGATATGCACGGGAACGTGAGCGAGTGGGTCCAGGATTGGAACGGCCCCTATCCCGCCGGGGAGGCCACGAACTACACCGGGGCGGACCAGGGGAGTACGCGGGTGTTTCGCGGCGGCGACTGGAGTCACGACGCCTGGTCCTGCCGGGCGGCGGGCCGTTTCGCCGGTCATCCCGCCGGCGGAGACAACTATCTGGGCTTCCGACTGCTGAGGTCGCCGTGAATTCCCTGTCGGTCAAGAAAGACGAGTTCCTCAAGAAAGGGGCGGCGGTTTTCGCCGGCCTGGTTTTGCTGGCGATCGTCACGCCGGAACGGGCCGCCGCGGTTTCCCCGGCGACGGAAGAGGGCGGCGCGGCGGCGGCACGGAGCCAGTCCTGGCAGTACATCGACCAGAGGGCCCGGGCTGTCGGGGAGGCCAAGGTCCGGGTGCTCGCCGTCCAGCCCGAGCGGGGGAAAACGTCCCCGGTCCAGGAAAAGACGATCGCCCCCGCCCCGCGGGCGGCGGTGGTGCCCGCCGATCTTTTCCGGGATGTCTTCTTCGCCGTCAACAGTCATGCCATCGATTCCCGTCAACAGGAACAGCTCCGCAGAATGGCGTCCTGGCTCCGGGAAAACAGGGCGGGGCGACTCACCGTCGTCGGTCACGGCGACGATCGGGGCAGCCGGGCCTACAATCTCGCCCTGGGAAACAGACGGGCCGCGGCGGTCAAGGATTATCTCGTCCGCTCCGGGGCCGCTCCGGAAGGGATAACAACGCTGTCCCAGGGAAAGGACAAGCCTTTCGATCGCCGGCGCACCAGGGCGGCACGGGCTTCGAACCGGAGGGTCCATTTTGTTTTCACACCGGCGACGGGGGCTGGGGAAGGGGTAAATGGCGGCGCCGCGAAATAGGATCGCAATCATTGGGGGCGGACTGCTGGCGGGCCTGTTGATCCTGGTCCTGACCCCTTTTCTTGTCGGGGATGCGGGGGCGCAACCACGGGACTTCCGGAATTCCCTCGGCATGACCTTCGTGTGGATTCCCCCCGGTGATTTCATGATGGGGGCGGCGGGACAGGAAACCGGTCGGGGAGGGGATGAACCGCGGCATCAGGTGACCGTCACCCGGCCGTTTTATATGCAGAACCGGGAAGTTACCCAAGGGCAATGGGAGCGGGTCATGGGAAGCAATCCCTCCCGTTTCCAATCCTGCGGCAGCGAATGTCCTGTGGAGCAGGTCTCCTGGCATGATGTCCAGGAGTTTATCCGCCGGCTCAATGCCGGGGAGGGAAAGGAAGTGTATCGTCTGCCCACGGAGGCGGAATGGGAATACGCCGCCCGGGGGGCGGACCGCAACGATCCCGGGGGCGGTTTTCTTTACCTGACCGGTAGTGACGATCGGTCGCCGTTCCTGGAAGGGGCGGCCTGGTACAAAGGCAACAGTTGCGTGGCGGCGGCGGATGCCCGCTGGCTCAACGATGCCGATCGCTATTTCGATGGGGCGCAATATGCCCCGGAATGCGGTCCCCAGCCCGGGGGCAGAAAAAGGCCCAATTCCTGGGGTCTTTACGATATGCTGGGGAACGTCTGGGAATGGGTTCAGGATTGGCATGGTCCCTATCCGACCGGACCGGTGGTCGATCCTGCCGGCCCGCCGGGGGGAGACATCCGCGTTTACCGGGGGGGGAGCTGGATGAGCAGTCCGGGGTATTGTCTCCCTTCGGTCCGGGGCGGCGCGGAACCGGGGATGCGTGATCTGGCCGTGGGTTTCCGCCTGGTGAGATCGGTGCCGCTTCCTTGAGGAACCGTACCGCCCCGGTGCCGTCAGCGGCCGCCGTCTTCCCTGACTTCGAGACGAAAGAGGTTCTGAGACTTGAGGAACGAGGGGCGGACCAGATAATTCCGGGACGGTTCCATGTCGAGAACGATGCGGAGATTCCTTTTCTTCCGGTCATGATAGGAACGCATCTGCTTGATGTGCTTGCCGTTGACGATGACCCGGGACTGCTGCTCCTGGGAGATGCTCTTGATGGGACGGAGATCGAGGATTATCCGGGGGTTGCTACCTTCCAGGCGGGAAAACTCCGGGATGTAGAACCGGTCGAGGAATATCTGGAGGGTCTCCTTTTCCAGCTCGATTTTCAGCGATATCTCCCTGATGTTGATCGGTGTTGCGGATGCCGCGGCCGCCGGGCGGCTCGGGGCCTTGACTTTCCCCGTTTCTCCACCCCGCGCCGGCGCCGGGTGGCCGGTCCAGACCAGGACGCAGGCCAGCACGGCGGCCGACAGCCGGGGCAGCCATTTCCTGGCCATGAGCGGAAGAGATGGTCCCTTGTCCATACGTGGCCGTCTTTATATCATGTCGGTATCTCTTTTTAAAAGACGTTTCTTGAGCGGGACGACCGCGGCGCTCCCGGCCGGCCGCGGCGACGGGATATCCGGACCCGCAGGGGCGTCGAAAACGACGGCCGGCCGGCGGCGGTAGGAACAGGCGACGATGATCAAACGGGAAGAGCGCTACTATTCTTACGTGCTAATCAGCATGGATTATCTGGCGGTCCTGGCGGCCTATGCCATCGCCGCCCCCCTCTCCGGATGGCTGACGGCCCGGTTCTACCCCGAGAGCGGGACATGGTTGACCGCGGCGCCCCTGGGGACGATGCTGGCGGTGTATTGGTGGCGCTTCTACGACATCTTCTTCCCCCTCCTCCTCTTTCCCGTTCTGGCCATGAACCTCACCCACGTCTATCGCCTGACCAGGATTTCCTCTTTCCGGGGGATGCTCCGGGAAACCGTCCCGCTCTTTCTGATCAGCAGCGTCGTGCTGGCGGCCTTTTTTGTCTTCACTACCCGTTATCCGGAGATGGCGGTGATGAGCGCCCTCGTCATGGTCTTGACCTGGTGCTTTTTCCTCGCCGACCGCCTGTTGCTGGTCTCCTTCCTGCGCCGGGGCGTTCGCCAGGAGGAGGTGCTGAATCATCTCCTGATTGTGGGGACGGGCAGGCGGGCGGTGGAGACGGCCCGGACCTTTGCCCGCCATCGGGAGTGGCCGGTGCGCGTGGTCGGTTTTTTGACCGATCAGCCCGAAGAGCTGGGCGGCACCAAAGAGGGGTTTCCCATCCTGGGCGGGGTTGATGACTTGCCCAAGGTGCTGATCGCCACCGTGGTGGACAGCGTCCTCGTTTCGGAAACTGTTCGGGAACTGGCGGTGCTGAGGCAGATCGCGGCCCTGTGCGATCTCGCGGGGGTGGATTTCACCCTGAACTCGTCCCTGGTTTCCGGAAGGCCGAAGGCCCCGTTTCTGGAGCACTACGAGCAGACGAATCTCCTGGTCTATAAATTCGTCGATCCCGCCCCCTTCAAGATCTTCGTCAAGCGCCTCCTCGACCTGACTGCGGCGGCCTGTCTCATCGTCGTTTTGATCCCCCTGTGGATCGTTGTCCCCGTGTTGATCTATCTCGATTCCCCGGGACCGGTATTGTTCGCCCAGGAGCGGGTGGGAAAGAACGGCCGGCGCTTCAAGATGTGGAAGTTCCGTTCCATGATCCCCGATGCCGACCGGCTGAAGGCATCCCTGGCCCATCTCAACGAAATGGACGGCCCGGTTTTCAAGATCAGGGAGGACCCCCGCGTCACCAAGATGGGAAGATTCATAAGGAAAACGAGCATCGACGAGCTGCCCCAGTTGTTCAACGTCTTGCTGGGCAACATGAGTCTCGTCGGTCCCCGCCCCCCCGTGCCGGGAGAAGTGGCCCAGTATGGACTCTGGCAGAAGAAACGTCTGTCCGTGAAACCGGGCATTACCTGCCTCTGGCAGATCAGCGGCCGGAACGAGATCAAGTTCGACGAGTGGATGCGGCTGGACCGCCAGTATATCGACAACTGGTCTTTACGGCTGGATATCATGATCCTGATCAAGACCGTCGGGGTCGTTTTGTCGCGGAAAGGGGCGGAATGATTGGGGACGGGGGAGGAGACGGCGGCTACAGGCCGGGGCGTGTCCCGCACCGCCCCGGCGGCGGTCGGTGGCGATGAAAGGCGACAGGAGGAAACCGGCGACGGCAATATTGTCTCGACATGGAGAGGTGACGGTATGGTGGACATTTTAAAGAGGTTGTGGCGCTCCGGTAAGAGCAGGGACTTCGATCAGGCCATGGAGTTGTACAACGCCCGGCGTTATGCCGAGGCGGTACAGAAATTCGAGGCCATCATGGCCGGAAGTAAAGGGACCGCCGACGTCTATTACAATCTGGCCGCCGTTTATTGCAGCCAGTCTTACCACCACCTCGGTTTCCGCGAATTTCTCCAGGGTCAGTACGCCCGGGCCTGCACAAATTTCGAGAAGGCGATCGAATTTCAACCCGGGCAGCTCGATCTGTACCTGTTCATCGGCGTCTGCCGGAACAATATGCGGGACTACGAGGAAGCGGCGGAGGCGTTTCAAATGCTCCTCACCCTGGACCAGTCCCGGCCTTCGGTCCGGATCATGCAGGGGATCGTCCTGCACAACCTTCAGGACTGGGAGCGGTCCGTCAAGCACCACCGCACCATCCTGCAGGACTTTCCCGACTACCCGGACATCCATTATCGTCACGGCCTGGCCCTGGTGGCCCTGGACAGGATCCACGAAGCCCGGGATGCCTTCCAGCGGGCGCAGGCCCTGAATCCGGACTATCTGGGGGCGCTGCTGGAGCTGGCGCTGATCAACGCCTATTTCGGCTACGGCGACGAGGCGGACAGGCTGCTCGACCGGGCGGCCGCCCGGAATCCCCGGAACCCCGCCGTTTACTACGCCCGCAGCTCCATCCTCCTCGAACGCCGGGACTGGGAAGGCGCCGCCGTTGTCTTTCAGGAAATCCTCCGCCTGGCGCCGGAGGATATCAACGCCACGATCAACCTGGCCCTGGTTCTGGTGCAAAAAGGGGATCTGACGGGGGCCCTGGAGATTTTCGACCGGCTGGGGAAGTTGAAACCCCGGGACCGGCGGTTCGCTCAGGCGGCGGCGGTCCTGACCGCCGCCCGGAACGTCCCGGCGGAACATCCCCGACCGCCGGAAGAACTCCGACCCTTTTTCCGTTCCATGACCCTGATCGACAACATGAAACGGGATCTCAGCCGTCACGTGGACATCGCCCCCGATTTCGAGGACATCGTGAAGCTCATCTTCAGCCTCCCGGAGAGCGACTGCCACCTGTGCCGGCCCTTTCTGGACTTCATCGAGGAATACACGGCGCAGCACCCCGACTATCCCGATTTGTATTACAGCCTGGGGCTGCTGTATCTCCGTCTGCAGCAGGATGTCCCGGGCGAACGGGCCTTGCGGGCCGCGCTGCTCCTCAACCCCCGCTATCTTAAAGCGCGCCTGAGTCTCTTTGCTTACCTCAAGGAGAAGGGGAAATACGACGCGGCGCTTGCGGAGGGCGAGATCCTCCTCCGGGAGGCCGCGCCGGGCCCCGATCTTTTGGCGGATCTCGCGGAGATCTGCCTCCGGCGCGGGGATAGGGACCGGGCCCTTTCCCTGGCGGCCGCCGCCCGGGAGCAAAACGACCACTATGCACGGGCCTGGCTGGTGGAAGCACAGGCCCTGGAGAAACTCGGCCGGAACGGGGAAGCCGTCGCCGCGATCAGGGCCTGTCTGGCGGCGGCTCCCGATGCCGGCGTCACGGCGGCGGCGCTGGCGCTGCAGGAAAGGATCGGGAAGGGATAGCCAACCCATGCCGCTGCGGGCAGGGCCGGGGGTGGGCTAGCGGCCGGTGGCGCCGTTTTCCCCCGGAGTCGGCCAGGGGGTGCCGCCGGTGATGGCCCGTACCTCCTCCTCGGTGCGGCGGCGGACGTCCCGGCGCCAGGGGTTGTTGAAGGAACGGCAGCCGCCGCCGGACTGGAGTTCCCCACGGTAGAAATCCGCCAGGGGGTGGGTCGGGGCCATGAGGCGGCAGACATAGCGGTTCCCTGTCCATTCCAGCTCCGGGCAGTTCCTGTCCCGGGCGTCGGGGTGGAGGGCGACGCCGAAGGCGCAGGTGTTGCGAAGGCAGCAATAGCCGCAGCCGACGCAGGGTATTTTTTCCTCGGGATCTCTGATCATGGGGCTGCTGCTCCTTACGGGTCCGTCCCGGGCGTGGCAAGGACCCCGGCTTTTGCGGTATACGGCTATAGACGATGTTCGGAAGGGTCGTCAAGTCCCAATCGCAACACCGTTGAAGACCCCGCTGCGGACGGGAGCGGGTCGGGGCGTGGCGGCGCATGGGGAGGGCGGGTGACGGCTTTCCTGAGACGTCGGGGCCCCGGCGGGCAAAGGAGAGACGATGCTGAAGGCCTTGAGGAATAGAAACCGCCGCCGGTCCGATCTCGACCGGGCGGCCGGCGATTACTGGGCGATGAGCGATGTCAACGAGCGGATCCGCGACCAGTCCCACTGGTTCGGTGCAGGACGCTGGGGGCGGGAACGTTGGCTGGCGTATGGAGATTTCTTTTGCGAGCTCGCCCTCCGGCGCCTCCGGGAGGCGGGAGGCGGGGGCGGGCCGGAAGAACTGGCGAGACAGACCGCCCTGGAATGGGGCTGTGGGGGCGGGGCGATCGTCCGGCCCCTCTGCGCCTGTTTCGGTCTGGTCTATGGTCTGGACATCTCGGCGGCGACCTTGCGGGAATGCGGGAAGCGGGTCCGGGAGTTTTACGGACCGGGACGGGGGACGGCGGCAGGGGACGCTGCTCCCTCCCGTCCGGCCGGTAAATTCATTGCCGTCCCCATTCCGGCGGAAAACCCCGCCGCCGTTTTCACGTCTATCCCCCCGGCGTCCGTCGATTTCATCTTGTCCATCGGCGTCTTCAAACATTTCCCCTCCCAGGCCTATACTCTCCGGGTACTGGGTGTCATGAAAAAGCTACTGAAACCGGGAGGATATCTCTTTGTCCAGATCCGCGATTTCGACGGCAGCGAAAAGTACCGACCCAAAGACCGGGATTACGCCCAAAATGTCATCACCATGACCTCCTTCACCGGGGAGGAATTCGCCGCCCAGCTGGCCGCCGTCGGCCTCACTGTGCGACACCGGCAGCGGGACGGCGACGGGGAGGAGGAAAACCACGCCTATTATCTGCTGGAAAACGGGGGTGCCCCTCCCTCTGCTCCGGATATCGCGGCGGAAGGGATGACCGGCGATAAGGAGCGCTTTTGATTCCGCCGGAACGTATCCAACTCTTGAACCGTCCGCCTTTCCCGGAAGGGCGCCGCCGCCTTGCCCCCCGTTACGTCCTCTACTGGATGCAGGCCGCCCAACGGGTTCGGGACAACCACGCCTTGATTTTTGCGGTCCGGCGGGCCAACGAGCTCCAACTGCCCCTGGTGGTCTGTTTTGGTCTTGCCGCGGGCTTTCCCGAGGCGAATTTGCGCCATTATGTCTTCATGTTACAGGGGCTTGCCGAGGTGAAAAGACTCTTGAACGCCCGGGGCGTCCGTTTTGCCCTCCGGCGCCGGACGCCTCCCCGGGCCGCCCTGGATCTGGCGCCCGCGGCGGCGCTGATCGTTACCGACCGGGGTTACCTGCGGATCCAGAAGCAATGGCGGGAGGAAGTGGCCGTCCACGCCCCCTGTCCGGTGCTGCAGGTGGAAGCGGAGGTCGTCGTGCCCCTGGCGGCGGCGTCCCGTAAAGAAGAGTACAACGCCGCCCTCCTGCGCCGGAAGCTCGCACCCTGTCTGGAGACCTATCTCCGGCCCCTGGTGGAGACGGAGGTGCAGATACCTTCCCTGAATTTGGCCCTGGATATACCGGGAGAGATCGATTTTGAAAGTCGGAACGTCGCTTCCCCGGTCCCGGCGCCCTCCGGTCCCCGTTATCCCGCCCCGGAACGGGCGGATGCTCCGCCGAGAGTGGCTGCCCCGGGTGATGAATTTGCCGCCCTCCTCTCTCCCCTGGCGATCGACGGCTCCGTTACCCCGGTGGCTTCGTTTGGCGGCGGTGAGACGGAAGCTCTTAACTTGTTGGCATCATTCGTCAATAACCGTCTCGCCTGCTATCGGGAGGCCCACAACGACCCCGCCGGCGCCGGGGCTTCCCATTTGAGCCCCTATCTCCACTTCGGTCAGATCTCGCCTTTGACCATCGCCCTGCAGGTATTGAACGCCGGGGCGGTGCCCCGGGAGGAAAAGGACGCCTTCCTTGAGGAACTGATCGTCCGGCGGGAACTCAGCATGAATTTCGTCCATTACAACCCCGCCTACGACGCCTATGAAGCCCTTCCCGCCTGGGCCCTCAAGACGCTGAGCCGCCATGCGGGTGATGAACGCCCCTACCGGTACCTGCCGGCGGAGATGGAAGAGGCCCGGACCCATGATCCCTACTGGAACGCCGCCCAAAAAGAGCTGCTCCTCACGGGAAAGATGAGTAATTACATGCGGATGTACTGGGGTAAAAAGATCATCGAGTGGTCGGCGACGCCTCGGGCGGCCTTTCACACCGCCCTTTATCTCAACAACAAATACGGGCTGGACGGACGGGATCCCAACAGTTTCGCCGGAGTCGCCTGGTGCTTCGGCAAACATGACCGCCCCTGGGGGGAAAGAGAGATCTTCGGGACGGTTCGTTACATGAACGCGGCGGGCCTCCGCCGCAAGTTCGATATCGATAAATACGTGAATAAAATAAAAATGTTGGATGATCAGATCCAAGCCGCAAGGTATATACGGGATGCGGGTGGGCGTCGTCCATAGCGCCGCTTCTCCCTGTGGTTGCGCGGCGGCGGCGGTGACGGGGTTGAGCGCCCTCGGTCATGAGTATGTCGTTGTCGATGCCGAGGAGATCTTTTTGCGCAGCGGGGAGCTGGCGGCGACCTGTGATTTGGTCATCGACCATACCGACACCTTCCTGGGATGGGGGGTATTGCGTCCCTTCGTCCGCTGGGAACTGGAGCGTCAGGGGGCCCGAATCGCCGGGTCGTCCGCCCGGACCTGTTTCCTGGCCGACGACAAGATCGCCGTCAGGCGGCGGTTCGCAGCCGCGGGTATCCCCGTCCCGCCCGGCGTCGGCATCGCCGATCCCGGAGCGGCACTCCCCCCCTGGCTCGAGCCGCCCCTGATCCTGAAGCCGGCGTGTGAACACATGAGTCGCGGGATCGTCCGGGCGGCGACCTCCGCCGAGGCCGTCGCGGCCCTGGCGGACCTGGTGAGGCGTTATCACCAGCCGGTCCTTGTGGAGACCTTCATCCCCGGCCGGGAACTGGCGGTATCCCTCCTGGAGGGTCCGGAGGGTCCGGTGGTGCTGCCCATCTTGGAATGGCTTCCCGAGGGGGAAGAATACGGCATCCTGACGGAGGAATACAAATGCCGGGAAAGGGATCCGGACCGGGATGATGCCCGGCGGCCGCTCCTGTCCCCCGCCTGCCGGCGGGAGCTGGAGTCGCTGGCCGGCAGGGCCTTCCGGAGTTTGGGTTTGCGTGATTACGCCCGGTTTGACGTCCGCCTTGCCGCCGACGGGAGCTGCTGTTTCCTGGAGGCCAACACCACCCCCAGCCTGGAGACGGCCGAAGCCCTGGCCCTGTCGGCCCGGTGGGCGGGGCTGGACTACCCCGGGCTGGTGGCACATATTCTGGCGGCGGCCCGGCGGCGTTATGAAGCGGGTAACCGCGCCGCCTTTTTTTGACCCGCTCGCGGCGAGGACGGTCCATGCGCATCCAATTGCCCGCCGGTACCATAGAATTGTCGATTCCCCGGGACGTGCACGAGCCGGCGCCTTCCAGTTTGGAGCTGGCCCGCCTCCTGGATGTCCGCCCCGGAGACGCGGTCCTCGATCTCGGCTGCGGGTCCGGCCTGCTGGCCATCACGGCGGCTGTCTCGGGAGCCCGGCGGGTTGTCGCTACAGATGTGGCGGCGGGGGCCCTGGCGGCGACCCGGGAAAACGCCCGACGCAACGGTGTGGCAGAGCTTGTCGAGATCCGGGCGGGTTCCTGGTTCGCCGCCGTGGTGCCGGGAGAGCGGTTCGAGGTGATCGTGGCTACGCCGCCCCAGACCCCGGGACCCCGTCCCGAAGGGCCACGCTACGGGGGTTGGGACGGCGCGGACCACCTCGTGAGCATCGCCGCCGCCGCGCCGGCGTACCTGACGCCAAGGCAGGGAAGGTTGTGGCTCCTGGCCATCAGCCTGGCCAATCCGGCGCGGCTCCGGCAGGAACTGACCGATCGCTTTCGGGATGTACGGATCGTTCGGGAAACGGAGCGGGTATTCACCGCCGTGGAGTTCGAGGCGCGGCAGGCGGGTCTGATGGACCACCTGCTCACCCTGAGGGCGGCGGGGCGGTCTTTTTTTACGAATGACGCCGCCGGTCGCTATCGATTTCGGAACCTCTTTTTCCGGGCCGCCCGGCCCGACGCGGCAAGCGCCTCTCCCGCTACGCCGGGACGGGTCATCGCGGACGGGAGAGATGCCGCCGCCGGGAAAAGTTGATTTGTTTTGCCGGTGAAACAGCTTATTGTGAATGCCGATGATTTTGGCGCCGACCGCTGTCGCGACGAGGGTATCGCCGCCGCGGTGGCGGCGGGCGTCGTCACCGCCGTCAGTGTCCTGGCCAATGGGCCGGCAACGGTACAGGATCTTCCTCTCCTTCTGGCCTGGCAGCGGCAGGGGATCTCCGTCGGGCTCCATTTCAACCTCTCGGAGGGCCATCCCCGGCAGCGGGCGCCGCGGCTTCTTGTTGGGAGGGACGGTTGTTTCCTGGGGAAGACGGCGACCCAGGAGGCGTTGCGGCGACGGGGAGACACGGCACTGGAAAGGGAGATCGAGAGGGAACTGGCCGCCCAGATCGCCTGTCTCCGGGAGATGGGTCTCCGGATCGGTCACCTCGACGGGCACCAGCATGTCCATATTTTCCCGGCGGCTTTCCCGGCGGTGCTGCGGGCGGTGGTCCGGTACGGCATTCCCCGGCTGCGTGTCCCCGCCGAACCGGTTCCCGTCTTTCCGGAAAAGACGACCGGCCGAATGGACACCGGGCCGAATGGCGGGAAAGGAAAGGCGACGGCGGCGATGGCGTCACCACCGACCCATCCGGTCCTGGCCGGAACGGCACCGCTTTCCGGGCGGGCGGGAAGTGTCCCTGATGAGAGCCTGTACCGGGAGGCCGCCATGTTCAGCCGTCTGGCCGCCGCAGCCCGGCCTTACCTGGCCGGCAGCGCCGTCGGGACCACGGATCACTTCCGGGGTCTGTTCCTCAAGGGGCACCTGACCCTCCCGCGCCTCGAGGGTGTGTTGCGGGGGCTCCCCGACGGGACTACGGAACTGATGGTGCATCCGGGGCGGGCGCCGGCGGTGCCGCCCGCGGGTCCCTTTGCGGCGTTTTCCGGCGCCGGACGGGAGGTGGAGCTGCAAGCGCTCCTGGCGGTGCGCTTGCGGGAGGTATGGAGAGAAGAAAACATCGCCCTGATTTCTCACCTGGAGACAAGAAGATGAAGTCGCCGTCCCGGGTTCTTATCCTGACTCCCACGGCCCTTCCGGACATAACGGGCAACGCCGTAACGGTGGAGCGCTGGCGGCAGGGTCTGATCCGCGCCGGTTGGGATGTCGCCGTGGCCGCGACCCGGGATCGGAACATCGGGGAGCTGACCGATCTTTTGTCCCGAAAACGTCCCGATGTCCTCCACATCCATCATCTCGTTAAGTCCGGGGCCGTACTGAAAGGCGGTTTGCCGGGGGATACATTCCGGAACCTGCCGGTGGTGGCGACGCCGGCGGGGACGGATCTCAACCTCGATGTCCGGGATACGGTCAACCGCAACATTCTGGCGGCGACGTGCGCCCGTGCCGACATAATTGTGTTTCAGAATCAATGGCTTGCCCAGGAATTGATCACCCTTTTCCCTTTTTGCCGAACACGGCTCCGCTATGTCCCCAAGGCCTTTTTCTGGTTGGGGAACCGGCCTTACGATCTCCGCCGCCGGGCGGGGGCCGGTCCGGGGGAGATCCTTTTCTTTCTCCCCGGCGGCATCCGCCCCGTCAAGGGGATATTGGAGGGACTGCGGGCCCTCGCGGAGGTTCATCGCCGCCGTCCCCGTCTCCGGGCGGTATTCGCCGGTCCGGCCCTGGATCGGGACTACAGCGACCGCTTCGTTTCAGAACTCGGGGGGTATGGGGACTTTGCCTCATGGCTGCCGGCCATCGATCCCCGGGCCATGCGGCGGGCCTACCAGGGCGCCGATGTCGTCCTCAACACCTCTCTTTCCGAAGGTCTGCCCAACGCCCTGCTCGAGGGGATTGCCGCGGGCAAACCCCTCCTGGCGACGGATATTCCGGGGAACCGCTGGCCGGTTCTGGGCGCGAACGGTGCCCGTCCCTGCGGACTCCTCTTTGCTCCGCGCCACCGGGAAGATTTTATCGCCCAGGCGCTCCGGATCATCGACGATGACATGCTGCGCGCCGCCCTGGCCCGAGCCTGCCGGGAGCGCGCCGCGGCCTGGCCCCCGCCGGAACAGGAGATAACCGGGCTGGTGGCGGCCTATGACCAGGCCCTTGCCGTAAGGTCGGGAGGATGATACGGCAGGGAGAAACAGGCCGGAGAGAATATGCTTGCGGAACGTCGTCATGAACGGTTGATGTTGTAAGGCAGCGTCGGAATGGAAGATAAGGAGAGCTTGAATCAATTGGAGGAGTTGGCGGCCAGGCTGGGGATGAAAATCCGTTATGAGTCTCTGCCCGCCCCGGGAAATATGCGTCTGGGGGGATGCTGCCGGGTCAAAGGAGAAGAATTCGTCATCATTCACCGCCGGGCGTCCCTGCAGGACAAGATTCAGATTATCGTCGACGCCCTGAAAAGGCATGACTTGAGCGATGTCTACGTCTTGCCGTCGCTGAGAAAAATGCTGGATAAGGATCGTTAGACCCGGTCTTTTGGGGACGTTAATTTATCCGTCCTTGACAAGGCCGGCCCCTTTCCCTATACTGCACCAAAATTCAGGAGGGATGCGATGGCAAAAATAGACGCCTTTTTTCAGTTGATGAACGAACAGGGGGCCTCCGACCTTCATCTCGTCACCGGTCAGCAGCCGGCGATCCGGATCCGGGGTGAAATCGAGCGGATCAAATACGATATCCTGGACAACGACGGTCTCAAGGCGATGCTCTATGAAATCGCCCCCGAGCATAAAATCAAGCAGTTCGAAGAAACGGGCGATGTCGATTTTGCCTATGAAATACCCGGCCTGGCCCGGTACCGCGCCAACTTCTTCATGCAGAAGTGGGGCTGCGCCGCCGTCTTCAGAGAGATCCCCAGCACGATTCTCACCGCCGAACAGCTCGGCCTGCCCGCCGTAGTATCGAAACTGGCCTCCCTGCCCCGGGGGCTCGTCCTCGTTACCGGTCCCACCGGGAGCGGCAAATCCACCACCCTGGCGGCCATCATCGACCAGGCGAACCGGACCCGGAAGGATCACATCATCACTGTGGAAGATCCCATCGAATTCGTTCACAAGAGTCAGGAATGCATCGTGAACCACCGTGAGGTCGGTGTCCATACCAAGAGTTTTTCCTCCGCCCTCCGCGGCGCCCTCCGTGAAGACCCGGATATCATCCTCGTGGGCGAAATGCGGGATCTCGAGACGATCCGCCTGGCCGTGGAAGCGGCGTCCACGGGCCACCTCGTCTTCGGCACCCTCCACACGACCTCCGCCGCCAAGACCGTGGACCGCGTCATCGAGGTCTTCCCCGCCAGCGAACAGGCCCAGATCCGCTCCACCCTCGCCGACGGCCTCCGCGCCGTGGTGGCCCAGGTCCTCTTCAAGCGCATCGACAAGAAGGGACGCTGCGCCGCCCTGGAGATCCTCATCGCCACCTCCGCCGTCCGGAACCTGATCCGGGAGGCCAAGACCTTCCAGATCCCCTCCATGATCCAGACGGGGAAGAAGTACGGCATGCAGCTTCTCGACGACGCCATCTACGAGTTGGTGAACAAGGGCTGGATCGATCCCGACGAGGCCTACGCCAAGGCCAACGACAAGACCCGGTTCCGGCCCCTCCTGAAGAAACCGCCGGCGGACTTCACGGATGCCTAAGCCGTAACCCGGTCCCGACCCGGCGGTTACGACTGAAAACCCCGGTCTGACGGGTAGTTAGAGAGAACATCTTCGTTCCCGGCAGGGAGGCGCCGGGAGGGAAAACGATGGCAAGGGAAGGAAAATTTTTGTGATTATCAGAGTATGCGGGGGGTGAAGGACTGCTATGAGAAAACAGGAAATCGACTTCATTTTAGGAAAAATGCTCGATTCCTACGGTAATGTCTCGGACTTGAACATCACCGTCGGGAAGCCTTTCCAGGTCGAGTCCTCCGGCCAGTTGACCGGGGTGGCACTCGAACCGCCGTTCCACAAACTGACGCCCTTCCAGACGGAGATTTTCGCCCTGAACCTGATCAACCAGGACCGGCGCCTCACGGAAACGCTCATCGGCGAGGGCTCCTGCGATTCCTCCTACGAGCTTGCCGGGAAGGCCCGGTTCCGGGTGAATATCTTCTCCCAGCGGGGCAATTACTCCATCGTCCTCCGGAAGCTCGAGACCCGGATCCCCACCTGCGAGGACCTGAATCTCCCCGAGGCCTTCTACAAGATGGCGGAGGAGAAGAACGGGATCATCCTGGTCACCGGGGCCACGGGCAGCGGCAAGTCCACGTCGCTGGCCGCGGTTCTCGACAAGATCAACGACACCAAGTCCGTCCACATCGTCACCCTCGAAGACCCGGTGGAATTCTCCCATCCCCACAAGAAGGCCACCTTCAACCAGCGGGAAATGGGCAACGATTTCGATACCTTCGCCAACGGTCTCCGGGCGGCGCTCCGCCAGGCCCCGAAGGTCATCCTCGTGGGGGAAATGCGGGATCGGGAAACGGTGGAGATCGGCCTGTCCGCCGCCGAAACGGGGCACCTGGTTGTCAGCACCCTCCACACCGTGGATGCCGGCCAGACGATCAACCGCATCCTGGGCATGTTCACCACCGAGGAGGAAACCCAGATCCGCATCCGCCTCGCCGACACGGTCCGCTGGATCGTCTGTCAGCGCCTCCTCCCCAAGGTGGGGGGCGGCCGGGTGGCGGCCTTCGAGATCATGGGCTCCAACCTGCGGATAAAAGACACCATTCTCCACGGGGAATCGGAGGGGAAGACCTTCTATGAGATCATCCAGGCCAGCAAGGCCTTCGGGATGGTCACCTTCGACGACTACATCGTCGAGCTGTACCAGAAGGGCCTGATCACCGAAGATACCGCCCGGGCCTACGCCTCCAACAAGGGGGTCGTCGGCCGGGGCATCGATTCCGTCAAGAGCACCAAAGGGGAGGCGACGACGGAACTCGGCAAGCTTTCTCTGGACAAGGACTACGGCAAACCGAAACCGAAGTGGCCGCCGCTCAAGTGACAGCGGACGGGGAGCGGCAGTCGGGGGAAGCGGCAGGAGAAACGCCTGCTCGTCCAGGACATAAATCGTTTAAGGGGGATGGATCAAGGTTATGGAAGAACATAAATCTTTGGCAAGTGATGTGGCGGCGGGAAACTACAACGCCTCGGATATGCCCTTCGATTTCGTCGAAGAGGGAGTGCAAACCGCCCTGATCTGTGAAATGGACGCGGCGGTACGGGAAAAGATCGTCGCGGCGATGAACGCGGCGGGTTATCGGACCACCGAGGTGACCAGTGCCCGGGAGGCCTTGAAGAAAAACCGCTTTCACGTTTACGACGTCGTGGTGATCAACGAGCGCTTCGACACGGACAACCCCGACGCCAACGACGTCCTGGTCTATTTCGAGGCCCTGCCCATGGTGACCAGGCGTCGGTCCTTTATCGTCCTGCTGACGGAAAGGTTCCGTTCCTCCGACAACATGGCGGCCTTCAACAGAAGCGTCAATCTGGTCGTGAATCTCAAGAATGTCGATGATTTCGCGGCGATCTTCAAACGCGGTTTTGCCGATCACACGGCCTTTTACCATGTGTTCCTGGAAACCCTGAAAAAGAAGGGCAAGGCCTGAACGGCCGCCGTACCCGCCCCCGGGGTTAAGGAAAAAGACCACCCCCGTTTTCTTCACCGCGTCGCCCGCCGTGCCCGTGCCGGCGGGGGTTCCGGCGGGAAGGCAACATCGTCCCCAGGCCCGGTTTCACCCCCGCGCCTCCAGACGGTCCATCACCTCCCGGGCCTCGTCTTCCCTGCCCAGGGCGCGGTAGGCATCAGCCAGATAGAGGAGATAAAAGGGATTTTGCGGATCCAGCGCGGCGGCCCGGCGGAAGGCCGTCACCGCCTCCGCGTAGCGGCCGGCACCCGCCAGGGTGTTCCCCAGGCGGTTGGCATACGTCGCGGCGCATTCCGGCCGGAGGGCGGCGGCCCGCTCATAGGCGGCCAGCGCCGCCTCCAGGTCCCCCCGGGCGATGAGCAGATCGCCGGACAGGAGGTGGTAGGCCGGTTCCGCGGGGTTCTCCTGGACGCACCGCGCCGCCATGCGGACCGCGCGGTCCGCATGACCGGCCTCGCTGTAGATGACCGCCAGGCGGCCGTAGTAGGCCGCCGCCGACAGGGGTTCGATCTCCGCCGCCCGCCGGTAGGAGGCCTCGGCGCCGTCGCAATCCCCCGCCGCCGCCAGGGCGTTGCCCAGCCGGCAGAAGGCCATGGCATCCTCGGGCTCCATCTCCGTCATCCGCCGGAAGACCCCGGCGGCCCGTTCCGTCGCGCCGGTTTTCAGATAGGCCTCCCCCAGATCGCCCAGCAGGGAATAGTCGTCGGGCTGGGCGGTCACGGCCCGCTCACAGATCGCCGCCAGCCGGTCGTAACGACCGTCCCGCTTGAAGATCCGCACCAGCTCGTCGAAGGCAAACCCGGTGAAGATCTTTTGTTGGAGTTCCCTTTCCAGGATATCTTCGAAGCAGGCCACGGCCTCCTCCACCCAGCCGCCGTCATGGTAGGCCCAGGCCAGTTTCAGGACAAAGGAATCCTCGCCGGGATGCATGGCCGCCAGCTCCCGGTAAAGAACGACGGCCTCGGCATAGCGGCCCGCCGCGAGATGCTCTTCGGCGCGCCGCTGCTTTTCCGTCGCGTTCAGGATCTCCGGTACGTCTTTTTCCCCGCCCGCTTCCTTCTTCATCCGCCCCTCGTTCGCCAAACAAACAATTCCCGGCGCCCCGCACCCGGGGCGTCTGCCGGGACCGCACCCCTGCCGCAGTTCCGGCCGCGAAACGGACCGCCGCCCTGCGGCCCGGCCGCTCTCCCGGGGTCTCGCCGGCCGCTCCGGCCCGGCATCCCCAAACAAAAGACCCCGGGGGAAACCGGGGTCTTGATTTAAAAACGCTCGCCTTCCGGTATCATCCGGTTCAGCAGGCGCTGCAGGAACCGCAGCCGCCGCCGCCCGCCGTCAGGCTGGAGGTCAATTTGAATCCCGAACCCATGGCGCTGTTGATAAAATCCACCGTGATCGGTCGCACTTCCTCGTACAGGGCCTTGTCGATCAGGAACGTCAGACCGTTGTCCTGGATCACCTCGTCGGTCTCTTTCGGCTCGTCCAGAGCCATACCCAGATTGGGACCGCCTCAACCGGCCGTCATCATGATCCGGATCGACTGGATTTCCTTGTTCTGCAGGAATTCCTTGATCACCTCGTTCGCTTTTTCCGTAACCTGAAACATCGTGTTTCCTCCTCGTCGTTTTCAATCAGGGCGCTAAACTATCCATTAAGAGACCATTTGTCAATGAGGAAACGGCGATCACTGCGCCAGCCGGAAGCCCTTCTCCCGGAACAGCCGCAGGCAGGCGTCCACCACCTCCGCATCGTAGCGGATACCCCTGTTTTTTTCGATCTCCGCCAGTCCCTCCTCCAGAGGCAGCGCCGGGCGGTAGGGGCGATACGAGATCATGGATTCCACTACGTCGGCCACCGACAGGATCTTCGCCTCGACAAGCAATTCATCCCCTTTCAACCCCCGGGGATAGCCCGAGCCGTCCAGGCGCTCGTGATGCTGGAGGATGATCTCGGCGATGGGCCAGGGAAAATCGATGTCCTTGAGGATGTCGAAGCCGGACCGGGCGTGGTTCTTCACGAGGCTGAACTCGATGTCCGACAGCTTCCGCGGCATGCTGAGGATCTCCGCGGGCACGGATATCTTGCCGAGATCGTGAATGATGCTGGCCATGCGGACGGTGTTTATCTGCTCGCAGCTCAGGTTCATTTCCTCGGCGATGGCGCAGGCCAGCTCGGCGACGCGGCGCTGATGGCCCGCCGTGTAGGGGTCCCGCGTCTCCACCGTCACGGCCATCGCCTGGACCGTCGCCTCGAGGGATTTGATGAGGCGCTCCATGCTCAGTTTGCGCTCGGTGATGTCCTTGCTGATGCCTTCATACCAGCGGATGTCACCCCGCTCGTCCCGCGCCGCCTGGAAGGTCAGGGACACCCAGATCAAGGAGCCGTCCTTCCGGCGCTGCTGAACCTCGAAATCCTTTACGAACCCCTGCCGGTCGATGAGGCGGAGGATCTTTTCCCGGTCCTCGGGATAGACATAGAGCTGGCGGGCAACGTCGGTGACCTGGGCGATGAGTTCCTCGGGCGAGTCGTAACCCAGCATCCGGGCCATGGCCGGATTGGCCATGAGGACGGCGCCGGCGGGCGTGGACCGGAAGATGCCGTCCTGCACGCCCTCGAAGATCGTGCGGTAATCCGCCTCGGCCCGGCGCAGGTCCTCCTCCGCCTGCATGCGTGGGGTAATGTCTTCATTGGTCCCTTCATAGTAGAGGATCCGGCCCTCCCGGTCCTTCACCGTGTGGGCGTTGATGGAGATCCAGAATTTGCTCCCGTCGCGGCGGTAAACCTGGGCAATGAAGTCCTGGACTTCTCCTTTTTCCGTCAGGAGTTTCTTCAGCCGCTCCCGGTCCGCGGGATTCACGTAGAGCTGCCGGCCGATGTCCGTAACGGCGGCGATCATTTCCTCCCGGGAATCGTAACCGAACATCCGGAAAAAGGCGGGATTCATGCTCAAATAACGCCCTTCCGGGGTGGTCTGGTAGATCCCTTCGACGGCGTTCTCGTAGATCTGACGATACTTCTCCTCACTGCGGAGCATTTGCTTTTCGGCCTGTTTGCGATCCGTTATATCCTCCGAAATCCCCAACAGATAGATCGCCTCCCCCTCTTCGTTCAGAATGGGGATCTTCTGGGTATGGAGGATCCTTTCCCCGAGGCTCCGGCTCTGCAGGGGCTCCTCGGGAATATCGAGGAGCTTCCCGGCGGCGAGGACTTCCCGGTCCTTGGCGGTGAAGAAATCCGCCTGCTCACGGGGAAAGAAGTCATAGTCGCTTTTGCCGATCAACTCCTCCCGGCTCAAACCCAGGAGTTTCTCCCCGGCCCGGTTGAACCTTACAAATTTCAGGGTCTTGGCCTCCTTGACGAAGATCATGTCGGGGATGTTCTCCAGGATGCTATCCAGAAATCTCTCCTCCTTCCGCGCGGCCGCTTCCTTATCCTGGAGTTGCCGGTGGGCGGCCTCCACATCCCGCATCTTCTTCTCCAGCTTGTGGAACAGGGCCTGGTTGTGCCGGCGGAGAAATTCCATTTCCTCTTCCAGGGACACATTCAACAAGGACTGCGGCCGCCGCCCGCCCTCCAGCAGCTCCCTAAAGATCCCCATAAGGACCTCCGGCTCCTGGGGTTTGAGGATGAACCGGTCGGCGCCCAGGTCCAGGCCGAGCGCCCGATCCTCCGGCCGGGTATAGGTGGCGGTGTAGAACACAAAGGGGATGTGCCGCAGCCGTTCTTCCTCCTGGCAGCGCCGGCACAGGGCATAGCCGTCCATGACGGGCATGAGGATGTCGGTGACGATGAGGTCCGGCGGCGACCGCCGGGCGGCCTCCAGGGCGACGGCGCCGTTTTCCGCCTTCATGACCTCAAAGCCGTGGGTTTTCAGCAAGATCTCGAGAAAGTAGAGACTCTCCGCGTTGTCGTCGACAATCAGCACCCTATTCATCCCGGGCCGCCTCCCCGTTCTTCTTCCGGGAACGCAGTTGCTGCTCCACCTGCGCAAGAAAGGTGTCGGGATTGATCGGTTTCTCGATATAACCGGTGCAGCCGGCGGCGATGGTCTTCTCCCGGTCCCCCGCCATGGCGTAGGAGGTGACGGCGACAATGGGCACTTCGTCGAGCCCCGGTCTGGTCCGGAGGGTCCGGGCCACGGCATAGCCGTCCATGACGGGAAGCTGGATATCCAGGAGGATCAGGTCCGGTTTCACCCGTTCCGCCGTTGCCACCCCTTCTTGGCCGTCCCGGGCCTCCCAGACCTCATAGCCGCTTTTTTCCAGTATGAATTTCACAAGATAGAGGTTCTGTTCGTTGTCTTCGATAACCAGGATTCTGTCTTTCATGTCGGACTCCCTTTTACCGGTATGGAGACTATAAACGTCGTCCCCCGCTGCCATTCACTTTCCACCCGGATCTCCCCGCCCAGCAGCTCCAGCAGTTTCTTGCAGATGAAAAGGCCCAGCCCCGTGCCTTCATATTTGCGGTTCACACCGGTGTCTATCTGGCGGAACGGGGAGAACATCTCGTCGAGATGTTCTTTTTTGATGCCGATGCCCGTGTCGGCCACCCGGAGGAGATAATTCTCTCCCGCCAAGGTGCAGGAAACGGAAATACTTCCCGCTTCGGTGAACTTCACGGCGTTGCTCAGCAGGTTGAGGATGACCTGCTCCACCCGGCGCGCATCGCTGTACAGTGCGCCCACCTCGGGAGCGATGTCCACGGTGAGTTTCAGCCCCTTCATCTCGATTACGGGTCGCAAGGTCGGGACGAGCTTTGCGATGGTGGCCCGCAGATCGAAGGTCTCCCGGGAGATCTGGAGCTGGCCGGCCTCGATCTTCGAGATGTCCAGCACATCGCTGATGAGCGACAGGAGGTGGTTGGCGCTGGTGCGCACCATTTGGAGCTGCTTGCGCTGTTCATCGTTGAGCGGTCCCACCAG
Source organism: Syntrophales bacterium (assembly GCA_035448805.1). Classification (GTDB taxonomy): domain Bacteria; phylum Desulfobacterota; class Syntrophia; order Syntrophales; family UBA8958; genus UBA8958. The sequence continues at coordinate 47,970 of DAOTJR010000017.1, forward strand.
GCCCTGGAGGAGGATGCCGGTAAAGCCGATGATGGAATTCAGAGGCGTCCGCAATTCATGGGACATGGTGGCCAGAAAGGCGGATTTCATTTTGTCCGCCGCCTCGGCGTGCTCCTTGGCCTGCATCAGCTCCAGGTTGCTCATCCGCAACTGCTGCGTCCGTTCCTCCACCAGGGCCTCCAGGTGGTCGCGATGCTTCTGGAGTTCCTGCTCCTTGGCCATGAGGACGCGCTCGGTGCGGCGGCGCCTGACGAGATTGAAGAACAATGTCGCGATGAGAGCCGCCTGGGCGGCAAAGATCAGCAGCGCCAGGATCACGGCATCGCGGTTCTCCTCCCAGAAGGATTTCTTCCTGTTGATCAGGACGCTCCCGGCGGGGATCAGGCCGGCGGGTATCCCCCAGCGCTGGAGTTCCCGCCAGTCGTACATGTTTTTGATTTCGGCCTCGACCTGCAGGGGGTAGGGCACCTCCCGGCCGGAAAGCATCTTGACGGCCGCCGCGGCCGCCGCCCGGCCGTACGCCTCGGCGCTGGTGAGATGGCCGCCGATGATGCCGAGTCCCAGGATGGTGTCGTAGAAACCGAAGATCGGCGCGTTGGCCCGGGGGGAAAGCTCCTTCATCACCTGCACGGTGGTGCAGGGACGGCCCTCCCGGTCCCGGACGTAGGTGAGGATGAGGACGGCGGAGCCGGCCGGGGTGCGGGAGAGCCGGTCGGCCAGCTCCCGGGGCGGGAGGCCTTCGAGATAAACCACCTCCCGGGGCCACCGGAGCTGCTCCACGGCCCGGCGGGTTCGTTCCTGGTAGCTGAGGTCGTCCTTCCCGCTGCCGGAAACCACGAAGAGACGTTCCGTCTTCGGGAGAAAGAGGCGGATCCGTTCGATCGTGCCGGCGATGTCGGAGGTGCTTGCCACCAGGCCCGTTTTCTTGCCCGCCAGGATCTTCGGGATCTGGTCCTTGCCGGGAAGGAGGAACAGCCTCGGAACGTCGGGGAAGAGTTCCTCGCCGTGGGCCAGGAGGAAGCCGCTGCCGCCCGGCATGACGGCCATGACGAGGTCGGTGTGGAAACCACGGTACTTCGCCCGCAACAGGTCCTTGAATTTGCTCAGAAATTGTGGATCGGCCAGCTTCGTGCCGTCCATATATTCGTAACTCACCTTGGCCGGCGGGGAAAGGGCCTTAACGATATCCCCGGTAAAGGCGCGGTCCAGGGTGGTGAACCACTGGGTGACGTAGGGCTGGGAGGTGATGACCAGCAGGTGGGGGATATGTTCCTGCCGGGCGGGCGCGGGATCCCCGGCCCGGCGCCGTAGGCCCGGATAAAACCAGGACCGTCAGGACCAGGAAGGACAGCGGGACATTTATTCGTCGGTTGCGTTTCATTGCGGCGTTCTTTCGTGCCCGGTACGCTTTCCCCCCCGGGCGCCGGAAAAGTTATTATTTCCGAACCCCTCTGCAAAACGAATATACACAAAACCCCGGCCGAAGTCTATGGCTTAGTCTTCTTCCCGACCTGGTAACTGGCGATGATCCGCGCCAGAAAAATGGCGATGTAGAGTTGCCCGAGGATGGCTTCCATGATGACCAGGAGCTTCGCTTCCTTGGTAATCGGGGCGATATCGCCGTAACCGATGGTGGTGAGG
>DAOTJR010000017.1:49710-58919 GCA_035448805.1 Syntrophales bacterium
GAGCTTCGCTTCCTTGGTAATCGGGGCGATATCGCCGTAACCGATGGTGGTGAGGATCAGCGAGATCAGGAGATAATGAAATTTGCTGGTTTGCATGACGCGCAGCAGGGCATTCATGACCGGAGTGTATCATAAAGCGGAACCTCGGGAAACAGGAAATCGCCGCCGCGACCGGGGGCGGGCGGCGGGCCGGCAGGATTCCTCCCCGGGGGTTGCAAAAATTTTCCGATCATTTTATAGGCAGGGGCCCGGCGGAAAATACGGATGCCGGGGAAAGGAAATCCACATGGACACCACCGATTGCCGAGAGAACTGTCTGGTCCGCATTATCAGTGAAGACGGCGGCATTCTGGGACTGGCCTGCGATACGACGGCGCTCGTGGAGGAGGCCCGGCGGCTCCATGAGGCCTCGGAAGCGGCGACGGCGGCGCTGGGCCGTGCCCTTACCGGCGGCGCCCTCATGGCCGTCCTCCTGAAGCGCGACCAACGCCTGGCCATCAAGATCGAGGGCAACGGTCCCCTGCGGAAGATCATCGTCGAGGCGGACAGCGACGGCGCGGTCAGAGGGTTCGTCGGCGATCCCACCGTCGTGCTGCCCCCCCGGGGGGAAAAGATCGACGTCGCCGGCGCCGTAGGGAAGGAGGGATTCCTCACCGTCATCAAGGATCTGGGGGCCAAGGAGCCCTACAGCGGCATCGTCCGCCTCCGGACCGGCGAGATCGCTTCCGATCTGGCCTACTATTTCGCCGAATCGGAGCAGATCCCCACCGCCATGGCCCTGGGCGTTTATGTGGAGCCGACGGGCGCCGTGAGCGCCGCCGGGGGATTTCTGGTCCAGACCCTGCCCCCGCCCGACGAAGGGCGGATCGCCCGCCTGGAGGAGCGGATCGGCGGGTTGGCCCCCGTCACCGGGATGCTCCGTAGCGGCCACACGCCGGAAACGATCCTGGCGGCGATTTTCGGGGATATTCCCTACCATGTCCTGGAGAAAAAGACCCTCCGCCTGCGCTGCACCTGCAGCCGCGACCGGATCGAGCGGGTGGTCATCTCCCTGGGGCCGGCAGAGATCGCCGCGCTCATCGCCGATCCGGGAGAGGCGGTGATAACCTGCGAGTTCTGCCGGGCCGTCCACCGCTTTTCCCGCCCGGACCTGGAGCGGCTCCTGGCGGAGATGCAGTCCTGAACCGGCCCCGGGAAAGATTCCGCCGGTCCGGGGCCGCGGGGCGTTTTCCCTGCCGGCGGGGAGGACGGCGGAGCTTTTGACTTTCCCTTCCTTCCCGTGATAAAAAGACCCCGGGCGGCAAGAGGCGAGGGGCGGCCCCGTCGTGCGCGGCGGCCCGCCGGCGCCGGGGGGGGCAGGCAGGGGGGTGGGGGCGGAAATATTCGGGCCGGCACGCCGGCGCAAACCGGTGTCAGGCCCGCCCGCCGTTTTGGGGCCGGGCGGCCCGGCGCGGCAGCTAAGGCCGCCGGAAAGGAAGATTCGGGAACAGAGACGATGGCGAAGTTGACCCTGGCGGAATGGCTGGCGCGGCTGGAGAAGAACCGGCGGTTTCTGGAAAACGTCCGGGCGCTGAAAAGGATCCCCGCCCGGGAGGGCCGGTATGTGGACTTTCCCCCCTGGCTCCATCCCCGCCTCCGGGAGGTCCTCGCCGCCCGGGGGATCGGGCGGCTTTACAGCCATCAGGGCGAGGCCGTGGAGCTGGTGCGCTCCGGCCGGGACGTCGTCCTGGTGACCCCCACGGCCAGCGGCAAGACCCTCTGCTACAACCTCCCGGTATTGCAACGGATTCTCGAAGAGCCGGAAACCCGGGCCCTCTATATTTTTCCCACCAAGGCCCTGGCCCAGGATCAGATGCACGAGGTCCACGGCCTGATCGGCGATCTCCAGGCGGACATCAAGACCTACACCTACGACGGCGACACCCCCGACGACGCCCGCCAGGCCATCCGCCGCCAGGGCCACGTGGTGGTCACCAACCCCGACATGCTCCACGCCGGCATCCTCCCCCATCATACCAAGTGGCAGAAATTGTTCGCCAATCTGAGATATGTCGTTATCGATGAACTCCACGTCTATCGGGGGATCTTCGGGTCCCACCTGGCCAACGTCATCCGGCGGCTGGTGCGGATCTGCCGGTTCTACGGACAGGACCCCGTTTTCATCTGCTGCTCCGCCACCGTGGCCAATCCCCGGGAGCATGCCGAGGCGATCCTGGAGCGGCCCGTACACCTCATCGCCGAGAGCGGCGCCCCGGCCGCGGCCAAGACCTTCATCCTCTACAACCCCCCCATCGTCAACCGGGAGCTGGGGATCCGCCAGTCGGCCCTGACGCCCGCCCGGATCGTGGCGGCGGAATTGATCGCCAACGCGATCCAGACCATCGTCTTTGCCACGAGCCGCCTGAACGTCGAGGTTTTGACGAAATACCTCAAGGATCTCTTCGCCAAGGGGAAGCCCGTGGATCCCCGGTCCGTCGCCGGCTACCGGGGCGGCTATCTCCCCCATCTCCGCCGGGAGATCGAGGCGGGACTCCGCAAAGGGGACATCCTCGGGGTGGTGACCACCAACGCCCTGGAGCTCGGCATCGACATCGGCGACCTGGAGGCCTGCATCATGTGCGGCTATCCCGGCTCCATCGCCAGCGCCTGGCAGCAGGCCGGACGGGCGGGCCGCCGGGCGGGGCAGAGTCTGGCGCTGCTCATCGCCCGGAGCAGCCCCATGGACCAGTTCCTCGTGGAGCACCCCGAATACTTCTTTTCCCGCTCCCCGGAGCACTGCCGGATCAATCCGGACAACCTCCTCATCCTCCTCCATCACCTCAAGAGCGCCGCCTTCGAGCTGCCCTTCGCGCGGGGGGAACGCTTCGGCAACGAGAACCTCGAGGAATTATTATCCTATCTGGAGGAAAAGGGCGTCCTCCATCAGACCGAGGGACGGTGGCACTGGACGGCGGAGAGCTACCCCGCCGACGAGGTGAGCCTCCGGAGCATCAATCCGGAAAACGTCGTGGTCGTCGATACCACCGACACCGGCCAACACCGGGTGCTCGCCGAGGTGGACTGGGACAGCGCCTTCACCACCGTCCACGACGATGCGATCTACATGGTGGAATCCCAGCAGTATCATGTGGACAAGCTCGATCTGGAACGGAAGACCGCCTATGTCCGCAAGGTGGATGTGGATTACTATACCGACGCCATGACCTACACCAACGTCCGGGTCATCGATTCCTTCGCCGGGCGCCGTCCCGGGCCGGTGGTCGTGGAGCACGGGGAGGTCCAGGTGGTCCGCAAGGTCGTGGGCTTCAAGAAGATCAAGTTCTACACGGCGGAGAATCTCGGCTACGGCGACGTCGCCCTGCCGGAGAAGGACATGCACACCACGAGCTACTGGTTCACCATCCCCAGGGACGTCCTGCTGGATTTGCCCTACAACCAGGCGGAGATCATCGACGGCCTGGGAGGCCTGGCCTACGGCCTCCATCACCTGGCCGCCATGCGCCTCATGGCGGATCTCCATGACCTCGACCGGGCCATCGGCGACAAGAGCGGGGAGTGGTTCGTGAAAAAAGGCAAAGAACTGCGGGAAATTGCTAATTTCAAAGTCGCGGCCGGAAACGGCGTTGCCGGGAGAAGCGCTGCGGGCGGGTCCGCAGGAGCCACGAGCGTTACGGGAGCCGGAACGCGGGATAACCGGACCGCTTCCGGAAACGGGTACGGAACGGCCGCCGGTAACGGCAAAGCGGGGATTTCCGGGGGAGCCGGCCCCGCCGGCAGCGGCGAAGCGGCGCGCCTCGACGCCTACGACCCGACGATCTTTATCTTCGACGCGTACCCGGGGGGCATCGGCTTCTCCGAGCTGCTCTACGCCCAGCACGAAGACCTGCTCGCCGCCGTCCGCCGCCTGCTCCGGAGCTGCCCCTGCTCCCACGGCTGCCCGTCCTGCGTCGGACCGACCCTGGAGGTGGGCCCTGCGGCCAAGGAGGTGGCCCTGGCCATCCTGGAGAGGCTGTAGCGAAATTATATGAAATTGTCGGCAAGTGCCCGATTATTTTAATGATTCGTTGTGCCCGCGCCGGGCATGGGGTTAGGGACAGGGGATGGAAATCAGAGAAAGAACTTCATTTTCGCTAGTTAAAGAGAACCGTCCCCGTTTTTCCAGCTTGACATTGCTGTAAAACAAGAAAGTCAAGACGAGGGACGCTAACCTGGGACTTAACCATCCCCTATTTACCTCCTATAGAACGACATCCTTGTTTAATTTACCAGACCGACCGCTTAGCGGTTTCCCGCCGGGCAGCTCGCCAGGCAGTTAAAGCAGTTGTACTGGAAGCCGATGAACGAGGCCTGGTAGAGGCTCAGGAACTGGGGATCCAGGAGCATCTTTTTCTGCTCTTCCGGGGCGGCTTTGGTGAACTTCATGATGAAGCCGATGGCGTTGCCGATCCCCCAGGGCTGGGAGATCCGCAGGCACTTCAGGGCGTCGGTCCGGCCTTCCACCTCCAGGGCCTGGGCGGGGCAGTTTTCCACGCAGAGGCCGCAGTCGTTGCAGAGCTCCTCCGTCACCGGGGGGTCGGAGGCCAGCGCGAGCTCCGTCAGCAGGGCCGTGAAGATGATCCGGCTCCCGAAACGGGGATGGATCACCAGGTTGTGGCGGCCGAAAACCCCCAGCCCGGCGGCCACGGCGGCATGGCGGAGCGACAGGTCCCCGATGAGCCCCATGACCCCCGGCCCCATGTCCAGGGGATAGGAAATAAGCACCGGCGCCGTCCGGACCCGGTATTTGTCCTCCACATAGCGGCCCAGGAGGTAGACGTTCTTCTGGGACAGCTCCATCAAGGCCATGCGCCCGGACATGCAGGTCCGGGTATTCATGCTTTCCACACCCCCGTCCAGCTCCCGGTAGGCCATGACGACAATGGATTTCACCCCGGGCAGGATGAGTTTCGGGTCGGGGGATTTCGGGGATTTGTAATCCGCGACGGCCGCAAAGCCGACGGCGTCGGCCCCCAGATTCAGGGCGTAACTCCGGATGTCTTCCTTGCTCATAATGCCTCCTTGTAGTTAGCGTGCTAAATATCGGCACAAAATTTTTTACCGCTGCAAATCCACGAGGAACCGTTTGAGCAGCAATCTTTCCTCGAGCCGCAGTCCGGACATGATCTCCTCGTTGGCCTCGTCGCGCTCCCTGATTATTTCCCCCGTAAGCTCCCGTCCCTTCGGGGAAAGATAGATCCTTAAAAAGCGCTTGTCCTCCGCCGCCGTCTCCTTGACGATCCACCCCGCCTCCGCCATGCGGTCCAAAACCCCGGAAATCGTTGCCTGATCCAGGACCAGGAGCTTTCCCAGCTCCCCCGCCGACAGCCCTTCCTCCTCGGAAACGGCGGTGAGGACCAGGCTTTGAACGGGCGTAAGCCCGTATTTTTGAAAACGTTTTTTGAATTTCCCGGAGGCGCGCTGAAAGGCCTTGGCAAGGAGAAAAAGGATGCAGTCTTCGTAGGGTTTCTTTGCCATGGGTGGCCTTCCTGATAGATGGTGTGCTAAATATATAAAAACACCCCTCCCGTCAAGAGAAAATTCTTTTCCCCACGCTCACGATCCCTTGAGCTTGGCCTGACAGATCGTTTCGGTGGCTATCTTCAGCCGGACCGCCACCATCTTGATCATCTTCTGGAAGTCTCCGGAAAGTTTGTTGAATTCCTGATCGAAAAAGTTGCGGTCGATGATCCCGATGACCGTGCGACCCACCGCCACGGCCGAGGCCGTCCGGGGGATCTTGGCGATATAGGCCAGTTCCCCCAGGATTTCCCCCTCTTTCAGGATGCCGACCACCACCTTCCGGCCATCGATCTCCTTGGATATCTCCACCGCCCCCTCGTCGATGATATAGATCCAGTCCCCGTAGGTCCCTTCCGTGAAGATCACCTGGCCGTCCTCGTAGGTTTCGTATGACGCCACCTGGAACATAAAAGATTCCCTCCTTCCTGTCCGTCATGTTTAGATGAAGCCGCGGCACCATCCCTATGTCGGCTTATTGTATCACATTCGCGGCCCTGCACAAAGAAATTCCCCCTGCCGGTCAAAAGTAAACGGGCGTTTCCGGCTTTGCAACAGATGCACGGGCCGCTTTTCCTGTTGACAGACAGCCATGCTTGGGGCATAAGCCGGACCGTTATGGTTACCGCCACCGACCGCCGGAACGACGAAAACATCCTGCTGCCCATCGACGACAAGCATTCGGTATCCCTCGTCTTTTCGCTGCCTGAAGGCGATACGCCCCGGCAGCGGCACACCGTGGTCATCGCCCACGGTGCGGGGAACGATCTGGCGCACCCGCTGCTGGCCGACGTGGCCGCCGGCCTGGCCACCGCGGGCTATACCGCGGTGCGTTTCAACTTCCCCTACAAAGTAGCCGGCCGCCGGGCCCCGGACCGTCAGGAAGTCCTGGAGGCGTCCTGGCTGGCCGTGATGGCATATCTGGAGCAGGAAAGGGGCCTGGCGCCGGCAGACATCGTCGCCGCCGGGAAGTCCCTGGGCGGGCGGGTGGCCTCCCAGTTGGCGGCGGCAGGGCGGCTCGCCGTCCGGGGGCTGATCTTTCTGGGCTATCCCCTCCACCCTCCCGGACAGCCGGAGCATCCCCGGGACGCCCATCTTTACCAGATCGCCGTCCCCATGCTGTTCTTCGCCGGCACCCGGGACCCTCTCTGCGACCTTACCGTCCTACGCCCCGTCCTGAAGCGCCTCACCGCCCCCTGGGAGCTCTCCCTCATCGAGGGAGGCGATCATTCCCTCGCCCTCCCCGCCGCGGCGGGCGTGCCGCCGGCCAGGATTCACGCCAACCTCGTCAGCCGGATAATTCGCTGGTTGAAGGCGCGGTGATTTATGATATGATGTACCGATGATTACTGCCACCGCCATAATCCCCCACGAACGCCAACGGAGCAAATACCGCTGCCTGTCCTGCGGGACCACGGAAAACATGGGACGGCGGCGCTACTGCTCCGTGGATTGCCGCCAGAAGCTCCGCCTGCGCCTCGACGCCCGGACCGGACTGGTGGAGGCCCTCAACACCCGCTGCGCCACCTTCTCGTTTTCCGAGACCCTGATCATGATGGACATCCTTCCCTACGGGACCTCCGAGATCTTCAGCTTCCTCTATCCCCGCACCCCCGGCAGGAAGCCCGGCGAGGACTTCAGCAGCCTGGCCGATATCCTGGGGGAGCGGTGGTGGGCGGAAAAACGCCGGACCAACAAGCGTTTCCTCGCCTCCCAGCACGTCCTGGAACAGGCGGTGCGGAACTACAAACCCCTCACCTCCGTCAAGCCCGTCATCACCACCTTCTCCTCCGTGAAGAAGACCTCGCTGCTCATCCTGAATCTCGCCCACACCGATCTCCTGTCTCCCCAGCTCCAGCAGCTCATCAAGACCTCCTTCCGCCGGCAGGCCAAGGTCCATCATCCCGACGCGGGGGGGGACGCCGAAGTTTTCCGGAAACTCTACCGGGCCTACGAGGAGATGATCTCCTGGGCCAACAATCCCACCTTCATCCGGCGGCGCGGCTTCCCCGACAAGTGGTTCTACGACGGCGACAAGAAAAAATGGGTGCAACCGCTCCCGGCACGGGAAACGGCGGGGCGCGGCGGGCCCTGAAAGGCCTCCCGGCGGCAGCACGGCGACGGCAGGCGACCCGGGCCAAACCGGCGGCCGGCGGCGGCAACGCACCCCGGGAGCGCCATGGGCCGGGCCCGCGGCGGCAAACAGGTCGCCGGGGGCGAAGCCGCTTTGCAAGGTTTTAAAATGGATAGGGAAAAACAGGAAATCCCCGCCCGGCCCGCCTTCTGGAACAACAGCAAGCGCTACTACGACCTGAAGAGCTACTGGCGGAACCGGTTCGGATGCAAGGTTTACAAGCTGCCCATCGACGCCGGCTTCACCTGTCCCAACCGGGACGGCCGGGTGGCCGTGGGGGGGTGCAGCTACTGCGACGGCCGGGGCTCACGGCTCCGCCAGGCCGGCCCCCTGCCGGCGGTCGCCGCCCAGATCGCCAAGGGCAAGGCCTACTACACCGTCCACCGCCAGGCGGGGAAATTCATCGCCTACTTCCAGACCTTCACCAATACCTACGGGGAGTTGGAACAGCTGCGGCGCCTCTACGACGAGGCCCTGGCCCAGCCCGACATGGTGGGCATGTCCATCGGGACCCGCCCGGACTGCGTCCCCGATCCCGTCCTCGACCTCCTGGAGGGTTACGCCCGGCACAGCCATATCTGGCTGGAGCTGGGTCTCCAGTCCCTCCACGACCGGACCCTGGCCCTGCTGAACCGGGGGCACGACGCCCGGACCTTTCTCGACGCCGTGGCGCGGATTCAGGGCCGGGGCATCCACCTGTGCGTCCACATCATCGTCGGGCTCCCCGGGGAAAGCCGGGCGGATATCCTGGCGACGGGAAGGGCCCTGGCCGCCCTGCCGGTGCAGGGCATCAAGATCCACTCCCTCCTCGCCCTCCGGGGCACGGCCCTGGGCCGCCGGTACGAAAGCGGTGCGGTAAAGCTCTTCTCCCGGGAGGAATATGTGCACACCGTCTGCGACCTCCTGGAAATCCTCCCTCCCGAAATGGTCATTCAGCGCCTGACCGCCGACGGCTACAAGGACATCTTCCTCGGCCCCGCCTGGGCGGTGAACAAGCTGGACGTCTTAAACGGCATCGACGCCGAGCTGAAGCGCCGCCGGACCTGGCAGGGCCGCCGCTTCAGGTGAACGGTGCCCGTTTTTTTTACGGCTTGAGTTCGTAACCCTTTTCCCGGAAGAGGCGCAGGCAGGCGTCCACGGCCGCTTCATAGAGGACGCCCCGCTGGTTTTGGATTTCCTCCAGGGCGGCGGCGATCCCCCGGCTCGGGCGGTAGGGACGGTGGGAGGACATGGCCTCCACCACGTCGGCGACGGCGATGATCCTGGCCTCCAGGAGGATCTCGTCCCCCTTGAGACCCCGGGGATAGCCGCTGCCGTCGCAGCGCTCGTGGTGCTGATAGACGATCTCGGCCACCGGCCAGGGGAAGTCGATGTCCTTGAGCATCTGATAGCCCTGCTCGGCATGGTTCTTGATGAGCGAAAATTCCAGGTCGGTGAGGCGGGTCGGCTTGCTGAGGATCTCCGCCGGGATGGCCAGCTTGCCGATGTCGTGGATCGCCGTCGCCGCCGCCACACCCTG
>DAOTJR010000018.1:0-57172 GCA_035448805.1 Syntrophales bacterium
GGATGTCGCGCAGGGACATGGTGGTCGCGCCGATCTCGGTCCGGACCACCTTGAAGCGCCCGCTGATCTTGCCCGCGGCGCTGGCCACGCTCTTGTCGTTCAGATGCGTTGCGAGATCGCCGTTTTCGGCCAGGGCGGAGATCACGGACATGAGGTGAGACTTACCGGTGCCGTAGTTGCCGACGACCAGGAGCCCCTTGTTGTCCATGGGCTGGTCGAACTGAAGAATTGGTATTACTATCTCGCAAAGCCGCTGGGACATATCCTCAGAAATAACGTATGTGCGGACAAAGCCCTGCGCACGGCTAAAATCATCTGCATGTCGAAGTTCGATGGTCGATTCGATGGGCTCGAATTGGATCAGGTCTCCGTATTTGAGGCTCGCCATCCCTGGCTCGCCCCCTTCGGGCGCGCCTTTGGCGCGTCCAAATTTGCTATCCTGCAAATTTGTCATCGCGACTGCCCTCCTGCGCTTTCGTTCCTTGTCTTCATGCAACGGCCTCCGGGTTCACTACCAGGAAATCTCGTAAGGGATATCGTTTGTATTCGGGGTGATCCGGCGTCGCATAGACCATGTGCTCGCCGTCGATGGTGCCGCTCCAGGCCGCGACCACCGTCTTGTTCCGCGAGAGCCCCTGCAGAAGCCGCAGCGGGTCCTGCTTGAGCGAGACATCGAAGAGGACTTCGATGTTGTCCAGAAGAACCACACCTGCCTGCCGCTCCGCTTCGCTTTGCGGCGCAGGCTGGCCTGCTGCAGATGCGCCCACGATCTCCGCGAGGAGGCGGGGCAACTGTAACGCCCGCTGGCGCTCGGTGAGATCGAGCATGCGCCGGGAAAGCTCGAGGTTGACGTTGACCAGCGGAGCCGCCGTGCGCTCATGAACATCCTGGAGCGCGGCGGTCTTACCCGCACCGGCCGGGGCAACCAGCATGACAAGCCGGTGGTACAGCTCGGCAGCCTGGCCAATTCTCTCTATGACTCTATCGGCAAGTGGCTCCGCCATTAGCGATCTCCTTTTGAACCGGACTTGTTTGCTCTCGTTTCTTCAAGCCAGTGGTCAAAGGCTCCTTCCCTGAAACACCCGTGCCTGCGGATATCCTGGGAGGGGATCTTGCCTTTCCGAATGAGCTTGCAGTTGGTTATCAGATAGTGACAGCTATTGTCAAACAACTTAAAATGGTTGAGCTATTTAGAAGACGAGATCATTCCTGCCAATTGTCAGCAAGATTCTTGTCCGGGCGTCCGCTTCCGCTAAGGGCCCCGCCGCCGGTTTTACCCCAAATGGATCTGTTCCGCGTCGATCTTGATGTGGCCTTCGGCGGTGTGCATGGTGTTCTGGGTCTGCATGGTCAGGGTGCCTTCCACGAGCATGCGGGTGGAGGCCGACTGGATCTCCTCGTGTTCCTCGATATAGCGATAGGAAGCGGTCAGCCGCTGCACGGCCCGGCGGACGACGGTGTCGAGGGTGTCGGCGATGTGCTTGACCGTTTCCACCTGACTGTGGAACAGCCGGCCGAAGAAGGACAGCTCCTCGATGCGGGCCGACCCCTGCCGGGCGTCGAGATTCAGCCTCTCCGCGGCGATGGCGATCTGCTGTTCCGAGGTCAGCGACAGGGTCTCGGCGGCGGCGATGTTCAGCCCGCCCCGTTGGATCCGGAGCTGCACCTGTCCGGCCATCTCCAGGGTCTTGGGGGCCGTTTCTCCCCCCGGCCGCTCCAGGACGGACAGGATATAGCCCTGGCCGGCGGCGTCGAAGGCGAGAAGAACGGTATCCCCCTTTTCCGGATATACGAGGCAGCTCACGGCCTTGCGGGCCGCGTAACGTTCTCCTTCACTGACGACGGTAAAGACCCCGGCCCGGGATTCGTGGATGTAACCGCACTCCAGCGCCGGTTGCCGGCGCACTGTTTTTCTGGCGAGATCATTCATGCTTTCATACTCCTGATTGCCCCGGCGGTAGCGGGTTTTCTTCGGAAATCTTCCTTATCCGTGTTCGTTTCGTCTGTGGGGCTTGTTAAACGGCGGCGCCGCCGGTGGGTCCCCGCACCGTCCCCGGGCCGGGGGCGCCGGGCGCCCTATGTGTCCTCCGCGGCGGCGAGATCGGGGTCCGTTGCCAGCGCCGCTTCCCGGTTCGCCCCCTGCCATTTCGTCTGTTCTTCCCGGATCCGGTGCAAATTGGCCCGGAAGAGCCGCGCCCCGGAAAAATCCGCCGCCCGGAGATCGGCGTGGGAAAAATCGGTGTAGTCGCACCGGGCGTCCAGGAATTTCGTCCCCGGGCAGACCGCCCGGTTGAAAAGGGCCTGCTCCAGGTTGGCGCCGGTAAGATCGGCCCGGGTCAGATCCGCCCCCTCGAAGCAGGCCTGGGCGAGATCCGCCCCCCGGAGACTGACGCCGGGGAGGACGGCGTCGAGAAAAACCGCCCGCCTTCCCCTGACCCCTTCCAGGGCGGCACCGGTGAAATCGGCGTTCATGAAATTGGTCATGGTGATATCGGCCCCGGTGAAATCCGACCGCCGGCAGTCGGCCCCTCCGGCCTGACACATGGTAAAATCCGCCTCCCGGAAGTCCTGTCCCGATAGATTGCAATCTCTGAGAAAGGTCTTGAAAAACTTTGCCCCCTGGAGCCGGGCGCCGGAGAGATCGGCGGCGAAGAAGATCGCCCGGGACAGGTCGGCGCGGGAGAGATCGGCCCCCTTGAGGGAGGCCCGGTACAGCATGGTGCGGAAGACCCTGGCCCCGGTAAGTTGGGCGTTTTCCAGGTTGGCGTTGTCCAGGACGGCATGGGAGATGTCGGCGCCGGCGAGATCGGCCGCCGAGAGATCGGCCCCGGAAAGGACGGCCCGGTGGAGGATCGCCCGCCGGAGGATGACGCCCCGGAGATTCATCCGCATCCAGAGCACCTTCGTCAGGTCCACATCGCTGAGGACGGCGCCGAAAAAATCGCAGCCTTTGAAGCCCGTCCGCTGGATCCGGGCGCCGGTGAGATCGGCGCCCCGGAAGGACACGTTTTCGAAGCGCGCCCCGGACAGGTCCGTTCCCGAGAGATCCAGACCGCCCAGATCGCGGCCCTCGATAGTTTCGTCCCGGCCGATGGCGGCCAGCAGCTCCCCTTTGGTCATGGCGTTTTCCCTGTCATGCAGATAGCAATAAACTTAATAATTACAATAATATGCATTGCCTTGGGCCCTCATTCCGGGGGACGGTGTCATGCGGTCTTTCCGGGCCGCCGGTGCGGGCGGCGGCGACCAAATAGGTTCCTTGTCGATAAGGCCGCCGGCCGGGCGCGTTTCCTGACGCCGGCGGCGAACACCGGGACGGGAAAGGTCCGGGGCGGCGCGGCCGGTCTTCTATCCCAAAACGAGGACCGTCACCTGGCTCGGGGCCAGCGCCACGCCGGGGGCGTTCATGCTCACGCCGTTGTGGCCGGTAATGCTGGTCAGGCGCTGGGCCGGGGCCCCCTCCTTGATCACCGTGAGACTGCCGAGGATGAATTCCGTGGGCCCCATGACCAGTCCCGAGGCCACCCCCATGTTGACGCCGGCGTTGTCGCCGTTGCTGATGGGGATCATGGACATCTGGTTCAGGGAAGGCATCCCGTCGGTGAGGACCGTCAGGGCCGTCGTGGCCGGATTCGCCGTCGCCCCCGTGGTCATGTTCGGATAGGGGACGGGGATGGGTCCCACCGGGGTCGGGGTCAGGCAGACATCGGGAAAACCGAGGTTCATCCCCCCGGCACTGGTCAACTGAAACATCTTCTTCTCCTCCTCCTTGTCTCCGGCGCAGGGAGCCTCCCGGCATGAGCGGCTCCCGGATCGCCTTTCGTCTTCCCGCGCCGGGGGGCGCCCGCGGGGTCGGCGCGGCGCTTTTTCAGGGCCTCTTTCGTCTTCAGGGGCGCGGCTTCTTGCTGTCCGGCCGCTCCGGCAACAGGTCGGTGCGCTTGTGGAGCTTGGTCATTTTCAGGTTGGCGCCGTCGAATTTCGTTTCTCCCACGCCGGTGCGGAAAAATTCCGCGCCGTAAAGGTTGGCGTCCCGCAGATCCGTCCGGACGAGCTTCGCCTTCCGGAGGGAGCCCCGGAACAGCTTCATGCCCCGGCAGTTCGCATCGGTCAGGTCGGATTTGGTGAACCGGGCCTCCCGGGCCGCCGCGCCGGCCAGATTGACCCCGGTCAAATTGCATTCCTGGATCAGGCCCCGCTTGATGTCCAGACCGGCAAAATTGCCGCCCGTGAGGTCGGAATTCATCCATGTGGCCTTTTGCGCCCGCGCCTGGCGGAAATCGCCCTCCGGGAAAGCCGATCCTTTGAGGATCCGGACGTTGAAGAGATCCGCCCCGGAAAAATTGACCTTTTTCCCCCCCGAGGCCACGAAGAGCACCTTCGCCGCTGTGGCCCCGGAAAAATCCGCCCCGTCCAGGGTCGCCTGCTGGAAGATCGCCTTGGTCAGATCGGTTCCGGCAAAGCTCGCCCCGGCGGCGTCTACGGCGATGAAATAGGCCTGCCCGGCGGCGGCGCCGTTGAGTTTGGCTCCCTTCAGGAGGGCCTTTTCGAGCAGGGTCTTGTTGAGGCGGGCATCCCGGAGATCGGCCCGGGAAAGATCCGCTTCCGTCATCACGGCCTTGGTGAGATCGCCGCCTGCGAGGTCGGCGCCGGTGAATTTCGCCTTTTGGAAGATCCCCCGGGAGAGTTGCGCCCCCCGGAGGGAGGCGGTGGTGAAATCCGCCTCTCCGGCCAGGACGTGGGTCAGATCGGCGCCGTCGAGGCGGCAGCCCTGGAGATTCGTCTTCATCAGCTTGGCCTTTCGCAGGTCGGCCCCGGACAGGTCCAGTCCCGACAGATCCAGCCCGGCAAGATTCTTCCCCGCCAGGGAGAGCCCGCGGCTATGTCTGTCCACAACCTCCTCTTTGGTGAGCGGTCTCAGCAGGGTGGGATCGTCGGGATCGAGCCCCGCCCGGGCAAAGAGTTGCTGCGCCCAGGCGGGCAGACCGGCGGCGGCCTGGGACTCCGCCGCCTTCAGGCGGGCCATGCCCTCCTCGTACTGGGCGGCCGCCCGGGCGAGGACATCGGTGTTGATCTTCTCCGCTTCCGCAATCTTCTCGGCCAGTTGCGGGGTGAGACCGCCCTGTTTTTCCAGGTGTTGCCGGATCTTCGCAATCTGTCCGGCGTTTTTTTCCTGGACGGCCCGAAAGGGATTCGCGGCGTCGAGCAGGGATTTTTCCGGGGTCTGGAGCAGTTCATCGAGATTCATCCCCTTGGCGGCCAACCGCTCCCGCGCCTTGTCCAGGACCTCCTTTTTCCGGGCCTCCAGGCGGTCGAGATCGGGCTGGACCCGGGCCGCAACCCCTTCCCGGACCGTCTTGATCAGGGCCGCCACGTCGATGACGGGGATCAGGGCGGTGAGCGCCCCCGGTTTGTCCATGTCCACCTCCCGCGGTTTCGCTTCCGGGGCGGGGGCAAGCTCGGGTCGCAAGGCGGCGACGATCCATTGCCGGATGTCCACGCCGGCCTTTTTCGCTTCGTAGAGGTTCCGGCCTGCCGGCAGGGTCAGGGGTTCCGCCCGGGGATATCGCTGCCGCCAGGGAGCGATGTCCCGCTCCGCCGCTGCCTCCGCCTCGGGATAAAGGAGGACGAGGAACTGCGGCGCCTCTTTCAGCCAGGCCGCCGCCTCTTCTTCCAGTTTTGCCTCCGGATCGCTCAGGGCGGCGACGGTGCACAGGGCGCCGATTTCCTGATTGAGGAGGATCGCCTCGAACTCATAGGCCACCCGGAGGAAGGGTTTCCCTTTTCCGGCGGCGAGGATCATGGCCTGCTCCCCGGAGCCCTCGAGCAGGAAGTCTTGGGTGATTTCCCGGCCCGCCGTAAAGGTGAGGGTGGGAAAATCCGGGGGGGGATAGGTCCGGCGACGCAGGGAACGGATCCGGATGCGGTGGATGTTTGCCTTGTCGAAGGTGGGCACGACGAGACCCCCCGGCAGGGTCAGCTCCCGGGGATGCTCCCGTTCCGGGTTCTCCGCCGGCAGTCCCCAGGCGAGCGGGTCGTAAGTTTCCATACCGGGATGGACGCCGATCCAGAAGCGCTTGATCGTGTAAGGCCGGAGTCCCATGGCCGTGAGCATTTTCATGATCTGCGGGTATTGCTCCAGGTTGTTCCGGCATTTTTCGAGGAAGCGCATCCCCTGTTCCTGCCAGGGGTCGGGCGCCGGCATTCGATACTGTTCCACATAACGTTCCGGATCGTCCAGGTTATGCTTGGCCAAAAGCGCGGGGTCGATCTTCCCCTGGAGGCTTTGCACCTTGTCCCGGATCCCCGCCAGCGCCTTTTCGTGGTCCGTGGCGACGGCGGCGGCCATGCCGGGGAGGGCGGCCAGCTCGGCCTTGGCTGCCGTAAGCTGGGCGCGGCCCCGGGCGAAACCGCTCAGGTCGATCTTTACCAGGTGTCCGAATTTTGCCTTTGTCTTCTTCAGCCGCTCCTCGGCGGTGTCGAAGAGGGTGATTTTATCGTCGATGTTGGCCTGGGCGCCGGCAACCAACTCCGCCGTGGTCCGCACCGGGCTCGGCGCCATTCCCAGACCCTGGGCGACGGCATCCTCGATCTCCCGGGGCAGATCCTTGAGGCGCTCCGCCAGGGCGGCCAGCTTTTCCCTGGCCATGGCCCGGGCCTGCGCCGCTGTGGCCGCCGCCTCCGCGGGGATTTTCCGGTTCAGGCGCTTCTTGAACTCCTCGTGATGCTGTTCGAGAGTCTGCGGCGGCGTTTCCTTCCTTTCCGTGACCAGGTACAACTGCCGGACGTCCAGGGCTTCGTCGTCGGCCACCTCGACCGCCCCCCGGAACAGGGCGATGCCCCGCTCCGCATGGGGAAAGAGCCAGACGGTTTCGAGGCGGGTCTTCACCTCCCGGAAGCGCTTCTCCCCCCCGGGGTCGTTCGGGTCGGCCAGGACGTTGACAAAACAGCGCTGGCGTAGTTCCGGCAGGCGGGACTCGATGAGGGGTTTATCCTTGTGGAGATGTTTCAGGATGATCTTTTCCCCGCCGGCGAAGAAGTCGAGCTGCTGCTGGTCCTCCGGGGCGGCGTTGAAGTATGACCAGTCCATGTCCTCCGGGTAGCCGGGCCAGCGGTTTTCGAACCAGCGCCGGTCGTAGGTGCCGAGTTTTTTGGCCCGCCGGGGATGGGTGCCGTCCAGGGGACCGACCCCCACCGGTTCGGGACGGTCGGCAGGAGAGGCGATGAGGCACAGGGGATTCTCCAGGTTGGGGAGCGGCCATATCTCTTCGCCCCGCTCGTTCCGCCCGGGGGCATATCCCTTTCCCAGGGGATTGCGGTCGAACCCCGCACCGCCGAAGGCCCGGTCGTAAGTGAGGGGCATGACGGTGAAGGGCGCCGGAGCGGAGATGACGGAGAGGATATTGCCCCTTCCCTGCCAGTACCGGTCGCCGAAGACATAGACGGTCTTGGCGATGGGGCCGACCCGGAACTCCACGGGCAGGGCGGGGACGGCCTTGCCCTGGGGGGCGAAGGCATAGCCGTGGATGAGGACCTCGCCCTGGGGCTTGGGCATGGCCGCATCGAGGACGGCGTCCGGTCCCAGTTCCTGCTGGACGAAGGGCCACAGCTCCTGCTCCGGCAGGGCCTCATCGGGGGCGGCGAAGGCGAAGAAGGTCATGATCGTCACGGCGAGGTAGGAGCGGTTATCCACTTGGAAGTGATTGATGAGGAGACCGTGGTTCGTTTCCTTGATGACCTTCATTAGTTGTTTCTCTCAGTTCTGGGAGATCAGGGGGGCGTCCGTGGCGTGAATGCCCGCGCTGTTGACCGACAATCCCATGTCCTTGATTTCCGTGCCGATGCTGGAGGTGGCCGTGCCCCCTTCCTCGACGATGACGCCCAGGGTGGCGATGGCCATGCCGGTATCCTGGACGGCCGTGCCGATGGACTTGATTTCATCGGCGCAGGCCCGAATCGAGGAGGTGTGGGCGGACAACTGGTTGTTGATGGCTCTGAGGTCGTCGTTGTGGGCCCGCACGTCCCGATTGACGGCGGCGACCTGCTCGTTGACGGCGGCGAACTTGCTGTCTATGACCTGCAGCCGTTTCATGAGGAGATCGTAATGCCGCCGGCCGACGCTGCGGATCTCGTCGGCCAGCTCCGTCTTCGTCGCCACGGTGGCCTCCAGGTTCTTGACGTGGGTCTCCAGATGTTCCGTGTTGACCGTGGCGTGAAAGTTCTCCAGCTTCATCTTCTCCGGCAGATGGACCTCGAGGATGCCCCCGAAGACCCAGTGGAGGTAAAGGCCCATGACGATGCACCACTCCCAGCCGGCGATGAAGTCGTTGACCCCGCCGCCCACGAAGGTCGTTTCCTCCCCCAGGATGACCTTGTTGGCGGCCTCCGCCGAGACGGTGAGGAGCTTGTTCGTGAAAAGCTCGATTCCCCAGACGTCTTCCGACTTCTCCATGGTCTCGTATTCCCCGAAGGTTTCCTTCATCCATTCCACGTACTTGTCGAAACCCTCCTTGATCTTGTCGATGTCCGCGGGGTTGAAATACCGCCACCGGTCGCTTCCCGCCCCGACGGTTAAGGAGCTGCCCCGGTTCGGCGTCTGGAGGTGGATCTGCTCCTTTCCCGCCTGATCTTCCACGGCGATCTTGTTATGGCTGCCGGACCTGAAGATGGCCTGGGTCTGATTGGCGTCCCGTACCGGGCTCGGCGTCTCGGGGTTGGGGACGGCGCCGGTGATGATGGGACGGTCCGGATCCCCGTCGAGAAAGGTCAGGAGCACCTCCGCCCCCTTGCGGAGGGGAAAGTGCATCCCCGCGACGCCGCCTCCGTAGGGCTGGGCCATGCGGATCCGGGCCGAGGCGGTACCGTCTTTTCGCCCGGAGGTATCGAAGGGGAGGATGACCTTGTAACGGCCGTGTTCGTCAATTTCCGCATATTGTCCCGAGCCGGCGGCGTCGATGCGCGCGGAGAGGGTCCCCGAGATCCGCGGCCTTTCCGCCCGCCGTTCCGGGCGGAATTGAACCTCCGCCGGAATGGCCGTGAAGGTGTTCTTGTAGGAGACCTGCTGCTCCCCGCCCGCCAGAGACGATCTCAACCCGCTGATCAGGTAGCCCGTCTGGCTGCCCTCGTGACTGACTTCGGTGGTCAGGTAACTCCGATTCCACGCGGATTGGAAATGATCCCGGAGCGTGAAGGTGAATCCCGGCGATAGATAGGGGACGGTGCTTTCCCCGTGGAAGGTCTCCCGGCGGCACCGCAGGGCCTCCGCCTGGATGGCGGCGAGGCGGTTTCCCTCCTCGCGGGTGGGGAAATGGTCGCCGTAGCGGTACAGACGACCCCGGCCCTTGTCGTCCACCGCGGCGGTGCCGCTGATTTCCAGGGACGGACGGAGGTAATTGTAATCCTTCAGCAGCACCGTGGCGGGCACGAGGTGACAGCGGCGGTGGAAGGCGCTGACGGTCTCGGCGGCGGGCCGGCGCTCCAGACCGGAGAGAGCGCGGTAGGAAAGGGCCTCCCCCTGGGGGAGGGCCGCATGGGCGATCCGTGTGTCGGTGAAAACGACCTTTTCCCCGGCGGCGGTCTGCTCGAAGAAGTAGTAGATCCCCTCCCGCTCGCACCAGCGGGAGATGAAGTTCAGATGGCTCTCTCCGTACTGGCAGACATACTCCCGGGACTCGTAGCTCTTCTGCAGGCGCAGTTCGAAGTCCAGGTCGGTCAGCCCGGCGTCCCGGCAGCAGGCCGCAACGATCTCGGGGATCGTTTTGTCCAGAAAGACCTGGTGGTGATGCGTCAGGGAGAGCCAGAACAGGCGGGGAACGATGCGGGTGCGGTAGAAGAGATAACCGTCCACGGCGTGGAGCTGCTCGCAGAAAAGCGGGACGCCGGCGTAGTCCGCCGCCGGCCCTCCTTCCCTGAGCAGCGAGAGCTTGACCGGACTTTGGAGGACCTCCGTTATCTCCAGGTCCCCCCGGTCCGAAACCAAAAGGACATCGAAGCCGTAGCAGGTGGAAAGCCCCTCTTTCCCGGAAAAATTCACCACCCCGAAGGTGTCCGGGGGGAGCTTGAGCGCCTGAAAGGTAAATCTCTGATCGGCCAGACAATCCATCGCGACCTCCTTTACCGGGATAAAGTACAGGGAAAGCCCTCCCGGTGTGTCAATGTAATAAGCGGCTTCCGGGACAGCTCCCGCCGGCGTAAAACCATGCCGTTTGCATCTTGGTGACGGCACCCGTTCCGGGGCTGCCGGCGTTCCTGACCCGCGGGAGATATTTACGGAAAGATATCGCTTAGCTCGTCGTAATCGACGCTGACGATGACCGGCGTCGTTCCCCCCTGATCGGCAAGCAGCCACCGCTGACGGGAGCGAAAGGTTCTCCTTTCCTCGAGAAAGGTCCTGGCTTCCCAAGAGACGGTGAATTCAGCGAGAAAACCTCCCCGGGCGTCGGTTTTCACCGTCACGTTGGTCACCTTGCTGGCATTGGTTCTGGTCTTTTTGAGCATGGCGGCGTACCAGTTCTTGAAATCGTCCCGGCTGCGGATCACGGTGCCGGGAAGTTTTATGAACAACCCCCGGTCGGCGAGGAGCGGCAGATAGTTGGTCACGTCGGCGAGCTTGTCGAGATGGGCGTACCAACTGAAAATAACACTTTTCACGTCGTTTTCGTCGAAACGAGACGGGAGGGGAGGGGCGCGCAGGTCTTCCCGGGCCGGGGTGAAAAATTCCAGATACGCTGCCTGGTCGGTGAGGGGCAGAACGGCATAGTGGACATTGGAGGGGACGATGTAAACCCCTCCCGGCCCGATATTCTGCACCTCCTGGTCGATCTTGACGAGGAGATTGCCGCTGATGACGTAGCCGGTCAGGTCGTGATAATGGTACTGAGTGTCCACATCACCACCCTGTTTTTTCTTTGTCGCTTCGTAGATGACCACCGTTTGCCGATCGTTGAAATAAACCTTCCGTCTCAGGTTGGCGTTGACGGTTTGCCAGGGTTGGGCAGAGGAAACAATCTCCGGTCGGACGGGGATGATCGCGCTGTGAAAGGAGTAATCACGGGCCAGTTGAAGGTGATCGGTTTTGACGACATCCTTGCCGGGGCTGCTGCATGCCCCCAGGAAAAAGGCGATGCCAAGGAGAAGCGATCGTATCCACATAAATTTGTCATGTCTCGCGGTGAAAGGATAAGAGGACGATAAAGAATGGATGCGGAGGTGTCAAGGAAAAAAGGCCGGTCCGTATTGTCAAGGCCTAAGGGGTGTGTTATGCAAAAGGTGAGGTCGGAAGTTATGAATGACGGAAAGAAAGGAACCTTGGGGGATTTCTTGCGGCGGGAACGGGAAGCCCGTAAGGTCGAAAAGGAGGTCATGTTCTGGAAGACGAAGATCCCCTTTCCCATCCTTACGGCCCTGGAAAACGATGACTGGGATGCCTTCCCGAATAAAAAAGAGATCCCCGCTTACCTGAAGCGCTACTGCCGTTTTCTCCTCCTCGACGAAGAGGAGGTCCTCCAGCGTTTCGAACGGCAGCCGGCAAAGAAAAAGCCGGGGCTCGGTAAAGGCGGCACCGCGGCGGTTCCCGGGACGACGCCGGTGGAGGCGTCCGGGGCGGCTCCGGCCGTCGGCGATTCCGCCGGGCAAGAAAAAAGATCAGGCAGCCTGCGCCGTTATCTCCCCTCCGGTCCGGGAGTGCTCATCCTGGTGATCCTGATCGGCGTTTTAGGAGGATTTGTCTTCTATAATCATTCTCTTTACGAACCCGCCGTTTCCGGAAAGGAAGGCGGGGGCGAGAGGGTGGTCGTCCCCCCGCCGGCCCCTTCTCCGGCCGCCGCTCTCAAGGCAACAGTCGTGGGGGATCGTAAAAAAGGGCATTATTATCTCCCGGGGATGAAACAATACAAACAGATCACGCCCGCTGACCGCGTCGAGTTCGCTTCGGAGGGGGAGGCGATCCGGGCCGGATACCAAAAAGCCCCCGATTGAAGGCGGGAAGGGACCGCGCCGCACTCCCCGGCCCCGGTAATCAGTGCCTAAACAGCCCCCTGCGGTGTCCTCAGACCAGGGACAGGACATGGACCTCGGCGTTGTCATCGGCGGCGTACGGTCCGAAGAGGATCTTGTCCGGCGCGCCCTGAGTGCGGACGTAATAGGAAAGGGAGGCGTCGAGGCGGTTCCGGGCGGCCCAGGTCGTGAATTCCTCTTCGCCGAGGGTTACCTTCATTCCCTTGACCTGATATTCCAAAACCGTCCGGGCGGGGATCCCGTCCGCCGGGCCCACGCCGTGCGCATCGATATCCGCCCCGTGGACACCGAACATGACCCCTTCCCAGGGGAAGCCGTCTTTTGCCGGTCCGACCTCGAACCACAGGCCGATGCCGTGGAGGGCGTGGAGGTTGAGACGGTATTCAGGGACGGGGGCGGTGGCCGGCCGGCTGGCCAGGGCCACGATTTTAGGACCCGGCGCGGACGTGGAGAGAGGCAACACCTCCGCGCCCCGGAAGGGCGTGGGGAGGCCGTTGACGTCCATCGCCTTTGCCGCTGTCAGCAGCAGGATCGGAAACCCGTAACCCCGGCGATGCTGTACCGCCAGGGCGAGGAGCGACAGCCCCTTCCGGACCGAAGGCTTCTCCCAGGAGGCCTCCCCGCCCATGATGATCCATAGGGCGGTCTCTTTCGCCGTCAACGGTTCCAGGGCGCCGTCCCAGGCCATCTTTTCCAGGTCGTCCACCCAGAAATGTCCGTCCCCGTTGAGACCGTATTGCCTGACTGTTCCCAGCAACCGCTGGACATCTTTCTGGTCCTTTTCCAGGGAAGTTATCCATACCTTTTTCATATTCGTGCCTCCTGTTTTTCTTCGTTTCCCGCCCCTTGCCGGACCGTTCGCACCGGTTGCGGAGGAGGGGCGAAGCTGATTTTTTGGCGACTTCCTCCCCGGGTCCGGGGTTTTTTACCAGGTGAAGGTGAACGCCAGACACCTGGTATCCGGTGATACCGACGCCGGCGGGGTGAAGGTGATGCTCAGGTCCTGCCGGTCTTCTTCGGCGGCGGCGACGGTTTCCACCCGGAGATCTCCGGGCGGTTCCTTGCCGGTGGCGGCGAAAAAGGCCGTGAGGGCCGCCGATACGTATGCGGCCGGGTCTTCCCCGCCTCCTTCCCGGTCATAGACATTTCGCATCCTGATCAGGAAGCCGATGATCCGGGAGAAGAACATCCGGGCCGGCAGGGAGGCCCCGGAGGCCACCGCGGCCCGGGGCAGGCAGGCCGCATCCCGGTCCGCCGCCCCGGTCAGGGTCGTCATGCCGATTTCCCCGAACTGGCGTAGCCGTTCTTCGGAAAAGATCGTCTCTGTGACCGCCCGGTCAGAAAGTGACGATTCCTGCTGCGGTCCCGCAAGGGCCAGGTCCGTCAGCCGTATCTGCATGTAATCGGTAAGGCGGGTAGGCCAACCGAAATGGTTGACACTCTGGGCGGCCAGGGCCCCCAGGGCCCAGACAGGGCTGATCCAAAGGGGTTCCGCCTCGGAGAACGTCACCGTCCGGGGCGGATTGTCCTTTCCGTAGGGGGGACGGGTGAGGAAACGGTTGCAGGTTACGACCAGCCAGTCCCCGGCTGCTTCTTTCCGGAGTTGCCGCCATTTGGCATAGGCCGCGTCTTCCAGGTGGTGCTTCAGGTAGGCCAGGCGTTGTAATTCCCGCCAGGTGGAGAGGTGAAAAAACTCCGGGGTGATCCAGGTCGCCGTGGGCGTGAGGAGGCCGGCGGCGCCGTTGCCGATGCCGTTCAGGGTCGCCATCCCCCGGGGGGTGTTGTCCAGAGGACAGTCGATGATGATCAGGTCGGGGAGATCGGCGGCAAGTTCCCCGCGCAGGTTTGCCCAGGCGACGTCCAGGGTCGGGGGGGAAACCGGAATGATGGTCAGGGAGACCGGTCCTCCCGGCCGGATGCCTCCCTGACGGACCAGGCATTCCACACCCCGCCAGGCCGCTTCCCAGGTTCGGAACTCCCGGTTGCCAAAGATGCATTCCATGTTGGCTGTCAGCAACCCCCCTATCTGTTCCCGCCAGCTTTGGGGCCCGCCGCCGTTCCCCCCGGGCGGTGTTTGGCCTTCCGGGACGGCTACCATCGCCAGGATATCGGCGACGGCGTCTGCGGACCTTGCCGCCGGCGGCCTCGGGCCCGCCGGGGACAGATCGAGGGGCAGATCGGGCCAGGTAGACCGGATCTGGGCGGCGATCTCTGCCGGGGTCAGCCGGGGATGCCTGGCGGCGATCAATTCGTCGGCGGTGGCCAGATCCCGTAAATAAGGGGTGGTCTGGATGATGGCGTCGGGAGAGAAGTCCCTGATCCGGGCCGGCTGCAGTGTCAAGCCGCCGTCGGGGCAGATCTCCTTCGGAACCGGAACCCAGAAGCGGGGATTCAGAGCGGTCAGGGCGTCACCGAGGGTCGGTGTTTCCACGGTGACGGCGGTGAGGGAGAAGCCGACCTCCGGAACGGGGGAGAAGGATCCTAAGGCCAGAATCCTGTAAATAGGTCTGGGTATTTTCATCACCGGTGTTCCTTTCTTTGATCGCCAACCGCGGTATGCGCCGGGGCCGGCGTCAAATGATCCCTCCGGCCGCCAGTCCGGAAATAATTCCCAGGAGGCACATGGCCAGGGCCGCAAAGCCGATCCGGCGGTGCCAGGGGCGGAGGAGGCGGATTTTGGCCTTGAACTTGAATTGCAGTTGGCCGATGGTCGGGGCGGCGGTTCCCGCGGTAACGGCAGTCAGACCCAGCCAGGCATGGGGGAGCCCGAAATGGCCGTTTCCTCCTTGGGAAACCATGATGACCCCGGCCGCCAGACCGGCGCCCAGAGACAACGCCCCGGCGATCCCGGCGGCCCGGTGAAATCTTAGCCACCAGGGGCGCCGCCGGAAGAACCGGGCCGCCGTGACACCCGCCGCCATCAGGGTCGCGCCGCCGGTCATGAAAATTATGTGGGCATAAAAAGGGTTCATTTTTGCAATTTTTTGCCTCAAACTTGACCACTCATCCGGAGATGTTCTTCCTGTCACCCCGGGACGCCACGGGCTGAAAAACAAGCTCAGGGAAGCTTCGAGGCCGGTGCCTGACCGACGGTTATCTTTCCTGTCCGGGAGCCGAACTTGTTGCACACCGCCTTGACCTCCAGGACGTCGCCCGCCGCGGCGTCAATCGGGAAGGTGTAGGTGAAAGTCTCCGCAGCCTGGCTCTTGTAAGCCCGGTTGAGGACGACTTTGCCGTTCCTGCTGATCTCGATGGCGTTGATGTAATGATCGGCGGAGAAGCGGTTGTGGGTGACGGTGACGGTCAGGATTTTGGACGTCGGATCGTAGGCCGGAACGACCGACTGGGGACCGTGGGCTCCGGCCACGGTGGGGGCGAGGGTGAATGTGGAAATCAAAGCGATGATGAAAATCAGCGTTGCCGCAACCCGGCTTTGTCTTTGCTTCGACATGATTACTGCTCCTTTCTGTTTCTTGACGGACCCGTTTATTCTCCCAGGTAATCGACTTCCGTTGTTTTTACCTTCTATTTAAACCATTTACAGGCCCCGCCTCTGTCCGTGGACCATCATTTTATCGGCGCGACGTTGAAAACCAGGGCGCCGTTCATCAATCAGAGCGTTCCCGTTTCGTTGTCCCCGAAAGCGAAGGTAAACGTCCCCTCCGCATCCAGATCCAGATGGACCCGGGAGGGCATGCCGCCCTCGCTCATGTGGGTGAGGATCGTTTGGGACAGCCTGGGCAGGACGTTGCTGTTCAATATATACTCGATATTCCGGGCCCCGGTCTCCACCTCCGTGCAGCGTTCGGTGATGGCAGCGACCACGGCGGGGGCATAGGTCATCGCCATCTTGTTGTTTTCCATGAGGCTCTTCTGGATCTTCTTCAACTTCAGCTCCACGATGAGGCGCATGGCCTCGGCGTTGAGGCTGTAGAAGGGGATCACGGTCATCCGGGCCAGCAGCGCCGGTTTGAAGTGGGCGGAGAGGATCGGCCGGACCGCCCCGGTGACCACATCGGCCGGCGGCGTTTCTCCT
Organism: Syntrophales bacterium; assembly: GCA_035448805.1. Classification (GTDB taxonomy): domain Bacteria; phylum Desulfobacterota; class Syntrophia; order Syntrophales; family UBA8958; genus UBA8958. The sequence continues at coordinate 16,049 of DAOTJR010000018.1, forward strand.
CCCGCCGTCATCTCCTGGATCACGTCCGAGGCGAGATTGCTCGTGAGGATGATGATGGTGTTCCGGAAATTGATTTCCTTCCCCTCACCGTCGTTGGCGATGCCCTTGTCGAAGATCTGGTAGAAGAGGTTCATGACGTCGATATGGGCCTTTTCCGCTTCATCGAGGAGGACGACGGAGTAAGGGCGCTGGCGGACCGCCTCGGTGAGCATCCCCCCCTCGCCGTAGCCGACATAGCCGGGAGGGGAGCCGATGAGGCGGCTCACGGTATGGCTTTCCTGGAATTCGCTCATGTTGATCGTCACGGTGTTCTTCTCACTGCCGAACAGGAGGTCCGCCAGGGCCAGGCCCGTTTCCGTCTTCCCCGTACCGCTGGGCCCGGCGAAGAGAAAGACGCCAAGGGGCTGGGTGGGGCTCTTGATCCCGGACTTGGCGGCCCGGATGACCTCCGCCAGGGCGCTCATGGCGGCATCCTGCCCCTTGATCCTTTCCTTTAGGCGGTCTTCGAGGTGAATGATGGTTTCCGCCTCGTCTTTGAGCATCTTCCCCAGGGGGATACCGGTCCAGTCGGAAACGACCTGGGCCACGGCATCGGGATCCACTTCGATCTGAATCAGGGGCTCGTCACCCTGAACGGCTTTCAAGTCCTGATCGGCTGCTGCCAGTTGTTTCTTTACCTCCTCCTTTTTTTCCTGATCGTCCCCGGTCAGGGCGTTGAGCTCCTCCCGGAGGGCGATGACCTTGTGGGCCGCCTCCTTTTCCCGGAGCCACTTTTCCCGTAACTTGTCCCCCTCGTCGTTGACCGTCTGCCGCTTCGCCACGGCGTCGGCGTATTTCTCTTCGTCGATGGGAACGCCGTTGTTCCGGTCCCGTTCCATGGCTCTGATTTCCCGTTCGCAGGCCTGGACGATCCGTTCCTTCGCCTCCAGCGCAGCGGGCTTCCCGGTGAGATTGACCTTCACCCGGGCGCAGCTCGTATCGAGGAGATCGATGGCCTTGTCGGGGAGGAAACGCCCGGTGATGTAACGATGGGACAATTCCGCGGCGGCCTCGACGGCGTCGTCCCGGACGACCACCTTGTGGGACTTCTCGTAGTTGGCCTTCAGCCCCCGGAGCATGAGGATCGTCGTGGCCACGTCGGGTTCGTCCAGCTTGACGAGCTGGAAACGGCGGGCCAGGGCCGGGTCCTTCTCGAAATATTTTTTGTATTCGCTCCAGGTGGTGGCGGCGATGGTCCGCAGTTCCCCCCGGGCCAGAGCCGGCTTCAGAAGATTGGCCGCGTCGCCGCCGCCGGCGGCGCCGCCGGCGCCGATCAGGGTGTGGGCCTCGTCGATGAAGAGGATAATCGGTTTCTCCGAGGCCTTGATCTCGTTGATCACTCCCTTGAGGCGGTTTTCGAATTCCCCCTTCATCCCCGCCCCCGCCTCCAGGGCCCCCATGTCGAGGCCCAGGAGGGTTACGCCCTTGAGCATGTCCGGGACGTCCCCTTCGATGATCCGCAGGGCCATCCCTTCCACGACGGCAGTCTTGCCCACCCCCGGCTCGCCCACGCAGATGGGGTTGTTTTTCCGGCGCCGGGCGAGAATGTCGATCATCTGGCGGATCTCGTTGTCTCTCCCGAAAACGGGGTCGATATCGCCTTCGACGGCGCGGCGGGTGAAGTCCATGCAGAAGCGGCTTGTGAAGGAGCCGTCGCCCCGCACAGCGGTTCCTTCACCCCCGGGGGTTTCTCGTGCCACCCGCTCCGCTTCCGTGGAGGTGCCGGTAAGGGCCCAGAAGTCTTTCATGAGGGTCTCCCGGCCCACAGGCTTGAGGAGTTCCGCGTAGCGACCGGTGGCAAAGAGGGCGGGCTTGGCCAGGAAGGCCAGCAGCACGGCGCCGGAGCGGATCTTTCCGGCCCCCAGATCGATGGACGAAATAAGCCAGGCATCCTGGATCAGGTCGAGGAGATGGGGGGAGAAGACGGGTTTGGCGGCGTTGCCCGTTTTGTAATCCTCCAGGGATTGTTCCAGGGCCTTCTGGAGCCTTCCCACCTCCAGACCGAATTTCGGGAGGATCAACGGCCAGTCGGACCGGGGTTCCTCCAGGAACTTGGCAATGAGATGCTCGACGGTGATCTCGTAATGGGTTCGGGAGACGCACAACCCGGCGGCGTTCTGCAGGGCGTTGGTGCAAAAACTGTTGAGGTGGAGCAGCAAAGACTTGATATCGACGGCAATCATTTGAACCTCCTTTATTCTTTTTTATAGTCGCACCGGGTAAGGGCGCCGCCGGCTTGGTGGCAATATCCATTACGGGGCCGATGTTTCCATAAGACGATCAGTGCCGGGTTGAAGCCGCAAAGAGGGCGCGGCATTCCCCCGGGATGGCTGCCCCGGAAAAGATCCAGGTGTTGCAACCGAGCATGGCCTCCCGACCGATTCCTGCCGTGACGGCTTCCAGTGGATTCATGATTACCTCCACATCCCATTCCAGCGGCTGATCGAGGTAAAACCCGATATATTGCGACATCTTCCGGAAGGCAGGCTCGCCGGGAAGATAGCGGCTGAAGACTTCCCTGCCTACCGGGCCGATGTGGACGCGGAACTTTCCGGTCCGATCGGCGATTTCCCGGCCGAGATAGGCATCTTCGCCCAGGACGTTTCCCGATTTTCCCAGCATGAGCCGTTGCGTAACAGGAATGTCCGCCCGGCGTTCCTGGCACTGCGTGATCTTGATGGCCCCTTCGGCAAGCCCGTCGGTGAGCAAGGCCCGCAAGCCTTCCGCAGATCTGGGAAACTGGGTTGCCAGACCGATATAACGCAGCATTCCGTAAGGGTTATCGATGCTTTTCCTCAGTGTTTCACTGCCGAGACCGACCAGGCAGAAGAGCCGCTCCATGACTTTCGGGTCCGTTTCCTCGGCGATGCTGTAAAACAGATGGTGGTATTTCCAGATGGCAAAATAGATCGCGTATAGTGGGTAGTTGAAGATATCGAAAAAATCACGGCTGACCGTGCGGTCCTGGGCGAGCTCCTGGAGGAGGTCTTCCGTATAGAAGGTCGGCAGAGGCGACGATGACCCGTAGAGCCCGAGAAAGGCGGCGGTGATCCGGAACCTGCCCGGAGGGGGAGTCGCCTCGATCTTGACCATATCCGCATCGGGAAAGGCCAGCGACAGCTCGGGGCGGACGCGGATCTGCCTCGTCAAATCGTAGATGTCGAGATCTTGACCCGCTTCCTGGCGCAGTTGCCGGAGGAGAAAGCGGTACGCCTGGATGAAGGTGAAACGGTGCCCCTCTTTGAGGAGTCGCTCGATCAGCTTAGCGGGCGATCTCCCATTCGTGTCGGCCATATAAAGGTTTCTCCGGTCAGGGTTTCCTTCAACTTGAAGGAGATAATGGTATTGATGCTGCTGTAAACTCCGAAGAAGAGATCCAGAATGCATCCGAAGAGGTAGAGATCTCCGAAGCCGGCAAAATGGTCCTGCCGGGCCGTCATCTCGATTTCCTGGCCCCTGAGGACCATGCCTCTGAACAGCCGGTCCGCCGGTGTGACGCGGAAATCCATGATACCTTCGATCCTTTTCACGTTGGCGGCGATCATCGCCTTGTCTCGGGCTTCCGGAAGGACATAGAGGCGGAGGAGTTCCCGGAGATTTTCCAGATTCGCCAGGGATAGGTAGTTGAGCGATAGATGGGACAGAAAACGCCAGGCGGCGTTTTCGCCGAGCGGCGGATCGATGGGTGCCGTCGGCGGCAGGACGTTGCGGAAGGTCAGCAGTTCCGGAGATTCCGAGGTGGGAACGGAAATATCCCCCAACTGGAGACGTTCGGGAAGGGTACCGTTGGTGCAGGTCAGACTGACCGAGAGGGTTTCGTTGACCGGGTCGGTACCGTCCGCCGGATAGGAGAAGGACAGATATGTTTCCGGGGCGTTGCTGATGTGGGACCGGGCGTAGTTGACCTGATAGACCGATTGCCGCCGGTCCGTGTCCGGAAATAGCGTCAGGGGCCGATATTCCTTCTTGGCGACGCTCCCCTGTTCATAGCCCGTAACCTTGTCGACGCTGAATATCTGGTAATGTTCGGGGTTCTGGGACACGGGACGGATGCGCACCTTTTCCAGGCGATGATCGAAGAGGAAGGGATCGGCTTCATGCTTGAAGAGATTGATCACCGGCGTGGCATTGAGGATGAACAGATCCCGGGTCACTTTGGGCGGTGCTATGGGAAAGGGGGCCAGTTCGAAGATGATCTCGAATTGCTTGCCGTTTCCCCGGTCCTGCCATTTTTCCCACCCCCGGAGCTCGAAAAAGGTGAATTTCCGGGGGAGGATGAAGAATTCCTGAAGGAGGCGATAACCGGAGAACGAATGCCCGGGGTAACTCAGCAGGGCCCTTTCCGTGTCGAATCCGATCGGTTTGAGGTCCGACGGTGCGAGCTCGCAATCCCTGCCGCCGGTTGTCGGCCTGAGGGTGATTTTCCGGAGGTAATGATTCAAAATGGCGAAAAGATCGGTAGCCTGGGTGTGGCTCCCCCCCAAAAAGAAACCGAGACGGACCGGGGCCCAGCGGGATAGATCCGGGCCCGTCAATTCCAGAGCCAGGCGGATCCGCTGCGGTTGTCCAGAGGATTGGATCAGCTCCGCCGACGCCAGGTGCAGGGGATGGACGTCGATGTCGAAGCAGGTCTGAAAAAGACAGGGTGTTCCATCCACGGGAACCGAGGCCAGGGAGATGCCCTTTTTTACATGGATGGTTTCGGGAAGATTGGGCTTGGGGGTGAAGACCACAATGGAGGTGGCGGGGATGGGTCTTATGTAATGGGGAAAGGTGACCTCCATGAGGCTGTGGATGATTTCCGGAAAATCGTCGTGGAGCTTCTGGTGCAAAAGACCGCAAAGAAAGGCCACCCCTTCCAGGAGCCGCTCTGCATCGGGATCGGCGGTGGGACCGCTGAGCATGGGCGCGGTCGCCGGATGGGCCTTGGCGAATTCCACGGCGGCATGCTTGAGATTCTGGAGCTCCTGTTCGTAGTATTTGTTGAACATGATATAATAAAAGCCTATTTCTCTATGTGAACGGCGCCTTCCGCCGTTACGATCGTTTCGAAGACGATGGGGGTGGTTTTATCCCGATCGGCCATTATGGCCCCTTCGAGGCGGAAGCGCAGGATGGATGTCTCGCCGGGTTTAGGATCGAAGTGGACGTCCACATGAATCAGCCGGGGCTCGTATTTTTGAATCACGGTCTTGATCATGTGTTCGAGTTCCGCCGCCGCGGCGCCCAGATTGTCGCCCGGAAAATTTGTCAAATCGGGCATGCCGTAATCCTCGGCGATCGGGACGCTTCCCTGCCTCGTATTCATCATCTTCTGCAGGTGGTTCAAAACGGAGTTGATGCCCAGGGAGATATCCCGCGCTCCCCGGGCTTGCGGATCCCTCTCCAGATGACGAATCCTTTCCAGTAGAGTTTCTTCGTACATGGGTGCTCAAGTTATGGACACGCCCGGGTCCATCGGCAATCACGGCTGCCGCCGACCCGGGCGATGGCCGGTTATCAGGCCTTGGGGGCCTTCCAGTTGTCCTCCGCCTCAATGCCGTCGGGCGTATACGTCCAGATGATGTCTTCGTAGGTGAAGGCGATTTCCTGCAGGTGCTTGAAGGGTTTGTTCTCCTCCAAAAAGGTATAGGGGAAGAACTCCCGGGAGTTGACGATGATCGCCTCCTTGAGTTTGATGGTGAAGTACTTTTCCTCCTGTCCCTTTTCGCTGATCCGGAAGAACGTGATCTCCACTTCGAGATGCTCGCCGGAACAGCAGGCCTGGAAGAGCTTCGGGGTGTGTTTGCCCATGTTGGTTACGACCTTCAGGGGCAGATGGATGCGCTGGCCGGTGGGGAGTCCCGTGTGGGTGTCTTTCGGGATTTCCACCGCGTGATCCATCTGGTAACAGAGGATCAGATTCTCTCTGCCCTGCTGGGTACAATCGCCCTGAATTTCGCCCTGATTCTTGCCGGTCACCTTCATGTAAATCGTCATAGCCATGGTTCATTTCCTCCTTCCATTTATTTGGTGTCTTTTATTTTTTGTCCAATTTACCCGCTAAGGAGAGGGTAAAAGACGCCCCCATATACTTGAAGTGGGGCTGCACCGTAAGATTGACGCGGTACCAGCCGGGGTCGCCTTCCACATCCGAAACGGTAACCTGGGCCTTTCTCAAAGGACGCCGGCTCCGAACGCCGGGTGAAACACTGTCCTGATCGGCGATGTACTGGCGGATCCAGTTGTTCAGCTCTGTTTCCAGATCGCCCCGCTCCTTCCAGGTGCCGATATTCTCCCGCTGAATGACCTTGAGATAATGGGCGAGGCGGCTGATGATCAGGGTATAGGGAAGCTGGGTTCCCAGCTTGTAGTTCGTCTCCGCCTGTTTCCCCTCCGGCGTGTTGGGGAACACCTTGGGTTTCTGGACGGAGTTGGCCGAGAAGAAGGCGGCGTTGTCGCTGCCCTTGCGCATCGTCAGGGCGATGAACCCTTCCTCCGCCAGTTCGAATTCCCGCCGCTCCGAGATGAGGATTTCCGTGGGGATCTTGGTCTGGAGCTCCCCCATGGCCTCATATTGATAGATCGGCAGATCTTCGACGGTCCCGCCGCCCTGGGGACCGATAATGTTGGCGCACCAGCGGTACTTGGCGAAACTGTCGCTGACCCGCGACGCAAAGGCGAAAGCGGCGTTGCCCCAAAGAAAGTCGCTGTTGCCTCCCGAGACGTCCTCCTTGTAATTGAAGTTCTTGACCGGCTTCGTGTCCGGGCCGTATGGGAGGCGAAGGAGGAAATGGGGGAGCGTGAGGGCCACGTTTCGTGCGTCCTCGCTTTCCCGGAAGGACTGCCACTTGATGTACTGGGGCATCTCGAAGATGGACTTGAGGTCCTTGAGATTGGGGAGACCGGCAAAGTCCGTCAGACCGAAAAACTCAGGTCCCGCCGCCGCCACGAAAGGGGCATGGGCCATCGTCGCCACGGCGGCGACGTGCTGCAGGAGGCTGATATCCTGGGCGCCGGGGCCGAACTCGTAATTGCTCACCATCATCCCGTAGGGCTGGCCGCCGAACTGTCCATACTCGCTTGTATAGGCGGTCTTGTAGAGGCCGGATTTGGTGATTTCCGGGGCGTCCTCGAAGTCATCGAGGAGGTCCTGTTTGCTGACGTTCATCATTTCGACCTTGATGTTTTCCCGGAAATCAGTCTTGTCCACCAGGAATCGCAGGGAGCGCCAGGCGGATTCCAGTTTCTGAAACTGTTCATTGTGAAGGATCACGTCCATCTGGGCGCTCAGCTTCTGGTCCAGGTTGGCGATCATTTCATCGACCAGACCCTGGGTGACCCGATCCACGACTTTGCCGGGTTGTAAAAGATTGTCGATAAAGGCCTGGAGGCCCTGTTTGGTCGCGGCGTAACCATCGTCCGTAGGCTTCAGGCGCGTCGCCTGCACGATTTCGTCGAGGAGCGAGCCCTCCACCGCGGCGGCCGGCGCCGGCGCTTCCTGCAACTTTTTTTCTTCCTCTGCCATCTGTGCTCCCTCCTTTCTTTATGATTCTATGTTCAGCTCTTTGAGCAGCCGGGACCGGGCCCCTTCATCCTTGATCATATCCTGGATCTTTTTCCTGAACTCCGGGATGTTGCCGAGAGGTCCCTTGAGGGCCTTGAGGGCCTCCCGGAGCTCGATGAGCTGCTTCAGTTCCGGAACCTTCTGGATGATCGTGTCGGGATCGAAATCCTTCATGCTTTTGAAATCTAGGTTCACCGTCATCTGCGCTTCCGGATCCGTGGCGAGCCGGTTGGGAACCACCGCTTCGATCTTTACGTCTGCCGCCGCCAGGACGTCGTCGAAATTGTCCTTGTCGATGTTGACCGGTTTCCGGTCTTCGACGGGACGTTCATCTTTAGCCCCCGTGAAGTCTCCCATGACGAGGAACTTCAGGGGCAACTCGACCTCTTCCTTGGCGTCGCCCGTGGCGGGTCTGTAAACGATATTGACCCTTTCTTTTGGAGCAACAGAAGCTTCCTTGGCCATTTTCCTTACCTCCCTGAAAGTTTATGGTGTTGTTGACGCTTTTTTCTTGGTCCTTCGGCGCACCCTGTTGCTTGCCTCCCTTTATTTGAGAGCATCGCGAAAGGCATGCCATCAATGATCTACTTGAAAAAACAGCACTATTTTCCGCAACATCATTTATGCCCGCCAAAAAACGAGGCAGATCGCCTACCTTTTTGGCAGCCGCGTCTCGCCCGAAGAGGTCCGGGAGCGACGGTCTTTCTTGCCTCACCCCCTTGCCGTCGTAAAAAACTCCATGGCTTTCACGGGATCGAGGGTGGTAATCCTGTTCAGCACCGTTTCCAGAAGCGCCGCTTCCCTTTGACCTTCCTGGGAACTCAGGCCGGTATAAACTGCGGCCAGGGCCTCCACGGCCAGTTCCGGCTCCCAGGTATCCACCCGGTAAGTGTCTAGGGTTTGCAGCAATTCCCGCAAATGCGGTCCGGCAAGACGCGTTTGCTTAACCAGGAGGAGAAGCCGGCAGAGACCCAACTGCCAGACGAAGCGCTCCCGGGCGGACGGGGCGTGGTTGAGCTTCTCGAGGAAGGACCCCAAAGCGGCGGCCAGGCGGTTTTCCCGGTTGGCCTTAAGGGCCGCTTCGATCTGGTTTTCCACCACCCGGCGAACGTCTCCGCCGGCATCGCCCGCGGCGGCGGATGATTTTTCCCCGCCCAAGGAGCCGAGCCAACGCCTTGTTTCCTCATCGGCAAAAGGCATACCGTTTTCGAAGGCCAGCGTTTCCAGCCCCGGCAGCCTTTGTAGATAATGGTAAGTTTCCGCCTTCACCACGGCACTCGTTTCCGGACGCCCGGATTCATCGAGGGCGAAGACGACATAACGGTTGAGATCGAGCCAGAAGAGATACTGACGGATTCTTGATTCCGCCGCCGCTATCAGCTCGCGCCAATTGCGGGCTTGATAGAGTCCTTCCAGGACGTCCACGATCTGTCGGTCCGGTGCGGGGATCAGCGTTTTCCCCGCGGTGGCGGGAGGGAGACTCTCTACGGATGTCCAGGCGGCGATGCGGTTCAGACGGAACGCAAGGGGGGCAAGTGGTTCCTGTCCGGCCAGGAGTGTAGCCGCTCTGCCGACGGCCGCCAGCCCTTGCTGCAACAATTTTTCGGCGTCCTGTTCCCTGCCGCCGGTCTGGTCCGGACTCGTTGCCGGTGCGGCGGCGGCTGCCGTTTCGCCCGCCTTTGCGGCACCGCCCGCCGGGATGGGTGCCGCCGGGGCCGGGGCGGGTGTGTCCGGCACCGGTATCCCGGGGTCTGCCGGCCCCGGGGCCGCCGGCGCTTCGGCTGTCACCAGTTCGCCGATATTGTTGATCATTGCCAAAAGCAGGGGGGCGTCTTCCATGTTTTCGCCGAGAAAGGCGTCGATGGCGTGGAGATCGTCCATAAAGACATCCCGGTCCGCTTGCGGCCATTTTTCGGCTCTCAGGGACGGCAACTGACCGCTCACCTGATCCTGCCACCATTCAATGGCGTTTTTTCTCCCCCGCATCCTCTTTTTGGGGGGGAACATGTCGTCCCAGAAAGATGCCAGGGCCTCCCGGATAACATGAACGCTGTCGGCGAATCCCCGCAGACCGGCGGTTTTCAGAAGCGCCACGGAGAAATAGGCCAAAACGAGGAGATCCTTGCTTTTTTTCTCCAGGATTTCCTCGGACAAACGGAGGATGCGCTGCCAGTCCAGATTCCCGGAAAGCGTCGGCGACGACATCTTTTCGATCTCCCGGGCAAGCTGCTCGAACTCGGTGTCACTGCGCACTTCCCGGCCCGTGGGGAGTTGCTCCGAGATGGGTTTTTTGCCAAGCTCGCGTCTGTCCATGGCTCAATATGCCTCACACTTGACGATCTCCAGCGGGACGCCGGCGGGAACTTTCTTTAAGAGGGCAAGGATCGGTTTGGCCCCGCTGATTTTGTAGGAAACCTTTATCGACGTGACCCCCATGCCTTTCAGTCCTGTCGCCGCCTCGGGAAAATCGCCGCTTCCATAGGTCTTGCTGCCGTTTTGGAAATCGACGAGAAAATTGGCGAATCCCATCTGGCCGCCGTAGGTTTTCGTCAGCGTCAGATTGTTGAACATGATCTGCAGCGTCGTGTCGCCGCATTTGTCGGGTGTCCAGCGGAAGGAGGTCTTTTGGGGATAGTTGTAGTTCTTCAAGGTCACCTGGGCGTCCGTGCATTTGAGGGTTAAGATGTTGGCGTAGGGATCTACGCCGGCGCCGTCGTTTACTTCGATGGGCAGGGTTTCCATTGTCACGGGATAGTCCGGCTGCGCCACCAGGACGCCTTCGGCGCCCTTGTTGAGAAATACGAAGAAATCCCGTGTGAAGGGAACGGAAAGCTCATAGCCGGTTCTGATGGCGGCCTTGCGGGGCACATAGCCGACCCGCGATTTGGTGATGAAGGAGTTCGCCGGTCCGTCGAGGTATTTCCAAACCAGCCCGTTCGTCTTGTCGAAGAGGAGGGCGGGCACTTTATCGGGTGTCGCTCCCTGGATGCCGCCCACGATCTGGCCTTCCCACTGCTGTTTCAGGTAGCAGGCGGTCTGGCGGATGCAATAGTTGATGAGGAAGTCGATGGGTCCGATCAGGATGTCCCAGGCATCGGTCAAATCACCCTTGAGAGCCAATGTGCCCTTGAGTTTCAGATAGCTGCTGTAGACTTGATAGATCGCCGCCTTGCTCTCCTTGGTGTCGGCCGGCAGGGTGAAGAAGTCGGCGGCCATCCGGTAGGCGACCTCCTGGGATGTGGCGGCAGGTTCGATCTTATCGAGGTTCTCCAGAAACTCATCCCAGATCTTCACCGCCGCCAGGCGTCTTTTCACCGTGTCGATCTTTTCCCGGCCCGCTTCGCTTCCGAACTCCCGGGAAAGTTCCCGCACTTCCCCCTGGATCTTTCCCACCAGAGATTTGCCTGCCGTTTGCAGCTTCCTTTTGGAAAGCTTATGGATTTCGTTGATATCGATCAGGACGGCGATCCAGGGCGGCAACCGGTCTTCCTCAATCCAGGCGGATTCTTCGGCGATCCTTTGCAGGAGCAAGAAATACGGGCTTTTATCCGTAGTCATGAGGGTGGCCATGGTGCGCTGGCTCGCCTGGGTCTGGAGCCCCCCTTCTCCCTCGGAAAAGTTACGGGCAAAAACCGTCCAGGCGTTGATGAACTGTTGCTGATACCATTTCCAGAATTCGTTTCGCCGCTTGTCGAACCAGCTTTTATCCGCGGTCGCCGCCTCGACCTCCTTGAGAAAAGCCTCGATATTCTTCCGGCCTTGGGCGGTATAGGCCCCGGCAACGATGGTATTGGTGTGGAAGCCCGTACTTTCCGGTTCGCCCCAGAAGTTCTTCAAGAGCACGTCATCGGCTTCGGGAATCCATTTTCTTACCAGCCATTTCAAATCGGGAGCCCTTTCCTCCAGGGAAGCGAGGGCGGCATGAAAAAAATCACGGTCCGTTTCGAGCTTTATTTTCTGATTGGTCCAGCTCAGATAGGCGTAGTAATTGTCGGCATAGAGGGCGGCGATGTCGGGGGGCGTCTGGGGGTACATGGCGACGATGACGTCGGAGGCGCTCTTCTTGAAGGCCGTCGACGGTTTTACCTTACCGCTTTTCAGGAAGTCCTGGAGGATGTTCAGCCGGGAAACGGTATAACTGAAACAATCCGCCAGTTCGTCCTCGGGGGTATGCCCGGTCACGCCGTCCAGGCGCTTGATGAACCTCCGGTCGAAACCGGCGATGACTGTGGAACGGAAGGCCCGGGCGTATTCCTCCTTGATCTTTTCTTCCATCTCCAGACTTTCATCGAGACCGAGACGGGGTAGAAACCAGCGGCGGTTGTCCTTTTCGAGATCCAGGATCCGGCGCCGCAGCCTTTCAAAAATAATCAGGTTTGCGCCCTCGTCTGTGCCTACGGTTGCGTGCTGCCGGTCGTATTCCGAAAAGAAATTTTCGATGATCGCCCGGTTATGGAGAAAGGACATGGTCAAGAGACCGGCCAGAGAAAGACAGATCAGGAGGATGGCCACCAGAGCGGTGTTGCCGGTGAGACGCCGCCACCGGACGAATTCCATGATGGGGCTGAAAAGGTTGCGGTCCCCCGGCAGGATGGTACCGAAGATGTCCTTCAGGAAAAAGTCCCTTCTTGATTCCTCGTCACGGGAACCGCCCGCGGGTTGATAGGTGTAACCCGGGAGGGGGCAGAAGGGAGGGGCACCGGCCTGCCGGGCGCTGGAAAAGTAAATTCCCCGCAGTGGTGGTGTCTCCTGATAGGGGTTTTCGGAAAAGACGGCCTTAAAAAAGGATTCCAGACCGGGACGGAGACGTTCGAATTCGCCGGGAAAGACCAGCGCCGCCGGCTGTGTGTCGGCCCCCGTCAGGTTGACCAGGGTCAGACGCAGTTCGCGGAGCCTTTGCGTGATGTTCGACCACGCCTCGTCCAGTACCTCGTGCCAGTAGGGGTTCTGTTTGCGGTTGATGTACCCCATGGCCTGGGATGTATATCCTTCGGGAAGGGCGAGAAAGAAATCTCCGAAGCCGAAGACCATATCCATCTTGGTCACCAGGATGTAAACGGGAAATTTCGCCCCGACGACCCGCATCAACTGATCGATGCGCTTGCGGATACTCTGCCCGTCCAGGCGCAGTTTGTCCTTGCTTCCGGAGAGGATGGTGTCGGCGGCGGCGGTGACGATGAGCCCGTTCAGCGGTTCCCGGCGCCGGTACTGGGAGAGCAGTCCCAGGAACTTCTCCCATTCCTCCCGATCAGCGGCCTCTTCAATGGGAATGGTGTAACGTCCGGCGGAATCCAGAATGATCGCCTCTTCGAAAAACCACCAGTCACAGTTCCGGGTTGCCGCGATGCCGGCGGTCCGGGCGATGTCCGTGAGGGGGGAATTCAAACGGGCGCTCTTGATGGCCGTGGTCTTTCCCGATCCCGATTCGCCGATGACGAGATACCAGGGGAGGGCGTAAAGGGGATTGCCGCGTTTGCGCAGGTAGGAATCCCGGAGGAGTTCCACCGCTTCCTTCCATTTGTCCTGGAGCTCCTGAAGCTGCTGCCGCTCCCGGATGGGGAGGTCTTTGATGGCGGCATCGTCCAGTTCCACGACGCGACGGACGAATTTCTTCTCCCGGCGTCGCAGCAGGTATCTCCGCAAGAAAACGATCCCCAGAACGAGGCCGATGATTCCGGCATAAATCGCCGCTCCGACCCACCAGGGCCAGCTCATTTTGATGTTGAGCCAGTAGACGAGGCCGGCCAGCAGCAGCAGGAGGAGAATAATCCCCGATATTTTCAGGATCTTCTTGATCATTTGGGTATTATTAAGTGGCTCTTTTCGTGCTGGATTTGATCCAGCATTCCCGTGAGGATCGTTTTATAGGTGGAAAACAGAGTGGCGATACCCAGGATGATGATAACCACCAAGACGATTGCGTAAAGGGATAGCCCCCGGAGCCAGCGTTTGCGCTTCACCGGACCGGGTAGGCCGCTGTAAGCCTCGGGAAACAATTTCTCTTCCCCCTCCGCTTCCTTGTCTTCCCCCAAGTAGTGCATAACGACCTTCCTTATCTCCTGGATCTTGTCGGCGTCTTCGGGCAGAAAATAGCGGCCTTTGAATCCCAAAGCGAGACAGTAGGCGTACACTTCCCTTACCGGCAGTGCCTCCGGGGCCAGGGCGTTCAAACGGGAGAAAAACTCGTTGCCGGCGTTGGTGGTGTGAAAATGAACCAGTTGCAGTTGGTTGTCCTGCCACCGGTCCCGCTCGCTCCATTCCGAACAGAGAACGGTTTCATCGATCCAGGCACAGACGGCGAACAGGGCTTCCTCCCATTCCTCCTGAAAGCCGGCCTCGATGCAGGTCCGGCGGGTGTTCTCGATGAGTTCGTCGATATGTTGCCGGGCCTCCGTGTAAGAAGGGGAGGCATCGAGACGTCCCTGACACAGGCAGACCGTATAAGCCATGACTTCCATGAAACAATCGCCCAGTTTCAGCATCTTGACGGGTCAAAGACCTCCTTGTCGGTAGTTCGTCGCTTCGCCATCACCGCTCTGTTACCGCCTGATGATAACGAGGTCGGCGCCGGCGTCTTCCGGAGCGCGGCCCCAGTACAGGCAGATGTCCTGCCGCCGCTGGATCTCTTCCCATTCGGGGCTGCTCCGGTCGAGTTTGAAGTAAAGGGAGTCGGGGCGACGGGGCAGCCCTGGGGGCGGAACGGCGATCCTGTCGAGGGGCATCCCGGGGAGGGCACGGCGGATCAGCACCGGCAGGCGCTCGGTACTACTCGTCTTGATCATGTTCATGATATTCCGGTCCTCATCGTCGGAGACGGCGGTGCTTCTCAGGACGAGATAGAAGGCGTTGCGGTTGTCGAAGGTCTCGGGAGGGATGCGTCCCTGGAAATAGTCGCCTTCCCGGACGAGATGGATGATGTTCTCCGCGCCGACCATGATGCCGTTGAGGAGTTCACTGATCAGGACGCGGGCCTCGGCGAAACAGGTGCCGGCGTCATCGTGCCGGTAAACGGGCATGAGCTCCGCTCCGTCCTTCAACCTTCCCATGATGTCGATCCGGTCGGAAAAGGTGCTCAACTCCCCCACCAGACTCCGCAGGAGGCCATAGGCCATCCAGGGATGGCTCCGGGCATCGTCGGTGAGGTGATGGAGCAGGGGGACGTAGCGGCTCTAAGATCTCAGGGCGAGGAGAAAAATGGTGTAATTCGTCTCGTCTCCGGACGGGGCGCCTCTTGTGGCCGGAGATGTGCCGATGCGCTTGTACTCTTCCAGGACATGGCAGCGGAGCGTCAGCTCCTCGCGGATCCCCTTGACGGTTTCCGTCAGCGCCGGTGAGGCGGTCAGCGTCAGGGAAGGGGGTGCGAAGTTCCGGGCGGGGACGATCTCGTTGCCGTTGAATTCCAGACGTGCCGCCGGGAGCAGGTCGTAGCTCCCCGCCCCGTCCAGTTCATTTTCCCAGAAAATCCGCACGGCGTGATGCAAAAACTTTATCTGGGCATGGGGCGCCTGCTGATAGAAATCCCTTACCTCCTCCGGATCGGCGCGGGAGACGAAGCGGGCGTCTGCCGGTGCCGGATCGTCGGGAACTTTTATCTCGGTTACGTTCTCTCCGGCCGGATTCCATTTTCGCAGGCCGATGTAGATGTTGAAAGGCTTGTCCATCTCCGTCCAGACCCCTTTGAAGGAGCGGGAGGACAGGGTGGAGTTTCCGGGGAAGACCACCCACGAGCCGTCCTGGAACAGGGCCTCGCATTCCATAATCTCGAATGTTTCGTTCTTCAGGACGTCTTCCTGGATGCGGAGTTTCGCGAAACCCCAGAAGTAGGGGTGTCCGTAACTCTGGAAGGGCCGGAGCCGGAACTGATGGAGGAGGTCCTGCCACTGGAAGTGCTGGGGCTGGAGAAAAAGTCCCTGATACCAGAATATCGGCCTGATCGGATCGTTCATCTTACCATAACCTCATGGATGGAGTTGGGCCCCAGAAACAGCCTGATCGACACGGGCTCGATCCAGGATACGGTGGACCGGAAACCATAGATCCCCCGTTTTTCGGTTCTGGCCGGGACATCGAAGATCCGGGTTACCTGTCCCGGCTGGAGGTCGTAATATCCCGCCACAACGGCGACGGCCTGGGTGTTTTCATAGCGGTCGAGAACGAGTGCCTTTTCCTCTCCCGGTTCGATGAATGTCTGATCCACCCCCGTGACGCTGTTGTCGAATCTTTCCGCCTGGAGCAGCCTGCTTAAGCCTTCCGCCGTCTTGATCTGTTGATTGAAGGCGTTGAGGCCGCTCAACTGATATACGACAAGAAGAATAGTGTGAGCACGGTTTTCATAAAAATTTAAATTGGCGGCGGCCTTGTAGTTGATCCGGACCGCCTTGGGCCCGAAAACGCGGTTCGGCACCGCCCCCTCCGTAAGCGGACTCGGTCCCGGGGCTGTGGAGGCCATGGGCGTTTCGCCCGGGGGTGGTGCGGCCGTACCCTGTCCGGACGGTTTTGATGAGCAGGAACAAATGGTTATGAGAACTACTATCAACAACAAAGTCCTGTAGATCATAAGGAACACCGGTCGGTTGTGGTCGGGTTTGCACTTGTGCCGGCTCACGCTTTCCGTAAGCCATCGTTACTTGATAATTTGGTAATTTTAGTTATATAAGGCGCTCCTGTCAACGGATATATTTCATTAGAGACGTTTTTCCCCCGGTAAAACATCGTCCATCCAGGCGAGATAAGCTTCACTGCCGTCACAAATGGGAAGGGCGACGATTTCCGGCGTGTCGTAAGGATGCATTTCCCGGAGGAGCGCGGCGATCCGGGGGAATGCCTCTGCCCGGGCCTTGATGAGGCATTGCCATTCCCGGGCCGTTTCCACCTTGCCCTCCCAGCGATAGGTGCTGGTGATCGGACCGACAACCTGGACGCACGCGGCCAGGCTGTTTTCCACAAGACTGCGGGCGATTCGCCCCGCCCCTGCTTCCGTGTCGATGGTCGTTACGATCTGGATGAATTCGGTCATGGTTTGCTCCTCTCTTTGCCGATTTCGTACATCATGATGGCCGCCGCCTGGGGCAGACTTAGAGATTCCGCCTCCCCGGCACCGGGGATGTGCCATCGCTCCGCCACGCATGCCAGCAGTTCCTCCGGCAGGCCATGGGACTCGCTGCCCAGCAGCAGGGCGGTCCGAACTCCCGTCTGCCGGGGGCGGATGCCACCGCGGACGTCGCTGCCCACGAGGAGACAGAAGCGGCATATTTCCGGCAGCAGGCTGGAAAAATCGAGACGGTCGGCGATGTTAAGGTGAAAAATGCTGCCCATGGAACTCCGGACGACCTTGGGATTGGTCCAGTCCACCGCGGCGGCGCTCAGGAATACCGTCTTGAACCCGAACCAGTGGGCGGTGCGCAGGATCGCCCCCAGGTTGTTGGGGTTGTTGATCCGATCCAGAAGCAACACATCCCCGGATGCGAGCTCCAACAAATCCCGCCATGACGGAAGGGGCCTTTCCCGGACCAGGGCCATGATCCCTTCCGGCTCCCGGTCCTGACTAAGCCTCTTCCAATCCCCCGCTTCGAGCAGATAAACCTTGCCTTCCCCCTGGCGCCGGGTCAGATACTTGTCCACGAGCGATTCCCAAACGCCTTCCTTCCCGTGCCGGCAGAGCAGCGCCGCGGTTTGCCAGGGACTGTTCAGGAGTTCGGCGACGACCTTCCTTCCCTCGGCGATAAACATTCCCGCCTGTCGCCGTCCCTTCCCCAGCTCCAGTCTGGCCCAGTTGGCCAGCTCGTTTTTGGACGGCCGGGGAAAGCGGTGGCGTCGGATGGTGGTGTCCCCGCTCATTTTTCCCCTTCCGGTTTGACCACGGCGGGGATCTCCTCGGGATGCAGGACGGAGGCAATGACGGCCAGAAGCAGGGTCCCGGCGATGAAACCCAGGGACCAGCCGATGGGGATGTGGCAGAGGTCCTGAAGAAGCATCTTGATGCCCACGAACATGAGGATGACCACCAGGCCGTGGCGGATATAGCGGAAGAGACGCATCAGGCCGGCCAGGGCGAAAAAGAGGCTACGCAGGCCCATGATGGCGAAGACGTTGGAGGTGTATACGATGAAGGGATCGGTGGTGATGGCGAGGATCGCCGGGATGGAGTCGATGGCGAACATCAGGTCGGTCGGTTCGATAACGAGGATGACGGCGAAAAGGGGTGTGGCGTGCAGAACGCCGTTGATGCGGACGAAAAACTTGCCGTTGCCGTAGTCGGAGGTTACGGGGATCACCTTGTGGAGCAGGCGCAGGGCCGGGTTGTTTTCCGGATGGATATCCTTGTCGTGCCCCCGGGCCATTTTTACAGCCGTATAGATGAGGAAGGCACCGAAGATGTAGATGACCCAGTGGAACTTCGTCACCAGGGCCACGCCGGCGGCGATGAAGACCGCCCTCATGATCAGGGCGCCGACGATCCCCCAGAGGAGGGCCTTGTGCTGGTAAGGGCCGGGTACGGAGAAGTAAGAAAAGATCATGAGAAAAACGAACAGGTTATCCACACTTAGGGAGTATTCGAGGAGATAACCGGCAAAAAACTCCAGGGCCTTGGTCTGACCCTCGAAATAGTAGATGCCGGCGCCGAAGGCCAGGGCGAGGCTCACCCAGAACCCGGTCCACTTCAGGGCGTCCCGGATGTCGATCTCCTTGTCCTTGCGGTGGGCGACAAAGAGATCCAGACATATCATGACCATGAAAAGCACCGCAAATACGAGCCAACCGATTATTTCCATGACGATCTCAACCCTTGTTCAGTTATTGCCCGGCATTTACGGCCGTAGCCGCCTTTCCCCGCCGGCGGGCTTTCAAAGCTTTCTCATCAGACTCTGCGCCGTCAGATGGATGATGTCCCAGGAACCGCTGAAAGGCGGGGCGTAGGCCAGATCCAGATAGGCGATTTCGTCGAGGCCCAGACCCGCCCAAAGGGCGGCCGCCAGGGTGTTGATCCGCCCGACGACCCGCTGTTCCCCAACGGCCTGGGCGCCCAGGAGACGGCCGGTACTCCGGTCGGCGACGAGTTTCATGCCGATCCGCTTCGGTCCCGGCATGACGCCGGCGGTGGCGTTTCCCCAGACGACGGCGGCGACGGGGTGAAAACCCGCCGCCGCCGCCTCCTGTTCCGTCAGTCCCGCCGCCGCCGCCTCCCAGGAGAAGATCCGGAAGGACTGGGACCCGACCACGCCGGGGAAGGTCATGGCCTTGCCCCCGATGTTGCTCCCGGCGACCCGCCCCTGTTTGTTGGCGATGTCCCCCAGGGGGATATTGACCCACCGCCGGCTCACCCGGTGGAAGGATTCGCAGCAGTCCCCGGCGGCATAGATGTTTTCCCGGGAGGTGCGTTGGGAGAAGTTGACGGCGATGGCACCGGAGGTGCCGATGGTAAGTCCCATGGTGCGGGCCAGCCGGACATCGGGCCTGACCCCCACGGCCAGCAGGATGATATCCGCCTCCCGGGGACCGTGGCCGGTATTGAGGCGGAGACGGAAACTCGTTCCCTCCTCGATGGAGACTACCTCTGTGGCGGGGGTGAAGATGAGGCCCCGGCGCTTCATTTCTTCCAGCAGGGCCGCGGACAGCTCGGGGTCCCAGCGGGAGGCGGGAAGGTTTCCCCGGTGGATCATCTCCGTCTCGATGCCCCGCTCGACAAAGGCCTCGCTTACCTCCAAGCCGATAAACCCCGCCCCGATGACAAGGGCGCGCCGGCAGCGGGTCTCGGCCAGGTAACTCTTGATCGCCAGGGCGTCGGTGAGCTTTTTGAGCAGGAAGACCCCCGGACGGTCCTCGCCGGGAATCCCCGGTGTCAACGCCTCGGTCCCGGTCCCTAAAGCGAGGAAGTCATAGGGACGGGATAGGCCCCCGGCGAGGCGGACCGTCTGACGGTCGGTATCCACCTCTTCCACGGCAGTGTTGATGATGACCTCGATTCCTCCCTCCCGGAATTTTTCCGGGGTTCTGGCCGTCAGTCGACCCGCATCCTTGATTACATCGCCGATGTAATAGGGCATCGGTCAGGCGGCGGTGGCGACGTGGGGCCCCTGTTCGATCATGGTCACTTCCAGGCCGGGATCTCTCCGCTTGGCCTCGGCGGCAACGGAGCCGCCCGCGGCGCCGGCGCCCACAATTATCAATCTCTTAGTCATGACATCCTCCTAAAGTCGTTTCGGAATCCCGGAACAAAACACCCCGTCTCCCCGGCGCAGCGGGGCGGCGGGGGACCGTTTTTTATCCGCGGTCCGTCTCATGCCTTCTTTTCCCTCTTCCGGTAAAGAATGATTCCCGCCCCGCCGGCGATCATGATGAGGCAGAGAATCTGCCCCATGGTGAGCAGGCCCCAGAAATACCCGAGCTGGGCGTCGGGCTGGCGGAAAAACTCGATGAAGAAGCGCACCAGCCCGTAACCGATGAGATACATGGCCAGAAGGAAGCCCTCCATCGGGCTCTTCTTTCTTATGGACCACAAGACGACGAACAGCACGATCCCTTCCCAGAAGGCCTCGTAGAGCTGCGAGGGGTGGCGGAGGAGACCCTCCTGGTCCAGGGGGAAGAACATACCCCAGGGGACGTCGGTGGGCCGGCCGTAGAGCTCGCCGTTGATGAAGTTTCCGATCCGGCCGAAGGTATAGCCCAGGGGGATGGCGGGGCAGAAGAGGTCCGCCAGCCGCCAGAAATCCAGACCCCGGCGGCGGCAGAAGATTACCGCCGCGGCCAGGACGCCGAGGGCGCCGCCGTGAAAGGACATGCCGCTGATGCCCACGAAGCGGATACCCGCGGAGAAATCGAAGGGCAGGATGATCTCCCAGGGATGGTGAAGGTAGTAGTCGCTATTGTAGAACAGGACATAGCCCAACCGGCCCCCGAGGATCAGGCCGAGGATCAGCCAGAGCATGAGATCCTGAATCGTCTCCGCCCCGAACGGGTATTTTTCGTCCCGGATCCGGTAGAGGACGAGGAAATAGGTCAAAGCGAAGGCGACCAGATACATCAGGCTGTAGTAGCGAATCTGAAAGGTGCCGAACTCGACCAGAACCGGGCTCAGGCGACCGGGGAGATGCTGCCAGAAAAAGGTCAGTGCTTCCACTCAATACGCCTCTCCCTTGTAATCTTCCACGTACAACTGGGCGGAGTAGGCGGCCGTCGCCCCGTCACCGCAGGCCGTGACCACCTGGCGGAGGGATTTGTGGATGCAGTCCCCGCAGGCGAAGAGACCGGGGACGGAGGTGCGCATTTCCCGGTCCACGATTATGGAGCCGTCTTTCTCCAGGGCGGCGAGATCTCTGACCAAACCGGTCTGGGGGATCAGCCCGGCAAAGATGAATACCCCGGCGGCGGGTATCTCCCGCTCCTCGCCGGTATGGACATCCCTTACCCTGATCCACTCCACGCCCTGATCACCGCCGATCTCTGACGCCACGGTGTTCCAGGACATGGTGATTTTGGGATTGGCCAATGCCCGCTGGGCGAGGATGCCGGCGGCCCGGAGGCGGTTGCGGCGGTGGACGATGGTCACGCGGGCGGCAAAGTGAGTGAGAAAGACCGCTTCCTGGACGGCGGTGTTGCCGCCGCCGATGACTACGACCTCCCGGTTCCTGTAGAAGGGGGCGTCGCAGGTGGCGCAATAGGAAACTCCCCTGCCGGCGAATTCCTCTTCTCCGGGGATGCCCAGCTTGCGCCAGTACGCCCCGGTCGCCATGATGACGGCCCGGGCGTCGCTGACAAAATCGTCGGTTTTCACCCTCCAGAGCGTCTTTTCCCCGGCGGCGGTCTTTTCCAGGGCGCGGACGTCGGCGGCGACCACTTCCAGGCCGAACTTACGGGCCTGCCGGTCGAACCGCTCCATCAACTCGAAACCGTTGATCCCCTCGGGGATACCGGGGTAGTTTTCGATGAGATCCGTGATGGTGATTTGGCTTACCGTCGATGCCCCGGAGATGAGCCGGGAGGAAAGACCGGCACGGGCGGTGTAAAGGCCGGCGGTGAACCCCGCCGGGCCGCCGCCGACGATGATGACGTCATAAATTTTGGCTGCCGTTTCGGGTTCCATGGTTTAAGTTGCTCCTCCTTTCATGTCCGGTTGGGTTTCGAGGCCCGTGTACAGGCACTGCCGGCCGTATAGAATAAATGAGCTGCGGAGTCAAAAGATATAAATTCTTATGCGGGGGCGGCACCCGCGAAGGATGAAAATGGTTTATGGACATCACCCCGGTGTATTTTCATATTAAAGTCACTATTGAACCACCGGCCGAGGCAGGGTAGTTTTTTTTCTGACTAATGACGGCGGGTTCTCATCCCTTCTTATTTCACCGTCAGGCCGGCGATCCGATAGTTGAATTCGTAACTCAGGGCGCCACTCCAGTCCTTGTCGAAGACGCCTTTATAACGGGTGCCGTCCACCGGTCCCACAGGCTTCCCGTAGGTGTAGAACCAGTTGACGATGGGGCTTCCCGTGAATCCCAGGGCGATCCAGTAAGATCCGGGCATGAGCTCCAGGTTTTCCCTGGTGAAGTCGAAATCCTCCCAGCGGTAGCCGGGGCGGGGTGAAATCTGTTCCAGGGCGATCATCTCGCTGGTGGCCAGCAGCGTCCCGGGTTTGCCGCGGTTGTCCTTGAAAAGATCGATCCAGAGCCAGCCGTCGCCGCCGAAATTATGAAGAGCGAGGCCGACTTTCTTGAGCTTGACCGGTTTTCTCAGGACAAAGATCTGGGCGTACTGCGTGCGCTGAGAGGTGACGTATTCCGCCGTTTCGACGAGAAAATTGTTCTGGGTTTCAAACTGGTCCCCCCCGGCGGCCTTGATCCCCCGGGGAAAGGCGAAGTCGATGTTTTCCGGATAGTCGAGATTGCCGTAGAGGAAAGGGATTTCATAAATGAGCCGGAGCGGGTCTTTGGGCGGCGGTGGCGGCGGCGGTGGCGGTTTGACGGGCACCTGCTGGAACTGAGCCAGGACCCTGGGAGTCAGGAGGAGGTTTTTGGGTCCGTAGGATTCCCGCTCACCCCGGAGCTTCACCTGGTCGGCGGCGAAATCGGCGTTGATCGTTTCCTGCAGAGTCGGGGTCGGGGCCCCCGGGACCTGCGACCAGCGCATGAGTCCGTCGTTTTTCGCCTCGTTGTTGTCCAGGCCCGTTTCGATGCGGAGGAACCGGTTGGCGACGAAGAGAACGGAATTCTGAGGATCGAAGGGCACCCAGCCGAGATCGGGGAACCAGACCTCGATCCAGGAATGGCGACCCTGCCCCATTTTGAAGGTCAACACCCCCTGCTTCCAGGCGATGTCATAGGGTTGGTTGAGGGTCACCCCCACGGCGATGCGGGTGGGTATCCCCTGGGAGCGCAAGAGGGCGGCGCTCAAATGGGAGTAGTTCTGACAGTTCCCCTTTCCCGTTTCCAGGGAGTAAAGGGCGTCGTAGCGCACCGGCGGGGTGACGTAGCGGACGTTGTCCACAACCCAGGAGACAATGCGCAGCACGGCGTCGTATTCCGTTTTCACCTCTTTGGTGAGGGTGGCGGCGAGTTGCCGGATTCGGGGGTTGTCGGCCTGGACCTGCTCGGTAGGCTGAAGATAATCCGTCAGTTCCGGGCTCAGGTCCCGGAGCGGAAAAGGGGCTTTTGTTTCCAGGGCCGCCAGGTTGGTACGGCTGTCGGACCGGCAGGAAAGCCGGACATCCACGGCGCCGGGGACGCGGGTCCACGTCGCGTTCAGCACCAGATTCCCCCGCTTGTCCTTTACCTCCGTACGTTCCTGGGGTTCGGGACTGAAGACGGCCCGGAAATCGTCGATCTTTTGACTGTAGGTGAGGGAGGAAAAACTCCGGGGAACGACAAAACTCAACACCAGTTTTTTGACCCCTTCTCCGGCCTCGATACGTTCCCGGAGTTCATAGCGGATGGCGGCGTCCATGTTGCCCTTCAGGGTGTAGTTCTCTGCCCAGAGCGGACCGGCTGCAAGAATGATAAGGGCGGTAAAAGAAAGTATCCTTCTCACTCGTTTCCTCCTGTGGAAAATATTTGCCGTCCCTCCGGACAGCCTGAGCGCCGCCTGCCGCGGCGCTTGACGGGGTGATTGTAACAAAATATAATGAAAAGAAACAGACTTTTCGTGAGGGGATGGCGGAATGAAGATCAGCAGGGTGGAGGAAATACGGGCGATGGATCGCCGGGCTGTAGAGGAACTGGGGATATCCGAGGAAATCCTTATGGAAAACGCCGGTCAGGCGGCGGTTTATGTCCTGGAGAAGGAAAGAGGTATCCGGGGGAAGAGGTATGTGATTCTCTGCGGGGCCGGGAACAACGGCGGCGACGGTTTTGTCGTCGCCCGCAAGATCCTTTCCCACGGGGGATTCCCCCAGGTGTATCTGTACGGAGATCCCGGCCGCTGCCGGGGAGCGGCAAAGACCAACCTGGATATCCTGTCGCGACTGCCTCTGGAGGTGTCGCGGTCGGAGACGGTGGCGGCGCTCCGAGGAAAGATCACCCATGCCGACGGGGTGGTGGACGCCCTTTTCGGCACCGGCCTGGACCGGGAGGTCGGGGGATTGCACCGGGAGGTTATCGCTGCGCTCAACGGCTGCCGCGCCTGGGTTCTCAGTCTCGATATCCCTTCCGGGGTCAACGGCGAGACCGGGGAGATCATGGGTGACGCCGTCCGGGCCGACGCCACCGTTACCTTCGGTCTCCCGAAGCCCGGCAACGTCCTCTATCCGGGCTGTGAAAGAGGGGGAAAACTCTACCTGAGCCATATCTCCTTTCCCCCCGCACTTTACGACCGTGAGGACCTGAAGATCCAGCTCAACGATTACCTGCCCCTGCCGGTCCGGGGAGGGGATGTCCACAAGGGTGCCATGGGAGACGTTCTGTTTATCGCCGGGGCAAGAAATTATCTCGGGGCCCCCTACTTCGCCGCCATGGCCTTTCTCAGGGCCGGGGGCGGATACGCCCGCTTGGCGGTGCCGGCGACGGCCATTCCCGCTATTGCCGCCCAAGGAAAGGAGCCGGTCTTCATCCCCCTCCGGGAGACGCCCGAGGGGAGCGCGGCGGCGGACAACTTCGACGATCTGTGCGCCGTCGCAGCCTTGACGGACGCCGTCGTCATCGGCCCCGGTCTTTCTCTGGTTCCGGCCACACAGACCCTCGTGCGCCGTCTGGTTCCGGCCATCGAAAAACCCCTCCTCATCGACGGCGACGGCCTCACGGCGGTGGCGGGACATCGGGAGTTGGTTCGGGAAAGAAAATTCCCCACCGTTTTGACCCCCCATGCCGGGGAGATGGGGCGCCTTACCGGTCTGGCGGCTACGGAGATCCGGCGGCGCCGGATAGATGTCCTTCAGGAGGCCTGTGCCGCCTGGAACGCTTATATAGTTCTCAAGGGAGCCCATTCCCTTATCGGCTGTCCCGACGGTCGGGTTTATGTAAACATGACGGGTAACCCCGGCATGGCCACCGCCGGTTCCGGGGATGTCCTGGCGGGCGCCATCGCGGCCATGTACGGCCTTGGCCTGACCTGGCCGGAAAGCGTTCGCAAGGGTGTCTATATCCACGGTCGGGCCGGCGACCTGGCGGCGGCGGAACGGGGCGAAGACGGTGTCACCGCCGGCGATATTCTCGCCTGTCTGCCCCAGGCCGTCCGGGATGACCGTCGGGAGGGGGAACGGCTGTACGCCATGACGGTGGAAATCTGTCCTTGAAGGCGGGAGTCAGAACTTCCGGGTGACGACGTAGTCCGCCAAGGTCATGAGATCACGCCGGGGAGGGAGGTCGGGGAAGAGGACCAGCTGCCGCTTTCCCGCTTCGATATAGGTGCGGGCCACATCCAGGGCGTAAGGGATGCCGTCGTGTTTTTGCATAATGGCGAGCACCGTCCGCAGGGCGTTTTCGTCCCGGGCCGGGTCGCGGATGATTTCAACGATCCGCTGCCGTTCCTCCGTCGGGCAGCGTTGCAGGGTCCGGATCAAGGGCAGGGTAATCTTCCCTTCCGCGAGATCTTTGCCGATGGCCTTCCCGAATTCGCCGGCGTCGGCGGTGTAGTCCAGGGAATCGTCGACGATCTGGAAGGCAAAGCCCAGATTGAGGCCGAAACTGCCCAGGGCGTCCACCTTCTCCCGGTCGGCCCCGGCCAGGAGCGCCCCGACGGTGCAGGCGGCGGAGATGAGGTGGGCGGTCTTCTTCTCGATGATCTCCAGGTGATCCGACTCCGTTATCTCCGGATCGCCTTTTTTCATGAGCTGGAACACCTCGCCGGCGGCCATGAGGTTCGTGGCCCGGGCCAGGATCCTGATGATCTCCATGTCGCCGTGCTCCGTCATGAGGCGGAAGGCCTCGGAATAGAGAAAATCACCCACCAGAACACTGGCGGCGTTGCCCCAGACATGGTTGGCTGCCGTCTTGCCCCGGCGCGTGTCGGCATTGTCGATGACGTCGTCGTGAAGAAGGGTGGATGTATGGATAAATTCGATAACGGCGGCGAGGGGATGACGCCGATCTCCCCGATAGCCGCAGAGGGCGGCGGCGGCCATGAGGAGCAGGGGCCGGAAACGCTTCCCGCCGCTGCCGATCAAGTGTCCGCTAACCTGGGGGATGAGGCTGATATCGGATGACAGGGCGGAGGACATGTAGTCGTCAACCTGCTGCAGATCGTCTTTGTATCTTTGGAATATTTCTTGAATATCGTTCATCTTTCCAACCGGAGCCCGGGATCGCTGTTCATATCGCCGCCTTATATTGCCTTCAGGGGGAATTGTCAATCACCTCGCCGAAAAGGTCGTAATCATCGGCGTCGGTGATGCGTACGGAAACGAACCGACCGGGATCGAGCTTTTCCCCCCGGACTAGGGTGAGGCCGTCGATCTCGGGGGCCTGACGACTGTTCCGGCCGACGAAGGGATAATCGGGATGGTCGCTCTTCCCCTCGATCAGGACCTTCATGGTGGTGCCGATGCGCTGCCGGAGAAGTTCCCCGGAGATCGACGCCTGAATTTCCATGATCATCTCCCGCCGCCGTTCCTTTTCCGCTGCGGAGATCCGGGAGGACAGCTTCGCCGCTGCCGTGCCCTCTTCCCGGGAATAGGTGAAGACCCCCAGATGGTCGAAGCGCGCCGACCGGACAAAAGCGACCAGGGCCTGGAATCTCTCTCGGGTCTCTCCGGGAAAGCCCACAATGAGGGAGGTCCGCAGGGCGATATCCGGTCCTCTCTCCCGGATCATCTGCAGAGTGGATCTGATCCGACCGCTGTTTCCCCGGCGGTTCATGGCCGCGAGGATCGTGTCGTCGATGTGCTGGATGGGGATGTCCAGATAGGGGCAGACCTTTTCGTTTCCGCTCAGGCAGCGGATCAGCTCCGGATCGATCTTTGCCGGGTGGGAATACAGAAGACGTATCCAGACCGGCTCCTCCAGGGCGGCCAGCTCCCTGAGGAGGCCGGCGAGGGTGGGACCTCCGGGCAGATCCCGTCCGTAGGCGGTCGTATCCTGGGCGATCAGGACCAGTTCCTTTACCCCCCGGCGGGTAAGATTCCGGGCCTCGGCGATGATGTCCCGGGGATCGCGACTCCGGGCGGCACCGCGGAGGGCGGGAATGACACAGTAGGAACAACGGTTTCCACACCCCTCGGCGATCTTGAGGTAAGCCGTGTGGGGCGGGGTCATGAGCCGCCGGGGATGGGCGGCGTTCATCAGAAAGGACGGGCGTCCGGCGTTGATCCGGGGGATCTTGCCGGGGACGGAGATACCGGCAAGGTAGGCGGCGATATTGGGGATCTCCCCGGTGCCGATGAAAAGATCCACCTCGGGGAGGGCCTCTGCCAGCTCGGCCCCGTAGCGTTGGGGCAGGCAGCCGGCGACGATCAGATGCCGGCAGGCCGCGGTTTTTTTATAGGTTGCCGCCAGAAGAATCGTTTCGATCGCCTCTTCCCTGGCGGGGAGGATGAAGGCGCAGGTGTTGACGATGATGATCCGGGCGTCCCGGGGATCCGTCACGGGTTCGTATCCCCGGGACGTAAGCAATCCCGCCATGACTTCCGAATCGACGAGATTCTTGGGGCACCCGAGGCTGAGGACATGGAAACTGGTTTGCTGTTTGTTTTTGCTCATCTGTAGGCGTTGCCGGCTCCTTCGTCCCGGGATCCTTTCCCGGGCTGCCGGGACAAACGGGGGTCGTTCATCGGGAGGCGAGTTTTTTCGCCAAAACCTTGCGGGGCTTGACTCCGTCCGAAGGACCGACGACCCCCTCCGCCTCCATCCGCTCGATGATCCGGGCGGCGCGGTTGTAACCGATCTTCAGATAACGCTGGACCAGAGAGATGGATGCCTGCCCCAGGTCGGCGACGAGTTCCACCGCTTCGTCGTACTTTTCGTCGAACGCCTCCGGATCCTGTTCCTTATTGTCCAGGGAAGACTCGTAATCCGTGAGGGAGGAATCGTAATCCGGCGTTCCCTGCTTTTTCAGGAAATCCACGATTCTGCCTATTTCGCGGTCCGTCACGAAGGCGCCGTGAATACGGGTCATCTTCGAGGTTCCCGGGGGGATGAAAAGCATGTCGCCGGCCCCCAGGAGCGCCTCCGCCCCCAACTGGTCCAGGATCGTCCGCGAATCCACCTTGGACGAGACCTGGAAGGAGATGCGGGTGGGGAAATTGGCCTTGATGACACCGGTGATGACATCCACGGAGGGACGTTGCGTGGCGATGATGAGGTGGATTCCCGCCGCCCGGGCCATCTGGGCGAGACGCGCCAGAGATTCCTCCACGTTCCGGGGGGCGACCAGCATCAGGTCGGCCAACTCGTCGATGATGATGACGATATAGGGCAGACGGGGCATTTTTTCCTTCTCCGCCTGTTTGTTGTAGGCCTCGATGCTCTTACCGCCCATGTCGCCGATGAAGGCGTAACGCCGCTCCATTTCCTCCACTGCCCATTTGAGGACCTGGGCCGCCTTCTTGGGGTCCACGACCACGGGATGGATGAGGTGGGGTATCCCCTCGTAGGCGGAAAGCTCGATCCGCTTCGGATCGATCATCAGAAACTTTACCTCTTCCGGGGCGGAGCGGAAAAGGATGCTGCAGATCATGGCGTTTAGGGAGACGCTTTTCCCCGAACCCGTGGTGCCGGCGATGAGGAGATGGGGCATCCGGGTCAGATCCTGAACCACGGGAGAGCCCATGATGTCCACACCCAGGGCGATGGGGAGCTTGCTGCGGGCGCCGCTGAAGACATCGGAATCCAGGACGTCGCGAAGATGCACCGCCTCTCTTTCCAGATTGGGGATCTCGATGCCGATCACCGCTTTGCCGGGCAGGGGGGCGATAATACGGATGCTGGCGGCCTTCAGGGCCAGGGCGAGATCGTCCGCCAGGTTGGTGATCCGGTTGATCTTCACCCCCGGTGCCGGTTCCAGTTCGTAGAGGGTGATGATGGGGCCGGGATGGATCTCCGTTACCTTTCCCTCGACGCCGAAGTCGGAAAGCTTGTTCTCCAGGATCCGGGCGTTCATGATCAGGCTTTCCTTCTTCAGCCGCCGGTCCCGGCGTTCCTGTTCGTCCAGGAGTTCCAGGAGGGGAAGGTTGAACGTTCCCGGCAGGGGGAAGAAATCGAAGTGGGTTTGCCGGGCCTTGACGGCCTTGCCCTTTTCCGGTGCCGATGCCGGCGCCGAGATGCGGGGATCGTTCCGGCCGCTCGGTTTGGCGACATTTTCATCCGTCGGTTCCGGTCGCCCGGACGGGGAGACAGCCCGTATGTGCCATGATTTCAAGACTTTTTTCGCCGCCTGGAAACGTTCGACGATCCCCCTTCCCAGGGCGACCAGGGAGAGCCTGATCAGGAGCATGAAGGCCAGCACCAGCATGAGCAGCAGAATGATCATGGCGCCGGCGAGGTTGAAATAGTGGGTAAGATAAGATCTCACGGCGTCGCCGACCAGGCCGCCGGCCCGGAGGGATTGATCATGGAGGGACAGCTCCTGAACGACGAGCGCCGCCAGCCCCGAGAAGGAAAGGATGAACAGCAGAGCGCCGCCTGCATGAGAGGAACCGAGGCGAAAGTTCCCGTTGAGGAAGAATTTTCCTGAACAGACGAAGAGGACCACGGGGAAAAAGAGAGAGGTGAGACCGAAGATCCTGATCAGGCTGTCGGATGTGTACGCCCCGAAGGCGCCGATGAGATTGTGGACTTCCACCTCCCCGGGATAGAAGCGGGTGAAGGAAGGGTCGTTCGGGTTGTACGAGGCGAGACAGAGGGTAAGGAAGAGCCCGGCGGCGAAACAGACACTGCCGATCATTTCCGCATACCTCGTTTTGGGTTCCGGTTTTTCCGTCATGGGTTGTCTTGTCTCCGCCATTCGTCATAATTTTTCAAGATGACGCCGCGGACCCGGTCCATGAGTTCCGGACGGGAGGCATCGTCATAGGCGCCCGCATCGATGGGCTTGTCGATGATCATGGTGATCCGGCCGGGGTTGATCTTCAGGGATCGTTTGGGCATGATCTCGGCGGCGCCGACGATCGTGATAGGCACGATCGGCACCCCCGACTCCAGAGCCAGATGGAACATGCCTTTCTTGAAGGGTCTGATACTCCCGTCCTTGCTCCGGGTGCCTTCCGGAAAACTCATGACGGATTTTCCCTCCCTTATCTTTCGGGCCGCCTCGGCTAGGCTCTGGAGGGCCCGTTGGTGATGCTGGCGGTCGATCTCGATATACCCGGCATTTTTCATCGCCCGGCCGAAGACGGGAATCCGGAAGAGCTCCTTCTTGGCGATCCAGCGGAACTGACCGGGGAGAAAGGCCAGGACGATCAGGATGTCGAAATCGCTTTGATGGTTGGACATGAAGATTTGCGGTCTATCCGCTTGGACGTTCTCCGCCCCGACAACCCGGACCTGGACGTTGGAGAGGATCAGGAGGACCTTGGCCCAGAGCCTGGCCATCTTGTGAAGGGAGTTCTCCGCCGCCCCCAGGAGGGAGTAAATGACGACGCAGGATGAGAAAAATGCCGTAATTATAACGCTTACTGCTACAAGCAGGATGGAGCGGAACATAATATCCTTTATCCCCTCCGGGAAGATGAAATTATCAAACATGCTGTATTTAAAGAATATATGACGTCAAGTCAATGTAAATCTTGGCCGGGGGGATGGGGAGGTGTGATAATGATTGACAAATCTCCCCCGCTAAAATAAGTGAATCCGTTATTATTTAAAAATCCGGATCAAGGAGTGTCCCCAGTTATGCGCCGGCTGTTTACGAAAAAGAGAACCCTGGAAATCATGGAGCGATTTTCCCAGGCGAAGGTGCTGGTGGTGGGGGATATCATGGTCGACCACTTTATCCGCGGCCGGGTGGCACGGATTTCTCCGGAGGCGCCCGTACCGGTTGTGGATGTCCATTCCGACCATCTGCTCTGGGGTGGGGCGGCCAACGTGATGAACAATATCCATGCCATGGAGGGCCGGGTCTATGGGGTGGGAGTGGTGGGCGACGACGAAACCGGTCGGCGTCTCCTCCGGGAATTGACGGCGAAAGGCATCGCCACGGCGGGGATCGTTATCGAGGAAAACCGGCCGACGACCCTGAAGACCAGGATTGTGGCCCACGGCCAGCAGGTCGTCCGCTTTGACCGCGAGAGCCGCGCCCCTGTCGGGGAAGATACGATCGCGAAGCTGATCGCCTTCATGGAGACCCTCCGGGACGAGCTGGGGGCGGTGGTCATCTCCGATTACAGCAAGGGGGTGGTGACGGCACCGCTGCTTCAGGGGGTGCGCCGCATCTTTGCCGGTTCGGGGGTGATAATCTGCGTGGACCCCAAAAAAAATGATTTTTCTCTCTACCGGGACTTTCACATCGTGACGCCCAACCATCATGAGGCGGCCCGGGCGGTGGGTTTCGAGATCCAAGACCGTTCCTCCCTGATCCGGGCCGGGCGGGAATTGATGAAGAAATACGGGTTCCCGGCCCTCCTCATCACCCGGGGCGAGCAGGGAATGAGCCTTTTCGAGAAGGACGGAACGATCCGGCACACGGAATTTCCGGCGGAGGCCCGGGAGGTCTTCGACGTGACCGGGGCGGGTGATACGGCCATCGGCGTTCTCTCCCTCGCCCTGGCCTCCGGGGCCACGTTTCGGGAGGCGGCCTTCATGGCCAACCGGGCGGCGGGCATCGCCGTGGGGAAGGTGGGGACGGCTACCGTAACCAGGAAGGAATTGAAACGGACCCTATGAGCAGCCCCGGTCCGGCGCCGCCGGTAAATCTCTTCATGAGTGTCATCGGTACCGACGGCGAGAGCATCGCCCGGGCCCTCGTCCTCCTCATGGAACATTTCGGGGAGGCGGATTACATCAGTTCCTGCCGGAAGTTCGCCTATACGGACTACTACGAGCGGGAGATGGGTACCGGACTGCGGCGCCGCTTCGTTTCCTTCGCCGGGCATGTCCTCCCCGAGACCCTGCCGGAGATAAAGCTCCGGACCAATGAACTGGAACGGCTGCTTGCCGCCGGGGCGGCCAGGCGGGTGAATATCGATCCGGGATATATCGCCGCCGCCCACCTCATCCTGGCGACGGGGAAGGGATACAACCACCGGCCCTATCTGCGGGCGGGTATTTACGCCGATCTGACCCTGGTGTACCGGGAGGGGTCTTTCCGGCCCCTGCCCTGGACCTATCCCGATTACGCCGCTCCCGAGACCGTGGCGATCCTGAATACCGTCCGGAGGAAATATCTCGAGCAATTGCAGAAACGCAGGAAGGAGCAACATGATCAGCAGCATGACCGGCTTCGGCCGGGTTGAAGGAACCGCCGCCGGAAAAAGGATCCAGGTGGAGATGAAGTCCCTGAACCATCGTTATCTGGAGATTTCCGTGCGTGTGCCCTCGGCACTGGCGGCGCTGGAAATGGAGATAAAAAAAAGGGTCGGGGAGAGGTTTTCCCGGGGGAAGATCGAGATCACCATCCGCCTGGAAAGCGACGGTCAGCAGGGGGATGCGCCGGCGCTGACCCTCGACATCCCCCTGGTGCGGCAGTATCACGCCCTCCTCAGCCGGATCAAAACGGAACTGGGCCTCCCCGGTGAGGTGACCCTGGAGATTATGGCGGGTTTTCGGGATATCTACGTCCCGGAAGATCAGGAGGAAAAACTTCCGGCCCTGTGGGCGGGGTTGGAAGGGTTGCTGGGGCAGGCCATGGATAAACTGGCGGCCATGAGGAACGCCGAGGGTGAGGTCCTGAAGCGGGACCTGGCGGCGCGAATGGAGGTAATCCGGCGTCTTCTCCGGGAGATCGGCTGCCGGGCCCCGGAAGTGGTCCATGAATATCGCCAGCGCCTTGTCGACCGGGTACGGGAACTGACCCAGGGGATGATGATCGACGAGGCCCGCCTCCATCAGGAGGTGGCCATCATGGCGGAAAAGAGCGATATTACCGAAGAGGTGGTCCGCATGGAGAGCCATATCGCCCAGTTCGGGGAGTTTCTGACGGAGGGGGAGGCCGTGGGGAGAAAGCTGGATTTCCTCATCCAGGAGATGAACCGGGAGATCAACACCCTGGGCGCGAAGAGCCAGGACGGCGAGATCGCCCGCCGGGTCATCGAGGTCAAGAGCGAACTGGCGAAACTGCGGGAGCAAATCCAGAATGTCGAATGATTCCCTGATGATGGTCGTTTCCGCACCGTCCGGGACGGGAAAGACGTCGATTTGCCGCTCCCTCCTGCGGGAGTTTGCGTCCCTGCGCTTCTCCGTGTCCCTGACGACCAGGCCGCCCCGGCGGGGAGAGATCGACGGCCGGGATTATCACTTCGTGACCGCCGAGACCTTCCGGGAAAAGATCCGGGCCGGGGAGTTCGTGGAGTGGGCGGAAAACTACGGGCATTGCTACGGGACCTCCCGGGTCGTAATCGAAGCGATCCGTCTCCGGGGAGAAGACCTCCTCCTGGACGTGGAGCCCCGGGGTGCCCGGGCTCTCAAGGAGATATATCCCGACGGGGTGTTCGTTTTCGTCCTTCCCCCAAACCTCGAGGAGCTGCAGCAACGTCTCCGGAAGCGGGGTGACGGAGACGAAGAGATGCGGCGCCGGCGCTTTCAGAAAGCAAAGGATGAAATTCGGGAAGTTTTCTGGTATGATTACATTGTCGTCAATGACGTCCTGGAGAGGGCCGTTGACAAGGTCCGGGGCATCTATCTGGCGGAAAAGTGCCGCCGGGAGAGACAATTGGGGGTCGTTGCCTCTTTTCTTGAGAAATAATGGAACGGACGTTTTCATGGTAAATCACCATGCCGGGGAGGCACCCGTGAAAGATGAAAATGTCGCCAAGGAAGCCGGGGGGATTTTCAGACTAACCCCCGCGCCCGGTGCGGCACGGCGAAACATGAAAATAATCGGGTGCTTGCCGGCATTTTCATGTAAATCATCAATGGAGACGACGATGTCGTCAACGATAAAAGACTAAAATATTCGGCTATTTTGCCGGCACAGTCATGTGAATGGCGTTTGGATGTTTTTGAAGGAGAAAGATACCTATGGCAAGAATTACCGTTGAAGACTCGTTGCGGGAGGCCAAGAACCGCTTTGCCCTGGTGCTGCTCACTTCCCAGCGGGCCATCCAGCTTTTGAAGGGTGCCCAGCCCCTGGGGGAGGTGCGGAACAACCGGGAAATCGTTACGGCACTCCGGGAGATTGCGGCCGGAAAGGTGACCTACGCCCATCCGGAGAAACTGAAGCACACCCAGGATAATTTCCGGCCGATTCTCGATCATACAGAGTTTATCGAGGATGATGAATACACGGAGTGAAAACCCTCGCGAGCGGCTGATCTTTGCCCTCGATATCGGCGCCGGCGGCATGGCGGAACTTATGACGTGGGTCGACAGGCTCCAGGGGCACGTGGGGCTGTTCAAGGTGGGCAAGGAGGCCTTTACGATCCATGGCCCGACCCTCGTGGAAAAGATCCGGGAACGTGGTGCCGGGGTTTTTCTCGATCTCAAGTATCACGACATACCCAACACCGTGGCCCGGGCGTCGGCGGGAGCCGTGGGACTCGGGGTGGCCATGTTCAATGTCCACGCCGCCGGTGGCAGAGCAATGATGGCCGCGGCGGCGGCCGCCGCCCGGGATGAGGCGGCGAAACTTCATAAGCCGCTGCCGCTCCTTATTGCCGTCACCGTCTTGACGAGCCTCAATGACGGTGACTTGCGGGAACTAGGTTTCCGTAAGGGCGCCCTGGAAACGGTGCAGAATTTCGCCCGTCTGGCCAGGGAATCAGGTCTGGCGGGGGTGGTGGCTTCCCCCCGGGAGATCGGGGCGATCCGGGCGATCTGCGGAGATGATTTCGTCATTGTTACCCCCGGTATCAGGGGGGTGGATACCGTCGTCGGGGACGATCAGAAGCGGACCCTGGACCCGGAAGAGGCGATCGCCGCCGGCGCGGATTACCTGGTCGTCGGAAGACCCATCCGCACGGCCGCCGACCCGGTCGCCGCGGCGGACCGGATCGTGACCGCCATCGCCGCGGGGATGGCGACCAGAGCCGGGCGGCGCAGCGGGCAGCCCGGCGGCGCTCATCTGCCCGGCCGGGGCGGGGACGAGGGGTTCCCGGCGGACCGGTAAGGGCTGCAACATCGGCAAGGCGCGACGATTGCCAGGACGATCGCAATGATGTGCTGCAGTGACCGGCTGCTTTCACGTTTCGTTGCGTCTGTCCGCAGGCGCGGGGGCTGCATGATAATGCCGGCAAGTGAGCGATTCTATGCGTGTATCGTTGCGTCTGTCCGCAGGCACGGAAGACGGTCCGGATGTGTAGGCGGCCCGCTGCACCGGGACGTAGCCCGATGACCGGGGGAATTACGGATACTTACGAATCAGATGCCGACCGGGGGGATAAAAACAGGCGTCCCGAACCGCGGCGAACGGTCATACCCCCGCTTGGCGGACGGGGGTTGGGGCAACCGCCGGTGAAGAATCCCGATGCGCCGCGGGGAGAATCCGCTCCGGTGGTCTACGGCGTAAACCCCCTCTGGGGGCTGGTTAACGACCATCCCGGAGAGCTGTTGGGCCTCTACGTCACCGCGGGGAAGAAAGGGCCCCAGATCATTAAGGTTCTCGCCGCCGCCGCGTCGTGTGCCATTCCGGTCGTTGAGGTGGATCGTGTCCGTTTGCGCAGATTGGCCGGTTCGGAACATCACCAGGGGATTGTCGGTGTGGTCCGGCCTTATGCGTACGCCGATTTCGAGGAGCTGACACAAATCACCCCGGGCCGCGTGGCCGGCAGCATGGTCGTGGTCCTGGACGGGATCACCGATCCTCAGAACCTCGGGGCCATCATCCGTACCGCCTATTGCTTCGGTGCCGCGGGGTTGATCATTCCCCGGGACCGCGCCGCCGCTGTGACGGCGGCGGTCGAAAAGGCATCGGCCGGGGCGGTGCGGCAACTGCCGGTGGCGAGAGTCACCAATCTGTCTCGGGCCCTCGATGATCTGAAGGACCGTGGTTTCTGGGTCTACGGCACGGACGTGACGGGAGGACAGGATGTCCGTTCCGTGGTGTTTGCGGAAAGGACCGCCCTGGTCCTGGGCAGTGAAGGGAAAGGTCTCCGGGACCTGGTCAGAAAAAAATGTGATTTCTTTTTGTCTATTCCCATGGTAGGAAAACTTGGTTCTCTTAATGTATCTGTGGCAGCGGGGATCATCATGGCGGAAATCTTCCGCGGGCGGCGGGAGCTTCAGGGCGGTGCGGCGTGAAGAATCGTTGGCGGTGACTAAGGTTGCAAAGAAGAGTGGTCGTGGCGACAAAGAAATAAGGAGTCTCTCGGGGTGAGGCGCGTGAATTCCGAGCGATGAGCGGCATTTATGAATACGCCGCCGTTAGGGATGGTGACGCGTGAGCGCCCCATCCGGACTTCTTGCCGTGTCGTCGGCGATTGCCCGGCGAGCTGAAGAGATCGGACAGGAGAAAACATGCCGGTATTTGTTTGGGAAGCGACGACCAGAAGAGGGGATGTCAAGAAAGGGGAGCTCGAGGCGGCGGATGAGGCGGCGGTCCGCAACCAGTTGCGACGCCAGGGCTACCGGTCCATCAACATCAAGGCCAAGCCCAAGGAACTCAGCGAATACCTTCCTTTTTTGAAACAGAAGGTGACCGAAAAAAACGTCGTGGTCTTCGCCCGTATCTTCGCCACGATGATCAACGCCGGCCTGCCCCTGATCCAGTGCCTCGATCTCCTGTCCCAGCAGGAACAGAACAAGACGTTTGCCAAGATCATCGCCGAGGTGAAGACGGACATCGAAAGCGGGGCCACCCTGTCCGATTCCCTGAAGAAATATCCCAAGGTGTTCGACGAGCTGTTCGTCAATCTCGTCGCCGCCGGGGAAAGCGGCGGCATCCTCGACGTGATCCTGCAGCGCCTCTCCAATTACATGGAAAAGGCCATGAAGCTCAAGGCCAAGGTCAAGGGGGCCATGACCTATCCCGCCAGCGTCCTCGTCATCTCCATCGGGGTCGTGGCGCTGCTTCTCCTGAAGGTCATCCCGGTCTTTCAGAAGATGTTCGAAGGGATGGGGGGCGAACTGCCCGGGCCCACTCAGTTCCTGGTCAACGCCAGCGCCTTTGCCCAGAAGTATTTTCTCCTCATGGCCGCAGTGGTGGTCGTGGCTTATATCCTCTTCAACCGCTTCCTGGCCACGGAGCGGGGGCGTTATCTTTTTGACCGTGCCGTCCTGAAGGCCCCCGTCTTCGGCGACCTGTTGAAGAAAGTGGCCGTGGCCAAGTTCACCCGGACGATGTCCACCATGATGTCCAGCGGGGTGCCCATCCTGGAGGGACTGACGATCGTCAGCAAGACGGCGGGGAATGTGATCATCGAAAAGGCCCTCCTGGAGACGAGGAAAAGCATCGCCGAGGGGAAAACCATCGCCGAGCCCCTGGCGGAGACCGATATCTTTCCCGCCATGGTGGTGCAGATGATCGCCGTGGGCGAGGCGACGGGGGCCCTGGACACCATGCTGGCCAAAATCGCCGACTTTTACGACGACGAGGTGGATACGGCCGTGGAGGCCCTGACGTCCCTGTTGGAGCCGTTCATGATGGTCTTTCTGGGCGGCGTGGTGGGCGGCATGATCATCGCCATGTACCTGCCCATCTTCAAGATGGCGTCGGTGGTGGGAGGTTGAAAAAAATGGTCGGGATGGCGCGATTTGAACGCGCGACTCCTGCGTCCCGAACGCAGTGCCCTACCAGGCTGGGCCACATCCCGACATCGCGGTTAAATATAAAATTACCGGCGGAATGTCCAATGTTTTTTTCCGGGCCGGGAAAATGAGGTTATATATTTGATATAGCTGGGAATATTTCCTTGCTCCGGGAGAAAATCCGTGATTGTCTATGATTTGCGCTGTGCCCGCGGGCACAAATTCGAGGGTTGGTTTCAGGACCGGCAGGCCTTTGCGGACCAAAAGGAAGGCCGTCTGATTTCCTGCCCGGTCTGCGGGAGTATGGAGGCGGAAATCGTCCCCGCGGCAGTGAATGTTGTGGGCCGGGATGCCCGTTCTTCCGGCGGCGGTAAGGAGGCGGAAATTTCTCCCGTGCGGTATCTGGAACAATTGCAACAGCAGCTGGAGAGATACTTTGACAATGTGGGCGACCGGTTTGCCGAGGTGGCCTTCCGGATCCACCGCGGTGAAGAGGAACGGCGCAATATCCGCGGTACCACCACCCAACAGGAAGAAGAGGCCCTCCGTGAAGAAGGGGTGCCTTTCGTGAAGATTCCCCTGCCGAAATTCGACAGTTAACAGGTTGACCCCGACCGTGAAACAATCTTTCACCAATATTCTCGGTACGATCGGCAATACGCCCCTGGTGGAGATATGCCGTCTCAACGAGAATCCCCAGGTGCGTATCTTCGCCAAAATGGAATGTTTCAATCCCGGCGGCTCCATCAAGGACCGGGCGGCCCTGGCCATGATCACCGGGGCGGAAGCGCGGGGGGAGCTGACGAAAGACAAGGTTATCCTCGAGGCGACCAGCGGCAATACGGGCATCGGTCTGGCCCTGGTCGCGGCCGCCAAAGGTTACCGCCTCTGCCTCACCATGTCGGAGGCGGCCAGCGAAGAGAGGAAAAAGATCCTCCGGGCCATGGGGGCGGAGCTTCACTTCACCCCCGCCAATCTCGGTACCGACGGTGCCATCGAAGCGGCGTACCTGATGATGAGGGAAAACCCGGAAAAATATTTCGGAACCGATCAGTTCAACAATCCCGACAATGTCCGGGCGCACTATGAGGGAACGGCCGAGGAGATCTGGCGGCAGACCGGCGGCCGGGTGACCATGGTGGTCGTCGCCCTGGGCACGACGGGGACGGCCATGGGACTTTCCCAGCGCCTGAAGGAATACAACCCCGCCATCCGGATCATCGGTGTGGAGCCATATCTCCAGCACAAGATTCAGGGCCTCAAGAATATGAAGGAGTCTTACCGTCCCGGGATCTTTGACCGGAAGCGGCTCG
This sequence comes from Syntrophales bacterium, assembly GCA_035448805.1. GTDB lineage: Bacteria > Desulfobacterota > Syntrophia > Syntrophales > UBA8958 > UBA8958. The sequence goes on from DAOTJR010000018.1 coordinate 55,138, forward strand.
ATGAAAAGGTCAACATCCTGGACGAGGACGCCTTTGAGATGGCCCGCCGCCTGGCCAGAGAAGAGGGCCTCCTCGTGGGCATGAGCTCCGGGGCCGCCATGCATGTGGCCCTGCAGCAGACCCGGGAGATGACCGGCGGTATCGTGGTGGTCATCTTTCCCGACAGCGGCGAGCGTTATCTGAGTACCGATCTGTTCACCGACAAGGGAGAAACGACCCTGCGCCTCTATAATACCCTCCACAGGCAAAAACAGTTCTTCAAACCCCTGCGGCCCGAAGAAGTCAGGATGTATTCCTGCGGACCCACGGTCCACGATGTGCCCCACATCGGCAGTTACCGCCGGTTCGTAGTTTCCGATCTCCTCCGGAGATATCTGGAGTACAAGGGCTATCAGGTCCGGCATGTAACGAATATCGTGGATCTGGCCGACCGTGCCATCCGCGGGGCGGAGCGGAGCGGCAACGACCTTGCCGCCTACACCAACCGCTGTCTCGAGGCATTTCTGAGGGATATCGAAAAGTTGAACATTAAGAGCGATGAGGTTTATCCCCGGGCCAGCGCCCACGTCGACGACATGATCCGCATGGTGGAGAAACTGGTGGGCAAGGGGTACGCCTATGAAAAACTCCGCTCCGTTTATTTCGATATCTCCAAATTCAACGATTACGGGAAACTGTCCAAGATCGATCTGAGCAAGGTTCAGCACGGCCGCACCAGCGATCTCGACGACTACGAGAAGGACAGCCCGGTGGATTTCACCCTCCTGAAACGTTCCACCCTTAGTGAACTCAAGAAGGGGGTGTACTTCAAGACGCGCTGGGGAAGCGTCCGGCCCAGTTGGCATCTCGAATGCGCCGCCATTTCCCTTAAATATCTTGGGGATACCTTCGATATCCATGCCAGCGGCGCCGATATCACCTTCCCGCACTGTGAGAATGTTCTGGCCATCGGCAAGGCGGCGACCGGTCGGGATACGGCCAACTACTGGCTCGCCACGGAGTTGGTGATGATCGAGGGAAAGAAGATGTCCCGGTCCCTGGGGAATGTCCTCACCATGGAAGACCTGGAAAAGAGGGGTTATGAGGGCCGGGATATACGTTTTTTCCTGCTGGGGTCTCATTATCGCAAGCCGCTGAACTTTTCCTGGGGGGCCCTGACGACGGCGAGGAACACCGTCCGGAAGCTGAACCGTTTTATCCAGCGCCTCCTCGATTTTCGCGCCGGGGCGGGCTGCGCCGATACGGATCAGTGGATCTACGATGTCAAGCATGGTTTTGCCGATGCCCTGGATGACGATCTCAATATCTCCGGCGCCCTGGCTTCCCTTTTCGATTTCATCAACAAGGTGAGCGCCCCCCTGGAACAGGGATGCTTCAATCAGGCGGAGAGGGACCGGCTTCTCGCGGTGATGAGGGGAATCGACGGGGTGCTGGGGATTATGGACTTTGAAGAAGAAAAAGTCGATGCCCAGGTGTTGAAACTGCTGGACAAGCGGAACCTGCTGCGGCAGGAGCGCCGCTGGGCGGAAGCCGATGCCGTCCGCGCTGAACTTGCCGCCTTGGGAATCGAAGTCTATGATACCCCCCGGGGCAGTTTCTGGCGACGGTATTGAAGTGCCGAAAAAAGTTCTTGACAAAATAAGACAATAAATTTAGGGTTCCCAATTCGCACTTTAGGCGCGGTTTGCCGATGACGGTAATGTCTTGATAAGTTCTTTGAATTGTTGGCATATCGTGTTTTTGCTGGCGTAGCTCAACAGGTAGAGCAGCTGATTTGTAATCAGCAGGTTGCGGGTTCGAGTCCCATCGCCAGCTCCGATAATAATGGCGGGTACCTTATGGAGGGGTTCCCGAGTGGCCAAAGGGAGCAGACTGTAAATCTGCCGGCTCAGCCTTCGGAGGTTCGAATCCTCCCCCCTCCACCATAATTACCAGGGTATGCCGGAACCGTTGCCGATAGATAAACGCCTGAATGAGGAGGATAAGCGGGAGTAGCTCAGTGGCTAGAGCGTCAGCCTTCCAAGCTGAGGGTCGC
>DAOTJR010000019.1:0-51699 GCA_035448805.1 Syntrophales bacterium
ATCCCGGATTTAATCGAAGCTGGGGAAGCCGATGAAGGCCAACAGCTTTCGTTTGATACGCTGTAGGAAGCCCACGGGCGGCGGCGGGTTGCGTTCTTCTTCGGAAAGATGATCCCTCTTTCGTAAGATGCAAATCGGTATGGTCTGGCCGGGCGTCTTGAACTTAACGGGTTCAACAGGTTCAACAGGCTTATTTTCACTTTCCATGAGAATACCTCCTATGCGATTGCATAGCACAAGCCCCGGCAAAAGGGAACAAAATTTCGGGGTAAATATTTTTGCGGCGCTGAAATTGGAGGTAGAGGTAATGAGCGGTTCAAGCAGGGGCCGCCCCCGCTGATCATCTCGAACACCCCCACCCCCCTTTTCTCATTCCTGCCGGGCAAAAAGGAGGTATGGGAAGCAGAAAGGCAGCTATTGGAAACTGAGACCGTACGTGATGGTTGCATTCATCCCGTTTATTGCCGCTGAGTGCGAGAATATAGGGCCAGGAGCGATAAACTGATCGAAAGCGGGTGGGAAGTCGCCGGGTCATGGTTATATCGCTGGAACAAAGCAGGGAGCTATCTGGAGGACAAGGTTCAGTTGAGAATGATCGAGGCCGGTTAGGCTTCTCAATAACAATTCGTAGAGACAATTTATCATGGGCGGGATTGACTCTCTTTATGGCCCGGAAATGGTCATAGGACGTCCAAAAGTGGGAGAATAGTGGGAGAGAATACAGCGGCAAACAAAAAGGGGTTACAGAAAACTCCGTAACCCCTTGATTTTCATGGGCGAGAGGATTTGAACCTCCGACCCTCTGAACCCCATTCAGATACGCTACCAAGCTGCGCCACGCCCCGACCGACGACTAAGATTAGGAAGGTCCTTTATCATCGCGTACACAGCCTGTCAAGCTCAATCAAATCGCCGGGGAACGAAAAAGTCTTGCAATTCAAGTTAAGAATCACGTAATATCCACTTATGAGTTCTGACATGAATACATTTTCGGGAAAAATCGCCGTGGCAGCCGGGTTGTTGGCCATTCTATATCCATTCTGCGCCGGCCCGGCCACAGCCGATATCTACAAATACATCGACAAACAAGGCACGATCCATCTGACCAATGTACCCACTCATCCTCATGTCAACTATGTCCTGGTTTACCGTGAGAAAAGGGTCTTATTCAACATCAAGGCGACGGACGTAACAAAATATGATCAGCTCATTGATCTCACTTCCCGAAAATACAACGTTGATCCGGCCTTGGTCAAAGCGGTGATAAAAACGGAATCCAATTTCAACCACCGGGCAGTTTCTCCCAAAGGCGCCCGTGGGTTGATGCAGCTCATGCCGTCAACGGCTTATGCACTGCAGGTCCCGGATTCCTTTCAGCCGGAGAACAACGTCGAAGGCGGGGTCAAATATTTACGTTATCTTATGGAGCTGTTTAAAAACGATCTTTCCCTGGCCCTGGCAGCATACAATGCCGGAGAAAACGCCGTCATCAAGCATCAGGGGATTCCCCCTTATCGAGAGACTCAAAATTACGTCCAGCGAGTTTTAAATCATTACCGCCAATACCGCAGCGAGTAGCGGGCAAAAATCAAAAGACCTTTATTTGTCAACATTAAGAGAGCCATGTTTGGAAATGTCGGCGCCAGGGGTCGAGGATCGGTTCTTCTCGACGCAGAGATAGCGTTGGAGCTTTTCCAGCCTTTTTTCCTTGATTCCTTTTATCATCAACAGATCGTCTATCTTCCGTATTCCTCCGGGGATAGCACTGCGCAAGGCCAGAATATCTCCGGCTGTCTTTTCGCCAATGCCGGGCACCATGACCATTTCATCACGAGTGGCCGTATTGATGTCGATGGGTAAATTCAAAGCCAGACGGGTAGCGCCTTTCATCTTAAGGATCTCCGGGCGCTTGTCGCCGTCGATTTGCACTGTATCGCCGGATCTCAAGATGTAGTGCAAATCGGCGCCTAAAAAACCGTCCCTACCCGGGGCGGTCAGACCGAGAAATCCCGCTAGGGTCGTTTTTTCCGGCAGATAATAGATCCCTGCCGCCGGCGTATCCCCAGCCATCTCGACTACAACCGGGCCATAAAGAATATTCCCATAAGGAATTTCCTTATCCCAGCGATGATGCCCGTAACAGGCGGACGCGCCCAGGTAAGCAAATATCGACCCGGCAAGAAATACAAGCAATCCATTGAATTGCCTTTCCTTGAGGTTCATCTCCCGCCACTAAGGGTCATTTTTCCAGCTCAAAGGCGTCATGGAGGACCATTACCGCCAATTCCGTGTATTTCGCTTTGACGACACAGGAAATCTTGATTTCCGAGGTGCTGATCATCTCGATATTGATCCCCTCCTTGGCCAGGGTAGTGAACATCTTTGCGGCCACTCCGGAATGACTCACCATTCCCACCCCGATGATGGAAATCTTGGCGACACTGTCGTCTATTTCCACCCTTGCCGCGCCGATGTCTTTGGCGGCCTCCTGCACCAATACCGAGGCCTGTTTCACATCCTTGCGGGAAACCGTGAAGGTTAGATCAGTCAAACCATCGACACTGGCATTCTGTATAATCATATCCACCATGATATTATGTTCCGCCAGCGGCGTGAAGAGGCGTGCCGCGATGCCGGGCCGGTCCGGTACCTTGACAACGGTAATCTTGGCCTGGTCCCGATCGTAGGTTACACCGGATACTACTTCCTTTTCCATTTCCTTGTCCTCCTTAGTCACCAGAGTCCCGCCCGCGTCGGTAAAAGAAGACTTGACATAAACGGGAACTTCATATTTTTTCGCCAATTCCACCGACCGGGGCTGGAGTACTTTGGCACCCGCCCTGGCCATTTCGAGCATCTCGTCGTAGGATATCCTGTCCAGACGGCGCGCCTTGTCATAAACATTCGGGTCTGTCGTATATACCCCGTCCACGTCGGTGTAGATCTCGCAAATATCCGCTTTCAAAGCCGCCGCCAGCGCTACGGCACTGGTATCTGACCCCCCCCGCCCCAGGGTCGTTATATTGTTGTCTTCATCGACACCCTGAAAACCAGCCACAACCAGTACCGTGCCTTTTTTCAATTCCTCCCGCATCTTCCGCGTTTCGACCTTGGTGATACGCGCCTTTTTAAAGGCCCGATCGGTATTGATTTTAACCTGGAAGCCGAGAAAGGAGCGCGCTTTGTAACCATACCTGTTCAAAACCATGGCCAGGAGGGTAACCGTTACCTGCTCCCCGGTGGCAATCAGGGCGTCATATTCCCGGGAATCCGGATCCGGCGCTGCCTGATGGGCCAGATTAATGAGTCTGTCCGTCTCACCGGCCATGGCCGAAAGAACAACCACCACCTCATTGCCCGCGTCTTTTTCCTTGATGACCCGTTTGGCGACGTTTTCGATCCGCTCCATATTCGCCACGGATGTTCCCCCGTATTTCTGCACTACGAGCGCCATTTTTCAGAATCCTCCCTCTTTCAGCAGGTTATTTATCGTATTGATCATGAGATCGTTTCCGGTAAAGATAATTTCACGTACATTTTCATCAACATAGGTAAGGTTTACAAACAGGGTGCCCTCGGGGAGGATGGGGAGAATTTTTTCCGCCCACTCAATGACGGTTACCCCATCCCCATAGAAATAATCTTCATAACCCATGTCTTCGAGATCTTTCGCTCCCCTTAATCGATAGACATCGAAATGGTAAAGCACCAAACGGCCCGGGTATTCATTGATCAGGGTGAAGGTCGGGCTGGTAATGGGATATACCGCCGGCACATCCATACCCCGAGCGATGCCCTGGGTAAGGCAGGTTTTTCCCGTTCCCAGATCGCCGATCAGGGCCACTATATTCCCTTTCGCCACCGTCCTGCCGATCAGTTTCCCAATCATGACGGTATCTTCAGCGCTACGGGATAGTATCGGTTTCCTCATTGCCGAACCTGTTTTTCCATGACTACCATGGCCATCGCATAGCGCTGCGTATGCGTCAGGCTGAGATGAGTCCGGCAGATCCCGCCCTCTCTGAGCATGAGAACACCTCTTTCTGAGAAGAAGAGGCGGGGAGGGCTTTTATCGGTTCGCGTCACCCCGATATCAGTGAGGTTCAGCCCCATGCCCAGGCCGATGCCCAGAGACTTCAAGGAGGCTTCCTTGGCGGCAAAGCGGGCGGCATAGTGGATGGCCGGTGCCGCTTTTTCCCGGCAATACCGGATTTCCTCCGGCGTGAAAACCCGTTCAAGGAATCTGAGTCCCCAGCGCTTAAGGATTTTTTCCATCCGCGGAATCTCTACCAAATCGACACCGATGCCGGTAATCACGTCCCTTCTCCCCTGATGGCATCGGCCACTGCGGCGGCCTTTTTCGCCGCCCGCACCTCATGGACCCGAATCAACCGGGCACCGTTGAGGATACAGGCCGTCACCGCCGCGATGGTTTCTTCCTGCCGCGCCTGCGGCTCCGCACCCGTAATACGGCCGAGAAAAGATTTTCGGGACGGCCCCATGAGGACCGGCCGGCCGAGAGCACGACATTCCTTCAGTTCCCTGATCATTTTCAGATTGTCGGCGGCCGTTTTTCCAAAACCCAATCCGGGATCGACGACGATGCGCTCTTCCGGGATGCCGCATTGTCCGGCAACCTCGATCCTCCCGGCAAGAAAGCGCAGGATTTCTCCCCATAACGAGGGGTATTCGGGATTTCCTGCCTGCATATCCCGTGGTGTCCCCCGCATGTGCATGAGGACGATGGCAGCACCGGTTTCTCTAACCGCCACAGGCATCTCTTCGTCAAACCGCATCGCGCTGATATCATTTATGATTTCCGCACCGGCGGCAACTGCCTCCCGGGCAACAATCGCTTTGGTGGTATCAATGGATATGGGCACGTCCGTTTGCCCGGCAACAGCCGCAACTACCGGTATCACCCTGTCCAATTCCTCCGTCGGGGAAACCGGTGTTGCTCCCGGACGCGACGACTCCCCCCCGATATCCAAGATATCGGCTCCTTCCCCAACCAAGCGGAGGGCATGCTCGACAGCCAGATCGTGATGAAAATATCTTCCCCCATCGGAAAAGGAGTCCGGGGTGACATTCACGATCCCCATCACCAGCGTTCGGGGACCCAAGTCAAGCTCCCGCCGCGCCGTCGACAGCGTCCAGGAAGTTCTCTCGGCGGTCTCCAAAAGTCCGATCAACGAAGCCGACAAAGCCGACAGCCCGAAAGGTTGCCCGGAGATCTTACCGGCAAATCTTCGTAATTGCTTCTTGGTCCCCATGAGGACAACATCCGTGGCCGGCAGCCGACAGGAAACAGCCCCTCTGGCAACCGCGGCGTCACCTCCCACGGCAAGCATTTCCTGCTTGATGATATTTGCCGCCGGGCAGGAAACTTCCTCCAGATGGATATTGAGGTGTTTCATTTTCGGCAGCATGGCCTCGATACCGGAGGGATCCACGCCGGTATCTTTAAGAACCTGAACGGCTTCGGAAGGTGTATTGATCGACAGGTCTCTTAAAAACCACATACGGAAAGCATTCAGGGCGCTGCAACTTCCGGTTCTGTTTCTTGAACGGGGATACCGATAATCGTATCGATCTCGGCGGCATTGAGCACCTCTTTCTCCAGCAGCTCTGCGGCCAGGCGGTTGAGGGCCTCCAGATTATCCGTCAATAGTTTCTTGGCTTGATCGTAACGCTCCGAAACGATGCGGGAAACCTCGGTATCGATCCGTTGGGCGGTTTCTTCGCTGTAATCTTTGTGGGTCGCAAATTCACGGCCGAGGAAGATCGCCTCTTCTTTCTTTCCATAACTCAGGGGGCCCATCTTTTCGCTCATCCCCCATTCACAGACCATTTTGCGCGCCAGTGCCGTCGCACGCTCGATGTCGTTACCCGCGCCGGTGGTAAAATCATTGAGCACCAGTTCTTCCGCCGCTCGACCTCCCAATAGGATGGCGATGCTGTTCAGCAGGTATTGCCGGCGATAGGTGTGCTTCTCGTCGATGGGCAATTGCTGGGTCAAGCCCAGGGCCCGGCCGCGGGGAATGATCGTCACCTTGTGGATGGGGTCCGTTCCCGGCAACAGCCGGGCGATGAGGGCGTGACCGGCCTCATGATACGCGGTATTGCGTTTTTCCTCGTCACTGATCACCATGCTCCTACGCTCCGTACCCATGAGGATCTTGTCCTTGGCGAACTCAAAATCCGCCATACTTACCTTTTCCTTGTTGGTGCGGGCGGCATACAGGGCGGCTTCGTTGATGATGTTTTCTATGTCGGCACCGGAGAAACCGGGAGTTCCTCTGGCGATAACCTGAAAATTCACGTCACTGTCGATAGGTACCTTCCGGGCATGGACGGCCAGGATCTTCTCCCGTCCCTTCACATCCGGAAGGGGCACGACGACCTGGCGATCGAAACGCCCCGGCCGTAACAAGGCGGGATCGAGGACGTCGGGGCGGTTCGTCGCCGAGACGAGGATTACCCCTTCATTGGACTCGAAACCGTCCATCTCCACCAAAAGCTGGTTGAGGGTCTGCTCCCGCTCGTCATGACCGCCACCGAGACCGGCACCCCGTTGCCTCCCCACGGCGTCAATCTCATCGATAAAGATGATGCAGGGGGCATGTTTTTTTGCCTGGTTGAAGAGATCCCGCACCCGGGAGGCGCCGACGCCCACGAACATTTCCACGAAATCCGACCCGCTTATGGACAGGAACGGAACATCTGCTTCACCGGCAATAGCGCGGGCCAGCAATGTCTTGCCCGTCCCCGGAGAACCCACCAGCAAGAGACCTTTGGGGATGCGACCACCGAGGCGGGAAAACTTCTTCGGATCCCGAAGGAACTCGATCACCTCCTGCAGTTCCGCCTTGGCCTCATCGATTCCGGCCACATCATCGAAAGTGACCTTGTTCGTCTTGTCCGTCATGAGCCGGGCACGGCTCTTTCCGAAGGCCATGGCCTTGCCGCCCCCTCCCTGCATCTGGCGCATGAAAAATATCCAGACGCCGATCAAAAGCAGCATAGGAAACCACGAAATGAGAATGGTCATATACCACGGGGAATCCTCCACTGGTTTTGCGGCAATCCGGACGTTGGCGGCCCGGAGCTTGTCGATTATCGCCCCATCCTTGGGCATGAAGGTCTTGAAGCTCTTGCCGTCCACGAGCTTACCGGTGATATTCTCCCCCTGAATCGTCACTTCCCGTACCTGTCCGCGCTCTACAGAGCTTACAAAATCACTGTAAATGACACTTTCCTGTTGCCCCTTGGGTTGGGTGAAGAGGTGATAAATGAGGACAAATACCAGGCTGATTACAAGCCAGAGGGCAATATTTTTTTGCAGTTGATTCAAAAGGATATCTCCTGAAACTTGAATTCGCCGTCCTGGCGATCCCACTCCCTTACAATAAGCTTGCCCTCATTTCAATGGATTTCTATGCCGACCTCAGATACCTGATCTGCAGGATCTTTCTTGTTGCCGGGGTTATTTTGCAGTCCTGATCGGGGCCCGCCCCCGGTATCCAGACGATCCTGCCCCCGGCAATCAAAAAGGGCAACCTGCGCCGCTCGTCACGGGCAATTTTTCTGTCGATGAAGATGTCTTTGACCTTTTTGGTCCCGTTCATCCCCAGCGGTCGCATCCGGTCTCCGAAACGCATATTTCTTACCTGCAGCGGCAACCCGATTCGCTCGTAATCGAGATAACCAGTAACAGGGACCAACGTTGCGCCCCCGGCCCTGTCCGTTCCCGAACATAATGAGCCCCGGCTCTCCATCGGCTCCGCACTTTGCCTGTCTTCACTCTCTTTCCCGGGGCAAAACTCCCGGGGTGAAACTTCCAGAAACCGCAAATCCAGGTGGTCTCCGGTCTCCGATATCAACAAATCGCCCGGTATCGTCACCTGATAATTGAAATCATCTATTTTTCCCGCATGTCCGCGGGGGACGACGACGAGCCTCCCATAGTCCCTTTTGGCCTCCAGGGCATAGGGAAGATGAACAGTTCCCGAAGGATGCGGGGAGGATATCAAACCCATGACGGAATGAACGTGATTGAAAAAGATCCCCTGCTCCCTGCCGGCGCAACTTGTAAGGAGATGTTTGACGACCCGGCGGCAAAGCGCTACCGGCAGAGCACGCATTTTCTCCACATCGAGACAAACTCCCTCCGGGGTTGCGGCAATCTCCCACGATTCCAGAAGCTGCTGCACCTCCTGCCGGAAAAAGGCGTCTTCTTCTCTTAAGACGGCGGCGGTCCTGGCCAAGGTGCTTTCGATATTGCGGTTATAACGATTCCGGAGCAGCGGCAGCAGTTCATGACGAATCCGGTTTCGCAAGTACTTGATTTCTTCATTGGAGCGGTCAGTAACGTAGTTCAGCCCGTGTTTCTCAAGAAATTCGATAATTTCACACCGCCGGACGGTGAGGAAGGGACGGATGTAACGCCGATCCCGCACCGGGACCATGCCCTTTAGCCCTTCGGAACCGCCGCCCCGGAGGAGATTCATCAGGATCGTCTCCGCCTGATCCTGGAGATGATGCCCCAGGGCGATGCGGTTGGCGTCCCTTTTCCGGGCCGTCCTTTCCAGAAAGGCGTAACGGACTTTTCGGGCCAAATCCTCGTTGAATTTACCCGGCACCCCCTGCGGCCCGCTGATCTCCGCCTGATCGATATCGAGTGGAACCCCCCGGGAGGCACAGAACTCGGTCACGAATCGTTCCTCCGCTCCTGATTCTATGCGGAAACCGTGATTGAGATGAGCGGCCGTCAAAGCGAATCCATATTCCCCGGCCAGCATCTGCAGCACCGCGAGCAGGGCCACGGAATCCGGCCCTCCGGAAATGGCGACCACCACCCTGTCTCCACACCGGAGCATTTCATTTCCTTCAATAGCCGCCCGGACTTTATTCAGCATCGAAAAATCAGACCGCCAATCCCGGATTTCAACAAAAAATGTCTTTCAACTCCGCCAGGTTTTCGCAGGTAATATCCGGTTTTAGGGCCAGGAGACGTTCTCTTTCCACCAGACCGTTCAGAAAGGCACACCCGACAATCCCGGCATTCTTTGCGAGGAGGATATCGTTGTGCCCGTCCCCGACAATCACCGCCTTATCCCGCGTAATCTCATATTTTTGAAGATAATATTCCGCCAAACGGGCATCCGGTTTCATGTACGGCCAAAAATCACCGCCGACGATGTCGTCGAAGTAGCCGGCGATCCCGAGGGCTTGAACGATGGCAACAGTAAACTCATGCTTCTTGTTGCTGATAACCACCTTCCTTTTTCCGGTGAAATGGGCCAGGCACTCCTGAACACCGGGATAGAGCGCTGTTTTGTCCAGCATATGCTCCCGGTAATAGGCTCGAAACAAGAGCAGGGCTTCCGTGACGGCATCGCGGTGGTCAGGCCCGAGCGAGCGCTTGATCAGTTCCTGGACACCGTCGCCCACATAACCGAGGATCTTTTTGTCATCAAGCTTCGACAGCCCCAACGTTCCGAGGGTATAATTTACGGCCGCCACGATATCCGAACCGGTGTCGGCCAGGGTGCCGTCGAGATCGAATATGAAAAGGTCGATTTTAATCATGAGGATTATCAAGCCGGTTTACGGTAGACATTAATGCCTCGCCGTTCGCTGTCTTTAACCATTCCGCCGGCTTGTCAAAACGACGAAAAAGGCGATACCGGATTTGTTTAGCTCTTTGTCATAGATGCTATTTCAGGTCAAGCCGGCATATCGGTTTTAATAAGTACCTCCTGCAGTTGCCGGTATCAACGGTTGTAGCGGCCGTTGCCATATACCCAGCCGGATGATCGGCCCTTTGTTGATTTGAAAATGCAAGCTTATCTCCTTTTATTTGTTCACATAAATATCATCTCCCCAGCAAGGGGGGCATGAACCGCCCCGGGATTGTCGGAGACTTCATTTTGTGAGAGGATGGAGTCACGAGACAGCGAAACATATATTCCCCGGAAGTAAAAGAGCGAGCGGTTCGGATGGTATTCGATCATTTGTCTGAGTATGATTCCCAGTGGTCGGCAATCGTATCGATTTCGTCCGAAATGGGCTGTAGTGCTGAGACCTTACGGCGGTGGGTTCGCCGGAGTGAGATCGACAGTGGCCGGCGAGGCGGCTTGACGAGCGATGAGCGAGCGCGGTTCAAGGAGATGGAGAGGGAGAACCGTGAACTTCGTCGGGTAAACGAGATACTCCGCAAGGCGTCGGCTTTTTTTGCCCAGGCGGAGCTCGACCGCCGACGGTCCAAACCGGTTATGGGTGGCAGACCTGACATATGTGGCAATCTGGGTTGGCTTTGTATACGTGGCTTTCATCATCGACGTTTTCTCGCGCAAGATCGTAGGGTGGCGGATATCACGTTCGTTGCTTAGCGATCCGGCCCTGGATTGCCTTGGAACAGGCCCTGTATTCCCGTCGCCATACCGAGAACTTGATCCATCACAGTGACCGGGACGTTCCGTACGTTTCGATTCGTTACACCGAAGGTCTTGCAGAGGCCGGTAGCGAACCTTCGGCGGGTAGTGTTGGAGATTCCTTTGACTATGCACTTGCCGAATCAGTGATTAAATTGTATAAAACCTAGGGTACCTATCGCCTCGGGCCTTGGCGTAATTGTGAACACGCCGAGTTCGAGACCCTTGACTGGATGGATTGGTTCAACAACCGGCGGTTGCTCGAAACGATCGGCAATATCCCTCCAGTCGAGTTCGAGGAGAACTGCTATCAGAGTCAGAAAACCACGGCCATGGTGGTCGGACTCAACTAACAAAGCCTCCGAAAAATTCGGGGCGGTTCAGTAAAGATGATTGAGCTTGCTGCCATCGAACAGGCCGAACGGACGATCAGGGAGCATATCCTGGCGACGCCCCTAATCTATTCCCCCACTTTGAGCCATACTTTTAACGCCCATATTTATCTCAAACTTGAAAATCTACAAAAGACAGGTTCTTTCAAGGTGAGGGGGGCTACCTATAAAATAATAACCGGCCGGCAAAAGGGTCTCATCTCCACGCGGGGCGTCGTTGCCGCTTCCGCGGGCAACCACGCCCAAGGGGTAGCTCTGGCAGCCCGGCAGGCCGGTCTGCCCGCCACCATCGTCATGCCGGAGTGGTCATCGATCAGCAAACGCGAGGCGACCCGTTCCTATGGAGGCAACGTCGTCATCTACGGGGCCACCGTAGAAGAATGCCTGACGGAAGCCAAATCCATTGCCGGGCAAGGGGCCGCCTTTATCCATCCTTTTGACGACAGGGAAATCATTACCGGGCAGGCCACCATCGGTTTGGAAATCATCTCCGCCCTGCCCGACGCGGACGTGATCCTTGTGCCCGTCGGGGGCGGTGGTTTGATTGCCGGTATCGCCAGCAGCGTCAAGGCGCTGAACCATCGCGCCAGAATCATCGGCGTCGAGGCGGCTGTCTGTCCCTCTGCGCAGGCGGCACTCCGCGCCGGGAAATGTGTTGCCGTTGCCTCTAAACCGTCGCTTGCCGACGGCATCAATGTCAAGCAGATCGGTCAGGAACCGTTACAGATCATGCGCTCCCTCGTGGATGATGTCGTTTCCGTTGCGGAGGAAGACATTGCCGCGTCGATCCAGCTTCTTTTGGAGCGGAAGCACGTCCTGTCCGAAGGCGCCGGCGCCGTACCGCTGGCCGCCCTGCTTAGCGGCATATTCCGGCCGCAAAGCGGGGAAAAGGTCGTGCTGCTGATTTCCGGAGGCAATGTGGACAGCCCCCTGCTCGGAAGGATAATCCAACGGGGGCTGCTCAAGAACCGTCGGATCCTTAGACTGCGTCTGACCCTGATCGACAAGCCTGGAAACCTGGCACGACTGTTGAGCATAATTGCGGAACTACAGGCCAATATCCTCCACATCCACCATGACCGCAGCCCGCAGAACTGCTCCATAGAAGAAACCATCGTGGAACTGGAGCTGGAAACCCGCAATCAAGAGCATATAGACGCTATTACCTGCACTCTGCGCAAGGCCGATTACAACGTGATACTCCCGTGATCGAATTTTTTCGACCAAACCGTCTTCCCTTACTGAGGGCATAAAACCTCTTTCGGCACTCCCTCCTGCGCAAGTCCCGGCATATTTTTTTAAGAACAAACCTCCTGCAGTGATCAGGACATGCTAAACTGTTGTTTTTATTGGTCGGGGCGGAGGGATTTGAACCCCCGACATCCTGCTCCCAAAGCAGGCGCGCTACCAGGCTGCGCTACGCCCCGTAGATTTACATGATTACCTATCCTGACACAAACATCTAACCCCTTGCCGGCAGGACGACACAAGGATACATGAAAACAATCGGTCACTTGCCGATTTTTGCATGAAATATTCACCGCCCTTGCAGGAGAATGCCCTGCAAATATTTCTTCAAGGCCTGGACGGCCTGCGATCGGTGACTGGCAAGATTTTTTTCCTCCGCGGTCATCTCCGCCGCCGTCTTACCCAGGTCCGGCAAATAGAAAAGGGGATCATAACCGAAACCATGGTGACCCCGCATGTCCTCCCCGATCACACCCGGCCAGCGGCCCGTGAATTGTTCATAGGAACCGTCCGGCCGGTAAAGGACCAGGACGCAACGGAAGGCGGCACCCCTTCGGCCGGCGGGAACACCATTCAACTCGGCAAGGAGTTTGCGGTTGTTTTCTTCGTCCGTCGCCTCTTCTCCCGCATAACGTGATGAATATATCCCCGGCGCACCCTGCAGGAAATCCACCTCCAAACCGGAGTCGTCGGCCAGGGAAGGCATACCCGTGTATTCGGTCAGGATCCTGGCCTTCTTCAGGGCGTTAGCCAGAAAGCTGTCGCCGTCTTCCACAACGGACGGGGCGTCGGGATAATCAGCGAGGGAAAGGATCCTGAGGGGCACTTCGGCGAGCATTGTTCTGATTTCCTCCACCTTGCCCCTGTTTTTCGAGGCAATGACCAGTCGATCCAAGGGCCTTCACATCCCTTCCCGCACGCCACGCGCAATGGCCCGGGCAATACCAGCCTGGCTTTTTTCCTCGCTGATCTGTTGCCGGTTCTCCTTGTTGGTGAGGAATCCGATTTCGATAATCACTGCCGGGACATTGATTCCTTCCAGCAATGGCAGCGGTGCCTCCCTGAGACCGCGGTTCTCTTTGGGGAAAACCTCCGCCAGATGTTTCTGGATATGCTGGGCTACCCGGACACTGTCGTTGAGATGTTTGTTTTTGGTCATATCGCTGATGATCGCCGCCGGATCGTTCTTCGATTCCTTTCCGGTTTTAAAGCCGGGGAAATATAACTCATATCCCCTGGCTTTGCTTCCGAAACCGGCATTGGCGTGCAAGCTGATCACCAGTCCGGGATTCGCCTTTCTTATCAACTCCCTTCTTTCCTTGAAGGGGACATCCCGGTCCGTGGATCTCGTCAGAACAACCTTTCGATAGCCGGCCTGTACCAATTCATTTTGCAGGGCCAGGGCCAGACGCAAATTGCAGTCTTTCTCATAAAGCTTGTCGCCTATCTTGACCCCGTTATCGGTCCCGCCATGGGCGGCATCGATAACAATGACCTGACCGCTGTTCCCCGGCTGAGGCCAGACCACCCCCCCGAGCCCCCAGACCACGGTCAGGAAGACAAGCGAAAAAACGGCTGTAATCTTGATTCTATGCATGGTTCCCACCTTTAGTGTGGGCGCTACATACTTCATATCATCCCCGCCTGTCAACATCGAAGACCGGATCAGGTCTTTTTCATGCGCTCGATGGAAAGGACGCATTTGACCTTCTTTATGGCCGCCGCCACCCGGTTGAACTCTTGCAGGTCGTGGACATCGATCCGGAAATTGCAGATCGCCCGCAGATCCTGGGTGGTTTCCACCTCGGCATGACTTATGTTGATATCCAGAGCGGAAATGACGGAACTGACCTCGGCGATTACCCCCTTTTTATCCTGACAGATGACGAGCATATCCACGGGATAGGTCTGTTTGTCCTTGATATTCCATGATACCTCGACGAAACGATCAGGATCCAACTCCTGGAGATTTGGGCATTGGGCGGTATGAATCGTTATCCCCCTTCCCCGGGAAATATATCCCACAATCTCATCGCCGGGTATGGGATCGCAACAATGGGCGAATTTGACCAGCACGTCCTCGATCCCCGTCAGGGAGATCCCGACGGAAGCGGCGCTCTTCGTCTTCTTTCTAGGCTTGTCGAGGGCCGTTTCCTCAACTTTGGCAACCGTCTCCGGAAGCAGGCGATTGATGATATGTTTGGCGGAGATGCGACCGTAACCGATGAGGGCCATCAGATCATCGGCCGTGGAAATGTTCTGCTCTTCGTAGATGCTCTTGATATCTTCCGATTTCAGAAACTGCGAGAGCTTGATGTTCTGTTTCTTGAATTCCCTTTCCAGGATTTCCCTGCCGATCTCGATGCTACGTTTACGTTCCTCTGTCTTGATCCAGTTCTTTATCTTGGCACGGGCCCGGGAAGTGACCGCCCATTTCAGCCAGTCCTTGCCGGGGTGATGTCCGGCCTGGGTAATGATTTCAACCGTATCACCGTTCTGGAGTTCGTATTTCAGCGGGACGATGCTCCGGTTCACCCGGGCGCCGATACACTGGTTGCCCACATCGGTGTGAATGCTATAGGCAAAATCAAGGGGAGTGGCGCCTTTGGGAAAGGATTTTACATCACCGTTCGGGGTAAAGACATAAACCTCGTCGGGAAAGAGGGCGAGTTTGAGATTTGCCATGAATTCCCTGGGGTTTTGCACCTCCTGCTGCACTTCGAGGAGCTCCCGGAGCTTCATGATCTGCTGATCATCCGATCGCAGATCCGAACGTCGCTCCTTATAGCGCCAGTGCGCGGCGATACCTTCTTCCGCCCATTCATGCATCTGCCGGGTGCGGATCTGAATCTCCACACGCTCGCCATAAGGACCGATCACCGTCGTATGGAGAGATTGGTAGCCGTTGGCCTTGGGCATGGCGATGCGGTCCTTGAAACGGCCGGGGACGGGTTTCCAGAGGGCGTGCACGATGCTTAAGGCTTCATAGCATTCCTTGTCCTTATCGGTATCGAGGATGATCCGGAAGGCGATGAGATCGTAAACCTCGTCGAAATCGATCCGCTGGTTTTTCATCTTCGCGTAGATGCTGTAAAAATGCTTGGCCCTCCCCTCCACTTCGCCATGGAGGCCGTATTTGGCGATCTCTTTGGCGATGATCCCCCGGACCTCTTCGGTATACTGTTCACGCTGTTCTCTCTTTTTATCGATCCGGCGAGAGATGTCGTAATAGGCGTCGCTATCGAGATACAAGAAGGACAGATCCTCCAGCTCGACCTTCATCCAGTTTATCCCCAGCCTGTTGGCCAGGGGAGCGTAGAGTTCCAGTGTCTCCGTGGCGATATAACGCTGTTTTTCCGGAGGGTGGTAATTGAGGGTCCGCATATTGTGCATCCGGTCCGCCAAGCGCACGATGAGGATCCGTAAATCGGCGGACATGGCCAGGATCATCTTTCGGAAGTTTTCCGCCTGCCGCTCTTCCTGGGAACCGAAGGTGATCTTGCTTATCTTGGTCAGACCGTCCACGAGAAAAGCCACATCCTTGCCGAAAGCGGCTTCGATCTGCTCAATGGTGGTCAGGGTGTCCTCGACGGTGTCATGGAGCAGTCCGGTAATTATGGTCGCCGCATCCAACTTCATATCCGCCAGCATGCCGGCGACTTCCATGGGGTGGGTCAGGTAGGGTTCGCCGGAAAGGCGCATCTGTCCCTGATGGACAGTCGCGGAAAAGACATAAGCCTTTTCGATCATCTCCTGATCATCCGGAGAAAGATAGGATTGAGTCTTATCGAGGATGTCGGTTATCCGGAGCATGTATTTTCAATGAAATACATTAAGAAACGACCAATACCCGCCTTTTTGGCCATTAACGTCGCTCAATTTCCCGCCGCGATGTCCCGCAGGGAATTTACGGTGCGGACAATTTCCGCCTGCGCCTCTTCCCCGGTCAAGATCTTCGTTTCTCCGGTGCCGCGGATCTTCAGTTCCACCTTGCCCAGAGCCAGGTTTTTGGGACCGATGGTGATCCTCATGGGGATGCCGATGAGGTCGGCATCCTTGAACTTCACACCGGCCCTTTCGTCCCGGTCGTCAAGGAGGACCTCGATGCCCCGGGCCGTCAGTTCCGCGTACAATCTTTCTGCGGCCGCAGCGATTTCCCCGTCCTTCATGTTTACCGGGGTGACGATCACCTGATAGGGGGCCAATGGAAGGGGCCAGATAATCCCGTTTTCATCGTGGTACTGTTCGATACACGCCGCTACGGTGCGGCCGACACCGATTCCGTAGCAACCCATAACCATGTATTGTTCCTTTCCCTGGCTGTCGAGATAGATGGCCTTCATAGCCTTGCTGTATTTCGTCCCCAATTTGAAGACATGCCCCACCTCGATCCCCCGGGCGAAACGGATTTCCCGCCGGCAGCGCGGACAGGAATCGGACTCCCGGATGACACGCAAATCGGCAAAATCCGTCACCTGGAAATCTCTCCCCAGGTTGACGTTCTTGAGGTGATAATTTTCCTTGTTGGCACCGACAACCATGTTGACGAGATTGATGAGGGAATAGTCGGCCAGGACCCGGCACTTGATGCCGATCGGGCCGACGAACCCCCGCGGTGATCCCGCCGCCGCCTGGATCATGTCGTCCATGGCCATCTCCAGGACATCACAGCCGAGTAAATTTTTCACCTTGATCTCGTTGACCTCCTCGTTGCCCCGCACCAGCACGGCCACAGGGACACCATCGGCGCTGAATACCAATGTTTTGACCACCTTATCAGGAGTGACGCCGAGAAACGCGCAGACCTCCTCGATGGTCCGCACCTCCGGTGTATAGACCTCTTCCCGGGGCAGGAGCGGCTCTTCGTGGAGCACTTTCTCCGGTCGCGCTATTTCCGCCTTCTCCAGATTGGCGGCATAGCCGCACTCCCCGCAGTAGGCCATGGCGTCTTCTCCGGACGCGGCGATGACAAGAAACTCGTGGGAGTAACTGCCGCCGATGCTGCCCGTGTCGGCCTCCACCGGCCGGAATTTGAGGCCGCAGCGGGTAAAGATCCGGTTATACGCCTCAAACATCTTCTGATAACTTATATCCGCCTGCTCGGCGTCGACATCGAAGCTGTAGGCATCCTTCATGGAAAATTCCCGACATCTCATCAAACCGAAGCGGGGTCGGATCTCGTCGCGGAACTTGGTCTGGATCTGATAGAGATTCAGGGGCAGTTGCCGGTATGACTTCACCTCGTTGCGGACAATATCCGTGACGACCTCTTCGTGGGTCGGGCCGAGACAACACTCCGAATCCTTACGGTCCCGGAACCGGAGAAGTTCCTTTCCGTAAAAGTTCCAGCGCCCCGACTCCCGCCACAGGTCCGCCGGCTGAACCGTAGGCATGAATATCTCCTGCGCTCCCGCCCGGTTCATTTCTTCCCTGATGATCTGTTCCACCTTTCTGACGACCCGGTAACCCAGGGGAAGATAGGAATACACCCCGCTGGTCAACTTCCGGATCATCCCCGCCCGCAGCATGAGTTGGTGACTTATCACCTCCGCGTCGGACGGTATTTCCTTCACCGTCGGCAGAAACATTTGTGAGTATCGCATCAGGCCTCCTTTTTTTCCTTTATTATCGTCCGGATCTCCGCCATTAATTCCGTGGCGAAGTCCGCTTCCTTGACCTTTCGAACAATCTTTCCCCTGCGAAAGAGCATCCCCGCCCCCCGGCCGCCGGCGATGCCGACGTCGGCCTCCGCCGCTTCCCCGGGACCGTTGACGACACAGCCCATTACCGCCACCTTGAGATAGGTTCTTTCCTTATGCAGCGACCTTTCCACAATCCGGACCAGTCTTGGCAGATCGATCTCACAGCGTCCGCAGGTGGGGCAGGAGATGATTTCGGGACCGACCAGCCGTATTTTCAGGGCCCGGAGGATCCCGAAGGCAATGGGAAGCTCCCGGACCGGATCGCCGGTAACGGAGACCCGCACAGTGTCGCCGATCCCCTCAAGGAGGAGGGCCCCGATGCCCAGAGAGGATTTGATCGCCGCGCTCATTGGCGTTCCCGCTTCGGTTACGCCGAGATGGAGTGGATAGTCCACCTGCTCCGAAAGCCGGCGGTAAGCCGTTATCATCGTCGGAACATCCGATGATTTCAGGGAAATCTTCAACCGGTCGAAGTCCAGATCCTCGCAGAGTCTGATATGAGCCAGGGCGCTCTCGACCAGGGCGGCGGCCGTGGGCCCCCCGTATTTTTTCAGCATTTCCCGTTCCAAGGAGCCGGCGTTGACACCGATACGGATCACCGTTCCCCGTTCCCGTGCCGCCCGGACGACATCTGGAAAGGCGCTCTTTTTCATGTTGCCGGGATTGATCCTGATCCCCTCCACACCGGCGTCAATGGCCTGCAACGCCAGACGGTGTTGAAAGTGGATATCCGCAATGAGCGGGATGTGGATCCGCTCCCTGATCCGGCGGATTGCCGCCGCTGCCTCATCGTCAGGCACGGCGACGCGAACAATCTCGCAACCTTCCCGTTCCAGTCTGTGGATCTGGGCCACGGTCTTCCCGACATCTCTGGTATCCGTGTTGGTCATGGACTGAACGGAAACCGGCGCCCCGCCGCCGATCTGAGTTTTTCCCAAGAAAACCGGCCGGGTCGGTCTTCTATTGTTTTCTCTCATCTCCGTACCGGTCCTTCCCTAAGGATAATTCTCATCGGCGTCGCTAATCGAGACGCCGTAACGCTTTATCGATCCTTTCGATCCCCGCTTCGATCAAAGGCAAGGAGGTGGCATAGGACAGGCGGATATAGTCGTCCGCTCCGAAGTCGGCGCCGGGCACCACCGCCACGTTGGCCTCCTCGAGGAGATATGCCGCCAGAGCCGTCGAATCGCCGATGACCTTCCCCTGATACGAGCGGCCGTAAATCCGGGCCACATTGGGAAACACGTAAAAGGCACCCTGCGGGGTGGGACAGGAAATACCGGGAATTTTGTTGAGGGCCGGAACGATGACATCCCGCCTTTTCTGAAACGCCCTGACCATCATGGCCACCGGTTCCTGATCACCGTTTAGGGCCTCGACGGCGGCTTTCTGGGCGATCGAGGTGGGATTGGAGGTGTTCTGACTCTGTAGTTTGTTTACCGCAGCGATGATCTCTTCCGACCCGGCGGCATAGCCGATTCTCCAGCCCGTCATGGCATAGGCCTTGGAAACCCCGTTTACCACTACCGTCCGTCTTTTCATCGCTTCACTGACGGCGGCGATACTGAAAAACTCGAAACCGTCGTAAACGATCTTTTCATAAATATCGTCAGAGATTACGGTGATCTCCGTGGCGGCGAGGACCTCGGCCAGATCCTGCAGTTCTTCCCGGTTGTACGCCGCGCCGGTGGGGTTGGAGGGACTGTTGAGGATAAGGACCCTGGTCTTGTCCGTAATCGCCCGCCGGAGCATTCCGGGGGTCAGTTTGAATCCCCCGCTCTCCTCGGTATTCACGATCACCGGGGTGGCGCCAGCCAGGACAACGATATCGGCGTAGGAGACCCAGTACGGGGCGGGAACGATAACCTCATCCCCCTCCTCACAGAGCACCTGGACAAGATTGTACAAGGTGTGCTTGGCCCCGCAGGAGACGACAATCTGAGCGCGGTTGTAGGTCAGACCGTGATCGCGGGCCATCTTCGCGGCAACGGCGTCTTTGAGTTCGTCGATACCGCCCACAGGCGTATATTTTGTAAATCCGGCGGCGATCGCCTTGACGGCCGCCGCCTTGATATTTTCGGGGGTGTCGAAATCGGGCTCACCGGCCCCGAAACCGATGATATCCCGCCCCGCCGCCCGAAGGGCGTTGGCCTTCATGGTAATGGCCAAGGTGGGAGATGGTTTGATGTTGTGTATTCTTTGCGCCAGTTTCATAATTCCTCTTTATATGCCGGTTATTTGGGGCGATGATTGTACTTCGCCTGTAAACGTTTCAAGACGGCGTCGGGAACCAATCCCTTGACCGAACCGCCCAGACTCGCCGCTTCCTTGATGAGATTGGAACTCGTGTAAAACCACTGGTAACCGGTCATCAGAAATACGGTTTCGATATCCCTGTTCAAGCGCCGGTTGATAAGCGCCATCTGAAACTCATACTCGAAATCCGACACGGCCCGCAGGCCCCTTAAAATGACATTCGCACCGCGGCTTTGAACATAATCCACCAGCAGTCCCGAAGAACAGTCCACATGGAGGCGCTGCTCGTCCTTGACGATGACCTCGCGGATAAGCGCCATTCTTTCCTCCACGGTAAACAGCGAGGATTTGGCGGGATTATAGGCCACCAGAACGACAAGCTCGTCAAACATCCTCAAGGCCCTGGTGATGATATCGATATGACCGTTGGTAATGGGATCGAACGATCCAGGATAGACAGCTATTTTCTTCATCTCAACATGACTCCTTTACGGTATGCTCAAAAAACGTAAGCACCGTATCTCCATAACGCCGCTCTTCCTTGAGTATAAGCCCTCGTTCGCCGGCGTCAGGGGTAATATCTTCTCTGACGGACCGCTGGACGATCAGAACTCCTCCAGCCGCCATCAGCCGGCCGCGGCAGCAGTAAGTGATTGTTTTTCCGACCAATGCCCGTTCATAGGGCGGATCGGCAAAAACGATATCGAATCTCTCCCCCCCCGCCGTCAGGGCGTGCATCCCTTTACTTACGTCCATAGTGAGCACACGAGAGCGTTGCTCCAGACCCCAGGCGGCAAGGAGTTCTTTCAAGCTCCTGCCCAATAGACCCAGTTTTTCCACAAAGACCGCTTGGCGCGCACCCCGGCTCAGGGCTTCGATACCCACAATCCCGGTGCCGGCGTAAAGATCGAGGAAATTGCATCCCCGCAGGGGGGGCAGGAGATTGAAAAGGGATTCCCGAATGGAGTCGGGGGTCGGTCGGACACCACGGCTCCGGGGGGGCGGAATCCGTCTGCCCCCCATTTCGCCCCCGGTGATTCTCATCCTCTGAAACCACGTTCATAATACCCTTGCCGCCCTGTAAAATTCACCGTTCTCTTCACAGATACTTAGCGGCCAGGATCTCTGCAATCTGGATGGCGTTAAGGGCGGCACCTTTCCGGAGGTTATCGGAAACCACCCACATATTGATGCCGTTGGCAATCGATTCATCCTCCCGGATTCTCCCCACAAAGGTCTCATCCCTCCCGGCGGCGTCAATGGCCAAGGGATATCTGCGATTTTTTGGGTCGTCGACGACCGTCACCCCGGGGGCTTTCGCCAGCAACGCCCTTACCTCATCGGCGGTAATCTTTCTTTCCGTCTCGATATTTACGGATTCGGAATGGGCGTAGAAGACCGGAACACGCACCGTGGTAGCCGTAACGGCAATAGAGTCGTCGTTCATGATCTTCTTGGTTTCATTAACCATCTTCATCTCTTCTTTGGTATAACCGTTGTCCAGAAAGACATCGATCTGCGGGAGACAGTTGAAGGCGATGCGGTGGGGATAAACCTTCACGACCGGATCCTGAAAATTCATTAAGGCGCGGGTTTGCTCGCTCAACTCTTCGATGGCTTTCTTCCCGGTACCGGAAACGGCCTGGTAGGTGGAAACGACGATCCTCTTGATGCGGACGGCGTCGTGAATGGGTTTCAAGGCCACCACCATCTGAATGGTCGAACAATTCGGGTTGGCGATGATACCTCTGTTCTTGTAAAGCGCGATCGCCTCCGGGTTCACCTCGGGAACAACCAATGGAATCTCCGGCACCATCCGAAAGGCGCTGGTGTTGTCGACCACGACGCATCCCGCCTGAGCGGCCAGGGGAGCGAACTTTTCGGAGACGCTGCCGCCGGCGGAAAAAAGACCGATCTGGACCCCGTGGAAGGAATCCTCCCTGAGCACCTCCACGGGCAGGCTCTGTCCCCTGTATTCCAGGGATTTGCCCAGCGACCGTTCCGAAGCCAGCAGAGTCAGTTTCCCTACCGGGAAATCCCTCTCTTCGAGAATCTTGATCATTTCATTTCCGACGGCGCCCGTGGCGCCGACTACCGCAACGTGAAACTGTCTCATATAATTATCTTCTCCTTGGAAAGTTTAATGGCCGTCTTGTCCGCCGGTAACCTTATAACTGTCCGTCTCCCCCCCCGTTCCGGCAAGTCGGAATCCCGCCTTCGGGCACTGTTCGACATCCCGACTCCACATCCGCCGACCGCGGCAATGCCGGGGCTCATGAGACCGGTCCCGGTTTCGCAACGGCATTCTTCTTGGCCTTTATCCCCGCCGCCCCCTTCCGGTAAAGTTTGGCCATGAGCCAGACGGGACCGGAAAGGCTGTAGCCGGCAATAAAGGTAAAGATCATGATCTGAGGCTCGGCGATCACCACGACCAGGATGCAGATGATGAGGACAAAGGACATAAATGGTTTTTTAGCAAAGAAATTCAAGTCCTTGAAACTGTAATACTTGATGCTGCTCACCATGAAAAGGGCGAGGACCAGGACCGAGATCAGCACCAAGGGATGGGGGAAATGTCCTACCCCCCCTAATTTATAGTAGATCAGCACCCCCGTGGCCACCACTGCCGCGGCGCCGGGAATGGGCAGACCGTTGAAAACCCGGCTGTCGATGATACCGATCTGGATATTGAAACGGGCCAGACGCAAGGCGCCGCAGGTAATGAAGAGAAAAGACACCACCCATCCCCAACGGCCGAAATCCTGCAACGACCAGGTATAGGCCAGAAGGGCGGGGGCGACCCCAAAGGAAACCAGATCGGACAGCGAATCGTATTCGGCGCCGAATTTGCTGGTAGTGTTGGTCATCCTGGCAATCCTCCCGTCCAGGGCATCCAGAACGGCGGCCACCAGAATGGCGATGGCCGCAACCTCGAACGATCCTTTAAGGGAAGCGATCATGGAATAGAATCCGGAAAAGAGACTGGCCGTGGTGAAGAGATTCGGGAGGACATAAATCCCCTTTTTCATCTTTTCTTTTGGAAACCGGGCTTGTTCTTTCATGGCAATTCTCCTATGGGCGTTTCCCCGGCACGCACCTTTTCCCCCACCTGGACGCGTAACCGGACGCGGGGAGGCATAAAGACCTCCAGCCGTGACCCGAAACGGATCAAGCCGAATCGCTCCCCCTTGTTCACCTTCATCCCTTTCGTCACCCAGCAGACGATCCGCCGGGCAACAAGCCCGGCAATCTGGATAACGACCATCTTCTCCCCACCCCCCACATCGATAAGCAGGGCGTTACGTTCGTTGTCCGCAGAGGCCTTGTCCAGGTTCGCCGAAAGAAATTTGCCCGGATAATAGCGGATGTCCGCGATGACGCCGCTATAGGGAATGCGATTGACATGGACGCTGAAGACATTCATGAAGATACTGACCTTTTTCAGGGGACCCGGCAACAGGTCATGGTGGCTGACCGTTTCGATACCGATGACCCTGCCGTCCGCGGGTGAGATGACCAAACGGGGATCCGCGGGGGCAACACGCCGGGGATTACGGAAAAACCATACTACCCAGAGGGTGGTAAGGCCGAAAACGATCGCCGCCCATTTCCAGTTGAAATATACGCAAACCGAAGTGATGAGGACCGCGGAGATGATGAACGGAACGCCTTCAGGTGCAATCGGACTTTCATGGGTCATCTTTTTCCCCCTTTATCTCGTTGTCGAATCTCCACCATACGCCGGGAGCTTCTTGTGATTCTCTTAGGCCGAAACGGTCCTGGGGCGAAACCGCTTCCTGCTTTTGATTCTAAGGGAATTTGGCAGCACTGTCAACACCGATGCGAATCTTTTTGCGTCCCGTGGGGAGTGACGACAGGGCCGCTATGGCTTTGGGGCACCCAAAAAGGATTTTTTCGTTGCCACCGGGCTTCTTTACTCATAATTCCCGCCGGATATACACAGGCGCCAGTTGTATCGCCTCTAAAACATCACCGGCCACCGCCCGGCGGCGGGCGATGCTCCCCACCGCGGCAGCGCTGATCCGGTGCAGATGGGGAGGGGCAAAATAACTTTTGCCGTTCCGGCGGGCAAGAATTTTGTCCCGGTACACCCGCGTGCCGTTGCCGATAAAAACGGCGTCTGTCTCAATTCCGGCCAGGATTTCGTCGGCGGCACCGACCCCGTCGGGGACAAGGTTCAGCAGCGATCCCCCGGCATCGCTGCGGTACAATCCTCTATAAACCTGCCCTCTTTTGGCATCGAGCATTGGACAGATCGGCAAGGGCGATCCGGCGGCGTTTTCCGCCAGGGCCTCCAGGGTCGACACGCCGGCGACAGGACGATCGCAGGCGAGGGCCAGACCCTTCACCGTGCTCACCCCGATCCGGACGCCGGTGAAAGAACCGGGACCGACGGTACAGGCAAAAAGATCCAGGTCTTTCATCCGGACCCCGGTCACACGCAACAGTTGGTCTACCGCCGGCAGGAGGATCTCGGAATGATGCCGCTCCAGGGCGAGAAAGACCTCCCCCAGCGTCACCTCGTCTCTCACGAGGGCGATACCGGCGCTGGTTCCCGAGGTGTCAAGAGCCAGAATATTCATGGTTCCTTTGTAAATATCTTTGTAAAATCGTTGATAATTTTAATATCGAGCCGGTCGATGTCCATCATGACGACAAAAATCATCAACATCACCAGTACGACAAAGCCGATCTGCTGCGCCCGCTCCCGTGTCTTCATGCTCACGGCCTTGCCGCGGACCGCCTCCACGAGATAGAAAAGGAGATGCCCGCCGTCGAGGACGGGTATGGGCAGTAGGTTGAGAACCCCGAGGTTGATACTGAGGAGGGCCATGAACAGGATAAAGGGGATTATCCCCTCTTTCACCTGGGCGCCGGCCATCTGGGCAATGAGAATGGGCCCCCCCAGGGTCCGGGGTGAAATGACACCCTCCAGGATCTTGACGATGCTGAGCACGGTCAGTTTGGTGATGAACCAGGTCTGCTTGAGGCTTGTCCAAAGCGCCGCCGCCGGGTTGAGACGTTCGATTTCGGTCACGCCGGCGGGGGATACCCCGATCTTGAACGACGTCGTTTCCTCACCGAAGATATTCTTCCCCTTAGTCTCCCGGGGGACGATTGTGAGCTCCAGGGGGCTGCCCCGGCGCATGACGGAGAAATTCATCTGCTTCCCGCCGCTCTGGGTGATTTTCACCGCCATTTTATCCCACCGGGTTATCTCTTCGCCGTCGATGGCCCGGACGACGTCACCGGTCTTCATCCCCGCCACATAAGCCGCCGAACCCTCCTGGACATTGCCGACGGTGGTGGTCAGGACAGGCACGCCGATCATATAGACACCCGTAAAGATGATAATCGCGAGCATGAAATTGAAAACCGGTCCGGCAACGACAATGGCCATCCTTTTCCAGACCGACTGACGGCTGAAAGAGCGTTGCTCTTCCTCCGGCGTCAACTCCTCCCCTTCCCCTTCCCCGAGGAGTTTCACGTAGCCCCCCAGCGGAATCAGGGAAAGGAGGTATTCCGTCTCCCCGATCTTCTTGCCGATAAGTTTCCGGCCGAATCCCAGCGAGAATTTCTGCACCCCCACCCGGAAATACTTCGCCATGAGGAAATGGCCCAGTTCATGGGCAAAGATCAATATCCCCAGCAGCACGATAACGGAAACTACGCTTACCCCAACCAATATCTTTTCTCCTTGATGATTTCTGCCGCCCGGCCCCTGGCCTCGACATCGGCGGCGATGATATCCGCCAGTGCCGGCGAGGAAATGACCTGATGCGATTTCATGACCGCCGCAATCACCCGGGGGATATCGGTAAAGAGGATCTCTTCGTCCAGGAAGGCCTGAACGGCGATTTCATTCGCCCCGTTGAGAACGGCCGGCATGGTTCCCCCGGCCAGAAGGGCGTCCACGGCCAGGGAAAGGCAGGGAAACCGATCGGTGTCGGGAGGATAGAATTCCAAAACGGGTATCTTCCCAAAATCGAGGAAGTCGCCGGCAGCCGCCAGTCTTTCCGGCCAGGAAAAGGCGTAGGCGATGGGCAGGCGCATGTCCGGCCGTCCCATTTGGGCGATTACCGATCCATCGCGATATTCTACCAGGGAATGAATGACGCTCTGGGGATGGACCACGACTTCGATTTGTTCGACGGACACCCCAAAGAGCCACCGGGCTTCGATTATTTCCAGCCCTTTGTTCATCATGGTAGCCGAATCGATGGTTATCTTCCTGCCCATTTCCCAATTGGGATGCTTGAGCGCCTGGGCCGGCTTCACCTGCGACAACGCCGCTTTCCCCCACGTACGGAAAGGGCCCCCGGAAGCGGTGAGAACGATCCTCTTGATCTCGCCGGAACGGTTCCCCTGGAGGCACTGGAAAATCGCGCTGTGCTCACTGTCCACGGGCAGGATCCTGACCCCTCGCGCCGCTGCCATAGCCATAACCAGCGACCCCGCCATCACCAGGGTCTCCTTGTTGGCCAGCGCGATGTCTTTGCCCGCCCCTATGGCCGCCAGTGTGGGCAAAAGTCCGGCCGCTCCCACCATGGCCGAAAGGACCAGGTCGCTTTCCCTCCGGGCGGCAATCTCTTCATAGCCGGCGGTTCCATAAACTATTTCCACCCTCCGGTCCATCCCCGGCAAGGCGGCGAGGCGCCGGGCATGCTCCTCATCACAAACGGCGACTACGCGGGGACGAAACATCTCGATCTGGCTTTTTAGCAGCCCGATGTTTTTCCCGGCGGCCAGCGCGGTAACGGTAAATCTATCCCGGTTGCCGTCGATGACCGCCAGCGCCTGTGTCCCGATAGATCCCGTCGAACCCAAGATGGCGATATTCTTCATGGGAGGAAATAATAGCGATAGTAGTAAACGGTAGGGGCGATAAAGAGGAGACAGTCCAGACGGTCCAGGATGCCGCCGTGACCGGGCAGCAGGGTCCCCGAATCCTTCACTCCGGCGGCACGCTTCAGCAAGGATTCGCACAGATCACCCAGTTGCCCCAATACACTTCCAAAGACGCCCAGAATGACGGCATGCCAGGGGAAGAGCACGGGGAGGAAGAGCCAGCTGAAGATCAGGCAACCCAGGGCACTCCCGGCGATGAGTCCCGCCACCCCTTCGACGGTCTTCCCGGCGCTTACCAGAGGCATCAGCTTGCGGCGTCCCCAGGTCCGCCCTACATAATAGGCCGCCACGTCGCCGGAAAAGGCAAGAACTATGACGAAGAAGATCCACAGCGCCCCGTCTTCTCCCCGGCGCAGCCAGATCAGATGGGAAAGGAGTAAAGACACGTATAGGGTGCCGAAGACAATCTTCATTACCGGCAACACATCGTAGTGCTCCTGCCTGATCCGGAGCAGATGGAGGATGAACACCGCCGGGATGGAAAAGGCGAGCAGACAGAGGAGCAGCTCCACAGAGCCCAGGAAGAATATGACGGGGATCAGGAGGGAGATCAACAGGGTCTGGATTTTTTCGGACCCCGGGGACATGGGCAGAACCATAGCGTTGTACTCGTTCACCCCCAGGAGGATGGCGGTAACGATGACGATGAAAAACAGTGTCTCCCCTCCCCAGGCGATTACGGCAAAGAGCGCGGGAACAACGGCGGCGGCGGTCAGCCACCTTTGGGCATGGGTATTCACGAAGCGCCATCCTTCCTGATCTGGTCACTTGTCAGACCATATCTTCTCTCCCGTCGCTGATAATCGGCGATAGCGGCAAAAAGATCATCCTTGTTGAAATCAGGCCAGAGGACATCGGTAAAGTAAAATTCCGTATAGGCGGACTGCCAGAGAAGAAAATTCGAGATCCGGTATTCACCGCTCGTGCGAATGAGCAGATCCGGGTCCGGAAGGCCGGCGGTGTAAAGATAAGCGGCGAACCTTTCTCTTGTTATTTCCTCCACCGCCACTTTACCTTCCCGGACGTCGCCGGCGATCCGCCGGACCGCCTGGACGATTTCGTCCTGTCCGCCGTAACTGAGGGCCAGGCTCAGAACCATACTCCGGTTCCCCGCGGTGCGGGCCATAGTTTCCAAAAGCAGGTTCCGTACCGGTGTCTGAAGTCCGTCGATATTGCCGATGGCGTGCAGACGAATGTCGTTGTCCATCATTTCCGCCAGTTCGGATTGGAGATATTGCCTCAGGATCTTCATCAGCGCCGCCACTTCCTGGTCCGGCCGGGACCAGTTCTCCACGGAAAACGCATAAAGAGTCAGATATTTTATGCCTATCTCCCTACATAAACGTACCGTTTTCCGCACGGCTTCCACCCCCCGCTGGTGACCCATGATTCTCCCCAGGGCATGCTGCTTTGCCCAGCGGCCGTTTCCATCCATGATGATGGCGATGTGCCGCGGGAGTTTCTGAAAGTCAATAACAGCAGTCATTTTCCCCTGGGTCCTCAAGAAACGGCCGGGCAGGAAGCTGTGAAACGGGTCGGGTCCGCCGCCGCCGACATGTCGCCGCCTCGGCGGAGTGCTCGATCCCGGCGTTGTTATGATATGAAATAGACGAGTTGGACATGCTTTGCGCGTAACACATCAACAGGATATTGGCAAGCAGACTTTAAAAAAAAGGGGAGTATGGCCACTCCCCCAATGTTTTCGGTATGAACCCGTGAATACGGGTCAAATTTCCATGATTTCCTCTTCCTTGGCGGCCAGGACGGCCTCGAGTTTCTCGATGTATTTGTCCGTGCGTTTCTGAACCTCCTCCTGGGCGGTAAACATCTCGTCTTCCGAGATCTTGTTCTCTTTTTTCAAGGCCTTGAACTGTTCATTGGCATCCCGGCGGGCATTGCGCATTTTCACCTTGCCTTCCTCAGCCATTTTCTTCACGATCTTGACCAGGTCCTTACGCCTTTCTTCCGTCAAAGGGGGAATGGGC
The DNA here is from genome assembly GCA_035448805.1 of Syntrophales bacterium. GTDB lineage: Bacteria > Desulfobacterota > Syntrophia > Syntrophales > UBA8958 > UBA8958. The sequence goes on from DAOTJR010000019.1 coordinate 28,950, forward strand.
AGGCGGATAATCTTGCCGTCATTGGCGGGCATGAGCCCCAGCTCGGACTTCTGGATCGCCTTCTCGATGGCCCCGATGATCCCGGTATCCCAGGGGGAGATGACGATCAGACGGCTCTCGGGAACGGAAAGGCTTGCCACCTGATTCAGCGGCGTGGGCACACCGTAGTAATCCACTTTGATGCCGTCGAGGAGGGACAGCGATGCCCTGCCCGTTCTCACCTTGCTGAAGCCCTTCTCCAGGGACCCCAGAATCTTTTCCATATTATCTTTCAATTCCTTATAGACAGCTTCCTTCATGAACCTAACCCTCCACAAACGTTCCGATCTTTTCACCCCGGATTACGGCCTCGATATTACCCTTTTTCCGTAAGTTAAAGACGACGATAGGCAGGCCGTTTTCCCGGCACAGAGAGACCGCAGTTGCATCCATTACCTTAAGATTTTTTGCCAACACCTCGTCATATGTTATCTTTTTGTACATCACCGCATCGGGGTCGCCCACCGGGTCACGATCATAAACACCATCCACCTTGGTGGCTTTCATGATCACTTCAGCCCTGATCTCGACCGCCCGCAGCGACGCCGCCGTATCCGTGGTAAAGAATGGATTTCCGGTCCCCCCGGCAAAGATGACCACCCTCCCCTTCTCCAGGTGTCGGATCGCCCGGCGGTGAATATAGGGTTCGGCGATCTCCCGGACCTCCAGGGCGGATTGGAGCCTGGTGGCGACGCCGAGATGTTCGAGGGCGTGCTGCATGGCCAGGCAGTTGATCAAAGTGGCCAACATCCCCGTATAATCCGCTGCCGATCTCTCCATGCCGCGTTTGGCAGCCTCCCCGCCCCGCCAGATGTTGCCGCCGCCGATGACGATCCCCAACTGGACCCCGAGGTTCACCACCGCCCGAATTTCCTGGGCGATCTCGTTGACGACATCGAAATCGATCCCGAAAGAGCGCTCTCCCTCCAGGGCTTCCCCGCTCAACTTCAGCAGGACCCGCTGATAGACAGCCCGCTGCCGCATCAGGATTTTATTTCTTCCCCGAGCTGGAATCTCACAAAACGCCTGACCATGATGTTTTCCCCGGTTTTGGCGATCATTTCATTCACCAGGGTTTCGACGGTGATATCCGTATTCTTGATGAATTTCTGCTGAAGGAGGCAAACCTCCTCATAATACTTCCGCAGTTTCCCCTCGATGATCTTGTCCCAGATTTTTTCCGGTTTCTTTTCGGCAAGAAGCTGACTCTTGTAGATCTCTTTTTCCCGGGCCAGGGCGTCGGCAGGTATTTCTTCCGGCCGCACGTACAGGGGATTGGAGGCGGCGACATGCATGGCCAGATCCCTGGCCAAGGTCTGAAAGGCCTCGGTTTTCGCAACAAAATCAGTTTCACAGTTCAATTCCACCAGCACACCGATCTTGCCTCCCATGTGGATATAGTGGGCGATCGTACCATCCTTCGCCGCCTTGGAAGATCTCTTCGTCGCCGCCGACATCCCTTTCTTCCTGAGATAATCTATGGCCTTTTCAAAATCTCCATCCGCCGCCGTCAGCGCCTCTTTGCACTCCATCATCCCGGCGTTGGTTTTGATCCTTAGCGTTTTAACCATCTCTACAGTAATATTCACGATTTTGCCTCCTAATTCTCGAGTAAAACCTGTCTGGACGTTCTCATTCGCCGTCATATTCGCCGACGGCGACATTGTCCTTGGTTTCGATACTTTCGGGAACGTCATTCTCCGGTTCTTCGCCGATCGCCACTTCCCGGAGAGGACCCTCCTTGTCGCTTTCCGCCTGGATGCGCTCCTCGAACTTCTTTTTCCCTTCCAATACGGCGTCAGCGATCTTGGCGGAAAAGAGTTTGATCGCCCGGATGGCGTCGTCGTTACCGGGGATGATGTAATCGATATCGTCGGGATTGCAGTTGGTGTCCACCATGGCCACAATGGGTATCCCCAGCTTTCGCGCCTCCTGAACGGTAATGCTTTCCCGCTTGGGATCCACGATGAACAGTCCGCCGGGACGACCTTTAATCCTCCGGATACCCCCCAGGATCTTCTCCAGTTTCGCCTTTTCTTTCTGCAGGGCAAGGATCTCTTTCTTGGGGAAGGCCCGGATCGAGTCGTCTTCGATCATTTTGTCCAGGGTGTTGAGCCGGTCGATGCTTTTCTTGATGGTGACGAAGTTGGTCAGCATTCCTCCCAGCCAGCGCTGGTTTACGTAGGGCATGCCGCATCTGGTGGCCTCCTCCCGGATGGACTCCTGGGACTGCTTCTTCGTACCGACGAAGAGCATCTCCCCGCCGTTGGCCACCATGTCCACAACGAATTCATAGGCTTTATGGAAGAGGACAACGGTCTGCTGCAAATCGATGATGTAAATTCCATTTCTCGCCCCAAATATATAGGGCTTCATTTTGGGATTCCACTTGTTGGTCTGATGACCGAAATGGACCCCCGCTTCGAGCAGCAACTTCATGGAAATGTGTGCCATATGCAAACTCCTTCTCTGTGTGTTTTTTCCGCCACTCCCTTCCTTCAGGCTTCGAACATCTCCTGTGGAGATGCAACACGGGCCCCATCCGGGAATGTGTGAAATTCGGGCAGCCTTATCACAATGTCCGCCCGCGCGCAAGTCATATTTATTGATGAGATGGAAAATTAATATGTTCTGAGTCGCTCTCGCCCATGGCGCAACCCGGCAACATGGGGTGGATCTTTATTTCACCGCCCGGGACGGCAGACGGACGGCACCGCCTTTTTATTTGCCTTTCTCAAGAACATGTCCCGACGGGATGACGCGGCTCAGGTATGATAGTGGGCATTGATCTTGATGTATTCAAAACCCAGATCAGAGGCAAAGATGCGGCAGGTCTTGTTCCCCATTCCCGCCCGGAAATGGACCCGTATTTCCTCGCGGCTCATAATCTCCCGCAGAATCTCTTCGTTCCCCTTTGTTTTCACCCCCCGGCGGAACAGGGGGACGTCATCCAGATACAGTTCGACATCGTCCGCAGGAAGGGGAATCCCCACCGCACCGGCCGCGGCGATAATCCTTCCCCAGTTGGGGTCCCCGCCATAGAAGGCCGTCTTCACCAGATTGGAATTGGCGATGGCATAGGCCATCCTCTTTGCCTCCTGCTTTGTAAGCGCGCCGGTCACTTCGATATTTAATATCTTCGTGGCCCCTTCACCGTCCCGGACCATATCCTTGGCGAGGCGGATCATGATATCTTCAAGCAATTCCCTAAAGATGAAAAAAGAACGACCCCGCTCTTTGATACGGCGGTTGCCCGCCACACCATTGGCCAGGATCAGGGCCGTGTCGTTGGTACTCATACATCCGTCGACGGAAACGGCATTGAAACTCAGCGCGACGCTATGGCGAAACGCCCTGTTCAAAGCCGACAGTTCGATATCGGCATCGGTCATAAAATAGGCCAGCATTGTGGCCATATGGGGCTGAATCATCCCGGCGCCTTTGGCAATGCCGCAGACGGTTATTTCCCGGCCGCCGACAAGACGTTTCCCCATGGCGATCTTGGGGAAACGGTCGGTGGTCATAATCGCCTCTTCCGCATCCCTGATGCCCCCGGGGCGTAAAGACGCGATGAGGGCCGGGATCCCTTTTCTGATCTTGTCCAGTGGAAGTCGATGCCCGATCACCCCGGTGGAGGCAACCAGGACCAAATCTTCATCTATTTTCATTCCCCGGGCCAGCGCCTTCGTCATCGCCAGGGCGTCGCCATAGCCTTCCTTGCCGGTGGCGGCGTTGGCATTGCCGCTGTTGGTGAGGATGGCCTGGGCGTATCCAAGCCGGACCCGCTGCCGGGAAACAATGACCGGGGCAGCCTGAAACACATTGGTGGTGAAAACCCCGGCGACCCGGGCAGGTGTCGGAGAATAAATCAGGGAGAGGTCCTTCCCCCCCGCCTCTTTGATCCCGGCACTGACGCCGCCGGCAAGAAATCCGGGAACACTGATATCCATGTCATTCATAATTCAATCCTCTTCTCCTGCCTGACACCTATTTTCCGCAACACTTCTTATACTTCTTGCCGCTGCCGCAGGGGCAGGGGTCGTTGCGGCCCACCTTTTCCTTCTCCCGCTTCACCGGTGCCGGACCGACGTCTTCTCCCCGACTGAGGATATAATCATCTTCGGCCTGACGCTGCATCTCCTCGATGTCCTCCTGACGACGGATCTGGACCAGGCAGAGTTTTTCCAGGGTATCCTCCTTGATCCGCTGGATCATGGCCATAAACATGTCATAGCCCTCTTTCTGGTATTCCCGGACGGGATCTTTCTGGCCGTACCCCCGGAGGCCGATCCCCTCTTTGAGATGATCCATGCCGAGGAGGTGGTCCTTCCACTGGGTGTCGATGCTCTGGAGCATGATCATCGTCATGACATAGGTCATGAGCTCGGAGCCGAAATCCTTTTCTTTCCGGCGCAGGTGGTCGTTGACGGCGGCGGCGATCGTCTCTTCTATTTCCCGGGCATTCAAATCCCCTCTCCTGCCGGCGAGGTTGAGCCGCAGGGAAAACTGCTGATAGATACGGTCGTCCAGCGACTTGAGATCCCAATCGTCCGGATGGGCCTTTTCATCCACGTAATCAGCGACGATCTCTGCGGTCACCTCTTCCACCATGCCCTCGATATCCGCCCAGAGATCCCGGCCGCTCAACACCTTGCGGCGCTGCTCATAGATAACCTGCCGCTGCTTGTTCATGACATCGTCGAATTCCAGCAGATGCTTCCGGATGTCGAAATTCTGTCCCTCCACCCGTTTCTGGGCGTTTTCGATCGCCTTGGAAACCAGGCGGTTTTCGATGGGCTGGTTCTCCTCGATGCCGATTCGGTCCATAATGGCGGATATCTTTTCCGCCCCGAAGATCCGGAGCAGATCGTCCTCCAGGGAAAGATAGAAGCGCGAAGAGCCCTTGTCCCCCTGGCGTCCCGAGCGGCCCCGCAACTGGTTGTCGATGCGGCGGCTCTCATGGCGCTCCGTCCCCAGGATATGGAGCCCCCCGAGTTCGGCAACTCCTTCCCCGAGCTTGATATCCGTACCCCGTCCCGCCATGTTGGTGGAGATGGTCACCGCCCCCCGCTGGCCCGCCTGGGCGACGATCTCCGCCTCCCGCTCGTGATGTTTGGCGTTCAAAACATGATGTTTGATCCCCGTCCGGGTAAGCATGGTGCTGAGCAGTTCGGATTTGACGATGGAAATTGTGCCCACCAGGACCGGCCTTCCCTGGAGGTGCATCTCTTTTATCTCCTCGATAGCGGCCTGGAATTTTTCCTTTTCCGTCTTGTAGATCACATCGTTGTAATCGACGCGGATCATGGGCATGTTCGTAGGGATCACGACCACATCCAATTTGTAGATCTTCTTGAATTCTTCCGCTTCCGTATCCGCCGTACCGGTCATCCCCGCCAGTTTTTCATACATCCGGAAATAGTTCTGGAAGGTGACCGAGGCCAGCGTCTGGTTCTCCCGCTCGATCTTGACATGCTCCTTGGCCTCCAGGGCCTGGTGCAAACCGTCGCTGTAACGGCGCCCCGGCATGATCCGGCCGGTAAACTCATCGACGATGATCACCTGGCCGTCCTTCACCACATAATCCACATCCCGCTTGAAGATCGTATGGGCTTTCAGGGCCTGATTCACATGATGGAGAAGCTCGATGTTTTTGGGCTCGTAGAGATTCTGCACCTTGAGATACTTTTCCACCCTGGCGATGCCCTCTTCGGTAAGCACCACCGTCCGGGTCTTCTCCTCGATGGTGTAGTCCGTATCTTTTCGCAGCCGGGGAATGACCTGGTTGATCCGGTAGTACTTGTCCGTGGACTCCTCAGAGGGACCGGAGATGATAAGGGGGGTCCGCGCCTCATCGATGAGGATGCTGTCCACCTCGTCCACGATGGCGTAATGAAAATCGCGCTGGACATAATCCGCCAGGGAAAACTTCATGTTGTCCCGGAGATAATCGAAGCCGAACTCGTTGTTGGTTCCGTAGGTGATGTCGGCATGATAGGCCTGCCGTCTTTCGTCGTCGTCCATGCCATGGACGATCACCCCCACGGTGAGGCCGAGAAAATTGTAGATCGGACCCATCCAGGCCGCATCCCGGCGGGCCAGATAGTCATTGACGGTCACCAGGTGACAGCCCCTGCCCGTCAGGGCGTTGAGGTACAGCGGCAGGGTGGCCGCCAGTGTCTTCCCTTCACCGGTTTTCATTTCGGCGATCTTTCCCTGATGAAGGACGATGCCGCCGATGATCTGGACATCGAAAGGCCGCATCCCCACGGTACGCCGGGCGGCCTCCCGAGCGACGGCAAAGGCCTCGGGCAAGATGTCGTCCAGGGAGGCGCCGTTATGGAGACGCTCCTTGAATTCCGATGTCTTCCCCCCCAGTTTTTCATCCGGCAGGTTCTTGACAGTGGGTTCCAACCGGTTTATTTCATCGAGAACAACGGATATCTCTTTGATGATGCGGTCATTTTTAGTGCCGATGATCTTTTTCAGTAATGCGCCAATCATGATAATTACCTTAAAAATGAAAAATTCCGGCGTCTACCTGCCGGAATTTCCGTTCATAAACCGACCTCACGGCGCGTCCGCCGCAACGGTGTCTGCACCGCTTGATCTTCCTTCTCGGCGCTTTTATCCATGCCCTCGTAAAGAATCTTCACGGCAACCACGCAACAAAAATCTCCCGAGGCGAGGCGGGCATCCTTGGTGACGAATAACTGCTTATAAATACGACGCCTTTACGTATTACGAAGCGCGATGCCACCGGAGGTCTTTCAGGATTCCGATCTCGCCTTCATTCCTTGGCCACGAAGAGGAGTTTATCCCCCACGGTTACCTTGTCCCCGGGGGAGACATATATCTCCGTAATCTTACCGCTGATTTCCGCGGTAATGTTGTTCAGCATCTTCATGGCTTCCAGAACGATGAGGACCTGTCCCGTCGTCACCTCCTCCCCCTGTTCCACCGCGATATCGCTCACCGTCCCGGTGAGGTGGGAGCGGATGTCGCCGGCCTTCCAGGCGGCTTCGATCTCTTTGGGAGACATGGCCGTCTTTTTCTGTTTTTTACTTCCCTCTTCCTCTTCCTGTTCGGTGACGATGGGCTCGGGGTGATGATCGATGATCAAATAGGTTGCCGTATCCCCCGACTTCGTCTTGCGCTGGGGACCGATTTCGACACTGTGGAGTTTGCCTTCGGCATCGGGGATGTCGAATTTTTCTCCCAGGGCGAAGCCGCCTTTCCGGAACCAGATCCGCGGTGACAGGACCCAGGTCTTGCCGTAGGTCGCCTCGAACTTGAAGAAGGCCACGGCATCGTTGGGATGCTGGAGGTACAGTACCAGCTCGTCATCGGTGGCCGCCCTCCCCAGACGATGCTGGAGCACCTTTCTTTCCACCTCCAGATCCACGTCCTCGATCTTCTGATAACAGGTGTCGCATTCCACGATCTTCTTCCAGTCCTCGCCGAAGACGGCACGGTAGATCTCGTCGGCGGGCTGGTAAAAGGGAAGGTCGCCATAGCGGCCCAGCATGAGGTTTTTCAGATCGTCGTTGGCATCCTTGTAACGCTCCCCCTTCAGGACATTGTTCACCGCCGTCGTCCAGAGGATCTGGGAACCCGGCGTGACACTCCACCAGTTGCCCAGCTCCACCTGCACCCGGGGCAGCTCCTTCTGAAGGATCTCCGGCATGCGGTGCAGGAAGCCCCCTTTGACGGCCTGCTCGAAACTCGACCCTGTGGCGCCGCCGGGAAGCTTGTGGATCTGGACGGTGGGATCGAAACCGAGGAACTGGGATTCGAAATCCCGGTAGTATTCCCGCTCCGGCCGCAGCTTGTTGGAGGTGTCGATGACCGCCTGACGGTCCAGACCGGCGGCCTGGTAACCGTAATCCGCCAGGATGTCCACCACCGAAAGCAGGGGCGGGGGACCATAGAACCCTGTAAAGGCATGATCGCTGGCATCCACGATCTTCGCCCCGTTTCGGACCGCCGCCACAATCCGGCCGATGTCGTCCCCGTCGGTATTGTGGCCGTGATAATGGATAATCAGCTCCGGATATTTCTCATGAATAGCCCGGACCAGATCGCCGATGCGCTTCGAGGTTCCCAGGCCCCCGTGATTTTTGATGCACAAAAGGATGTCCTCCCCGGTGACGGCCAGGATTTCTCCGACCTTGCGGACATAGTACTCATCGGTATGCTCCGGTCCCGTCGAGAAGCAGATGGAAGGTTCCAGGAGGCACCCCGCCGCCTTCACCTCCTCGAAAACAGGCACCATGTTGGGGATATGATTGAGAAAATCGAAGACTCTCCAGACATGGACGTAACGGGCAAAGGTCCGGACGGTCATCCGGATCACATTGTCGGGATAAGGGCGGTAGCCGAAGAGATTGATCCCCCGGCAGAGGGTCTGAAACATGGTATCGGGCATGCGCTCGCTCAATACCTGAAGCTTTTCCAGGGGATTGATCTGCTTGCGCAGCATATCCACATGGACGGACGCACCGCCGGTGATCTCCAGGGAGAAAAAACCGGCCCGGTTACGCTCCTCGGCCACGAGGAGTTGGGTATGAGGCATGATCCGGTTCTTGAAGTCCGACTGGGACTGATCACGTTCCGTGTTGGTGAGAAAATACCCCGGCTGTCGTTTTATCTTGTCCAGGACGTACCTGACGCCCTTGTTTCTCATTTCCTTCGGGGTAATGCGCATATCGCCGCTCCGATAAAGTTCTTTATGAGCTTGCTTCTTCATGATGTCATTCTCTTGTCAATAGGCATGCCGGTTGATCTTCCGGGCGTGAATTTCGGCAATGAGTTTACCTAGTTTGGCAATTTCCCGTTCCGCTTCCGGATAGTCGAATATCTCGGGGTGGCTGTCTATATAACCCGTATCGAACTTACCGGCCTGAAAGTCCTTTTCGTCGCAGATCGCCAGATAGAAAGGTATGGTCGTCTTGGGACCGACGATAATGAAACCGCGGAGGGAACGTTTCAAACGCTGGAGGGTCTGCTCCCAGTTGTAACCCCGGACGGTCATCTTGACCAGGAGGGAGTCGTAATCCGTGGGAATGCGGTATCCCTGATAGACGGCTCCGTCGAGGCGGACCCCCGGTCCTCCCGGGGACTGATAGACCTCCACCCGCTTCCCACCTTCGGGCATGAAATTATTCTTCGGATCCTCCGCGTTGATGCGGACCTGGACGGCCTTGCCGTGGAGATGAATTCGTTCCCTGGGGATGTCCAGCACCCCGCCTTCGGCGATGCGGATCTGTTCCCGGACGATATCTATCCCCGTCAGCTCTTCGGTTACGGTATGCTCCACCTGGAGACGGGTATTCATTTCCATGAACCAGAATTCGTTGGTGCGGGCGTCCACGAGAAACTCCACGGTGCCGGCATTGATATAGCCGGCCTCCCGTGCCGCCTTGACGGCGCAGTCATACATCTTTTCCAGAACATCTTTGGGAAGGTCCGCCGGGGCGATCTCCAGCAGCTTTTGATGCCGGCGCTGAATCGAGCAGTCTCGGGAACCGAGATGAATTATATTGCCGTGCCGGTCGGCCAGAATCTGGATCTCCACATGCCGGGGGCACTCGATGCATTTTTCCATATAGATGCTGTCGTCCTTGAAGGCCGACAGGGATTCGGAGCGGGCCAGGGGGAGTTGCACCATGAGGTCCGCCTCGTCCTTGACCTTGCGGATGCCACGGCCGCCGCCGCCGCATGAAGCCTTCAGCATCACGGGATAACCGCAAGTCCGGGCAAAGGCGAAGGCCTCGTTGATGCCGTCACCGCCCTTGATAATATCGGCGGTGCCGGGAATGAAAGGAATCCCGGCCTTTTCCATGATGTTTCTGGCCACGACCTTGTTGCCCAGATCACGGATCACCTGGGGAGGGGGGCCGATGAAGATGATCCCCGCTTTCTCGCAAGCTGCCGAGAAATCGGGATTCTCCGCCAGGAAGCCATAACCGGGATGAATGGCGTCGGCGCCGGTCTTCTTCGCCGCCCAGATGATCCTGTCGATATCGAGATAATCCTTGCGCGGCCCCTCACCGATCATGACGGCTTCATTGGCCTGACGGACATAATAGGCGTCCGAATCGGCCTGCTCATATATGACCACGACATCGAGGGACATCTCCTGCACCGTGCGCATGATCCGCAGGGCGATCTCCCCGCGGTTGGCGATCAGTACCTTCTTGATTTTTCTGGTTTTCTTCGTCATCGGACTCTCTTTCTCAATAGTTACATTTATCAGTTTAAGTCGGCCTTTATACTTATTGAAAGGTTTGCTGTCAACATCAATATTGAGGGAGTCAAGAACAAACAGCGTGGGCCGGTTTGCAGCGCCGGCATCGTCCCGTTTTCCTTCTCCGTGAGCGGGGAAATATCCTGGGAGAGGGAGGAAGCGGCGTCCCGGCCTATTTACGATATCACCGTCGTTGCAGGAGAAAATTGTCTTGACAGCGCAGGAATTGTTAAGCTAAACAGGCCGATCACAGCGCCGTTCCCATCGTCGCGTCATAGAAAGGAGAAGTCATGGCCAAATATGACTCCAACTCGTTAAGGAACATCGTTATCGTCGGACATGGTTCGACGGGCAAGACCTCTCTGGGGGAATCATTCCTGTACGTATCCGGAAAGACGGATCGGCTCGGAAGAGTCGATGAGGGCACCTCCAGTCTGGATTATGAACCGGAAGAGCAAAAAAAGCGGATCTCCATCAGCGCCGCCACCACCTCCGTGGATTGGCTGAAATGCAAAATCAATGTCATCGACACCCCCGGGGATTCGAATTTTTCTTATGACACCCAGAGTTGTCTCCGGATCGCCGACGCCGCGGTTGTAGTCATTGACGCTGTGGGCGGCGTCGAGTTCCAGACCCAGAAGGTCTGGGAATACGCCGACCAATACAAACTGCCCCGCCTGGTTTTCATCAACCGCATGGATCGGGAGCGGGCCGATTTCAAGACCGCCGTGGCCACCATCAAACAGAAGATAGACGTCAAGGTGACCCCCGTCTGCCTGCCTATCGGCGCCCACGATTCCTTCCGGGGAATTGTCGATCTCCTGTCCATGCAGGCGATGATCTATGACGATCTGAAAGGGACATTCAAGGCCGCTGAAATCCCCTCCGACATAAGAGACGAGGCACAGGCCCTCCGGGATACCATGGTGGAAGATATCGCCGAATCAGACGAGGCGATGATGGATAAATACCTCGATACCGGCGAGTTGTCTGACGAGGAGTTGCGCAACGGTCTCAAAGCCGGCGTTCAGTCCGGGGCGATCATCCCTGTAGCCTGCGGTTCGGCGCTGAAAAATATCGGCACCGGATATCTCATGGACCTGATCGTCAAATATATGCCCTCCCCCGTGGATCGTGGTCCCGTAAAGGGCAGGAAGCCGGAGAGCGACGAGGAAGAGATTCGCTACCCCGAAGAAAGCGCCCCCTTCTCCGCCCTCGTTTTCAAAACCATCGCCGACCCCTATGCCGGGCGTCTGACCATGTTCCGGGTTTACTCCGGCGTCCTGACCCCCGATGCCGGGATGTACAACGCCTCCCGGAAACTCTCCGAACGTTTCGGCAACATCTTTTTCCTGGAGGGTAAGACCCAGAAACCGACGGAAATAGTTATTCCCGGCGACATCGCCGCCTTTGCGAAACTCAGGGAAACCGGCACCGGCGACACGATCTGCAGCGAGAAGAACCCGATCATATATGAAAAGGTAACACCGCCGCCCACGATCATGTCCTTTGCCATCGAGCCCAAAAGCCGGGGCGACGAAGACAAGATCGTCTCCTCCCTCAACCGCCTCATCGAGGAAGACCCCACCATGCATTTCCACCGGGACGACCAGACCAAGGAGATGATCATCTCCGGCATGGGTCAGATCCACATCGAGGTCGCCGTGGAGAAGATGCGCCGGAAATTCGGCGTGGAGGTCAATCTGAAAACCCCCAAAGTCCCGTATAAGGAAACCATCAAGGGGAAAACCAACGTCCAGGGCAAGTACAAGAAACAATCCGGCGGCCGCGGCCAGTACGGCGACTGCTGGCTGGACATCGAGCCCCTCCCCCGGGGCGCCGGTTTTGAATTCCACGACAAGATCGTCGGCGGCGTCATTCCCCAGCAGTACCGTCCGGCGGTGGAAAAGGGCATCATCAAGGCCATGGAGGAAGGCGTCGTCGCCGGTTATCCCGTGGTGGATTTCAAGGTCTCCCTGGTGGACGGCACCTATCACACCGTCGATTCCTCGGAAATGGCCTTCATGATCGCCGGCTCCATGGGATTCAAGAAGGGCGTGCTGGCCTGCCAGCCGGTCCTGCTGGAGCCGATCGTCAATATCTTCATCGAGATCCCCGACGAGTACATGGGCGACGTCATCGGCGATCTCAACGCCCGGCGGGGCCGGGTCCAGGGGATGGACACCAAGGGTTCCAACCAGATCATAAAAGGTCAGGTGCCGCTGGCGGAGATTCTCAAGTACGCCCCCGATCTCCGCTCCATGACCAGCGGGCGCGGCACTTTCACCTATGAACACTCCCATTACGAGGAAGTGCCGGCCCACATCGCCGAGAAGATCATCGCCGAAGCTAAAAAGAAGGACGAGGCGGAAAAGTAGGCGGCGGGGAACTGATTACCGAACATCGACCCACCACGCCTTTGCGGAGAAGAGGATTTTGATCAGGGCAGCGGTAGTAACGGTAAGCGACAAGGGATCACGGGGTGCCAGAGAAGACCTGAGCGGACCGGAGGCGGCCGGTCTCCTCAAGGCTCATGATATCGAGGTGATCTCCATCCGCATTGTCCCCGACGAGGTGGAAGAGATCCGGGAGTTGCTCATTGAACTCGCCGACCGCCAGGGCGTGGATCTCATTGTCACTACCGGCGGCACCGGCGTCACACCCCGGGATGTCACCCCCGAGGCCACCCTTGCCGTCCTGGAACGGGAGATACCCGGCATGGGTGAGGCCATGCGTCGGGCCGGCATGGCTACCACCCCCCATGCCATGCTCTCCCGGGCGCGGGCCGGAATCCGCGGCCGCACCCTCATCGTGAATCTGCCGGGAAGTCCCAGGGGGGTACGAGAGAACCTGGCCGTAATCCTGCCCGCCATTCCCCACGCCGTGGACAAGATCCGGGGCGGCGACTCGGACTGCGCCGTTTGAGGGTTACAACAGCCGACCGCGGGCAATTATCTTCCTGCACCGGCAGAGCCGTTCCGGGTCGAGACCCTTCTACCCCCGCCCTCTCCCTTCAGGGAGTGGCGCGTCCTTTTTCCTGATCGCTCCGCCCGATCTCAAGGCGGCGCCGTCGTATGGTCGCATGCCGGCCCTCCTCCCGCCGCCGCGATTGCTACCCCACGGGACCCCTTTCCCTCCCGAAAGCCCCGGCCGCCACAACCTCCATGTGCGTCGCCCCGAAAAGATCATATCCACATCTTATTGTAAACATTGACATTTCTTACCCGGCCTTGTTACGGAGAACTTCTTGTGGGGTTTACGGAAAAAGAAGCTCCCGAGTCAAGACGCGAGAATCACGAGGGATGAGAAGTATTTGCGCACACGCCGCCGTTAAGAACGGATGAAGCGACGGCGACGCAGATGGAGTTTTTGCCATGTCGTCAAAAACGAACGCGATCGCTTTCTATCACCGGGGGAGGGGACGATATTCGGGGCAGTACCGGGTGGGTCCGCCCGTTATGCGCCGGGGGGATTTTTCTCGTCCATAATCGGGGGCGGCTCGTTGGCGCGGATCTCGCGCCGCAATTCCCGGATCGTTTTGTTGAGTTGGGTTATGGTCCGGTTGAGCCGGAACCGCTCGACAATACCCATGAAACCGGTAAATACGACCCCGACGAGAAAACAGATAAAAATCAGCATGTAGGCCGGAAGGGTGACATTGATGACATCCAGATAGCGCAGTTGAACAGGAAAGGTATTGGCAAGAGAAAACGTGATCACGAACATGATGAGGATCACCACGATCACGGTATAGACAATCTTCATAATCAGGCCTCCTGTTGATATTTCTTGAAATAGGGCCGCAGTTGTTCCCACGTCTTGACGACGTCCTCGGGAATGACCCGGACATCACCGACGACACTGACAAAATTCGTATCTCCGTCCCAACGGGGAACTACATGGACGTGGAGGTGATCCTCGATGCCCGCTCCGGCCGCCCGGCCCAGATTCATTCCGATATTGAAGCCATCGGGGCGGATGCTTTCCTTGAGGGCCTGGACGGAGTAAACGATAAGATCGAAGATCTCCGCTTTCTCGGCAGACGTCAGATCCTCCATACGGCTGAGGTGACGGTGGGGAATAATCATGAGATGACCGCTGGTGTATGGATAGCGGTTCATCATGACGAAGGCATGCCTGCCCGCAAGGAGCCGGAGATCAACGCCCACGCGATCTATCACATCGGCGCAGAAGACACACTCTTTCGCTTTATCTCCGCGAATGTAGCTCATTCTCCAGGGGGCACCGATGGCTTTCATAATGTCGGGCAAATTACCATGACCGCTCTTAAAAATACAAGTACTATTTGGATATGGGCATTGACTTTCTCCCGTGCCATCGGTTAGGATACCGACAAGGAAAAGATACCGGCGAGGACTTCGATGCTGGAAAAGACCCTGGAAAAGATTGCCGACAAGATTCTCGGATTCGACGAGGCCTCCCTGGCCTTCCTCTGGGAAAAGTACAAACAACGGATGGAACATTTCGACGCTTCCCGCGAATGGGAACAGGCGGTCATCGTCTTTTTCATCATCAATGCCGTCCGGGCGAAAAACCAGATTTTCAACGAGGAAATAAGAAAGCGCCGGAACCAGACCGCATCCTCGCCGCCTCGGAAGAGCGATGCCGGCGGCAGGGACAAACCTCAACTGAAGCTGATCAAACCGGACAAGTCATGACCGCACCGGAAACCGATCGGGAAAAGGCCGCCGCCCGCATCGAGGAGCTGCGGGAACTCATCGCCTACCACAACCGGCGCTACTACCAGTTAGACGACCCGGAAATCTCGGACGCCGCCTACGACCGACTACTTACCGAGCTGCGCGAGTGGGAGGAACTTTACCCGGAATTTTTAATTGCCGACTCTCCTACGCAGCGCGTCGGGGCGGCGCCTCTGGAAAAATTTCAGCCTTTCACCCACCCGTCGCCCATGCTTTCCCTGGCCAACGCCTTCACCGAGGACGACGTCCGCGATTTTCACGAACGTCTGCAGCGCCTCCTGGCCGGCAACGAAACCCTGTCCTATGTCCTGGAACCAAAACTCGACGGGGTGGCGGTAAACCTCGTCTACGAACGGGGGGTCCTCGCCGCCGGTGCCACCCGGGGGGACGGCACCACCGGAGAGGATGTCACCATCAATATCCGTACCATCGGTACGGTCCCGCTTTTTCTGAATGCCGGCCCTGCGGCCGCGGTCCCCGACCGCATCGAGATCCGGGGGGAGGTGGTAATCTCCACCGCGGCATTTCAGCGCCTCAACCGGGACAGACTCCAGGCAGGAGACCCCCCCTTCGCCAATCCCCGCAACGCCGCCGCCGGATCGCTGCGTCAGTTGGACTCCCGTATCACCGCCCGACGGCCCCTCGATTTCTTTGCCTACGCGATCGGGATCAAGGATGGAGGAGTGGAACTGAACACCCAGTGGGAGGTCCTCTCGGAGTTAAAGGACTGGGGGTTCCAGATACACCCCTTTTCCCGTCCCGCCGCCGGTATCGAAGATTGTCTGACCGGTTACCGCACCCTCCGGGAGCAAAGGGCGGATTTATCCCATGAGATCGACGGCATGGTTATCAAGGTAAACGAGCTCCGCCTCCAGGCGGAGCTGGGTGCCATTTCCCGAAACCCGCGGTGGGCCCTGGCCTGGAAGTTCCCCGCCCATCAGGAAACCACCGTCATCGAACGTATCGAGGTTCAGGTAGGCCGGACGGGGGCCCTGACACCGGTGGCGATCATGAGACCGGTCCGGATCGGCGGCGTCACCGTCAGCCGCGCCAGCCTCCACAACCAGGACGAGATCGACAGAAAGGATATCCGGGTCGGCGATACCGTGGTCGTCCAGCGGGCCGGCGACGTCATTCCCGAGGTTGTCAAGGTCGTCACGGTCCACCGCACCGGCGGGGAAGTCCCGTTCACCATGCCTTCCGCCTGCCCGGCCTGCGGAACCGCCGTCGTGCGCCTCCCCGGCGAGGCGGCCCATCGCTGCATCAATATCGCCTGTCCGGCCCAGGTCAAGGAGCGGATCGTTCATTTCGCCTCCCGGAATGGTATGGATATCGAGGGATTGGGGGAGAAGATGGTTTCCCGGCTGGTGGATGCGGAACTGATCAGGGATCCGGCGGATATTTATTTCCTCACCGCTGCAGAGCTGCTGAACCTGGAGCGGACCGGAGAAAAATCGTCTCAAAAACTCCTGCAGGCCATTGCCGCGTCTAAAAACCCGCCCCTCGGCAAGCTTATCTATGCCCTGGGCATCCGCCAGGTCGGGGAAAACATGGCCAAGACCCTTGCCCGTCATTATGGCGGCATCAAGGAACTCTCGGCCGCCACCGTCGAAGAATTGACGGCGATCCGTGATCTCGGTCCGGAAGCCGCAGGCAGCATCACCCGTTTCTTCCGGGAGCCGGCCAATATCCGTTTCCTCGCCAAACTGGAAGCCGGCGGCGTTGTGCCCGTGACCAGCGGCCCCCAAAAACCCGGCCCGCCATCAGGGGCTTGCCAGGGCAAGACTTTTGTCATCACCGGCACCCTGACCCGAATGACCCGGGAGGAGGCCAAACGGCTGATCGAAGCCCGTGGCGGTAAGACAAGCGACTCCGTATCGAAAAGGACCCATTACCTGGTTGCCGGCGCCGCCCCCGGCACGAAACTGGCGAAGGCGAAAGCCCTGGGAATTTCCATTCTTGACGAAGGCGCCTTTTTTGAGTTATTGGAAACTCCGTGAATTTGTCAATCGATCTCAATTGCGATATGGGGGAATCGTACGGCGCCTACACCATCGGCGGCGACACCGGCGTGGTTTCCTATATCACCTCTGCCAATATCGCCTGCGGCTTTCACGCCTCCGACCCCTCGGTCATGGACCGGACCGTACGCCTCTGCCGGGAAAGCGGCGTCGCCGTCGGCGCCCATCCCGGTTTTCCGGACCGGGTCGGGTTCGGCCGGCGTTTCCTGGATACTTCCCCGGAGGAGATGATCAACGATATCATCTATCAGGTGGGGGCCCTGAAGGGGTTTCTCGCCCGGTACGAACTGCCTCTTCAGCATGTTAAGCTCCACGGGGCCCTTTACAATTACGTTGTCACCCGGGATGACCTGCTCCTCAGGATTGCCGGGGCCCTGCAAAAACCATTTGCCAACCCTATCTTCCTGACCTTGGGGACGGTCAAGACGGCCCGTCTTCAGGAACAGTGCCGTCGGGAGGGCATTCGTCTGGCCCTGGAGGCCTTTCCGGACCGTCGCTACACCGATGACGGCGAGCTGCAATCCCGTCGGGTGGCCGGGGCGGTGTTGAAAGATCCCCGGGAGATAGCCGGCCGGGCCGTAGACATGGCCGTAAAAAAAGGTGTGGAAAGCGTCAGCGGCAAATGGCTGGAAATGGAAATCCACACCCTCTGCCTCCACGGCGACAACCGGGAGAGCATGGAGGCGGCGGCATTGATCCACAGATCCCTGCTGGACAAACAGATCCGATTGTGTCCCTTGGGAGCGATCATCCCATGATCGTCCAACCATATGCCGAAAACGCCCTGCGGATCATCTTCGGAAACTCCATCGACCTGAAAATCCATGACCGGGTCCGGCGGGCCTTCTTTATCTGCCGGGCTCTGAAACATCAGTATATCCTGGAGATCGTTCCCTCCTTCTGTGCCTGCGTGATCACCTATGACGAGGATAAGACGTCTTTTGCGGAACTTGCCGATCTGCTTCGGGAACGCCTGCTCGATCTTTCCGCCGTGGAAATGCCGCCGCCCCGGGTCCATGAAATCCCCGTCCGCTACGGCGGCGAGTACGGTCCGGATCTGGCCTTCGTGGCCCGTCATTGTCATCTAAGCCCCGAAGAAGTTATCGCCCGTCACACCGCGACAACATACACCGTTTACACCGTCGGTTTCACCCCCGGATTCCCCTATTTGGGCAACCTGGACGAGGCCCTGGACACCCCCCGTCTGGAGACCCCAAGGACCAGAATCCCCGCCGGTTCCGTAGGTATCGCCCAGCGGCAGACGGGAATCTACCCTTTTGAATCACCGGCGGGCTGGCGGATCATCGGCCGCACCTCCGTGCGGCTTTTCGATACCACGCAGTCTCCATACAGTCTCATGGAGATCGGCGACAAGGTGCGTTTTTACGAGGTCTCCTGAACCGTGAATCATGCCGTCACCATCCGCAATCCCGGCCTCATGACCCTGATCGTCGATCTGGGGCGTAACGGCTACAGTGACGTGGGGGTGCCGACTTCCGCCGTCCTGGATGAATTCGCCTGCCGGGCCCTCTACGCCCTCCTCGATTCTCCGGACACAGCGGTACTGGAAGTCACCGGACCGAGATTCGCCCTCCAGTTTCATGATGACACCGTCTGCGCCATAACCGGCGCCCGGGTCCTGGCCTTTCTCGACGACAAGCCCCTGCGTCCGTGGGCTTCCTTCCATGCCGGCAGCGGCAGCGTCCTGCGCATCCGGGAGGTCAGGGAAGGTTTTCGTTACTACATCGGCTTTGGCGGCGGCATCGGGATCGACAAGGTCATGGGCAGTTATGCAACAAATCTGGAATGCCGTTTCGGCGGCTGGCAAGGTCGTCCGCTTGTCGGCGGTGACATCCTGACCCTGACGCCCGCCGGTAAAGCTGCAACCCGCTACTTCCCCGAAGACATGATTCCCGCCATGAGCTCCCCCCACCGCCTGCGGGTCATATCCGGGCCGGAAAGCGATTTTTTTACTCCGTCTTCCCTCTCGGCCTTCTGGGGAAAGGGCGGCGCGGAATTTTTCACGGTGTCCACCAAGCTCAATCGGACCGGTATCCGTCTGGAGGGACCCCCCCTGCACTTCCGGGACGAGGCACCCCGGAGCATCATCTCGGAGGGAATTCTCCCGGGAACGGTACAGGTTCCCGGAGACGGGCTGCCCATTGTCATGCTTCATGAGAGAACCATCGGCGGTTATGCCCGGGCGGCAATGGTCGCCAGAGCCGACCGGGATCGCCTCGCCCATCTGCGACCCGGGGATCTGGTTGGTTTTGAATTCATTTCCCTGGAAGAGGCGGCGGACCAATGGCGGGAACAAAAGAAAACGATGGACGACTTCCCCGCCCTTTGCCGATGAGACGTGTCCGCGTAAATATCACAGGACGTGTTCAAGGGGTGGCTTTCCGCGCCTGGACACAACAGACGGCGCGCTCGCTTACCCTGACAGGGTGGGTGAAGAATCTCCCCGACGGGAGTGTTACCGCCGTCTTCGAGGGGAAAGGGCAGCAGGTGGAAATCATGATCCGGCGGTGCGCCCTCGGCCCACCCCTGGCCGGGGTGGAAAAAGTCACCGTCACCGAAGAAACATATCAGGGAGCATTTACGGACTTCTTCATCCGTTACGACTGAAGAGGACAGAACCGCCCTGCGGCCGGAACGAACCACCCCCGGTCGCACCGGACGGGCTTTTTTACCTTGACTTACCGTTTTGATCTTCGTATAGTTCCCCGGTCTGTTTGGGTTTTTATTGTGTCAAGAATTATAAACACCAAGAAAGGGAGGATAACTATGAAGAAACTGCTGTCCGTCATGCTGGTAACAACCTTTTTCATGTTTTTTATCGTGACACCCGCCCTGGCCAAGACAACCTGGAACGCCAATTCCGTATGGCCCCCCAAAAACAATCACAGTATCGGTCTGGAAGAATTCGCCGCTAAGGTGAAGAAGGCTACCAACGGCGAACTGGAACTGGTAGTCCATTCCGGCGGAGCCCTGGGCTACAAGGGTCCGGAACTTCTCAAGGTGGTGCGGGACGGTCTCGTGCCGGTCTCCGACATGCTGATCAGCGGGGTAGCGGGCGATGAAAAGATCCTGCAAATCGTGACCTTACCCTTCTTGGTCCGTAATTTCGAAGAACTTCACATCCTGATCGATATCGCCCGTCCGTACTTCGATAAATCCGCCGAAAAATGGGGTCAGAAGATCCTCTACACCGCCCCCTGGCCCGGAGCCGGTCTGTGGACCAAGAAAGAGGTCAAGACCCTGGCCGATTTGAAGGGGCTCAAGACCCGTACCTATGACAAGAACGGCGCCCTGGTCATGGAAGCCGTCGGCGCTACCCCGCTGGCCCTGCCCTTCAGCGAGGTTTACACCTCTCTCCAGACCGGCGTCATCGACTCCGTCATGACCTCCTCCCCCACCGCGGTGGACGCTAAATTCTGGGAGGTTCTGAAATACTTCGAACCCCTGAACATCACTATCGCCACCAACATGGTCACCGTGAACAAGAAGGCCTTCGACAAACTGCCCAAAGCCCAGCAGGATGCCCTTGTCAACGCCGGCAAGGAAATGGAAAAAAGCATGTGGGCGGGAGTGAAGAAATGGGACGGCAACTCGGTCGCCATCAGCAAGAAAAACGGCATCAAGGTGGTCGCCCCCTCGAAGAAGCTCGTCGCCGATCTGGAAAAGATCACCGAAAACATCCGCGCCGAGTGGTTCAAGACGGCCCCGCCGGAAGCCCAGAAGATTTATGCGGAATTCAGGAAAAAGGTTAAACGCTGAGATCTTATGTTGAACAGGAACGTTTGATTCCTTCTTCAGATCGTTTTCAGGGACCCCGGAGTGAGGTCTGCGGGGTCCTTTTTATTTGACCGTTATGAAAAGATTGATCAAGATCATCGACGGGCTCTCGGGCGCCAGCGGTTGGCTGGCCGGAATCATGATGATTACAGCCCTGCTCCTCGTAATCGCCGAAATCGTCTGGCGAACCGGATTCTCTAAGACCATCTATATCAGCGACGAGTATTCCGGCTACCTCATGACCATGCTCACCTTCTGCGGGCTCGCCTATACCCTCCGGGAACGGGGTCACATCCGGATGATGATGCTGCCCCACTTCATCAAGGGACGTAGCCGGATCATTTTCGATATGTGCTGTTTCGTTGTCGGCTTTTTTTTCTGTATCGCCTTGACCTGGTACACCTTCGAATTCTTTTGGGATTCGTACGTCAACGGCTCGAGATCCATGCATGTTTCGGCGACCTATCTGGCCATCCCCCAGTTCTTCATGCCTCTTGGAGCCGCTCTCATGACCCTTCAGTTTCTTGCCGAGTTTCTCAAGGGGGCAGCCGTACTCAAGAATGATACGGAAGGTTTGAGAATCCGTGAAGAAAGTGACGACCTGGGAAGATGAAGACGCGGACGCCACACATGGGAAACCCGTTTCGGACGGCCATCGTCGCCGTGGAAACAGCAGCGAATACAGATAAGGTGGGGTGGTCATGGATTTAGGACCGGTTTCGGCGACCATTCTGGGACTTCTTATCGTCTTTATGGGGGGATCGATCTGGATCGGCATCTCCCTGTTCATCGTCGGGATGGGCGGTTTTTTCTTTTTCAGCGACGTTTCCTTCGGATCGATCCTATCCAATATCGCCTGGAACAACACGAGCAGCTCGACTATGATGGCCCTGCCCTTTTTCATCTGGATGGGGGAGATACTCTTCAGAAGCAAAATCTCGGAAAACCTCTTCAAGGGTCTGTCGCCCTGGATGGACAGCATCCCCGGCCGGCTGATCCATGTGAACGTCATGGCCTGCACCTTCTTTGCCGCCGTCAGTGGCTCTTCCGCCGCTACGACGGCGACGGTGGGCAAGATCACCGTTCCGGAGCTGAAGCAACGGGGATATGATTACGACCTCGCCATCGGCTCCCTGGCCGGCGCCGGGACACTGGGATTCATGATCCCTCCCAGTATGGTGATGCTTGTCTATGGAATTATCGGTGATGTCAGCATCGGCAAGCTCTTCATTGCCGGTTTCATTCCCGGAGTGATGATCGCCCTGCTCTTCTCCACCTATATCTTGGTGCGCTGCCTCATCAACCCGGCCCTCGCCCCCCGGGGCAGCGAACACCACACCTGGCAGGACCGCCGTGCAGCCATACCGGCCATCGCCCCGGTGATCATCCTGATCTTTGCCGTCCTCGGCAGCATCTATCTCGGCTGGGCTACCCCCACCGAGGCGGGGGCCATCGGCGTCGTGGGCGCCCTCTTCTTCGCCGCCCTGACCAAGAGTCTCACCTGGACGGTGTTCAAGTTGAGTCTGATAAACTCCGTGAAAACAAGCTGTATGATCATGCTCATCGTCATGGGGGCCGCCTATCTTTCCAATGTCTTCGGGTTTCTGGGCATTACCCGGGCCCTGACCTCTTTTGTCACGGAGATGGGACTTTCCCCCTACACCCTGATTATCATCCTGACGGTCCTATATTTGATCCTCGGGTGTCTTATCGACGGTTTCTCCATGATCGTCATGACGGCCCCTCTCGTTTTGCCTCTCATCGAAGCGGCCAACTTCAACACCGTCTGGTTCGGCATCTATCTGGTCCTCATGATCGAACTCGCCCAGATCACTCCCCCGGTGGGCTTCAATCTCTTCGTAATCAGCGGATTGAACAACGACGATGTTTTCCACATCGCCAGGGCCGCGCTGCCTTTCTTC
>DAOTJR010000019.1:51799-54822 GCA_035448805.1 Syntrophales bacterium
GCCTCAATGGTGGACGGCGGTTTGGCCGTAATATTGTAGGTCACACTGACGACTTCGGGAATTTTGGCCACGATCTGCCCGGCGATGTTATCCATTGTTTCCCAGGACAGGCGCGTCGGCGTCGCCACCCGGGCATCCAGGCTCTCCCAGCACCGGACTTCAATTTGCATCCCAAATACCCGCTTACCGTCTTTCATCCCCGTCACCCGGTCTTCATGGAGGATCGCCAGGTACTGAAAACTCCCCGTCTTTGCCAGGATCTTTTCCACGATAGCCGTGGCCTTCCGGACGATGCGGACCCGCTCCGGCGTCACCTCGCCCAGCACCCTTGCCGCCAGGGCCGGACCGGGAAAGGGGATGCGGTTGAAGAGGGCCGCCGGAAGACCCAGGGCCTGTCCCACCTTCCGGACGCCGTCCTTTCTCAATTCCACCAGGGGCTCGATGATCTTGTAACCGAATTCCTTCTGGGGATCGATGCCGATCTGAGCAAAGATGTTGTGCTGCCGCTTGATACCCGCCACCGTCTCGTCTATGTCCGTGAGGATCGTGCCGTGAAAGAGGCACTTGGCGCCGCTGGCCGCAATGAGTTTCTTGAATACCTCCCGGTAGAATGTCTGGGTGATGGCCTCCCGTTTCAGCTCCGGATCGGTGACGCCCTTGAGGGCCCGGAAGAAATCCTTTCCCGCCGCAACGATCTCCACCTTGATTCCCTGGGATGCAAAAAGGGCGGCCACCTGTTTGCCTTCGTTTTGTCGCATGAGACCGGTGTCGATGAAATAGGACCGCAGACGGTCACCCAGGGCGCGATGCCCCAGAGCGGTGACAACCGAAGAATCAACGCCGCCGGAAAGGGCGTTGATGGCAAGGCCCCTGCCGACGATGCTCCGGATCTCTTTCACCTTTTCATCAATAAACTTTTCCGGGTTTAAATCCTGTGCCTTGATTTCTTTGCTCATTTCCCCTCCTTTTTATCTTTCCCTCGTAAATGCGCGCCTATGTTCTTGATCTACAACGGTTTATCATTAGCGGGGCCACTGCGGGCGCGGCGGAGCGCGTCCCGCCATTTTCATCCTGCTTTGTGACGGCGTGCCGTCATGCGGGTTTCACTCGAAAATGCACCCATGGGTTTCCTTCGGGGCATTTTCATTGTCTGCGGGTGTCCCGCCGGCATGAAAATTTGTCGGGAAATACATCCCATAGCCAATAATATCGAATACTTAAAGAAGCATTTTATATAGCGCAGGCGGTTCGCCATGGAGATTTTTTATCTTTCGCTTGTGCTTCCCGGCGTGATGATATGCATGGCGATATCGGCAAAATTCCGATTGTTTTCACCTTTCGTTGTGCCCGCATGCGATAAGAGGTCTGACATGAAAATGTTCCCGATCGATCTTCACATTAAGTGAAGCCAGGTACGTGGGTGTCGGGTGATCATGACAGGTTATCGGAATTTGTTTAAAACCCTGCCGAACCCGCCAATGGCGTTCGTAATGGTCGCGTCATCGACACAATAGGCAATGCGGATGTATCCCGGTCCACCGAAACCGCTCCCGGGGACGGTAAGGATCCGCTCTTCCTGCAAGGCCCGGACAAAGGCGACATCATCGGCGATCGGCGCTTTCTGGAACAGATAGAAGGCCCCTTCCGGCTTTCTGACTTCGTAACCGACAGAGGCGAGTCCGTCGCAGAGAAGATCACGCTTGCGCCTGTAGATCCCCGCATCCACATTCAACCCCTGGACGCGAGCGATCACCCGCTGCATCAGGGCCGGCGCGTTGACGAACCCCAACATGCGGTTGCACAGCACCAAGCCGGCCATAAGGTCTGCCGCCGCATCGCATTCCGGGTGGACGGCAAGGTAGCCGATACGCTCTCCGGAGAGGGAGAGACTCTTCGAATAGGAATAGGCAACGATGCTGTTATGGTAAGATTTCAAGACACTTGGCACCTGGATGCCGTCATAAACGATGTCCCGGTACGGCTCATCGGAGATGAGATAAATGACTCTTCCTGATTGTCGGGATTTGCTTATCAGAATTTCGGCCAATCCCCGGAGTGAGGCGTCATCATACACCCGGCCGGTAGGGTTGTTCGGGGAATTGATCAATACCGCTTTGGTTCTTGCATTGATGCCGGCTTCGATAGCCCGCAAATCCAAGGAAAAATCGCCGCGGGTAGGAACCGGGACGGTCACGCCGCCACCGTTATCCACATAGAAACGATACTCTACGAAATAGGGGGTCGGGATCACAACCTCGTCACCCGGATCGAGGATGGTTTTCATGATGACATTGAGGGCCCCACCGGCGCCGACGGTCATTACAACCTGATCCCCGGTGATTTTAAGGTCATGTTCCCGGGAAAGATAATCCGCAACCACCCGGCGCGTCTCCGGATAGCCGGCGTTGGGCATATAGGCGTGCTTTCCCGGGATATCTTCCCCGGCCACATCCCGGAGGACCTGCCGCAGCTTTTCCGGAGGCTCCACATTGGGGTTGCCGAGGCTGAAATCATATACATTCCCGGCCCCGAATTCCTGCTTGAGCTGTATCCCCTCCTCGAACATCTTTCTGATCCATGACGACTGCGTTATGAAGCCTTGAATCTTCCCGGCGATAGCCATAAACCTTTCTCCTTCCCGGCGTTTGTGGCGAAGTATAAAAAGAGCATCAGGGGATGTCAATGAAAAAGCTCATCGCTTCCTCAGATCCCGCCCAAAATATGAGGCCGGCGTCTATGCCGAAACCCTTGTGTTTATCATTGGGCATTGGATGTCTTGCTGTTTCCTGCCGGGAACTCCCCTTTATCCTCCATAATGTTCCGGCTTCCGGAAACGAGCTTGTAACAGTTTGATATGGTTCATGTTACATGTTCAATTTTATGGACTACATCACTGATGTCCCGACGGAAAATTACTGCAATATTACTGCAAGGCCCTCAGCAGGAAATAAAAAAGGGGCCTAAGCCCCTGATTTTCTTGGTAGCGGGGGGTGGATTCGAACCACCGACCTTTGGGTTATGAG
>DAOTJR010000020.1:0-47960 GCA_035448805.1 Syntrophales bacterium
ACGCCGGGATCGTAACCCCAGATGTCGTGGGTGCCGAGGGACAGCGCGCTGTTGGGCTGCCAGAGATTGAGGATACGTTCCTCCTGCTTGACGGAACGGGCAAACGCCTCCAGGCCGGGGATTTTTCGGTCAGCGGGGTTGAAGGTTTCCCGGGTCATCCGGGCGAAAAGGAAAACCTCCAGCACCGCGAGTAGGACAATGCCAAAAACGGCGGCTTGCGGGTGTTTACGGGTGAGGCGCCAGAGCCAGGCCGTGACGGCCAGGGTGAGGGCGGCGACCAGGAGCCATTGGGAAGCGAAAAAGGCGGTATGGAGAATGAATTCCCGGTGGGCGAAGAGGCGGGTGTCCAGATAGGATTCCCGGGAGCGGGCGATCAGGGCGAGGAAATTCCGCCATATCTCCGGGGGCAGTGCTTCCGTGGCGACCAGGTTCAGCCAGAGGGCAAAGGCGGCGGTCAAGAGGGCGGCGGACAGAATAAAGAAGAAACCCCGCGATGTCAGAGGCAGTTCTATCATGTTCTTTGGAAGAGGTTTCTTCATGCCGGTGCCGGTCGGCGGCCTTGTTGATGCCGCTGCCTGAGGCTCTGTCGCTGCATGTGTTAACGGTTCTGTTGTGGTGTCCGTCGGTGTATCCAAGGTGTTAGCGGTAACTGCTGGTGGCGCCGGCGGCGTCGCGGCGGCAGGCGTCCCTTTCCGGGCGGCGCTCATCAGCTTGTCGAGGCCCGTTCCCGCCAGAATAATCATCAAGAGGGTGGCGAAAAAGGTAAATTTCGCGGTTCCCCGGAATTTGTCGAAGCCGGGAAGATAATCGAAAAGAATATGAAAGAGGGGGGTGTGGGAGCCCAGGGCGAGGACAAAGATCACAAAGAGCACGGCAGCCAGGGTCCGGGCGGTGCGCCCACCTTTAAGAAAGCCGTAACCGGCAAGGAGCAGACCGTTGATGCCGATGAAGAGGTTCATTTCCCAGAGGTAGGCCCGGCCCCAGTAGGGGTTGTTGATCAAATCGCCGAAGAAGTAGGGGGCGATCAGGGTGAGGAAGTTCTCCGGGGGGAAGGAAAACATGGCGGCGAAGGAGAAGGGGACGCCGCCGGCGCGGACGCTCTCCCGGGCGGCATCCAAACCGGTAAGAATCTGGACGGCGCTCAGGGCGGCCCCGGCGGCAAAGATGGCCAGCACGGCAAGCATGGACCATTTTCTATCCGCAATGGAGAAGAATAATTCTTTAATCTGCCGGGCTTTACTGTTGCGACCAATTCTTTCTGGTGTGGTGGCATCGCATCGGCCGCCGCCCGCGTAGGGTGCGTCACCGGGGCAGGACGTGCCCAGGATGGAAAGGGTTGCATAGATCAGGACGCACAGACCGGTATAATAGACATATTGGGGATGGCCGGCAAGAACCTGCATGGAGACTGCAAAGCTCCCCAAAAGGCCCCAACCGAGGGTCGGCCTTTCCAGCAGACCGTCCACCGCCAGGAAGATCAAGGGAACCCAGGTCATGGTACAGAGGTTGGGGAGGTGCCCGGCGAAAATATGGAGGAAATGAGGGCCGCAGAACATGGCAATCATTCCCGTGAGCAGCGCCGCCAGAGGGTGGAGACCCCGCCGGCTTGCCCAGAGATACATGAAAAAACCCAGCAGCAGGACATGAAGGGCGATGCCGATGTTGATGGCGGCGCCGACAGGGAGCAGCAGGTAGGGGAAATTCAGGGGGTAGAGCAGCGCGGACTGAAAGCCGCCGAAAAACGGCGCCCCGGAAAAGAGGTGGGGATTCCAGAGGGCAAGGTTGCCCTGGCGTAGCTCCCGGAAGCCGAAGTCGCGCCAGTAGAGAAATTGAGTGGCGATGTCGGTGTGGGCGGAAGAGAGGATCGTGGCGCCTCCGGAGAGGAGGACATCGCCGAACATAAGCATGGTGAGGACGAACATCACGGCCAGGGCCCAGGGCCAGGAGAAGGAGGGAAGGACGGCGGGGGCTGCGTTATGCAGGGACAGTTCCGGGAATCTGTCCGTGACTTCCTGTCCGGGCTGCCCGTCGGTGTTGATCATGCCCCCTCTGTTCCCCCTTCTGACTGCAACAAGCGTCGGGTGATTTTATAGCCGGACACGTTGGGATAATGCAAGGGGAAAAGCTGTATTTCGTAGATAACGACTTGAAATACTTTCAGGAATAGATTATTCTGGCCTTACAATACAGGCCCCGTGGCGACGGTTGTCAATACCGACGATGTATGATAAAGATAAATTTGTATGAAAATTCTTTCCATAGCTGAATAATTTACTGCTTGCGGAAAAAGGAGGCCCCATGCAGAGATCCATCATTACCGTTTCAGGGCGGGGGCAGATTGTCATCCCCCGGCAGATCCGGAACCACCTGAATATCAAGCCCGGCAGGAAGCTGACGATCAAGGTGGAGGGAGATTCTGCCGTCATGACACCGCTGCCGGACGACCCGGTCGGGCATTTCTGCGGTATTTTCCGGGAAGGGCCGTCCCTGACGGAGGCGCTTCTCGACCAGCGACGAAAGGACCGGCGGGATGAAGATGAAAAGAGCGCTTGATAGCTTTGCTTTGCTGGCCTTTCTCAACGGCGAGGCGGGTTGCGACCGGGTCCGCGAGCTTCTTGCTGAGGCGCAGGAGACCGCCTGCGACAT
Source organism: Syntrophales bacterium (assembly GCA_035448805.1). Taxonomy (GTDB): domain Bacteria; phylum Desulfobacterota; class Syntrophia; order Syntrophales; family UBA8958; genus UBA8958. Next base: position 2,647 of record DAOTJR010000020.1, read on the forward strand.
GTTGATGAACGAGATCAATGTCGGCGAGACATACTATATCCTCTCTCGTAAAAGGAGTCCCGAAAAAGCCAAATATTTCCTTGAGATCATCTTGCCAGGGCTTCCCATTTACTGTGTGCCCAATGATTTTGACCAAGTCATCGCGGCTGCCCGCCTGAAGGCCGAATATCCGCTTTCCTACGCTGACTGTTTTGCCGTAGAGACGGCCCGTCGGGAAGGCGCGACAATTCTGACCGGAGATCGCGAATTCAAGAGCGTCGAGCACCTCGTTTCTATCGAATGGCTCTAATGTAATTATGGGGGTCAGGTCTTTATTTTTAGCGTTTTTCGAACTCACGAAGTTGTGATCACGCCTGAGACCCGGCTACGTCTGATCTTCCTGGGACTGGCCCTGGCTGTCCTGGCGGTGTTTGGCCGTCTGGCCGCCTGTGATTTCGTCTTCTTCGACGATCATGTCTATGTAATCGAAAAAGCGCAGGTATTGTCCGGACTGACACCGGATTCGCTGTGGTGGGCCCTGACGGCCACCGATGCCGGCTTCTGGCACCCCCTGACCTGGATCTCCCTGATGATCGACTTTGAGCTTTGGGGACTCAATCCCGGCGGCTATCATCTCACCAATGTCCTGCTCCACCTCGGGGCGACGCTGTTGCTCTTCGCCGGCCTGCGCCGTCTTACCGGGGAGGTTGTCCCCAGTGGGTTCGTCGCGGCCCTCTTTGCCCTCCATCCCCTCCATGTGGAATCCGTGGCCTGGATCGCCGAGCGCAAGGACGTTTTGAGCGGCTTTTTCTGGATGTTGACGCTCCTCCTTTATGCCCGGTATGTGGAACGGCCGGGGTGGGGGCGCTATCTCCCGGTACTGTTGTCTTTTATTCTGGGGCTGGCGGCGAAGCCCATGGTGGTGACGCTGCCGATGATCCTGTTGTTGCTGGATGTCTGGCCCGGCCGGCGGCTGACGGCGGAAAACTGGCGCCGAAACCGGCGGCTGGTGGCGGGCGAGAAAATTCCTATGCTCCTCCTCGGTGTCGTGGTGGGGATGGTGACGGTGGCGGCGGAGCACCAGGTCGGGGCGTTGAAAACCTTTACGGAATTCCCGCTTTCCTCCCGGCTCGCCAATGCCGTGGTCGCTTACGGATTCTATCTTTATAAAGCAGTGTGGCCGGCCGGTCTGGCCGTTCACTACCCCCATCCGGGGACCTGGCCGTCAGAGATCGTCGTCCTGTCCCTGGCGGTATTGGGGGCGGTGAGCTTCCTTGCCGTGTGGAGGTTCAAGACCGCGCCTTATCTGTTGGTGGGCTGGTTGTGGTATCTCGTCAGTCTCCTGCCGGTAAGCGGCCTGATTCAGATCGGCAGCCATGCCTTTGCGGACCGCTACTCTTATATCCCCCTGACAGGTGTTTTTATCGCTGTAGTTTGGGGGGTGGGGGAATGGGCGGCCAAGCAGGGAAAAGCGCATTTCACGGCGGCAAAACAGGCGGAGTTGCCGGGACCGCAACCAGGCGAAATCGCAGCCCTCTGTAGCACCGGCGGAGAAGAAGGGAACAAAGGTACTCTTGTCGGCCGCCAGGACACCGATGCTTTCTTTGCGGTGACCGGTCCCGGTGGTAGCGCAGCCGAAACTTATTCACCTCCGGAAGCCGAACCCGCAAATGACCCCGGCCTTCAAGCAGTCGCTTGTCAAAACGGTGACCGCCCGACGGCCGCTCCCCTGGCTGCCTGGGAAACCATGGGGATCGGTCAGTGCGTCGCCGCTTCGGTAAAAAAGGATGACCCGGCGGTTTCACCGGCAGTTGTGACCACCGCGGGAGTGGCGATAATCGTTGTCTTGGCCCTGACTTCCATCAAACAGGCAGGCTATTGGCAAGATGCCGAGACCCTCTTCCGCCGGTCCGTGGCTGTGACGGATAATAACTGGCTGGCCTATAACAATCTTGGGGCGGCCCTTTCCCGGCAGGGTCGCCATGGGGAGGCGGCGCCACAGTTCGAGACGGCCCTGCGGTTACGCCCCGATTATACTGAGGCCCTCTTCAATTTGGGCGCCGCCCTGGCGGGGCAGGGGCGTTATGCCGAGGCCCTGACATATTACCGGCGGGTCCTGGCCCGGCAACCGGCATTTGCCGAGGTCCATAACAACATCGCCATTGCCTATGCCGAGACGGGCGATCCCGTCCGGGCGGCGTTACACTTCAGAGAGGCGCTCCGCATCCGCCCGGATTATAAAGAGGCGCTTGCGAATCTGAAGATTATAGAATTTTCATGCCGACAATCGCCCAAATAGAAAGCCGTTAGTGAAAATTAACCAAGAGGCTAATAAATACAAATACTTGAATGGTTTGTCCGACATAAACTAGGCTGTTCGATAGTGAGATTTTCGTTGTTCGCGGGTGCCGCCCCGGCATGAAAATTTATATGAAACCCCATGACGGCGTGCCGTCATGGGGGGGGTAATTGTTCGTAGGTGCCTCACCGGTATGGCAATTTGTGTCGTTAACGCATATTCTCCTTGACATGGAGGCAAAGAGGGTATAGGGATTGCGCAGTTTTAGTGCCGGTTTTGGTCCGAATTATCCCCAGAGCCTGTTCAACAGGCTGCTGGGGTTTTTTTTACCCGCCGTCAAGGCGGGGGAAAATATAAGAAACAGCCGGTAAATATCGCCTCCGGGCGGTCAACAATACTCATAAGGAAAAATAAATGGAAACAGCGACAGCAACGACAAGTGATACGTCAAGGAATTTTAAATCTTTTCACCTTCATCACAAAATAGAGGCGGGAATTGCGGCGGCTGCCTATTCCGAACCCACACCGATCCAGGCCCGGTGTATCCCGTCCATTATCCAGGGCCGGGATATGATCGGTCTTGCCCATACGGGAACGGGGAAAACGGCGGCCTTTGTCCTGCCCATCCTGCAGCGTCTCCTGGACGGGCCGCGCCGTCATACCCGGGCCCTGATCATAGCCCCGACCCGTGAGCTGGCGGATCAGACCCAGGAAACGATCTCTCAGCTGGGTTGCCGGACCGGGGTCAAGAGTGCCGTCGTTTACGGCGGCGTCAACAAGGGCCCGCAGATAAGACAGTTGGGTCAAGGTGCCGAGATTGTCGTAGCCTGTCCGGGACGCCTCCTCGACCTCATGAATCACGGGGAGATCGATGTCTCTAAGGTTGAAGTGCTGGTCATCGACGAGGCAGACCGTATGTTCGACATGGGATTTCTACCCGATATCAGAAGGATTGTCGGCAGACTTCCTCGCCGGCGTCAAACCCTGCTTTTTTCCGCCACCATGCCCGACGACATCCGGAGGCTGGTCCAGGAGATCCTGCAAGATCCCGTTAATATTCAGGTCGGTGACAGTACGCCCGTCTCCACCGTCGCCCACGCGATCTATCCTGTGGAGCAGCATCTTAAAACGGCACTGCTCATGCGCCTTCTCGAAAGAACGGATACCAAATCCGTCCTCGTCTTCACCAGGACCAAGCATCGCGCCACCCGACTGGCCACCCAGATCGCCAGGGCCGGTTTTATAGCGGCTTCTTTGCAGGGGGATCTGCCGCAGACCAAGCGCCAGGCCGTACTCAGCGGCTACCGCAATGGTAAATACCAGATCCTGGTAGCCACCGATATCGCCGCCCGGGGTATCGACATCGCCAACATCTCCCATGTGATCAACTACGACATGCCTGACACGGTCGATGCCTATACGCACCGCATCGGCCGCACCGGCCGGGCCGCCCGGACGGGCGATGCCTTCAGTTTCGTCACCAGGGAAGAAAGGGGTTTCGTCTGGAGCATCGAGAAGGCCTTGGGGGAAACGGTCGAAAAACGGACCTTGGCGGATTTCAACTACAACGTCCCGGTACCTTTGAGAAATGAAGACGATAAAAGAAGCAATCGAAGCAATGGCAGCAACAGCGCTGGCGGCGGTAACGACGGATATGCGGGCAGTCGTGAAGGCGACCGGTCCGGAAGCCGTCACCATCCGTCCCGGCGTTCGGCCCAGCGGCGGAGCTTCATGTCTGCGCAGGGACAGGCCATGTTAAAGCAACTGGGCAGATAATTCGCGGCGGCGGCACGTCATTCCGACTCTTCCGCAACCACTTTCCCGAACAGTCCCCGGAACAGGATACTTTCCGGCGGCAGCATGTTCTTATATCCCTTTAACTGCCTCTCCTTTGGGGAGGCAGGAAGAGGAGATGTCCATCCCGGTTTCCTCCGCCAAGATGGCGTCATAACTAATCTTTCAGAAAATTAATGCCGCCCTGGATCTCAATAGGACTTGGCGGTCTTGCGGATCTTGAGCATCAGGTTGTTCAGGCCGTTCTTCTCGAACTCCTTCGTGTATTTCTTCTGGATGGCGGAAAAGCGTTCAAAATAGGAATCGGCGTCCTTCTCCTTGATCTTTCTTGCATCCAACTCGGCATGGAGGTCCCGGACGGTCAGTTCTTCGACCAGACGGTCCCAGAATTGATTGTTGTCATATTCATCGATGATCTCGTGACATGACGACTCTTCCTCGAATTCCTCCGTTTCATAGTAAGTCTGAAGTTCTTCTTTGAACTCGATGAGATTGGCCATGCCCGCTTCCTGGGCGCGGGCGTAAATCTTCTGTTGGAGTTGCTGATATTTATCCATTTCCGGTTCGGTTTCCGATTTAAAGGCGTTCATTACCCAATTGGCGATATAGAGCATATCGATCAAATTGCGGTATTCTTCTTTGGTGAGGTCGATTTTCATCAGTGGATTTCCTTTCCTGGCGGTAGTATTTTTGGTTGCGGGCTTCGTCATTTGGGCTTGATAAATCCGACAATATAGATAATAGTCCCGGATTGCAATGATAAAAGGGAACATAGATCAAAAAATTGTGGTCGTTATGCCCGCCTACAATGCGGCCCGGACCCTCAGAAGGACATACGAAGAGGTCATGGCACAGGGAATCGTCGATCTGGTCATCCTGGTTGACGATGCCAGTGGTGACGATACGGTTGCCGTTGCCGCCTCTCTGCCGCAGACGGAAGTGCACGTTCATGAACGGAATCGCGGTTATGGGGCGAATCAAAAGACATGTTACCGACTTGCCCTGGAGGCCGGAGCCGATATTGTCATCATGGTTCATCCCGATTATCAGTATACACCCAAGCTGATTCCGGCCATGGCGACGATGATCGCCAACGGTCTCTACCACTGTGTCCTGGGTTCCCGGATCCTGGGTGGATACGCCCTGAGGGGGGGGATGCCGGTATGGAAATATGCAGCAAACCGCTTTCTGACCCTGGCGGAAAACATCATCATGGGGGCGAAGCTTTCGGAGTATCACACGGGTTACCGCGCTTTTTCCCGGGAACTTCTCACCCGGCTGCCCTTGGAGCAAAATTCTGACGACTTTGTCTTCGACAACCAGATGCTGGCTCAGATCATCTGGCTTGGTTACACCATCGCCGAGGTGAGCTGCCCGACGAAGTATTTCGAGGAGGCTTCCTCGATAAACCTCCGGAGGAGTATCCGATATGGTTTAGGCTGCCTTCAGACGGCTCTGCTCTTCCGAATGGCCAAGATGGGCCTGCTGAAAACGGCGCTCTTCCCCTGACCTATCCATGATGAATTCGCAAAATTCATCCCTGGGGGCAACGGTCCACGCCCTGCCCATGGCCCCTTGCCGATTCGGTACCGATATTCAACCCCCCATGCCTTTATGGAGGACAGAGGGATTGGCCGGAAGTGGCAAGGGGTGCCTTTCCGCATGGTATCCAAATGTCTCCGCATGCCAACCAGGACTCGGCGTCTCTCTGGAGACTGATTAAAAAAACATGACCACCGGATAAAAAAATTTCTTGACAGATGAAAACAAGTCCTGTAAGCAGTTTCTGACTGATGGTCAGTAATTGACCATAGTTCAACAACTGGTTGAAAGTCAGATTGCTGAGGTCGGTTCCTGTGGGACTTGAAGAACGTAGAAAAAGAGAAAAAGAGAACCGAAAAAATGCCATCCTGAAGTCCGCCCGCAAACTTTTCTTCGATAAAGGCTTCAAGTACGTAACTGTAGAAAGCATAGCCAAAAAAGCGGAATTGAGCAAAGGTTCCGTTTATCTTTATTTCAAGAGCAAAGAGGAAATCTACACTCACATCCTGTTGAGCGACATCGAAAAATTCCACAAGACAATTGCCGGCTTAATGGATGAGGGCCTAAGTGCATCGGAAACCCTGATCTCCCTCGCCAACAACTACGCAAGTTTTTTTATCAACGACCGGGAGCTGTTCCGCATCATGATGAATTATATGCTCAACATCGAGCACATGAACCTGCCGGAGGAGATAGACCGTCAGATCGTTTCGGCTACCAATAAAACGGTGGACATTATCGAAGATATCTTCCGGAAGGGGATCGCCACGGGTGAATTCCCTCCCTACATCGATTTGCGCCAGAAGCGGAACGCCATCTGGGGGCTCATGAACGGCACCATTTCTTTGCACTTGTTCACGGGGTCCGAAGAAAAACGGGAGGCGCGCATCCGTGCCACCATCAAGACGGGTGTCAACACCTTTCTCCGGGGGATGCGCACACCGTCAGGAAATGGCGGATTGTAAAGATGCCCGCTGCTGAGTACGAAAACAACAATAGGACAAAACGCATGGGAAGCACGCCTTTCCCCCAGGCCTTTTCTGAAGTGCTTTCCACAGCGGAACGGAATTTATCTGATCGGAAAAGGCGGAAAGAAAAGTACTAAGGAGGTTGCTATGAGTAACGGATTGGTGAACATGAGGGATCAGCAGTTTGTCCTCTACGAGCAGATCGGTATTCAGAAGCTGTTCGAGAAAGAACAATTTGCCGATTACTCGCAGGATGTAGTGGAAATGATGCGGAACGAGGCGGAGAAGATGGCGGTCAACGTCATCGTTCCCACTTACGCGGAAGGCGACAAAGAGGGCTGTCACCTGGACAAGAACGGTCAGGTGCACGTTCCCAAATGTTTCCATGACGCCTTCAAGAAGTTCTGTGAAGGCGGATGGTTGGCACCCATTAAATCACCCGAAGTCGGCGGTCAGGGGGCCCCGATTTCCGTGGTCAGCGCCTGCAATGAATTGTTTTCGGCGGCCAATTTCGCCTTTCTCATGTATCCCGGCCTGACCCTGGGTGCCGGCGGTCTGATCGAGCGTTTCGGCACGGAAGAGTTGAAGAACAAGTATATGTACAAGATGTACTCCGGGGAATGGGCGGGGACGATGTGTCTCACCGAGCCCGGCGCGGGTAGCGACGTGGGCGCCCTGAAGACCACGGCGAAGCGCCTCCCCGACGGCAAGTTCCTCATCACCGGGACGAAGTGCTTCATCTCCTCGGGGGATCAGGACATGACCCCGAACATCATCCATCCGGTTTTGGCGCGCATCGAAGGCGATCCTCCCGGCACCGGCGGCATCTCCATCTTCATCGTCCCCAAGTACCGGGTCAACGACGACGGCACCATCGGCGAGCCCAACGACGTCAAGACCGGCAACGTGGAGCACAAGATGGGGATCAAAGGTTCCGCGACCTGCACCCTGAACTTCGGCGACGAGGGCAAGTGCATCGGCGAGCTGCTGGGCAAGGAGCGGGAAGGGATGCGGATCATGTTCCACATGATGAACGAGGCCCGTCTGGAAGTGGGCATGCAGTCGCTGGGCCATGCCTCGGCGGCCCTGGAACACGCGATCCAGTACGCCAAGGAGCGGATCCAGAGCACCCCGGTCTGGGAGATGAAGAATCCCGACGCCAAGGCGGTGCCCATCATCATGCACCCCGACGTCCGCCGGGACCTCCTGTGGATGAAGGCGTACGTGGAAGGCATCCGGGCCATGAATCTGTTCGTCGCCTTCTGTCTCGACATGGCCAAAGTGGGTGACACCCCGGAGGAGCGCGCCAAATATCAGGGCTTTGCCGAGCTGCTGACCCCGGTCTGCAAGGCCTACTCTTCCGATATGGCCTGCCTGGTCACCTCCAAGGCCATCGACGTTTACGGCGGTTACGGCTACTGCCAGGAGTATCCCGTGGAGCAGTACATGCGGGACTGCAAGATCGCCTGTCTGTACGAAGGGACCAACGGTATCCAGGCCCTGGACCTGGTAGGTCGGAAACTCGGTATGAACAAGGGCATGAACGTCATGAACATGATGGGTGAAATCGACGCCACGATCAAGAGAGCCAAGGGACACGCCGATCTCGCCAAGTACGCCGCCAAGCTGGAGGAGGCGTATTTCGCCATCGTGGATCTCACCATGACCTTTGCGGCCCTGGGGAAGAGCTCCAGCTTCCTGATCCCCATCCTCAATGCCTCGCCCTATCTCGACATCTTCGGGGACATGATCCTCGGGCATTTCCTCCTCCAGGGGGCGTCCATCGCCCGGGAGAAGCTGGATGCGATCTTTGCGGCGAAGGGTGCGGACAGCATCGGCAAGAAGCGGGCCCTGGTCCACACCGATCCGGATGTGGCCTTCTACGAGGGCAAGATCGCCGCGGCGAAATTTTTCGCCATCGAAGTCCTGCCTTCGGTCAAGGCAAAATGCGAAGCGATCAAGTTGGGAGAAAAGACGCCGATCGAAATGGCCATCGAGTCCTTCGCGGCATAACCATAAAATATCACTGTGACCCCGGTGGTGATGCGACCTGGGACGGCATACATCGACCACCGGTGTCAACAGCAACCAAAGAGGAGGAAAACTATGTCCTATGAAATCAAAAAAGCGGCCGTTTTAGGTGCAGGCGTCATGGGGGCCACCATAGCGGCCCATCTGACCAATGCGGGAATCGAGTGCTATCTGCTGGACATTATCCCCTTCGAACTGACGGAGGCGGACAAGGCGAAGGGATTGACGGAGAAGAGTCCGGCGTGGCGGAACCGTTTTGCGGCCAATGGTTTGGCTGGGGTGACGAAGTCGAAGCCGGCGAGTTTTTACAGCAAGAAGAATGCGTCCATGATCACCATCGGTAATTTTGAGGACAATCTGGGTTGGCTGGCGGAGTGCGACTGGGTGATCGAGGTGGTGGTGGAGAATCTGAAGATCAAGCAGGAGTTGTTTGCGAAGGTCGAGAAGATTGTGAAGCCGACGTGTATTGTTTCGACGAATACCTCGGGTCTGCCCATAGGGGATATCAGCGCCAAATTCGGCAAGTCGCTCAAGGAGCGGTTTTTGGGGACGCACTTTTTCAATCCGCCGCGGTACATGAAGCTTTTGGAGATCATTCCCGGCAAGGAGACGAAGAAGGAAGTCGTGGACTACATGATCAAGTTCGGGGAAGAGGTGCTCGGCAAGGGGATCGTGGTGTGCAAGGACGTTCCGAACTTTGTGGGGAACCGGATCGGGGTGTACGACATTTCCAACGCGGTGCGGCTCATGGTGGAGAAGGGGATGCGGATCGACGAGGTGGACGCGGTGATCGGGAAGGCCATCGGCCGTCCGGGCAGTTCGATCTTCGGGACCCTGGACCTGGTGGGTCTGGACACGGGCTACCATGTCATGAAGAATCTCTATGAGGCGGTGCCTGACGACGAGGCCCGGGAGACCTTCATTCCCCTGCCGTTCATGGACAAGATGTTCGAGCTCAAGTGGCTGGGCAACAAGACGAAGGGCGGTTTCTACAAGAAGACGAAGGACGCCAAGGGCAAGAAGGCCAAGCTCATGCTGGACTATGAGAAGATGGAATACGTTCCGGCCGGGAAGCCGAAGTTCGATTCGATAAGTGCGGCGAAGAAGAAGTCCGACGAGGGTGTGGCGGCGACGATCAGGACGGTTTTCTATGGACAGGACAAGGCGGCGGAGCTGGTCCGGGAATATCTGTGCAACAACTTCATTTATGCAGCCAACCGGGTGCCGGAGATCTGCGACAACATCACGGCGATCGACAACGCCATGAAGTGGGGTTACAACCACGCCCTGGGTCCTTTTGAGACCTGGGATGCGGTGGGGGTGCGGGAGTCCGTGGAGTTGATGAAGAAGATGAAGAAGAAGGTTCCCAAGAAGGTCGAGGAGATGCTGAAGAAGGGTTTCGAGACCTTTTACGCCAAGAAGGAGGACGGGACCTACTACTACGATTTTGAGACGAAGAGTTACGTGAAGATCGGCGAGAATCCGCGGATCATCCTGCTGCCCGCCCTGAAGGAGCGTAAGAAGGTGATTGCCACAAACCCCGGGGCGACGCTGGTGGATATCGGGGACGGGGTGGCCTGCCTGGAGTTCCATACGAAGATGAACGCCGTGGACGACAATGTGGTGGCGATGATCAACCAGAGCTGCGACATTGTGGAGAAGGATTTTCTCGGCATGGTGGTGGGGAACCACGGGGCGAACTTTTCGGCCGGGGCGAATATTTTCAAGGTATTGCTGCTGATCCAGATGGGTGACTGGGATGTCCTGGAGGATATGATCACCGGGTTCCAGAACGCCAACATGCGGATGAAGTATCTGTCCAAGCCGGTGGTTACGGCTCCGGCGGGACTGGCCCTGGGCGGCGGCTGCGAGATGTCGATGCACGGGGCGAAGTGCCAGCCCTGCGGCGAGACTTACATGGGTCTGGTCGAGGTGGGAGTTGGTTTCATTCCTGCCGGCGGCGGTTGCAAGGAGCTCATGGTCCGTCTGACGGAGGGGATTCCCGACGGGGCGATTGCGGCGGGGTTGAATCTCCAGCATTATTATGCCAAGGCGTTTGAGAACATCGGGACGGCGAAGGTGGCGACATCGGCGATGGAGGCCATGGAGCTGGGCTTCATCCGGAAGACCGACAACATTTCCCTGAACCGTGACCAGCAGCTTTATGATGCCAAGCAGGTGGTTTTGGGACTTTCCCGGTATTACAAGAAGCCGCGGCCGGCGATGATCCCCGTCATGGGCGAGAATTTCCGCGGGATGGCGGAGGCGATTTTGTACAACATGCAGCACGGGAAGTTTGCGACGGAGTATGACGTGCATATCGGCAAGAAGGTGGCGTACATTTTGTCTGGTGGTGACTGTGCGGAAGGGACGCTGGTGACAGAGCAGGAGATTCTCGATCTGGAGAAGGAGGCGTTTTTGAGTCTGTCGGGAGAGAAGCGTACGCAGGACCGGGTGATGCACATGTTGACTACGGGCAAGCCGCTGCGGAACTAAGATAAACCCTGGATCGGCCGGTCGCCGGTGGTTGAGGCCATCGGGGCCGGCCCCCTTAAAGATACATGAAGGAGGAAGTCATGAGTGAAGCTGTTATTGTGGAAGCCGTGCGTAGTCCGGGCGGGCGTTACAAGAGAGGCGGTCTGGCCGACACGCGAGCGGAGGAGATCGGGATACAGGTATTGAAGGGTCTTTTGGCCAGGGTGCCGGAGATGAAGCCTGAGGAGGTGGACGATCTGATAGTGGGTTGTTCTTTTCCGGAAGGAGAGACGGGGATGAATCTGGGGCGGATTTTGGCGATGGGAGCGGGGCTGCCCATCACCACGTCGGGGATGACGATCAACCGTTTCTGTTCTTCGGGGGTGCAGGCGATTGCGGATGCGACGGCGAAGATTCGTGCGGGCTGGTCGGACGTGATCATTGCCGGGGGTTGTGAGACGATGAGTCACATTCCCATGGGCGGCAGCATTTTCCGTCCGTTGCCGGACTGGAAGTTCGACGGTTCCATGCCGAATGTATATGTATCCATGGGCGTCACGGCGGAGAACGTGGCGGCGAATTACAACATCACCCGTGAGGATCAGGACAAGTTCGGTGTGGAGAGCAACCGCCGGGCGTACGAGGCGATCAAGGCGGGTAAGTTCAAGGATGAGATCATTCCGATTACCGCCTTCAAGTACAAGGTGAAGAACGGGAAGCGGATTCGCGAGACGGTGGTGTTCGACATGGACGACGGTGTCCGGTGGCCCACGACCATCGAGGATCTGGGCAAGTTGAAGTCTCCCTTCAAGGCCGGCGGTTCGGTGACGGCGGGGAACGCCTCGCAGATGACGGACGGGGCGGCGTTTTCCCTGTTGATGACGGCGGAGAAGGCTAAGGAGCTGGGGTTGAAGCCCCTGGCGAAGCTGGCCTATTTTGCGGTGGCGGGCTGCAAGGCGGAAGAGATGGGTGTGGGTCCGGCCTATGCGATTCCCAAGGTGTTGAAGATGGCCGGTCTGACGACGAAGGACATCGACGTATTCGAGATCAACGAGGCGTTTGCCTCGCAGGCGATCTATTCCTGCCGCGTGGTGGGGATCGAGGATCGTTACTGGGCCGGGGACATCAATCCGAACGGCGGGGCGATCGCCCTGGGCCACCCGTTGGGATGCACGGGTGCCAAGCTGACGGCGCAGCTCCTCCACGAGATGAAACGCCGGAACGCGAAACGCGGTATTGTTTCCATGTGCATCGGCGGCGGCATGGGTGCCGCGGCCATTTACGAGATGCTGTAACCACTAAAGATTTCTAACACCTACCCCCTCCTAAAGGCCCTCCCCAGCAATGGGGAGGGCCTTCCTACCCGGCAATTCCCTCCGGAAGGGAGGTCCGATTTGCCATTGACCCCAGCGGCTTCTTTCTCTATAGCAAAAGGGGACGGTTCCTTTTTTTGTCCCGTACACAAGGAGAAGGCCATGAAAGTCAAAGCAGGTTTCATTCAGTTCAATCCGAAGTTCGGCGCCGTGGAGGAAAATCTCGCCCGGGCGTGGGCGCTGCTGGCGGCTGTGGATGCCCAACTGGTCGTTTTGCCGGAATTTTTCAATACCGGTTATCTGATTGCCTCCCGTGAAGAGGCATGGGATTTGGGTGAAGAGGTGCCACAGGGCAGGACTACCACGGCCCTGCAGGAAATGGCCCGGGAGAAGGGCCTCCATATCGTGGCGGGTCTTATCGAGAAGGAGGGCGAAGAGCTCTACAACGCCGCCGTTCTCGTTTCCCCCCGGGGGTATGTGGCCAAATACCGTAAGATACATCTTTTCAACGAGGAGAAACTGTGGTTCGCTCCGGGGAATATGGGTTTCGCTGTCCATGATCTGGGGTTCTGCCGCATCGGCATCATGATCTGCTTTGACTGGTTTTTCCCGGAATCCATGCGGATTATGGCGTTGCAGGGAGCGGACGTCATTTGTCATCCCGCCAATCTCGTTTTGCCCTTCTGCCAGGACGCCATGATCACCAGGTGTCTCGAAAATCGCGTCTATGCCGTCACGGCCAACCGTACCGGTGTGGAAGCCAGGGGGGGAAAGACCTTTCGCTATACGGGAAAAAGCCAGATTACCGCGCCGGGAGCGCAGGTGCTTTGCCGTGGCAGCGCCGAAGGGGAGGAAATCGGAACGGCGGAACTGGATATCGCGCCGGTGAGGGACAAGAAGATCAATATCCATAATGACCTTTTTGCCGATCGCCGTCCCGAATACTACTATGAGCTAATAGCGGCCGGCAGGGAATAACGGCGGCTCTGTCAAGGCCCGGCACTGCCGGCGGACAGGGCGGCGTACCGATCTGAAGCACCTTTTTCCGTGCCGGGAATTAGATGATGGCACCGGAGGCGGTATATGAATAAGGCGATAAAGGGACCTCCAAGGCAGGGCCGGCGAATTACGAGGCATGATGGGCACTTATGTGTTAAGATCGAAATGAATGAAGAAAGGAAAAATCGTCCCCGTATTTTTGCGACGGCGACAAATTTTCCTTGAAAACGCCGTTCCGTTAGTTTATAAGGGAGCGAAACGGGCGGTTAACTCAGCGGGAGAGTGCTACCTTCACACGGTAGAAGTCACTGGTTCAATCCCAGTACCGCCTACCATGAAAATCAAGGGGTTACGGGTTCAGCTCGTAGCCCCTTTTCTTCTTTTGTGACCAAATTGCCGCCATGAGTTGCCCGGCCGCGTTCGTAAACGAATAGACGGGTGCCGTTCACGCCGTCGGTGAACAATTGATCGCCTATGCGGATATGAGTGGTAAACCAGCCAGGCTGCCCGGTGAACTTAAAGACTTGCTGGCGGAAAACGCGTAACATCTGAAAAGTCCAAATCCAATGAGACCAGACAACGCCTTTCGGCACAGCAGATATCGTAAAGTTGTCGATCCGAGCATCCCTGGATCTTTTCATCAAGGGTCGTTTGGACATCGTGACCGGCAGTCTGAAAAAGATGCTGCGTGCACCGGCCGAAATTTTCGTCGCGCTTGAATTTCATCCCGTCGCCTCGACTGGAATATCAACATAGCGTTCGCGAGACATTTCAGCACCATAACCGACGGCTGCCCGGATGTCTTCCCTTGTCAGTTGAGGGTATTCGGTCAGGATCTCCTCTATTGTCATCCCGTCTGCAAGCAGGTCGAGCAACAGGGAAACCCATATTCGGGTGCCGCGAATACAGGGTTTGCCGAAGCAGATATTCTGATCAATGGAGATTCGCTGTAAAAGGGTTTTCATTTTTCATACCTCCAATTTCCAAAGTGTTTGGGAAAAAATATCCTTCGGCTTCCTATCGATAAACTCGTCCATTGTTGTATATAACTGAAAATTAAGCAGATATATCACTGAAAGTCAAGTCTGCCGCGATTATAATGCGTATTCCGCTGATTCCGCCTCTCGATTCCGGAGGAAGCCGCCACCCTGTTCTGTTGCAAAGCGCCATGTGATTCCGAATGATTACGCCACCCCTTGGGCGGAGCATAGCGACGCCGGTTTTCAGCTCTTTCCCATAGATGCTTTTTCAGGTCAATCCCGCATATTTTTTTCATCGCGTCTCCTTTCATAGACATGTTTATCTTATGGGCGTTATGGATCAGCCGGTCGAGGATGGCGTCAACAATGATGGGATCACCAAACTGTTCATGCCGGTGCTCGATGGGCAGTTGACTGGTGACGATGGTGGAAGCATGACCATGCCTTGATTTGACGGTATCTCTATGGGCATGCATGACGGCCCTTATAGAAGATGTTGACGATCAGTGAAAACATATATTTAACAAAAAAGACAAACCTTTGAGAATGATGAGGTCAAGGAAAAATCGACAGGCGAAATGCGCTTGAAACGGATGTTTCAGCCAACTTATTGATAAGTAATTGATAATATGGTGATTATTTATGAGGCAAACGCCTTTTTGTTTGCTGTAACATCTGCTATATCTGACCGCAACGGAATGATCGATACGGCCGCCGGGAAGGAGGATTCGGTATGAAGCAGCGCAGTCCTTTGATGGTTTATTTGGGCATCGTTTTTCTTTTCCTGGCCCTGCCGCTTTCCGTCGCCGCCGGCGAGCCCGCGCATATCGGTTCCTTCTCCCCCCAGGGGACAGTCAAGGGCGTCCGCCAGGTAAGGGCGACCTTCTCCCAACCCATGGTGTCCTTCGGGGACCCCCGCCTCGCCGATCCCTTCGTTATCCAGTGCCCGGCCCCGGGCCGGGGCCGCTGGATCGACAGCCGCACCTGGTCTTTCGATTTTGCTGCCGATCTTCCCGGCGGCCTGGCCTGTGAATTTCGCCTCCGTGATGATATCCGGTCCTCCGCCGGGTCGGCCGTGGAGGGGCAAAAGGTCTTCCGGTTCTCCACGGGAGGACCGGCGATCGTCAACGCTCAGCCCCGGGAAGGCAGCGAGTACATCGATGAAAGACAGATATTCATCCTCCAACTCGACGCGGAGCCCCGGTTGGAATCCCTGGCCGGACGGGTCTTCTTCTCGGTGGCGTCTATCGAGGAACCCGTCGCTGCCGACATCGTCACCGGCAGGGAGCGAAAAAAAATCCTCAAAGCCGTCAACTACAAAGGCGATGAGAACCGCGTGATCCTTCTTCAGGCCCGGCAGACCTTCCCGGCCGGTGCCGTAGTGAAGCTGATCTGGGGCCGGGGCATTGCGGCGCAAACGGGCGTGGCCACGGATAAGGATCAGGTCCTGACCTTCCGGAGCCGGTTGCCCTTCCGTGCCGATTTTTCCTGCCGCCGTGAGAAGGCCGATCGTGACTGCATCCCCCTGCTGCCCCTGAACCTGGCCTTTACCGCGCCCGTGCCGCTGACCCTGGCCGAGCGGGTCGTCATTACGGGGCCGGGTGGCAAAGAGTGGCGGGCCAAGATCGACGACGGTGACCGCAACCGCGGCTGGGTGTCTTCCCTCCGCTTTCCCGGCCCCTTTCCTGAAAAGGCCAAACTGACGCTGAAGATTCCTCCCCGGTTTATGGACGATGCCCGGCGCCCCCTGACCAATATCGGGAAGTTCCCCTTGCCCGTGGTCACCGACGCCTATCCTCCCCTGGCAAAATTCTCCAGTCGTTTCGGGATCATCGAGGCGCAGGGAGAGCGACTGCTCCCGGTGACCGTCCGCAATATCGAAAGGTCCCTGCCGGGCCGTCTCCTGAAAATAGACACCCGGGCGCCGATGCCGGTGGTGGACAGGGAGGGTTCGGAGGCGAGAAGCGGCGAGGATGTGAAGACAGTTCCCGATGCAAAGGGGGCGGACCAGGACAACCGGCAGACATCCGGAATCACGGGCCGTCTGACCGGACGTATACAACGCCTGGATAGCCATGATGATCTCAAGATCATCGCCTGGCTCCGGAAGGTTGCCGCTGCTGACCGGGAACGGCCGATTCTGGATCGGCAGACGCCGGTTCTGAAGCTCCCGGAAAGGGCGGAAGTGAGAGATTTCGAGGTTGTCGGCATCCCTCTCCCCGGTCCGGGTTTCTTCGTCGTCGAGCTGGAAAGCAGGATCCTGGGGGAACATCTCCTTCCCGCGCCGGCCCCCGTTTATGTCCCCGCCGCCGTCCTGACCACCAACCTTGCCGCCCATTTCAAATGGGGAAGGGAATCATCCCTGGTCTGGGTAACCGCTCTGGATAACGGGGCCCCGGTGCCGTCGGCCGCCGTCATGATCCGCGACTGTACGGGGAAGGTCCATTGGCGGGGGAAAACCGACCACCGGGGCGTTGCCATCGTCAAGACCCGCCTGCCCGCTCCGGACCGCCTTCCCCGGTGCTCCGGCGTGGTGAACTACCACGAGGCTCCCTCCGCCCTGAGCAATCTCGACGGCGGGCTCTTCGTGTTCGCCCGCCGGGACGTCGACATGACCTTTACCCATTCCAGCTGGGATGAAGGGATCGAACCCTGGCGTTTCCAACTGTCCGGCTCCGGGTCCGGCGAGGAGGACGGGATCGTCGCCCATACCGTTACCGACCGCCCCCTCTATCGGGCCGGCGAGACGGTCCACCTGAAGCATATCTTGCGGATGGCCGGCAGCCGGGGCTTTTCGCTCGCGCCGGCGGCAAAGCTTCCCCAAACACTGGAAATCCGGCACGTGGGTAGCGAGCAGACCTACAGCTTTCCCCTCTCATGGCGCGGTGTGGGCAGCGCCGAGACAACCTGGAAGATTCCGGAAAACGCCCGTCTGGGAACTTATGAGTTGAACCTGGTGAGCCTGGTGAAGGCGAAATCCTCCCAGGAAAGGAACGACTCCGAACGCCGCCGGCGGTGCGGCTCCTTCCGGGTGGAAGAATTTCGCGTTCCCCTGATGAAGGCGGCGATTCAGCCGTCGACCGCGCCGCTCGTGGATGTTCGGGAGGCGGTGGTGGATCTGTCGGCCCATTATCTTTCCGGAGGCGGCGCGGCGGGGATGCCCGTCCGGCTCCGGGCGGAAGTGAGACCGCAGGAGTTATTCTTCAAGGACTACGATGGGTATTCCTTTACCGGCGGCGTCCTGAAGGAAGGGATCGTGAAGATCGCCGGTCATGATTTCATTGAGGGGGAGGAGGACGGGGCGGCGACCGGAGAACCTGCCGTCGCTGCCGATGGCCGGAAGGCCTTCCTTCTCCCCTCCCGGGATCTGCAGCTCGATCGACAGGGATCGCTGCGGACCGCTTTACACGGCCTGCCGAAAGTGGCGGCAGTGCAGAATGTCCATGTGGAGATGGAGTTCCGGGATCCCAACGGTGAGATCCAAACCGCCGCTGCAAACATTCCCCTCTACCCGGCCGCTCTGCTTATCGGCCTCCGGCCCGATACCTGGATGACGGCACAGGACGACATGAGCTATAAGGTCGCCGTCGTCGATCTCCAGGGAAAACCCGTTCCCGGTGCCGAGGCGGTGGTGGACATCTATCAGGAGCGCACCTATTCCCACCGTGTCCGGCTGGTCGGGGGTTTTTACGCCTACAAGCACATCCGGGAGCTCAAGAAACTCGGACGTCATTGCCGGGGCCTTACCGACGCCGCGGGAATGCTCTCCTGTCGGGGACCGGCCCCGGCGGCGGGGAGCGTCATCCTTCATGGGGAAACGAAGGACAGGGCGGGCCGTGTCGCTTCCGCAAATTACCAGCTCTGGGTCGCCGGCCGGGAAGATTTATGGTTCGAGGCGGGCAACGACGACCGTATCGATGTCCTGCCGGAGAAGAAGCGTTTCATGCCGGGTGAAAAGGCGAAGTTCCAGGTACGGATGCCCTTCCGGGAGGCCACCGCCCTGATCACGGTGGAGCGGGAAGGCATCCTCGATGTCTATACGCGGCGGATTTCCGGGAAAGCACCCGTCGTGGAGATCCCCGTGAAGAAAAATTACGCCCCCAATGTCTTCGTTTCCGTCCTCGTGGTGCGGGGCAGGAGCGGGGCATCCCGCCCGACGGCCACTTTCGATCCGGGGAAACCGGCGTACAAGCTCGGCATCGCCGAGATCCAGGTGGGTTGGCAGGCCCATCAACTCTCCGTCCAGGTGACCCCGGAACGGGATGTTTACAAGATCCGCGATAACGTGAACGTGCTCATCAAGGTGCAGGATCCGGAGGGACGGCCTCTTCCCGGGGGGAGTGAGGTCGCCGTGGCCGCCGTCGACAAGGGGTTGTTGCAGCTCCTTCCCAATGAAAGCTGGCAGTTGTTGAAGGCCATGATGAAGAGCCGGAGCTATGAAATCAGGACCGCCACGGCCCAGGCCATGGTGGTGGGGAAGCGCCATTTCGGCATGAAGTCGGTGAGCCATGGCGGTGGCGGCGGCAGGCAGTTCACCCGGGAGCTGTTCGACACCCTCCTGTACTGGAAGGGAAGCGTCCCCCTGGATGCCCGGGGCGAAGCGTCGCTCCGCATTCCGCTGAACGATTCCCTCACCGGCTTTCGAATCGTCGCCGTCGCCACCGCCGGAGCGGGGATGTTTGGAACGGGTGAGGCGGACATCCGCACCTCCCAGGATCTCATGCTCGTTTCCGGCCTGCCGCCGCTGGTGCGGGGTGGAGACCGCTATCGGGCCGGGTTCACGGTGCGCAACACCTCCGATCATGACATGGAGATCGTGGGCCGGCTCCGGGTATCGAAAGATGCGTCGGCACCTGCCCCGCCGCCCCCGCGGGCAGAGCGGATCCCTGCCGGCGCCGCCCGGGAGCTTGCCTGGTGGGTCAGCGTTCCCCCGGAGGCGGAAAGTCTTGAATACGAGGTTACCGTCCAGGAGCAGGGTGGCGGCGGCAGCGACTCTCTGAAGGTCGTCCAGAAGGTGGTCCCCGCTGTGCCTGTCCGGACGGTGCAAGCCGTTCTTGCCCAGGTCGGTGCCCCCCTGGTGATGCCCCTGGAAAAGCCGGCCACCGCCGCCGCGGGGCGGGGTGGTCTCTCCGTGGAACTCCGGCCGGCCCTGGTGACCTCCCTCCAGGGGGTCCGGGACTATATGGAGAATTACCGTTATACCTGCCTGGAGCAGAAGGCCTCCCGCGCCGTGGCCCTGCGAAGCCGCAAGCTGTGGCAGAGCCTTATGGCTCAACTTCCCGCTTATCTCGATGGCGACGGCCTGGCGAAATTCTTTCCCGGTTCGGGGCAGGGCAATGACACCCTGACGTCTTATCTGCTGGCCGTAGCCGCCGAGGCGGGCTATGAGATTCCCGCCCAGGTTCGGGAGCGCATGACGGATGGCCTCCGGAAATTCGTCGAGGGGAGAATTGTCCGTTACAGCTCCCTCCCCACGGCGGACCTGGGGATACGCAAACTGGCCGCCGTCGAGGCCTTGAGCAGATATGGACAGGCCAGCGCCCGGCAGCTAACCTCCATCGCCGTCGAACCCAACCTCTGGCCCACCTCGGCCCTCCTGCATTGGCTGGAAATCCTCCGCCGGGTCGCCGACATCCCCCGCCGGGAGGAGCTGCACAGGGAGGCGGAGCAGATTCTCCGGTCCCGGATCAACTTCCACGGCTCCCGGATTACCTTTGCCACCGAGGGAATGGACAACCTCTGGTGGCTCATGACCTCCCCGGATGGTAACGCCGTCCGCACCCTCCTGACGGTGATGAACTCGGCCTCCTGGCGGGAGGAGTTGCCGCGGCTCGCCGCCGGCGCCCTGGGCCGGATGCGTCAGGGCCGCTGGGATACCACCACGGCCAACGCCTGGGGAATCATGGCCATGGCAAGGTTTTCCGCCCAATATGATAAGACGCCTGTTGCCGGCACCACCACCGGGACGCTGAACGGCGTGGTCCGCTCCCTGTCCTGGGCGCAGGCACCCGCCGGGGGGAAGCTTAATTTTCCCTGGCCCGCCGGCAAGACCGTCCTGCAGGTCAATCATCAGGGCGGCGGCGCCCCCTGGGCGACCGTCGGGGCCACGGCGGCGGTCCGTCTTGCCGGGCCCTTTTCCGCCGGCTTCCGCTTGACGAGGACCATCACCCGGATCGCAGCGGCTTCCGGCCCCGGGAGAGATGAAAAAGGGGAAACCGGTAGCGCCGCTGGGGGAAATACAGGAAAAAAAGTCCGGTACGCGGTCGGCGATGTGTTACGCATCCGTTTGGATATGGAGGCCCGATCAGATATGACCTGGGTGGTCGTTGATGATCCCGTTCCGGCGGGAGCGAGCATCCTGGGGACGGGTCTGGGCGGGGATTCCCGGTTGTCGACGGCCGGGGAGCAGAGCCGCGGTAACGTTCAGGAGGCCTTCACGGAACGTTCCCGGGAGTCCTTCCGGGTTTATTATGAGTATGTCCCCAAGGGTAAGTGGTTTGCCGAATACACCTTGCGCCTCAACAACGAAGGGATTTTTCAGATGCCAGCGGCCCGCATCGAGGCCCTGTACGCCCCGGAGATGTACGGAGAAACCCCTGTGGCGCCTTTGGAGATCGCCGGCAGATGATCGGCCTGCCCGGCGGGCGGCGATCCTTTCCGCCAACCCTTGCGGCCGCAGGCGGGGATAATTAAACAAGCGGATAATCGGTAGCTTGCCGACATTTTCATCACAGGGGGCGAGCGTAAGATGTCGATAAGGGCGGACATCAACATGCCGAGGCGAAGAGTGATCCCGGTTATCATAGCGGTGCTGGTTGCGGCCGGTATTGCCTGTGCCGGGGCGGTTTACGATTTTTGGCGGCCTTCCGTGCCGCCGCCCCGGTTTGCCGTCGTCAAAGCGGGATACAACCGCTCCGAGGCCGTCCTCCTGGACCGCCACGGCGTGCCGCTCCAGGAGCTGCGCCTGGACCACCGGGGCCGGCGACTGGAATGGGTGGCTTTGGGCGACATCTCCCCGGCCCTGATCCGGGCGGTGCTCCATGGGGAAGATCGACGCTTTTACCGCCATCGCGGTGTGGATTGGCTGGCTGTGGGAGGGGCGGTGTGGAACCGTCTTTGGGGCGGGCCGCCCCGGGGGGCCAGCACCATTACCATGCAGTTGGCCAGGAAGCTGACGGCGAGGGAGGAACGTCGTTCACCACCGAAGACACTGGGGGAAAAATGGCGGCAGATGAAGGCCGCCCGGCGCCTGGAGACGGAATGGCGCAAGGAGGAAATCCTCGAAGCCTATTTGAATCTCATCACCTTTCGTGGGGAGCTTCAGGGAATCGCCGCCGCCGCCCGCGGCCTCTTCGGTAAAGATCCGGGCGGCCTGAACGATACCGAGTCCCTGATCCTTGCCGCCCTGATTCCTTCTACCAACCAGTCTCCGGAACGGATTGTCGGGCGGGCCGGAAGGATCGGCGGCTCCCTGGGTATCCCCGTAGGGACGGCCGAACTCCAGTCCCTGGTGCAGGAACGGGTAGGCCGCCCTTATCGCCTTCCTCCCCGTCTCTCCCTCGCTCCCCACGCGGCGAGAATCCTCCTGTCGCAGCCCGGCGCCCGCGTCGTTTCCACCCTCGATCGGGACCTCCAGGAACAGGTGCTGGGGATTCTCAACCGTCGTCTGGCCGAAAACAGGGAACGTAACGTCAATGACGGCGCGGTTCTTGTCGTGGAGAACAAGAGCGGCGAGATCCTCGCCTATGTGGGCAACAGCGGCGAGACTGCCTCGGCCCCCCATGTGGACGGCGTGCCGGCCCGCCGTCAGGCCGGTTCCGTCCTGAAGCCCTTTTTATACGAACTCGCTATCGAGAAAAAGATCCTGACCGCCGCTTCCCTCATTGACGATTCTCCGCTCCAGATCCCCACGCCTACGGGGCTTTACATCCCCGAGAATTACGGACGAGATTTTCAGGGTCCGGTGACCCTGCGCACCGCCCTGGCCTCGTCACTGAATGTCCCCGCCGTCAGAACCCTCATGACGCTGGGTGCCGACACCCTCGTTATGCGACTGCGTGATCTCGGGATGGACAGCGTCCGCAAGGACGGGGATTATTACGGTTATTCCCTGGCCCTGGGGTCGGTGGACGTTTCCCTCCGCGAACTGGTCAATGCCTATCGGAGTCTGGCGAACGGAGGCCGGTGGAGTGAACTTGCCCTGGTCCCCGGTGCGGCACGGCGAAAATCCCGGCAGGTGATGAGTCGGGAGGGGGCCTTTGTCGTTTCCACGATCCTCTCCGACCGGGAAGGACGGACGATAACCTTCGGCTGGGAAAACTTCCTTTCCACCCGCTTCTGGACGGCGGTAAAAACGGGTACCAGCAAGGACATGCGGGACAACTGGTGCATCGGCTATTCCGACACCTATACCGTCGGCGTCTGGATCGGCAACTTTTCCGGGGCGCCGATGTGGAATGTTACGGGAGTCACCGGGGCCGCGCCGGTCTGGCTGGACGTCATGAACCATCTCCACCGGCACCGGCCGTCCGTGGCGCCGGCGCCGCCGCCCGGGGTCACCTCCGGATACGTCCATCTCCGGGAGGGGAGGGAAAGCCCGCGGGAGGAGTGGTTTGTCAGCGGCACCGAACCGGCAGCGCCCGGTTTCGCCCGGCCACGCACCGTGACCTATGGGGAGGCACGGATCGTCTATCCCGTGGCGGGGATGATCGTCACCATCGATCCCGACATCCCGGAGGATTATCAGCTGATCGCCTTCGAAGCTTCAGAACCTGCAGCGGTAAGTTCCTGGCGCTTGAATCGGCGGCTGCTGCCGTCCGCTTCCCACCCCCTGCTCTGGAAACCGTCCCGGGGGACGCACCGGCTGGAGATGATCGATAAAGAGGGGGTCGTCATCGATTCCGTCACCTTCACCGTCAGGTGAAACCCCGTGACGGCCGACTGATCTCACCAGAAGCCCCTTTCCATGCAGTTTTTAATAAAACTCAAAGATCTCTTTTGCTTTTCGTTGAAGTAGGCGTGCAGTTGTTTGCCTACGTCCGGGTACAGGGGGCATTCCTTCAAGTCGGCGACATTGACCCAGGCGATGTCCAGGGAATGGGTATGATCGGGCCGGACCTTGGGAATGCCGCGGACCTCTGTGGCCAAAAAGACGATGTGCAGGGTCTGGGGATGCCGTTTCGTCCCCGGCGCCTCGCCGATGAGGATGATGTCCCCTACCTCCACCTTTACCCCCAGCTCGTTTTTCCATTCACTGGCGATGGCCTCCTGGAGGGGAACATCCCGGTCCACGCCCCCTCCCGGCAGGGCATAGACCTCCTTGCCGCCGTAGATGTACTTCATGCATAGGATCTCTTCCGCCTGTTCAAAAACCGCTGATACCCGGACTCTCATAGGCTCTCCTTTCCTTGTCTGTGGCAACTTCAGGCGCTGCGGCGGCCGACCGTCCACTGCCGCCGCATATGGCCGCGCTGGGAGTAAAACTGTCTACAGAGCAATTTTACCGGGATAAAGAGGGGAATGCAAACGATCTTTTTCCACCCGCCGGCGAGGGGTTGTGATGCCGGGCCGGGACCCATTGCCACGCCATACTCCCTTCAGGAACAAACGTCAGGAAAAATCCGCGGCCGGTTACGGCCGGTGGCCGAAAAGGCGGGAAAGGTCCTTCAAGGCATGGCGATCTTCAGGGTGCCGCCCCGGCCGAGGATGTCATGCAGATGGATGTAGCCCTGGAGCTTTTTCTTGCCGTTGACGACCACCAGGGTGGTGATCTCGTCCTTTTGCATGGTCTCGATGGTCGCGGCGAGGGAGGCGTTTTCATCAATCGTCTTGGGGGTGCGGGTCATGATCTCGTCGATGGGAGCGTTCAAGGCGATAAGACCCCGTTTCACAAGGCGCCGTAGGTCGCCATCGGTGAAGATGCCCAAAAGCGTATTGCCGCGGTCCGTGATGAGGACAAAACCCTTGTTGTTGATGTCCATCTCCTCGATAGCACGGATGGTGGAATCACCGGTAAAAACCTTTGGTGTTTTGTCGCTGCCGATCATCACCTCCCGGACCCGGGCGCGGAGGCGGGCACCGAGGTTGCCGCCGGGATGGAATTTGTAGAAGTCCGCTTCATTGAATTTACGCTTTTCGATAAGGGCCACCGCCAGGGCGTCGCCCATGGCCAGAGCGGCCGTGGAACTGGAGGTCGGTGCCAGCCCGAAAGGACAGGCCTCCCTTTCCACACCGACATCGATAACGAGATCGCAGGCACGGGCCAGGGTGGACGTGGTGTTACCCGTCAGGGCGATGAGGGTGGCGCCGATCTCCCGGACGCTGGACACGATGACATTGAGTTCATGGGTCTCGCCGCTGTTGGAAATGGCGAGGACAACGTCGCGTTTGGTGACGATGCCCAGATCGCCGTGAACGCCCTCCACGGGATGAAGAAAGATGGCCTGGGTGCCCGTGCTGGTAAGGGTGGCGACGATCTTCTTGCCGATCAGTCCGGATTTGCCGATACCCGTAACGATAACCCGGCCGGTGGAACGGTAAATGGTATCGACGGCCCGGGTGAAATTTTCGTTCAGTTTTTCGATGAGACCGGCAATGCTCTCCGCTTCGATCTTGAGCACATCTTTGGCAAGCTGGATAGATAAGTCTTTTTTCATCGGTCAATTCGCAAGTAATTGCTGTAAACCCCAAAGGGGAAAAATATCGCCGACGGCAGCGGATCGTTGCGGTGCGGCGATCCCGGCCGTCGGGAGAGGGACGCTATCAGAAAATCCCTCCGCTGACAAGGAGGTTTTTCCGTCCGCGCCGGTCTTTTCGTTGACAGGGACAGGCGGGGTACTTATACTTCCCCGAAAGAGGAGGAATGATGATGACCCGTGGAATTTACCGGACGCGAATCATCGGCGGGGTAGTTATCTTTTTGTTTCTGGGCCTGTTGGCTCTCCGGATGGAAATTATCGAGCTGCCCGGCGGTCAGATTCGTACCGCGGGGGAGCGGACTGCCGGCCCGCCGCTGCCGGTGCCGCCGCCGGAGCGGGAGACGTGGATGAATATTTACCAGCAGGGGCGAAAGATAGGTTATACCCATCGTATCACCGACCGCCGGGAAAAGGGGGTCCGCATCCGGGAGGAGGTATTTATGAAGGTGCGGACGATGGGTGTCGTCCAGGGGATTGTCGTGGAGACCGAGAACGACCTCGATGCGGAATATAGACTGGCCGCCTTCTCCTTCCGGTTGAAGTCCAATCT
Organism: Syntrophales bacterium; assembly: GCA_035448805.1. Lineage (GTDB taxonomy): Bacteria > Desulfobacterota > Syntrophia > Syntrophales > UBA8958 > UBA8958. The sequence goes on from DAOTJR010000020.1 coordinate 28,274, forward strand.
CTTTGCCTTCCAGGCCCGGGGTCGGGTGTCGGGGGACCGTTTGTTGATGAGCACCGGGACGGGAGGTGAGGAAAGACGTTATGATCTGCCTCTCAAGGAACCTGTCCATCTCGCCCAGGGGATGTTTACCCGGGTGGCGGCGGCGGCGCTTACGGAGGGGCAGGAACTGACGCTTCCTGTTTTCGATCCGATGACCATGGGTTCCCGACCGGTCAAGCTGTCCTATATCGGGGAGGAGAGACGAGAAATTATGGGGAAGAACCTTTCCCTGCGGAAGTATGCCGTCGATTTTATGGGTGCCCGGCAATATGCCTGGCTCGATCGGGACGGCGGCGTTGTCCGGGAGGAAGGGATGCTCGGTCTGGCCATGGAGAAGACCACCCGGGAAGATGCCCGCGCGGGGCCGGCGGGGGGAGACGAGATAGATTTGACCGATCTGGCGGCCGTGGATGCCGGCAGGACCATCAGTGCCCCGGAGACTTTGCAATCCCTGACGGTGAAGCTGGCGAACATCGATGCCGGTCACCTGATGATTTCCGGGGGACGCCAGCAATATGACCCCGCGGGTCTGTTGGTGATTCGCAAAGAGCGGCGGGGTAGCGGCAAAGCCGATAGCGCCGGGCAACTGCCGGACCGGGAGGCGTACCTGCAGGCGACGCCTTTCATTCAATCAGCGGCGCCCGCCGTCCGTGACCGGGCGGAAGCGATTGTCGCCGGCAGCGCCGGGGACGAGGACAAAGCGCGCCGAATAGTGGCCTGGGTATTCCGGAACATCGAGAAACGTCCCGTGTTGTCGGTTTCCAATGCCGTGGAGACCCTGAAGAACCGCGCGGGCGACTGTACGGAACATTCCGTGCTTACCGCCGCTCTGGCCCGGGCGGCCGGTATCCCGGCCCTTGTGGAGGCGGGGCTCGTCTATCAGCGGGGAAAATTTTACTACCATGCCTGGAACGCCTTCTGGCTGCCCGCCTGGGGCGGCTGGGTAACCGGCGATGCGGCGCTGAATCAGTTTCCCGCCGACGTGACCCACCTGCGCCTGGTACGGGGAGAGGCGGAAAAGCAACTCGACCTGATGGGGGTCGTCGGGTCGATAAAACTGGAGATCAAGGATATGTCACGATGATCGAACTTAAAGATCTGACCAAATATTATGACCGGACCCTGGCGGTGAACGCCCTGAATCTTACCGTCGCCAAAGGGGAGATCTTTGGCTTCATCGGTCCGAACGGCGCGGGGAAGACGACAACGATCCGCATGATGGGGGGCATCCTGGCCCCTTCGTCGGGGGCGGTGCTGATCGACGGGCAGTCTCTGGCGGAACATCCTGTGGCGGTCAAGAAGAAGATCGGTTTTATCCCCGACCGGCCGTTTCTGTACGAAAAACTGACGGGTTGGGAATTCATGCGTTTTTCCGCCGATCTTTTCGAGGTGCCCCGGGATGGCTTTGCTTCCCGGGCGGAAGAGTTGCTGACCACCTTCGCCCTTTTCAACTGGCGGCACGAATTGATCGAGGCCTATTCCCACGGGATGAAACAAAGGCTCATCATCGCCGCCGCCCTGCTGCACGACCCGGCGGTCATTATCGTCGATGAACCCATGGTGGGTCTCGATCCCGGTGCCATCCGCATGGTCAAGGATATTCTCCGAACCCTGGCCCGCCGGGGGACGACGATTTTCATGTCCACCCATACCCTGGCCGTGGCGGAGGATCTCTGCGATCGGATCGGGGTCATCCACAAAGGTGTTCTCATCGCCCTGGGGACTATGGCGGAACTGAAGAAATCAGCCCGTTTGCGGGAAGGGGATCTGGAGGAGATTTTCCTGCGCCTGACGGACAAGGAGATCTCATCGTGAACAATGTCCTTACCTTGCTGCAGCCGCGGTTGTGGTCCTTCCGGAACGGCAGCCTTTCCCGGGGGGCCTGGGACAGCCGCGCCCGCCTCTATTTCTTCAGTTTCATCGGCCTGATCTTCTGGCTGGGGATCTTCATGCTCTTTTACCGGGTTTTGAGCTATTTCAAGGGGATCGAGGGATTCGGCGACATTCTGGCGGCCAAGCTCCTCTCCATGGTGGTCATGACCTTTTTTGTCCTTCTGCTCTTCAGCAGCGTCATTGTTACCCTCACCAAACTGTACATCAGCCGGGATCTGCCGCTTATCCATTCCCTACCCGTGGCTCCCGGAGAAATTTTCCTCGCCCGCTGGCTGGAAAGTCTGGTGGACAGCTCGTGGATGGTAGTGCTGTTCAGCTTTCCCGTCTTTTTGTCCTATGGCCTGGTCTTCAAGACGGGAATCGTCTTTTATGTCCTGTCACTCCTGGCGGTTCTTTTCCTTTGCCTGGCAGCGTCGGGATTGAGCTCCCTCACTGTCATCGGCGCGGCAACCATCCTCCCGGCAGGGCGGATTCGCACCCTGGCCGTCTTTTTCGGTGTCGTGTTGATCCTGTTCGTCGTGATCGCCGTGCGGTTTATGAGGCCTGAGCAACTGGTCAATCCCGAAACATTCCATTCCGTGGCCTTTTATCTCCAGTCTCTGGAGACCCCCGGCTCGCCCCTCCTGCCCACCACCTGGACCAACGACAGCATCCAGGCCGCCCTCGCCGGCCGGTGGGGCCCGGCACTATTCAATCTCGCCCTGTCTATCTCCGGTGGTATCTCCTTTCTCATGATGAGCCTGTGGGCGGCGGAGAAGTGGTATTTCCGGGGTTATTCCCAGGCCCAGACGGCACCGGCGCGGCTTTTCGCTGTTGCCGATTCCGGCCAAGGATGGATGGAGCTATTGTCCTTCCTTCCGCCGCCGGTCCAGGCCCTCGCCATAAAGGAAATCAAGAGCTTTTTCCGCGATCAGACCCAGTGGCCCCAGTTGTTTCTCCTTTTGGCCCTGATCGTCGTTTATCTCTACAATTTTTCAGTTTTGCCCCTGGACCGGACGCCCATCAAGACCGTCTATCTCCAGAATCTCTTCTCGTTTCTAAACATGGGGTTGGCGTCTTTTGTCCTGACGGCCGTGGCGGCGCGCTTCGTCTTTCCCGCCGTAAGCATGGAGGGTCAGGCGTTCTGGATCATCCGTTCTTCACCCGTTACCCTGCGCACCTTCCTGTGGATAAAATTCTTCGTCTATTATTTGCCCCTGCTGCTCTTGAGCGAGCTGCTGATTACGGTCTCCAATCTGCTCCTGGGGGTGACGCCTTTCATGATGGTTCTTTCCACGGCGACCGTCTTTTTCATGACGCCGGGGATCGTGGCACTGGGGATCGGCTTCGGGGCGTCCTATCCCGATTTCGCCTCGGAGAATCCAAACCAGTCCGTAACGAGCTTCGGCGGGCTTCTCTATATGACGATCTGTGCCGGTTTTATCGCCCTGATCATCGTTCTGGAGGCAGGGCCGGTCTATGCCGTCTTCATGACGGGAATCAGGGGACAGGCTCTGAACACCTGGCAGTGGTTCTGGCTGATCGGTTCCTTCGGCCTGGCCCTCTTGATTTGCGTCCTCGCCGTGGCGGTACCGATGCGCATCGGGGAAAAGCGCCTGGAGAGCTGACGGCCCCGGACGGTTGGAGAACGCGGATGGCCCCGCAACTTCCCGGGGGCTTTATGAAATAGGATTTGTCGGATGTCTCCGGGAATTTCCGAGACGCAAGGCGGCTTTTTTAAACGACCCGCTGCGGGATCGGACACGGTGACGGCGAAAGCGACTTTCAGGACGATCTTCGGCGCCGGGGCGCTGTTTCTATGAATGCCGTGTTACTGGTAGGCGTGGAGTCCGGGCAGGTAATTTACCCCCAGATACGTTATCAGGACACTGATGAACCCGATGACGGCCATGACGGCCATGGGCCTTTCCCGCCAGTCCCGTATGTAGCGTGCGTGCAGCATCACGGCATAGACGAGCCAGGTGATCAGCGACCAGGTTTCTTTGGGGTCCCAGCTCCAGTATGAACCCCAGGCGTAGTGGGCCCATATGGAACCGGTCATGATGCCGACGGCCAGAAGGACGAATCCCAGTACCACACTTTGATAGATAAGTTCGTCCAGGGCGGCGGGGGAGGGGATGAGCGACGTGAAACGGCGACGCAGGGAAATATCCTGCCAAGAAGAGAGTTTGTCATTCCTCTTTTCCCCTGTCTTCGCGACGGATGGTCCTCCGGGAATATCACCCCTTTCCAGGAAACCGCGTAAAAGCAACATCCCTCCGGCGGCGAAGGCCACGGTGAAAGCGGCATAACCCAGAAAACAGGTCACGACATGTGATACCAGCCAATTGCTCTGGAGGGCCGGGATCAGAGGCTGAATGCGGCTGTCGATGTTTGGCGACAGGGAGGCGTAGGCCATGCAGAGAAAAGCGATAGGGACGACGAAGATGCCCAGACTTCCGTTTCGTGTGCGCCGCTCGAAGAAGAGATAAACAGCCGTGATGGACCATGAAAAAAATATCAATGATTCATAAAGGTTGGATAGTGGCGCGTGTCCGATGCCCAGCCGGTAGGAGGTGATCCAGCGCATAATCAGTGCCGCGGTCTGGGCGCTGAGACCGGTCAGAGCCATGGCGGAACCCCAGGTTCCCCACCGGTCACGGCTGCTGACCATGCGGAGCAGATACAAGACAAAGGCGGCTAAATAAATGAAAGTCGTGACACTGAGGATCTTGGCGTCGATCATGATGCCTCCTTCCGGTCGAAGCCCATGGCCTTGATCAGGTTATGAAGCTCCCGGTCCATTGCCGGTTGGTTACGGCTGCTTTTGCCGGCGATACGGATCATCGTTTTGCCTGCTCTTGCCTCCAGGCGGATCCAGATCTGCCGGTGGGAACGGAAAAAGACGAGGTAAAGACCTGCCATCAAAAAGGCTGCGCCCAGGGCGACAACGGGAACCCCGGGGTCCCGTACCGCCTGGAGTCCCGTATAAGGTCGGATTTCCGGCTTGGTCAGGGAAAATACATAAGGGGCGAAGGAAGCGGGATTGAACAGCGGTACCTGTTCAAGGAGTCCGGGATTGGCGGCCGCGATCCGGTCGATCGCCGCGAACACCCAGAACTGGACAACACCCCCGGGCGCATCGATATTCAGCTTCACCGCCGGGCCCATATCCATGAAGTTGTCCTCCACCCGGAGGACCTGAACGAGCGCCTTGCTTTCCGGCAGGGGAAATGTCTTACCGGCGGCGATTTTTACTTCCATTACTTTCCGATCTCCCCGGATGACCTCGAGGGACGGGTCGCCGGTGGGCATGGTGCCGTAAGAGGCCTGGTAGAAGCGGATGCCACCGAAGGATACGGGGTGGTTCACCAGGACGGTCGCGGTCTGCACCTCCCGTCCTTGCTCGAGAAAGGTCAGATCGGAGCGGTAGGTTTTCGGGGTCCCGTCGTCATAGAAATCCATGATGAAGCGATCGCAGCGAACCGCGAAATCGAGGTTCTTGAAGCCCCGTTTGCCCTTGAGGGCGACCACCGCCGAAGACTCCCCTTCCGGGATATTCATATGACCCTCGAATCCAAGAAAGGGACCGGCCATAACACCGGCCATCATGATCAAAACGCCGGCATGGACGATGAAAACCCCGAGGTGGGAAAAGGCGCCCTTCTGGGCAAAGAGACAGGTCTGACCGCCTGTCTCCCGGCGTTTGATGGAACCGACCCTTTTCTTCAACAGTGTTTCTATCCGGTGCGCCGCTGCTGCCGGGGATGCATCGACGGCCAGGATCAGGTCGGCGGGGAGATTCTCGAAGACATCCCGCCGTTCCGGGTCTCCCTGCTGCCGGAAGCGGCGCCAGGCGCGGGGAAAACGGTCCAGGGAACAGACAATGAGATTCAGGGCCAGAAGCGCCATGAGGATCGCGAACCAGGCGGAGTGAAAGACATCGTCAAGCTGGAGAATAAGCAGCACGGAGGCAATCCCGGGGTTCATGCGGGCAAGGAAGGGACCGGAAGCATCCTGTTGGGGGATCAGCGTTCCCAGGATGGACACCGCGGCGACGACAATCAAGAGGGCGACGGCAAGCTTTACCGATGCCAGGAATGAAAGGAGGGAATTTTTTTTCGCCAAAGATAAACCCCTTGCTTATTGATGACTCCTGAACTGCTGCCCGACATCATACCATCCCCGTATCAAATAGAAAAGAGAAACGCTCATAACGGTCTCCGTTGCAAAGCACGGTAAAAATTGTCCGTACTCACAAGACGATAAGGTTGCATTTTCAGGCGAAACCCGTAAAAATCCTTTGGAACGGAGGGGGACTTTTCTATTGAATTCGGAGGTGCTTTGTGGTTCAATATACAGCCAACAGGGGTATCGTAGGGGGGAGAGGTTAAGGAACCACATGCCTTATTCCCCGAACTGTCCATTGGCAAGATACGGCGCTATCTGGGAGGCCTTTATGGATCGCAGGCGGAACTTAAACCGACTTCCTGACGATTGGGGCGGATTGCCATGAAAAAAGGCGTCTTTCTACCTGCTGCCCTCATTGTCCTGCTGATTTTTACCGTCTCCGGCCTTGCCGCTTCTGGCAAAGGCTGTATCACCTGCCATACCGACGGTGAACTCCTCAAGTCTTTGTACAAGCCCCCGGTCATAGATGCCGGAGCGGGGGAGGGGTGAGCGGGAGCTCCTCCGCCTGTTAAGGCGGAGCAGATGTATCTGGGATACCTGATCGACAAGAGACTGATCGGTAAGGATATACATCTTGCCATGGGTTGTGCGTCCTGCCATAAGGGCAACGATGTGGCCGCGACCAGAGAGGAGGCCCATAAGGGGCTTGTCAAGAGGCCTTCGGACAACATCGCACTCTGTGCACGCTGCCATGGAAAAATAGCCGATAAATACTCGAAATCTCTTCATTATACTACCTACGGGCAGCGCCACGGCATCATGAAGAGGCTTGGCGCGGAAGAACTGAAACGCTTCGACGACAAGGTGTTCGAGCAATCCTGCCGGAGCTGCCACGCCTCCTGCGGCAGTTGTCATGTCAAGGCCCCGCCGGTAGGCGGCATCGGGATCGGACTCATCAAAGGACACAAGTTCATCCGGAAAGATGAAGGCAAGACCTGCGCCTTCTGCCACGGCGGCCGGGTTTATACCGAATACACGGGGGAATACGGGGGGCGTGCGGATGTCCATTACCAGAAGGGAAAGATGTGTATCGATTGCCACAGCAAAGAGGAAATGCACGGTGACGGTACCCGTTATCTTTCCAAAAACGATGTAAAAACAAGACCTGCGTGTAAGAATTGTCATAAAACAGGCCGGGAGACCAAGCTCACCGCCCGGCTTTCCCACCGGAACCACGAGGGTAAAGTCTCCTGTTATGGGTGTCACTCCGGGGGTGAATACAGAAACTGCCGTGACTGTCACGTAGAGAGCCATTCCCAGGCCCAACCCGGTTTCGCGCTGGGTTTGAATCCGCGTGACGGGAAAACGCTCACGACCCTGCGCCTGATACCCACTGCAAGAGACACATTCAAAGCGGTGGGCATCAAGATGGAGCGCTATGACGCCGTTCCGAATTACTGGGATACGCCGGCCCACAACATCCGGAAGCGAACGCCCAGAACCCGTTCGTGTGATGCCTGTCATGTGGAAGGTAAAGGTTTCCTTACAAAGGAGCAATTGATAAAGAACGGCTCAAAGATGAATGACAAGTTGATCGTAAAACCAAAACCATTAAACAGGTGAAGGAGGAGACGTTATGAAAAAATTGAGAATTTTCGCTTTGATATCGATCGTTTTTCTGTTTTTGCCCATGGCGGCTGCGGCGAGGGATGTAGCTCCCCTCGTTACGACGGACTGGCTCCAGCAGAATCTGACCAATCCCCGTCTTGTCGTTCTCGACGTACGAAAGGTGGAGGAATACAAGGCCGGGCATATTCCCGGAGCGGTCAACATGTTTTACGGTTCCTGGGCCGTCAAGCGGGGGGATCTGTTGAATGAGCTGCCCGCCAACGACGATCTGTTCGATACGATCGGGTCCGCCGGCATAGATGGTAATTCCATCGTGGTTATCGTCGGAAAGAACGATTCCATCGGCGACCGTTTTGATATGACCAGGGTGGCCTGGACACTCAAATATGCCGGCATCGATAATGTGGCGATCCTCGACGGTGGACAGAACAAGTGGGTAAAGGATGGCAAGGCGGTAGCGACGGAGGCGGTACGGGTAAAAGCCAAAGCCTATCGGGGAAAGATCAACCGGGGACTGTTCGTGACCAAGGATTATGTAACCAGCCGGCTGGGTAAAGCGGTTCTCCTGGATGTCCGCGCCCCCGCGTACTTCGCCGGGAAGGAAAAACTGCCCTTTGTTCCAAAGACCGGACGTATCAAGGGGGCCGTAAATCTGCCGGTGGGGCAGCTTTATACGCCCGAAGGGCTCTACAAGGACAAGGCGGCGCTGGCGGCGCTGGCCACGGCAGCCGTGGGAGCCGACAAAACGAAGGAAATCATCGCCTATTGCGATACGGGAAAGACCTGCACCTCCTGGGCTTTTGTACTGGCTGACCTGCTCGGTTATCAAGACGTTAAGGTTTACGACGGATCGACGATGGAATGGTTCAAGGACCCCAACGCTCCTTCCGAACCGTAAAGTACGTCCAAGGGTTTCATAAAGATTTTGAATTCGCTTCCCGACAACCGGGGATATGGGGGCCGGGAAGGGTTTGTTGCCGGACCGCAAAAGATCCGTTCCGAAACCGATCTTTCCCGGCAGTGAAAGGAAGATTTGAATCGGCAATGCCGGAGGGAAGGTGTTTCTGGCTTGACGCGATGTCGCCGCGACCGTTTTCCCGGCTGCAAATTGCCGGATCTTGAAAGCACACGGTGTTAGGAAACAGCTCGGCATGAGAAAAATATTTCCAGCCCGCTCGGTTTTCATCTATGTGGTCGGTATTTTTTTGCTGTTCGCCGGTCCGGCTGCCGGACCGGCGCCGGCAAAGACCCATGCCGACGTGGTGTTGAAGAATGAGATCGGGGAAACGATCTCCCCCTCCCGGAACCGGACCGATCCATACAGCCCCCGTCGCACCTGCGGAGGGTGTCACGGTTACGCGACCATCACCTCCGGTTATCATTTCCAGCAGGGCTTCGATGAAATGAGCGACCGTTACTCACGCCGGCAGCCCTGGATTCTTTCCCCCGGCATGTTTGGAAAGTGGCAACCGGCAGCGGCGGCGGCCTTGCTGGCGCCGAAGAAAAATACCCATGGGCGGTGGATAGACCTATCTACTTATGATTGGATCGGGGGCGGCAAATTCGATGGGCGGGGCCGGGTGAAAGCCACCGCCTGCGGGTGGTGTCATCCGGGAGGCGGGCCGCTCGAGTATGGCCGAAAGCAAGATGGACGGTGTGATCTCACCCGGAATCATATCCAGGCGGAAAGTCGCGGCAGTTCATCCCGAGACGGTGATTACAGCTCCCGGTTCACACCGGACAGACGCAGCCGCTTTCGGGAGAGCGGGGTGGTAGAGGCGGACTGTCTGATCTGCCACCAGCCGGGTTATCGCCTGAAGGAACGTAACCGCCAGTTGAGCATGAGGAATTACCGTTGGGCCGCCACCGTCGGGGCGGGTCTGGGAACGGTTTCCGGGGCGGTCTTCACTTACCGTAACGCCGAGGCCGGACCGGAGGACCCGGAATTTACGGCCGGTAACTGGAATTCTGCCCGGAGGCCGGTAGTGAGGTACAACTGGAGAGACAGGAAACTATTCACCTCCGATGGACGCCTCCGGGGAGCCGTCTTCGGTAAACCGGTCAGTTCCGCAAACTGTCTGCAGTGCCATGGGGAAGCGGAAGCGAAAAACACCGGGACGATCCATGCCGGTCGCTTTGATGTCCACCTGTCGGCGGGATTTCGGTGTACGGACTGCCACGGCCTTGTGGGCCGGAACGGGGAGGAGCGACGGCGCCATCAGATCGCCAAGGGGTGGTCGCCCCATAATACCGTCCGGAGCGATCTGAACGGTGCCGGTATGAAGACCTGCGTAACCTGTCATGTCGCGGGCGGATATGGCGCCGCGCGTCCGGGCATGCCCGCGGCGGCGGGGAATCCGGCGGCGGCCCATGCCGAGAAATTTGCCGGGGCGACCTTTCATACCTTTATCATCCAATGTGCGGGTTGTCATGCCGGGGAACGGCAGGCCCGGGGGATGTATCTCCTCGACATGAGTGCCGGCGGTGAAGTGGGTTATACGGCGGACAATCTGGCCCGGGCCATAGGACCGGAAGCTTATGCCGCCCCGGCTGTGAAGGCCTGGCGGCCCTGGCTTGCCAGGACGCTGACCGGCAGGGACCGGCAGGAGCGCTATGTCCCCTATGTCCCCAAATCGTTCCAATGGTTTGGGGAAAGAGAGAGTGACGGCGCCATCAGGCCCATCGCCCTCCACGAGGTAAGGGCGGCGATGCGGACGATCCGGGGGGGAACGGTGATCGAGGTGCAGGGAACGGATGGGCGGGTCATGAAGCAGCCCTCGGTTCTTGCGGATGAGGATATCAAGATGATGATCGTGTCCCTGAAAAAAAGGGGCTTCAAAAACGTCGTCTATGTCGCCGACCGGGTTTACGAGGTGGATAAGGGTAAGATAGTCGCCTCCGCGCGTCCGCCGATGGATCACGAAAAACCTTATCCGGTAGTTCACGGCATGACCCCGGTGTCTTATGGAACCACTTACGGAAGTAAAGGAAATCCGGACGGGTGCCTTAATTGCCATGCCGATGACGCGGTCTTTTTTTCGAAGATGAAGATAAAGGACATCCGGGGATTTCTGAAAAACGATTATCCCGTCCTCAAGGAGCCGGCCTCCGAGCCGCAGATGTACGACTGGGGGATGTCGCTGGTGCCGGCATTCGAATGATTCGGAGAACAAAGGCCATGCTTAAGAGCGGTCGTTTATGCCTGTTTCTGTTGCTTGTGGCTTGTCTGGCATGGGGGACGCCGCTCTGGGGTCAACAAACGACGGTGCCGGAGCTCCGTCCCGAGCAACTACAGGAGATGTTGTCGCAAGGCGCCGATTTCCTGCTGATCAACACCATGAGCCCTATCGAGTGCCGGGATCATGCCATCCCGAAGTCCGTCTGTATTCCCTGTGAGGCCTTCGGGGGCCATATAGGCGAACTCCCTGACGATAAGGGAAAGAAACTGGTTTATTACTGTGAAAGCGATTTGTGCCTGAGAAGTTACAAGTCCGCCGGCAAGGCGAAGGAACTTGGTTACCGGAGAGTATATGTCCTGAAGGGTGGGTTGCCCGGCTGGAAACAGGCGGGCTTCCGGACTGTGGCCCAGGAGAGGATCCCGCGTCGGGCTGTGCCGTCCGTGAAGGCGGCAATGTTGAAAAAGTGGCTGGCGGACAAAGAACCCGTCTACCTTCTCGATATCAGTTCCGAGGACGCCTTCCGCCAGGCACATATCGACGGGGCCGTCAATATCCCGTTCTATCTGCTGGACCAGCGATATCATGAGCTGCCTTCGGATCGGAAGATCGTGCTTGTGGACGAGCGTGGTTTCCGGTCTTTTCTGGCGGCCTGCTATTTAGCCAGGAAGGGATACCAAACGACAAGGCTGTTCGGCGGCATGGATAGCTGGGAGAAAATGCTCAAGAATGAGAAACGTGCCCCAACCGGGAAGGGGAAGTGAAGCTTCATCTTCATATCAGGCGAAGCGCGATGAATTAGCAAAAGCCACGTTGTTGCCCGCGCCTGTAGGATTGAGGGAAATCATGACGGTCTGCCGGAGAATATCTGACGGTGCGAAAATGTTGAGACAATATGGGAAGTCCGTTGCCGTCCGTTTTGCCTGCGCGCCCAAGGCGAACCGCATGTTCCCGGCAATTATCGCTGCCTGCTGCTTCCTGTTTGTCCTGACCGGCAACGCCCGGACCGAGAATACGACAGCCCTTGACCGGCGGTCCGTAGCGTCCGGTCAATGTCTGCAATGCCACGACGAATATAAATTCCGCGACGCCTTTCCCCGGTCGGTGCACGGCAATATCGGCTGCGGGGGCTGCCACCGGGGGATCGCCGATTTAAGACGTCACAGCCGCGGTGAGGAAAAACCGCAGCCGGTCTCCTGTGGAAGCTGTCATGAACGGATCGCGGCGGAATACCTCGCCAATTTTCACTACATTCAAGAGGATTTCCGCTGTTATGATTGTCACCGCGGCATTCACGCCTTGACGGCCGTTCCCCGCCGGGACTTCAAGCGGACCATCGTCGAGAGATGTACCGAGTGCCACAGCAATGAAGAATATGTCGCCTCCGGACACAGCGAGGCGTTGCTGAAGGGTAACCAGGACGCGGCGGACTGTTCCGATTGCCACGGCCTCCACAACACCCGGGTCTATCATACCGCTCTGGATAAATACCCGGCCGAGGCGCGGGAGTTCTACACGGCAAAGTGCAAACGCTGCCATTCCGACCCGGTGATGATGAAACGCAACAACCTCTCCCCCGAACTCGTCCGGTATTATGAGGAAACCTATCACGGCAAGATACAGAGTGTCGGCTACGCTTCCCGCGTCGCCGGGTGCGGGGATTGCCATACGACCCACAACATCCTCCCCAAGAGCGATCCGCGTTCCAGCATCCATCCCGGTAATCTCGTTGAGAACTGCGGACGTTGCCACAGGAGCTTCCACCCGCGCTTTGTGGACTACAAAGCCCATCCGAACTATCGGGATCGAAAGAATTACCCCTCGCTCTTCTGGACCTTCGTTTTCATGTCCGCTTTGCTGGCCGGCACATTCCTGTTTTTTTGGACTCACACATTCCTGTGGTGGCGCAAGACCTATTGGGAAACCCACCGGTTGGAAAAACTGGGCCTCCAGGCCCATTGCTCCCTGTCTCCTCAGGACCGGATCCAGCATGTCCAGAGGTTTTCCCCGGGGGAAAGAATCATGCATGTCCTGCTAATCCTTTCCTTTTTCATCCTGGTGATGACCGGTTTCCCGGTGAAGTATCCGGAGGCGGTATGGGCCGGGATATTGATGGACCTCTGGGGCGGCGCCGCTAATGCGGCGCTATTCCACCGCGGGGCAGCGCTGGTGCTCATCGGTATCGTTGTTTATGTCGGCTGGCTGTCTTACCGGTTCCTCTTCCCTAAAGGGCAGGGCACCCGCGGCTGGGTAGGACGGCTTCTCGGTCCCGATTCGCTGTTCCCGAACCTCAAAGACTGGGACGATCTAAAAGGGATGATCCGCTGGTTCTTCGACCGGGGCGAAATGCCGAAGTTCGACCGCTGGACGTACTGGGAAAAGTTCGATTTTCTCGCGGTCTTCTGGGGGATGTTCGCCATCGGCGGTTCCGGGTTGCTGCTGTGGAAACCGGAATGGTCGTCCTATCTTGTCCCGGGCTGGGTGCTGAATATCGCGGCCATGGTCCATTCCGAGGAGGCCCTGCTGGCGGCACTGTTCATCTTTACCGTCCACTTCTTCAATACGCATTTCATCCCGACGAAGTTCCCCATGGACCGGATCGTCTTCACCGGCACCTATTCCCTGGAAGACCTGCATGAGCAAAGACCCCTGGAATACAGGCGGCTTGTTGATACCGGCCGCCTGGACGCCGTCAAGCGCGCCCATCCGGGGATTCCCCTCAAGCTCGTGGCGGCGGCCTTCGGCCTGGCGAGCCTGGCTTTGGGGCTGCTGCTGACCATCCTGATCTTCTGGGCGATTCTCTTCTGATCGCGACGGTGAACAGTGTCTCTATTTGCCCTTGCCCTTGGCCATGGATTTCATGAAGGCATCCTGGATCTCCTTGGTATTGAAGAAGGCGGAATTCCAGGCGGCGACATATTTCAAACCGTCCTCCACACTGTGGTCTTCCATGTAATTGAGGATCTGCTTTGATCCCCTCACGGCCGCCGCCGAGTTGGCGGCGATCTCCTCCGCCAGCTTCAGAGCTCCGGCCATGAGGCTTTCCTGGGAGTCGTATATTTCGTTGATCAGACCCATACGCAGGCATTCCTCGGCGGTGAAATCCCGACCCGTATAGGCCATCATGCGGGTGTTCCCCTGGCCGATGATCCGGGGCAGCCGGTTCAGGCTTCCCATGTCGGCCACAATGGCGATCTTCGTCTCCCGGAGGGAGATGACCGTATCTCTTGTTGCCAGTCTGATATCACAAGCGGACATGAGATCCAGACCAGCGCCGATGCAGTGGCGATGAGCGGCGCCGATATAGATGTTGTTCCCCTGGGCCATACGGGTGAATCCCGTTTGCATGTTCAGGATAAGCTGATAAAATTCCTCTCGCTTTTCCGGCGTTGCTCCCTGGATGGTCTCCGAAAAGGCGGTGAAGAAATCGAAAACGTCAATGCCGACACTAAAGGACTTGCCTTTTCCGGCCACAATGACCACCCGGACATCGGCTTCCTTTTCCAGATCTTCAACTACCGGGGCCAGATCCCGCCAAAAGGGCCAGCTCATGGCATTGAGCTTTTCCGGACGGTTCAGGTACAGAACCGCCGTCTGCTGGGCAGGTATTTTTTCAATTTCGAAAAAGGGGTAGCTGTTCATTGCTGGTTGACTCCTTTCAACTGTGAATTGCCTTTGCATAGCATGTTTTTAACCGGAGCGATAGGGTTCGTTTGTTGCCGGTTGAACATCGGGGATTTCTTTGGTAAGGGAATATCCATGATCCCCCTGCAGAAGCTAATTTCCCGGAATCCCGGAACTGCCGTGAGCTGCATCTTTATGGCCGACGCCCATTTACGGGACCCCCATGAGGCACACTATCAGGTTGTGAAGGAATTTCTTTCCCGCTTGAAGGGACCGGATACGATGAGATCGGGAACGACCGCGTCCCCGCTCGCCTTTCCCGATCATCTTTTCATTGCCGGGGATTTTTTCGATTTCTGGTTCAGTCGCCGGGGGAAAATCTATCCGGGATTCAGGGATGTCGTCAGCATATTGACGCGCCTCCAAAGAGAGGGCGTCACCGTTCATTTCTGTGAGGGCAACCACGATTTTTTCATGAAATCGTACTTCGCCGATTTTCTCGGCATGAACGTGTATGAGGACTGGGCCGGGTTCGTTCTGGAAGATCGAAAAGTGCTCCTGAGCCATGGCGATCTGGTGGATGTAGATAATCATCATTACCTCCGGTTGCGGAGATTCCTCCGGAGCAGAGGCTTTGTCCGGTTGCAACGGTTGCTGCCCCTGCAACTTCTCTGGATGCTGGCCCGGAAGAGTTCCCAGACCAGCCAGGAATATATGGGGGGGGCCAAGGACGCCATCGCCGCCAAGATGGAGGCCTTCGCCGGGGAGCGGTACCGGGAGGGCTATGATACCGTGATCCTCGGTCACTGCCATAAGGCGCAGCTGAAGGAGATAGATGGGGGAGGACGAGTGCGGACCTTCGCTACTCTAGGAGATTGGCTTACGGAATGTACCTATCTGCATTACCAAAGCCGCCGCTTCCGACTCTGCCGTTATGAAGGGGCGGGAGCCGGGATAAATCTGGACACGCAAGCCGGGGTATGTTAATCACCACGATCATAATTATAAGGAGAAACTCATGAATTTCGGAGCCATCGAGCCGGAATACGCGGCATACGAAAGGGCAGCCTTTGCCGTTATTCCCGTCCCCTACGATCTGACCTCTACTTATCAGTCCGGATCCCGTCAAGGTCCGGCGGCGATCCTGGCGGCCTCCGCCAATATGGAACTCTACGATGAAGAACTCGGAAAAACTACTTATCAGCATGGCATCTATACCGCCGGCCCTGTGGAGGTGGAGGCCCGTGGTCCGGAGCTTATGGTGTCCGTGATCCGCCGGGCCGTTGCCGACGTATTGATCGACCGCAAGATACCGGTGCTGCTCGGCGGGGAACACAGCGTGACGCTGGGGGCTGTAAAGGCGGTAAAGGAGGCTTTTCCCGATTTGCAGGTGCTGCAACTGGATGCCCATGCGGATCTCCGTGATACCTATCAGGGGACTCCATACAGTCATGCCTGCATCGCCCGGCGGATCCAGGAGATTTGCCCCCTTGTCCAGGCGGGGATCAGGAGCATGAGCGAGGAGGAGGCCATTTTTCTGCGTGATGGGAACGTCAAGAGCTTTTCCGCCGACTTCATACTCGACGAGAGCGACTGGGCCGACAAGATTTCCGCCCATCTTGACGGGGATGTGTATGTGACCATCGATCTCGATGTGCTGGATCCGGCCTGCATGCCCGCCACGGGGACCCCGGAGCCGGGGGGGATCACCTGGCGGGACGTGCTTACCCTCCTGAGGACCGTAGCGAAAAAATGCCGCATCCGGGGATTCGACGTGGTGGAACTTTCACCGCTTCCAGGGCAGGTGGCGCCAGAATTTCTGGCCGCGAAGCTGGTGTACCGAATCATGGGCTATATTGTTCGCTGATCGGCCGTTCATGAACAAAGGGTTTCCAGCGCCGGGAGATTGCCCGGGTGTGATTCCGGCTTTGGTTGTAAAGCAATACCATATACGGACTGCCGCGTTGTAACGGTCGCTTACGACATGTAGGGAACGAAACGCCGGGTTAACAGGGACATGGACACAGCCAGCCTGCAGGTCTCTTACATTTCCGTCATCCCGCCGGTACTTGGATTTTTTGTCCTGACCGGCCTGTCGCTCCTGTCCATCCTCCGGGGCGGAAAAAAACCCACCAATCTCCTGTTCGCGGCGATCTGCTTCATGGGGGCCCTGATCAATGCCGATGTCGCCCTGGTGAATCTGATTGCCGACAAAGAGCTGGCCATCAGGCTGGACCGCTTTACCTATATCGTTTTTGTCTTCAGCCTCCCCATCTATATCCAATTTGTTCATTATTTCATGGGGATCAGGAAACGCCGCTGGCTCGAATATCTGGCCTACGGCTGCAGCCTGATTTTTCTCGTCTTGACGCCGACGGACCTTTTTATCAAAGGTTTCGCCGTTTTCGACTTCGGGATCATTGCCCAGGCGGGGCACGCGTTTCATTTCTTTTCCATTCTCGTCACCCTCACGGTCGGTTACTGCCTCTATACCCTTTTCATGGGGATGAAAAAGACCCGGGACAATCAGAAACGCAATCGCATCAAATATATCCTGTGGGGTCTGGGTCTCAGTTCCTTCCTGATTTCCCTGAACATCCTGCCCGTAAGCGGTTTCAACATCTATCCCATGGGTAATTTCAGCTTCATTCCGGCGATTATCCTGGCCTTCGGCGTCTTGAAATACGATCTTTTGGACATGGGAGCGGTGATCCGCCGTTGGACGATATATTCCCTCCTCACCGTGGTTTTGACCATCTTTTATGTCGTCATCATCGCCTTTTTCAATGCCCTGTTCATCCGGACCGGTAAGAGTCATCCTGTTCTCCTGCCTTTTTTGCTTGCCTTGTTCATGGTCGTTCTTTTCAACCCGATCCGGGAAAAGGTCCGATTTTTTATCGACAGACTTTTTTTCCGGGGGAAGTATGATTACCAGCGCCTCCTGAAGGAGATGAGCGGCCAGATGACCAGACTGCTGCGGGTTGAGGAATTGACGGGCCTTTTGTTGGACACGGTGGCGGCAAGCCTCAATCCCAGTCACGTCCGGCTTCTGATCGTCGATGAAAACGGTTCTTTCGTCCCGGCACGGCAGCACGGCGCAGGTCCGGAGACAGAAGCCCGTCCGGGCCTCCCCGGTGACCATCCCCTGGTTCGTTATCTGGAAGAGATAAAAAGGCCTCTGACGGATACCATGCTGATCGGTTCGCAGTTGCGTCCGGAAGAAAGAAGCACCGTTGCCGAACTGATCGGAGGCTGGGAAGCAGCGGTGATCCTGCCTATGTACTCCAAGGAAAGGCTCATCGGCCTCATCGATCTGGGGCAGAAAAAGTCCGGTGAGCTTTACGTTCACGAAGACCTGGAACTTCTTGCCACCCTGGCCAACCAGAGCGCGACGGCACTGGAAAACGCCCGTATGTATGACGAACTGGAAAAATTGAACCGGGAGTTGGAAAAAAAGGTCGAAGAAAGGACCGCCGATCTCCGTGAGGCGCTGGCAGAAAAGGAGAGAACGCAGCAGCAGCTCATCCAGTCGGAGAGTCTGGCGGCCATCGGCCAGCTCGTTGCCGGCACGGCCCACGAACTCAACAATCCTCTGGCCGGCGCTTCCTCTCTCCTGCAGAGCAGCGCCGAGACCATCCGCACCTGGCCGGAGGACATCCGGGAGCGTGATGAGGTTATAGACGATCTCCTGTTTTCGCTGAAAGAGTTGAAAAGGGCAGGGGATATCGTCAAGAGCCTCCTGGGTTTGTCCCGGCAGACCCAGACCTATGTGGAACCGGTCAACATCAATACCGTCGTCGATGATGCCTTGCGCGTCCTCTTCAATCAGTTCAAGCATCAGCCGGTTGACATCGAGAAGGATTACGGAGCGGCGCTGCCGCCGGTGGAGGGTAATTTTGCCAATCTCGGACAGGTCTTCATAAATATTATAAAAAACGCCCTGCAGGCCTTGCCCGAGGGAAAAGGTACGGTCCGCCTCAAGACCGGATATCTGCCGGATCGCGACGCCGTCTTTTTTGAATGCCGGGATACGGGGGAGGGCATGGAAGCGGAGCGTCTCAACAACATCTTCAAGCCCTTTTTTACCACCAAACCGGTGGGCAGGGGAACAGGGCTGGGGCTCTATATATCCCATGAGATCGTCAAGCGCCATGGCGGCGATATCTCTGTCGCCAGTGATCCGGGGAAGGGATCGGTATTCACGATCGTCCTTCCCTGTACGAGGAGGAAACCATGAATGTCCTGATAGTCGATGATGAAGAAGGTGTGCGGAGATCTTTACGGAAGGTTCTGGAACGGGATCGGTACATAATCTTCGCGGCGGAAAACGGTCAGGAGGCCATCGAGATCGTGAGAGGAAACAAACGCGATATCGAAACGGTGATCTCCGATTTCAAGATGCCGGGGCTCAACGGTCTGGAGACGCTGATCGAAATCGGCCGTCTCAACCCGGAAATTACGAGGATCATCCTGACAGGTTACGCCACGATGGAAAGCGCCATCGAGTCTGTAAATGCCGGGATTGACGGTTTTTTGACCAAACCCTTCGACAATGAAGAACTGCGGGCCAAGGTGAAGGAGTACAATATCAAGAAAAGGCTGAAACAATTTGTTTCCGAGCCGATCCTTCAAGAGCTGCAACGGGATGTAGCCGAAATGTATCCAAAGAAGCATACCGTCAGCGTCATGTTCACGGATATCCGCGGTTTTACCGGCATGGCGGAGGGCATGAATCCCAAGGAGTTGTCCGATCTGATCAATTACTATTACTTCGCCCCTTTGGATCAGATCATCTATGAGTACCGCGGGACCCTGGACAAACATATCGGGGACGGCATCATGGGCATTTTCGGGGCCCCCAAGGCCGCTGCCGACGATGCCGGTCGGGCCGTGCTGGCCGCCTTGAGGATGCAGGAGGAGATCGGGGCGATAAACAGAGACCTCGCGGAACAGGGAAAGAAGATTGCCGTGGGAATCGGTATCAGCACCGGGGAAGCGATGGCGGGCATCTTCGGATCGCCGCAGAAGAAAGAGTACACCGCCTTTGGTTTGCCGGTGAATATCGCCGCCCGTCTGGAACACCTGGCTTTGGAAGGGCAGATCCTCATCTGCGAACAAACTTACGAACGGGTTCAGGACCTTGTTACAGTGGAACCCATGGGTTCCTTTGCCCTCAAAGGCATGCAGCGACGGGTGGACATCTTCAACATAACCGG
>DAOTJR010000021.1:0-47829 GCA_035448805.1 Syntrophales bacterium
TTTTTTTGTTTGTCTCTGTTTGACTTTGTTTAATGCGTAAAGCGTGCCAACTTGCTTGTATGGCAGCAGAAGACAGTTATCTACTTGATCTTGTTATTTATTATTATATGGCTTTTTGAATCGGAAGAAGTTTTGGGGAGGATGTTTAAGAGAACTTTTCAAATAATCGTTAAATCTGTTGAATGGAATAATGGACAGAAAGCGGGGTACCCCGCCGGTACCTACAGCGGCTATGATGAGTTGTCCCGGAAAGCGGACATAATGGAGGTGGGGTACCGGGCCCATGCCCGGCGGAAGCTCGATGCAGCGTTATCTTCCCGCCCCGGAGAGGCGGCAGACATTTTGTCCCACATTGCCCGTCTTTATCATGAGGTGGAGACCCTCTGCGCCAGTATGACGCCCGCAGGGCGGCAAGGCCATCACCCCAGGAACATGCGGTGCCAATCCTTGACGGGATGCTCACGAAAACCGAAGAAATGAGGTCCAAGACGATCACCGTTGATCCCGAAGACCCGGCCCTGACTTGCAGCCATAGGGGGTATCTTCCCGATCTCCCCTTGCACGCCAACCCTCCAAAGACGGGAATTATTAATGGCCCCGTGGAACCGGTGGCAACGGCTCCCTTTTATCCCGGTAAATCCGGATCGGAATCAAGGCGGTGACGACATTCCTATGGCAAATCTTCATCTCCATGGGATAAAAGGCAAAAAACAGTTATCAAACGCGAATAAACCAGGCATCGAGCGCGGATACATACCGCAAGACGAATACTTGTCCATCTGCAGTCTTGACCTTGAAATAAGTCATTACCGGGCGGCTGGGATCAATGCCGCCTTCATACCAGCGATCCACTATTTCCTCCACTTCAAGGCGTTGTCCTTGATGTTCAAAAAACATTGGCCGGACAATCACCTTGTAGCCACTGTAAAATTCGACCTTTATCTTTTCGTAGTCCATATTTGTCCCCATGGGAGATGTTATTTAGCGATCTTTATCCCTTGATCCGTCAAAAGGTAAAAACATGGAAAACGGTTTCAAGAAAATCGACAGTTGACTGAAGAACATCTTCTGCATCTGTCCGACCATGGTTAAGTAAAAATTGCCGGGCAGATAACCTTCGAACTCCTCCGATTTGAAGTTACCGTCTTCGAAGCTTTGCTCGGTGGACCTTATCCTGGTCTTGCCGCCATGAGAGGATACTTCCTTGCAGGAATAACGGAAGCTGATGAATGGAGACGACTTTTGAACCGGATTAAGGATCTCCACGCTGTCTCTTCCCTCAGGATCGCTTATGATCTCCTTGCCGCCTTTTTTATTATCGATCTTTTCGACCATATTTCTTTACTCCATTAAAATAAAAGCAGTAACGCAAAGGCCGGGGATATTTTCACTCGAAAATGCGTGCATATGTTATTGATCTACGAGGGTTTATCATTAACGGGACCACTGCGGATGCGGTGGATCGCATCCCAGCATTTTCCTCCTGCTTTTTGACGGTGTGCCGTCATACGGTTTTCATTATCATCGACAACGACCTACTTTTTCTTCGAAACCAGGCCGATGGCAAAAGCTTTGCCTATAAAACTTCCCGTCCCATAGTACTTGTTGGCTTCAGGTGCGTACAAGATCGGCTTGATCTTCTCGATATCCGTCTGCCCATTCTGATCGAGTACACCTTCGTCTGCCTTGATATCCAGTATTTCCCCAATGAATTGAGTATGAAGCCCGATTTCGTTTGTCTGAATCAGCTTACATTCCAGTACGAGAGGGAATTCCTCGATGAAAGGGGCGTTTACCAGGGTGCTTTTGATCGGACTCAAGCCGGTGACGACGAATTTATCGGTGTTCCTTCCCGAGACGACGCCGAAATAGTCAGCGAAACGGCTTTGACCTTCGGAAGGGATATTGACTGTAAAGCATCCCTGATGAACAATATTGCCATAGGTGTAAGTAGCTTTTCTCAACGATACGGAAATGCATGGCGGGCTGGAACAACAAATGCCGCCCCATGCCGCGGTCATGGCATTGGGTTTGCCTGCCTTGTCGTAGGTGCCGATAACCATAACAGGGGTCGGATACAAAATCGTTTTAGCGCCCAGTGATTTTTTCATCATAACCTCCCGCAAGTGTATTATTTTCCGCGGATAAGATACGCACGCGCGACATTATCGGATTATCTACACCGGCAGAGGGACATTTTCAACCTTTTCCAGGTTGGTCACCCTAACACCAATAAGGCGAACCTTTTTCCCCACGAGGTCAACGCGCTTCAAGCATGAGAACGCCAGGCGCCTTATCTCATCATCCCTGCCGAAGACGTCACGGCTGGAACAGGCCCTTGTTACCGTCCGGAAGTCACTATAGCGTATCTTGATGGTGACGGTTCTGCCCCATAACCCTTTTCTTCTGAGGTCTGAAACAACATCCTTGGTGAGTTCGGCAATTGTCCTGGCGATCGCCTGCCAATTCACGACATCCATCTGAAAAGTCTTATCCCGGCTGAATGATTTCGGTTCCCAGATGGTAGAGATGACAAGGATAAATCAAGATTATTTCAAGAGGGCGGCGACAAGAAAGGGCAGAAAGATCAAGCTCGAGAGAATCACGATACCCCAGCATAACTTGTCCAAGCGGCGCTCACTGCCGATGATCCGTTCATCCCAGTCCGTGTTCTCGATATATCGCCGCCAGCTCCCGATGGATAATTTCGCCGATTGCGGGAAGGCCCGTCGGCTGTTGAGAAGTCGCCTTGCTTCCGTATAAGTCAATGTTTTCATCATCAGCTCCCTGATTCCGGTTATCCGCCGCCTGTTTGTAAATAAACGATTTCATGAATGATATTTTCTGATCACCGCCGTCACAACCCCTCCCACCCGGAGCTCCGTTCTGGCGATTATATCAGGATATTTCGGGTTCGCCGCTTCGAGAACAATATCCTTTCCCTTCCTATGAAAATACTTCATCGTCCATTCGCCGTCTACTTCCGCAATGACGATGTCTCCGGTTTTTGGATCTCTACCCTTTTCAATGATGACCAGATCCCCTTCCATAATCCCGGCGCCGGTCATGGAATCGCCGGATACCTGCAACAGGAAAGAAGCCTCGGGACGAGTGACCAGATATTCGTCCATGGACATCAAATCACAAAGGACTTCTTCTTCGGGAGAGGGAAATCCGGCCTTTACCGACCCCACTTTCGGAATTGCAAACGCCTTGCTCGTCAAACTCAGACGCCCCTTCCCATCCTTCGCCAGGAAGCCGTCGGCGATGAGTTTGTTGACCCAGAAGTTAACAACGCTTTTCGAGCTGACCCCCAGCAACTCCATCATCTCCTGGTAGGACGGCATTCTCCTTTGACGCCGGAAGAAATCGGAGATGGTGCTGCGAACTGACTGAATTGATCTTTTCTTTTTCATGGCCTCCTTATATAGAACAATCGTTCTATTGTCAAGAATTATTTTTCTCTTGCCGAAGTTTTTCCGGACGACACCCAGGGGAAAGTCTTTCACGTTTCTTGCCGCCCCAAGCCGTTTTTAACGATATACCCACAGACAGAGACAACGAATGATGTAAAATTCTAGGCCCTGTGGTCATTTCAATCGAAAATGCACCCGTAACGGATTGATTTAGAATGGTGTTTCTTATCTGAAGTCTTTCTCGTAACCCCTGGTTACGGAAACCGTCGTGTGGGTTTCACATAGAATTTGCGGATAGCGAAAAAGCGGCAGCCCTGATATAACGACAATGAAACCTCCATGACGGCACGCCGTTACAAAGCAGGATGAAAACGGTGGGACGCGTCCCCCGTGTCCGCAGCGGCCCCGTTAATGATAAACAGTTGGAGATCAATAACATATGCGCGCATTTTCTAGTGAAAAGAGAGGCAGATAATCTTCCTGCGGGGAAGCCGGTCATGAATCATCAGCTCATCATCATCGTCATTGCCGCCATATTGGCGATTATCGTTCTGTTTTGGCGATTTTCCAGTGGATCATCGTATGGCAAGCTCCAACCGAGCGTTGAAGTTACGGCAGCCTACGAATCATTCCAGGTGAACTCCCGGATGAATTATTACCTCAGCGGGCCTGATCTCTATCCCAATGCCCTAATGGGGATAGACAAAGACTGGCTGCTGGTATCCGACCTCTGGAAAAAGAAGGAGCTTGCCCCAGACGGCATGAGGGCACTCGTCCAGGGTATGCAGACAAGAGCGATGGAGAATCTTGTCTGCTTGCAGGGGTTTGAAATAATGGATCACCGGGGCATGAAAATCGGCACCTGGTTTTCTTTGCCCGGCCTCGAGGTGTTGATCCGGATCAAAGGAGACAACCGTGTGGAGATCTCCACCCCTCCCGGAGACATCTATGGTCGGACGTGAACGGATGACGGATGTCCTTGCCGTCCCGGGTCCGAAAACGGCTGGTAACGACAAAAGCTGAAACAATGAACAAAACGGTTATCACTGTTGTCGCTTTGCTTGTCATCGCCTGTCTTTTCAGTAACGACGCCGGCGCAGTGATCACTGCGGTCAATAATCAAGAACCCGCCGGTAAAAAGATCGTCCCGGGGAAAACAATAAAAAAGAAGAACCGGGGGAAACAAAGAAGACCGCCGGTCTTGGGCGGCATGGAAAGAAGGACCGCGGCCCTCAAAAAATCATTCCTCAGGGCTGGGATCGGTCGGGATGAGATTGAAGGTATCTTTTCCGATCCGCGGATGGAACTTTACGCCCATATATATTCACCAACGGAGCCGAAAGCGGGTGAAAAGAAGAAGCTTAATTATTTCGATGACGAATTCGGCCTGTTCAAACCCGCATCCATTGCCGCAGGTAAAAAGATCCTGGCGGACAATCGAGATCTCTTTGAACAGATAGAAAATCACTACGGGGTCCCGGCCAATTATATTGTGGCCATCATCAGGATAGAAACGAATTTTAAAGAGCATCTCGGAAAATACAGCGTCTTCAATGCCCTATACACCATGGCCATGCT
This sequence comes from Syntrophales bacterium, assembly GCA_035448805.1. Classification (GTDB taxonomy): domain Bacteria; phylum Desulfobacterota; class Syntrophia; order Syntrophales; family UBA8958; genus UBA8958. Next base: position 4,995 of record DAOTJR010000021.1, read on the forward strand.
GGATAAGAGGGCGAAGCGTGTGGAAATGGCCCATCGTGAGCTTGTCGCCTGGGTCAAGATGTGCCGGCAAAAAGGCATGGATCCCTTCACGATGAAAGGCTCCTGGGCCGGCGCCTTCGGTATCCCCCAATTCATGCCTTCTTCGTATACGATCTTTGCCGTGGATCACGACGGCGACGGTAAGGCCGATCTTTATGATTATCCCGATGCCTTTGCCAGTATCGCCAATTATCTGCATCATATGGGCTGGAAAACCGGCAACGAGAGGAAAATGCGTAGGGCGGTGTATTGTTATAATCACGAGCAGGCTTATGTAAACGCCGTCTTTGCCTATGCCGAGAGGTTGTGACCGCCCCGGATATGGGTGTCAGTCAAGAAAGGGGAGGCGTTTCTCCATCCGATAGACAAGGGCCTGACAGGATGCAATCAGCCGGCCCCCGTCTTCGGTTACCCTGATGTCATAAACAGCCGTTTTGTTGGTGTGGTTTATTTCCCGGGCTGCAGCCGTCAAGGTAGAACCCGGAGCAGGGGAAGCCAGGTAGTTGATGTTCATATTCAGGGCGACGGCGACGTTGCCGTGGGTATTGGAGGCGGTTTCAAACGCCTCGTCGATCAGCGCGAACAACGCGCCCCCGTGGGCTTTGCCAAAGATGTTTTCCATATCCGGGGTGAAAACCATCTGCACCTTGGAACAACCCTCCTCGAGTTCGATCAGCTGCAAGCAAAATTTCTTCGCAAAAGGTTCCTGTGCCACCTGCCGGAAGATCGCCTCCCGAATCTTTGCCTCCATGTTACCTACCTGCTCCCAAATAAATTTTCATAACGGGGCGTAACCGCGAACGATGAAAATGTCTCAAAGGAAACCAGGGGACGGATATTCTCACCGATCCCCACGCCTGCGGCCAGATACATCAAATATCAACATGATCAATCACTTACAGATATTTTCATACAAATCCTCATGCCCGGAGCGGGCACAACGAAGAATAAAAAAATCGGGTACTTACCGACATTGTCACTCGCAAATGCGTGCATATGTTATTGATCCACAACGGTTTATCATTGACGGAGCCGCTGCGGACACGGCGGAGCGCGTCCCGCAATTTTCATCCTGCTTTGCGACGACAGGCCGTCATGCGGGTTTCATATAAAAATTACAACATGGTTTGTTCCCGAAATACGGGACATTTTCCGGGGTCCCAGCGTCCCTGCAGCTCGCTGTTGTACATTTCATTAACGATAACCTTTAGTTATCGCTATTAAGACAATCCGAGTATAATGCAAACGTCGCCGGTTTGCAAGACAGCATCGGGGTTGGCCCACAACCGGGGATAACCTTGCGCCAATCAGAATATAATTTTATAGTCAATAATTTCAATTATTTAAATCATTTTCTTACACAACATATGCGGACCGATGGAGGAGACTTTTTCCTTGCTCCGGAGTCGCCCCGGCATGAATATTTTTACGACAATGTTGACAAGTAACCGATTATTTTCATATTTCACTCAGAAATGAGTGCATATGTTATTGATCTACAACGGTTTTTCATTAACGGAGCCGCTGCGGACACGGCGGAGCGCGTCCCGCAATTTTCATCCTGCTTTGTTACGGCACGCCGTCATGTGGGTTTCTTTGTGTATGCCCGCAGGATTCCGGATCATTTGGGGGGTTGAGTTGCCGCCGGTCCAGGTGATGGTCCCCTCGTCGCCGGTAAAATCCCTGTTGCCAACCGGCAGCGCGATAGCTTAACATAAGCGACGTCAAAGAGTCTTATCTTCATGCTTCTTGGTCCTTTAAGGGACATGAGTATTTTTACGATATCATCATAAACGACTCCCGTAACGCTCTACCGGACAGGAGGGATGGGAATGAAGATTCTGATCATCAATGGAAACACAAAAAAGAGTGGATTCATAGCCGATGCCCTGGCCATCGTTTCCTCGTATCTGGAAGCGAATCATGTTGATGTCAAAAATATCCGCCTCTACGATGCCGACATCAGGGACTGTATCGGCTGCTTTCATTGCCTGAAGACCGGCAAGTGCGTTTTACCTGACGATATGCACGGGATAATCGGGGCGATGCATGAGGCATCCGGTTTCGTCATCGGCGCGCCGGTCCGCAATGGATCGGTAACGGCCTGCTACAAGCGCTTTTATGAACGGATCACTTACACCCTGGGATTTCCGCTCTTCCTTGAGGATAAAACCACTCTGGCCATCTCCTCCGTGGGCTATATGGGGGGTAAGAAGATAAACAGGAATTATCTGGGTTTGCAATCCCTGTTTCACACCAGATTATCCGGGTTCCTCTTTTACCGAACCGGTATCCCGACCAGGTTAAAAGGCGATGATATCCGTACGCGCCTGGAAAAGAGTGCCGGGAAACTTATCGCAGACATAAGCACCCCACCCCCGAGAGGGTTGGCAGGGCAAATTCTTTTCACCCTGGAAAGAACGGTCATGCGAAAATTGATGTTCGAAAAGAATCCCGAGGTGTATGCCCATGTCATCAAGTCCTGGCGGGAAAAGGGGTATATGTAGGGATACCGTCACTTCAGGGGGAGCAGTTGTCCGATGTCCATAATCAGGAGTCGTTCCGGAACGATACCCGCTTCTTCCCGGGCGACGGCCAGTGCCCGGGGGGCGTGGGCGATGGGCTCATCGCCGAGGCGGAAGGTCCCCCACTGGGTGGGGATGAAATAACGGGCCCCCAGATCCTGGAAAGCCGCAAGGGCCTCCCGGGCATCCATATGCGCGTAATGCATGAACCAGCGGGGTGCATAGGCGGTAACGGGGATCAGGGCGTAGTCGATGCCGGGATAGCGACGGCCGATCTCCCGGAAGCCGAGAAAATACCCGCTGTCGCCGCCGAAGAAGATCCGCCGTCCCGAAGTTTCCAGGAGAAAACCCGCCCAGAGCGAGGTATTTGTGTCTGTCAAGGTCCGCCGGGACCAGTGCTGGGCAGGCAGGCAGATCAAACGGCAGGCACTGCCGCAGGCCGCCTCCTGCCACCAGTCCATCTCCACGACATTGCTCCCGCCCATCTCATTTATCACCGCCTTGAGACCCAGGGGGACGAAGATCCGGGTCTCCGGCGGCAAACCCCGGATGCTGTCCGCATCCAGATGGTCATAGTGATTGTGGGAGATGATGACGTTTTTTTCTCCGGGCAGGGCGATAAAGTCCTTGAGAGTAAGGGCCGGCGGGGTCCGGCGCTTGGGGAGAAGGGCCCGCTCGGAAAACATGGGGTCCGTAAGCCAGTAAACACCGTCCACCCGAATCAGGTACGTGGCGTGACCGATCCAGGCAATGAAATCACCGACTGTCGCCGCAATTCTTTCCGGAAGTCCGGGGATGACCCGGGGGACGGCCTTTTCCTCCTCCGGAGAATAGGCCGTCCTTTCCGAGAGCCACCAGGCCAGGAGATCTCCGAACTCCTTCTCCACAGGCATCCAGGGGTTGAAATAACGACCGTCCCGGTAATGAGGTGCATAAAGGAGGGCCGGATTGGTGGTGTTCACCTTTTCCCGCCATTTCCTTTCATCGAAAGGGCGGGCGGAAAAGCCGCAGGAGATGAGGATAAAGACCACCGCCATCGCCAACGACACAAAGACAAACGTCATTGCCGGTGACCGGCGACGGTACGGCGACGGTGCGGAGCGGAGACAAAACGATGTGCCGCCCGGGCGACAATGATCCTTCTGCAGCAGCTCCCTTTTTTGCGGCCCCACTGAAATCCTCCCCGAGACATCTTCCATACCGGCAACAAAGCCGCCCTGCCCGCACCGCTGGGTCCGGTTGCCGACACGGGCGATTTCGCTCGCTTTTTTTCGACGGCAGGCAGGCGACATACCGTACGGCCGGGCGCAGCTTCGACCCTCCATGGCCATCGACAGCAGGCCGATAGGTTCTGCGGCCGCGGTGAATGAATTCGACCTCACGAGGACGCTTTATAGAACGGTTTACATTGCTCATCCCCGCGGGATTTCAGAGCCTCCCGCTGCGCCTGAAGGCGACGGATTTCAACCATCCCCCAAGAAGACATTAAGGCCGCGGCGTTTTGGTGTCAAGGTGAAATTCGTTAAGAATACAATCGATTATCGGGGATGGGAAATTTTTTGGGGACGAAGTCTCAAGTGCATCGTCCCGAATGAACGGGAATGGTGTATTTGGCATTGATCTGTTACCGAATAACCGGTAAATAAGCTCATGACAATCCGTCGACGGCCGGGGCGATCGGTGCCGGCGGCGAACGAGGCATATCATGACCCTTTATCTGATGCGGCATGGAGAATACATCCCTCAGGAGGTCGATCCCGACTGCCCTTTGTCGGCACGGGGCGAAAAGGAAGTACGGCGGGTGGCGGCGGCGGCGGCCGAACGGGGGACGGCGGTGGTAAAAATCTATCATAGCGGCAAAAAACGGGCGGAACAGACCGCCGCCGTTTGCGCGGATTATCTGGCGCCGGGCGTCGGGATCGAACAGCGGGCCGGTTTGAACCCCCACGACGATATTTTCCCCCTTCTCGAGCTGGTCACAACAGAAGACAATATCATGATCGTCGGCCATCTGCCGTTTCTGGAAAAGCTGGTTGCTTATCTGTTAACGGGCCGCCTGGAAAGGGCGGTGGTAGGTTTTACCGCCGCCACCCTCTTGTGCCTTTCCGGGGACGACGAGCGAGACCTCTGGAAAGTGGAATGGATAATAAGCCCATGAACGACACCATTTTGAAACAATACCGATCCTTTCTCAAAGACACGATCCGGAAGCACATCGACTTTTCACAAACCGATCAGCACCGGGGGGTCGGACCGCCTCCAATAGAAAAGCCTCCCGCCCCCGAAGCACCGAAGATCGATCTCGCGTCCCCCCGCCACTGGCAAGGCATCGGGAAAATTGACCTTTCAGAGGCCATCAGCGGGCGGAAATCCCGACGGTCGTATAAAAACAGGCCCCTGTCCCGGGACGAGCTTTCCTATCTTCTCTGGGCCACCCAGGGAATCCGCAGGAAGATAGATCGTGGCCACGCCTACCGCACCGTACCTTCCGCCGGCTGCCGCCACGCCCTGGAAACCTATCTTGCGGTCCTGAATGTACAGGACCTGGCTCCGGGCATCTACCGTTATCTCCCCCTGGAACATCAAATCATCCTTGAGAAGTCCGAAACGGGGTTGGCCGAAAGGCTCGTTGCCGCGGTCTTCGGCCAGCCCTACCCGGGCAAAGCGGCGGTTACTTTCATCTGGACAGCCGTTCCCTACCGGATGGAATGGCGATACGCGCTGGCCGCCCATAAGTTGATCGCCCTCGACGCCGGCCATGTCTGCCAGAATCTATATCTGGCCTGTGAGGCCATCGGAGCCGGGACCTGCGCCATTGCCGCTTACGACCAGGAGGCCATGGATCGGCTGCTCGGTGTGGACGGGGACGATGAATTCACCGTTTATCTTGCCGGTGTCGGAAAAGTGAAAGACTGAACATGCGGATGAAACGGAAACAAATACCCGAATATCTTAATTTTTCGCTGAACCGGCCCGCGGATGCGGCGGTCTGCTGAACCATGTGCGGGCGCTTTGTTCTGTTGACGGACCTCTCGGAAATAAGCGCATACTTCCACATTCAGGAGGTGGCGTGCGAATACCGTCCGCGCGGCAATATATATCCCGGGCAGCAGATCGCCGCCGTCGTTCGCGACCGGCGGACCAGGTTGGTCGCATTCAGATGGGGTCTCATCCCCTCCTGGGCAAAAAATCATGCTCTCGGCGCGAAAATGATCAATGCCCGGGGAGAAACCGTAACGACAAAACCAAGTTTCAAAAACGCCTTTCGAAACCGCCGCTGTCTCATTGTCGCCGACGGCTTTTACGAATGGCAAAAAACGGGAAGTAAGACAAAAAAGCCCTGGTTTATTCATCTCAAGTCCGGAGAACCCTTCGGTTTCGCCGGCCTTTATGAAACCTGGGTGCCGCCGGAAGGACCGCCGGTTCATTCCTGCACGATTATCACCACCAGGGCGAACGAACTTATCGCCCCCATTCACGAGCGGATGCCCGTCATCATCCCCCGGGAGGGAGCGGCAACCTGGCTTGCCGACAGCGATAAGAACCAGGAAGGATTGCTGTCCATGCTGAAACCTTATCCTGCCGAGGAGATGGAATGTCTGGACAGGTATCCTCTAACCTTTTCAAACGATGTCCATACGGGGTAATGATCATGAAAATCATGAAGAAAAGCTCTGCCCTGCCGGTTATGCTGTCCTGTTTTTTACTCCTGGGAGGCTGTGCCGCCCTTTTTTTGCAAACACCGTCGGTCACCGTCGCCGGCATCGACGTGGTCGATGCCGGGCTGTTCGAACAACGCTTTGCCTTCAAACTCCGGGTCCAAAATCCTAACGACACGAAGATCGTTATTACCGGCTTGAGCTTTGCGTTGGAAATAAACGGCAAGCCCTTCGCAAAAGGCGTGAGCAACAAAGGACTTACCATTGACCGCCTGAGCGAGGGGGTTCTGGAAGTGACCGCCGTGAGCAATCTTTACGGCCTCCTGACTCAGATAAAGGAACTTATCGACGGGAAGAACAAAGGCCTTTCCTACCGCATCAAGGGACGGCTCCTAACGGAAGCATACGGTGATCTGAACTTCGACGAAAGCGGCAAGCTGGAGCCCCCACAACCGGACACCGGCCGGGAAAAAAGAACGGGCATCGGGGTTCCCCTTGCGGCGGGATAAATTCCATACCGGGAGACACCGGCGAAAGGCCTGAACATCGGCAAGGATACCGCCGGCGGTCTTCTATTGCCGCCAGGGCGGACGCCATGACCGCCATCTCTAAAATTCCCCTTGCCTAAATAGAACAATCGTTCTATAAAGTCCGTAAAAATCTTTTCCGGGCACATCATGGACGATACCATTTTCAGTCTGTCTTCCTGGCCGCGGGCCATTCTGCACATCGACGGCGACGCCTTCTTCACTTCCTGCGAAGAGGCGATCCATCCGGAGCTGAAGGGCAAACCCATCGTTACCGGTGCGGAGCGCGGCATCGTGGCCTGCGCCTCCTACGCCGCCAAGAAAATGGGCATCCGGCGCGGCGTCTCCCTGCGCGACGCCAAAGACGCATGTCCCGGGCTGGTCCTCCTGCCCTCGGATTACGAAACCTATAGCCTCTTTTCCCGCCGGATGTTCGCGATCATGCGCCGCTTCACCCCCGAAGTGGAAGAATATTCCATCGATGAAGCATTTGCCGACATTACCGGGTTGCGACGTCCGCTGAGATCGTCCTACGAGACCATCGCCCGAAAAATGAAGATGGAAATACAAAGGGAAACGGGCCTTACCGTCTCGGTGGGACTGAGTCTGACAAAAGTCCTGGCAAAAGTGGGTTCCAAGCACCGAAAGCCGGACGGGTTGACCATCATCCCCGGCCGGGACATCGCCTCCTATCTCCGGGATCTGCCTTTGGACAGGGTCTGGGGCATCGGCCCGGCCACCACGGCGCAGCTCAACAAGCTGGGGATGCGCACCGCCCTGGAATTTGCCCGAATGCCGGAACGTGCCGTCCGGAAACATCTCACCAAACCGGGGATAGAAATCTGGCAGGAGTTGCGCGGCCAGGCAGTATGTCCGGTCATGCCGGAAGAAAAGAGCACTTATGCCTCCATCAGCAAGACGAAAACCTTCGCCCCCCCTACCACGGACGCGGATTATCTCTTCGCCCAACTGCTGAGGAACCTGGAATCGGCCTGCATCAAGGCCAGACGCTATAAACTTGTCCCCCGGCGCCTGGTCCTTTTTCTGAAAACCGACCGTTTTCTGTATCACGGCGCGGAGGTACGGCTCAACCGCCCTTCCGCATATACGCTGGAGTTATCCGATCTGGTCCGGGACACCTTCCGGAGTACCTTCCGGCCGGGGATAGCGTACCGGGCGACCGGGGTGATCCTCATGGAGATGTGTGCCGATCTTCCCGTCCAGTATTCCCTGTTCGACGACGCCCTGAAAGCGGACAAGGTTCGCAGCCTTTATGAGGCCATGGATGAAATCGCCCGCCGTTTCGGCAAGCATACCCTCCATCTGGGCGGTTCCCATCTGATCGAGGTCGCCGGCAAAGGGAAACGGGGCGCGGCTACGGTAAGAGAAGCAACGGCATTCTTTGGGGAAACGAAACGGCAACACCTGGGGCTACCGATATTGCACGCAAAAGTTTGACCTTTTCTCCTGCCGGGGCGGATATGCTCCCAAACACCCACAGCCGTCCTTTCTCGCGCCGCAACGGGATTACATCGTGACAGGTAAAAATATCTTGATCTTTAAGGCGCAAATCATTTAGATTTCCGCCGCTCGAAAACAAGGAGCATACCCTCGACCGGAGGACAATTTATGAAAGAAAAACTGGAATCCCTTGCTTTAACCAGGATCAGCGCCTGTTTCACCATCAGCTCCCTGGCGGGCAGCGACACAGGTGCCGTGATCGTCGCCCTGGCGGAGCTGGAGGAGATGCTCGACAAATTCTATGCGGAACATAAGGATCTCGTTTCAAAAGAGGAATATGAATTGGCGAAGGAGAGTCCCGAGGCCTTTGTCGCCCTGATCGATCGGACGCACCGCAACTATCTCCGACTGGCAAGGGAGGGCGGCGAATCCTCCTGAAACATTTTCAACAGATAACCTGCCGATCTATCAGTGCCAGGATATTACCGCCGACGACCATGGCAAAGTCATCTGCCGCCAGTTGCAGTTCCCGTACCTTCTGCAGTTCGCTGTAAGGAATGCCGAAGGGGAAATCGCTGCCGAAAATAAGCCTGTCGCTGCCGTAGCGTTCCAGAAATACAGCCATTTCCCGGCGGCTGGCCAGGGCGGTATCGGCGTAAACATTTTCTCCGTCCCAGACCCCGGAATGAAAGAGGGCGTAAAAGCCGCCGTTCAATCCCCCGAGATGGGGGATGATCACCGGAGTTCGCCCGTCTATCCTTTTGATCAACGACAGGGTGTTCCCGTATGACTCTTCGAGGACAATGGGCAGGCGGTGCCGGTAAACCTCCTGGAGAAAAGCCTCGCAACGGGGGTCATTATAGTTGTATTCCGGCTCGGAATCGTGCCGATGCCATTTGACGCCCCGGTAACCTTTTGCCAGCTCCTCTTTGCGGAAATCGTTCCAAACGAAATAGTAAGCGAAGATATCGGTTTCCTTCTGCTGAATATCGAGCAGGTACCGGTTCGCCCGCTGCCGGCAGGCCACCCAGAGGGTACTGTCCCGGAAGTGATAATCATAGCGGTCGTAGATATCCTCCACCGGGGCGTACAGGCATGCCCCGTCGATCCCGGCCTGGGCGAGATATCCCCTGATCATGCCTAGGGGCTGATCGACATTCTGAATACCGCAGTGCATATGGGCGTCGATAATTTTCATTGCCGGACCACTCCTTATCTTCTTTTTCAGCCGCTTCCCGCCGTGGAGACGACCAAACGGCTGGGGAACCACGGGCTAAAAGTGTTGATGAAATACTGCTGCGTCAGAAACAACCCGTGGAGACACCGTAACATTCACGGGCCGCAAGACCGGACATTTCTATACACAACGACATCAATAAATGCGCATGTTGAAGGTTCTTTAGCATTGGGGCGACGTCATATTCATGCGCAAATGATTCCGACGCTGTGTATATTTACTCTTGGCAGGCGTTCCCGACCCGGTTGACATAAACGTTTTTCTGTTTTATATTAACAGCAAACGAAGAATTAAGCGCTCTCCTGATCCGTTCTCACCGGCAAGCGGCCATCGATAGAAATTTTGTGAGGTTGTAAAGACCACCATGTTCCGTGGGGCGTCACGAAGCATGAAAATGGCATTTTCACAGTAAAGTCATCCTTAAATAGCACACTTTTAACAACGACGCCACCGGCGGCATCACAAAAGGGAGGCGGAAATGATCAACCGACCCCGCAAAGTTCCTTTAGCAGGCCTCCGGGAGGGGGCTGATCTCCCGGAGGTAAGCGGTCATTGTGCGCTTCAACGTTCCAAGAACCAAGAACCCCAAGGAGGTGAGAATTATGTATTTCATGATGATCTGCACCTGGGACCCCAAAGATGAAAAAGAGGTAAGAACCAGAAGGGCGACATGGGAATGGCCGGAAGATGTAAAGGTGATTTCTGAGTTTTACGACCTTCAGGGATGCCGGACCATCTATGTCGTCGAAACCGACGCCAAAGGCCTCATCGCCGCTCGGGCTGCCTGGATCGATGTCCTGTACTTTGAGATTTTCCCCGTCTATCCCATTGGCGAAACGAAGGAGCTGCTGATGAAATGATGAGTTGTGGCGTGGCCTTCATCATCGCTGCGAGAAAGGAGGAGGGATAACATGTCCAAGCTTGAACTCACCCGGGAAGAAGAAAAACAGCTACTCGAGATCCTGGAAAGATACTACCCGTCATTACGGATCGAGGTCGTAAATACGGATGACCGTGAATTCCGGCGGTCCCTCAAGCAGAGAGAAGCCTTCATGAAAGACCTGATCGGCCGCCTGAAAGCCTCGATGACGACATGATTTTCAGAAGACACCCACCAGGAGGAACGAAGCGAACCTCTATCCGGCCGGACAATCCCTCCCCGCGACGGGGAGGGATTTCTTTTTTGTATGAAAATGCCCTCGTAAAAAACACCATGTCCCGTGGGGCGCCACGAAGCATGAAAATACATCGGGGTGATCTCCCTTAATCCGTTTCATCGTTCGTGGGTGTTGGGCAAACACGACAATTCATTATGGTTTTTCTTCTCCGGCATCATTTGCCTGCCTCTTTGTGACGGCAAGCCATCATGATCGTTTCCCTCGCTTTACCTGCGGGCAGGCAAAAAAGCATGAATACGATCGTGTACTTACCGGCATTTTTCATAAATTTTCATCCTTAATTCACGCTATGATACGGCATCGCGGCAGTGACGTGAAGCGTTTAGATATGTGTTGCTTTTTCGTTAATCACCTGTACAATAACGGCGGAAGCTGATGCTTGGCCAAAAATAAAAACTATGCAAATCATCACGGGAAGGGGGCATATTATGGGACAAGCGGGCAACGAAAGCGGCAAGAGTAGTGATGACCACCGCTGGAGATTCTTTCGGGTCGGCGGGTTCGATCAGGTTAGAATAGAGACGGGACAGGATTTGGCCTCCCTGGCGCAGCTCGACCAGAAGCTCTGGATGGCCTTGAGCTGCCCGGTAACCGGTCTGGAATTCGACCAAAAAACCCTGGAGATGATCGACACCGACCATGACGGCCGCATCCGCGTCCCGGAAATCATCGCCGCCGTCTCCTGGGCAGTGGCGCTTTTGAAAAATCCCGACGACCTTCTGAAAGGATCGGCAGAACTGCCACTGGCAGCCATCAATGACGAAACCGCAGAAGGAAAGAAACTCTTGAGTTCGGCTCAACACATCCTCGCCAACCTGGGAAAGGAAGGGGCCACGACAATAACCCCCACCGATACCGCCGACACGGAAAGGATTTTCGCCCAGACGCGCTTCAACGGCGACGGCATCGTTCCTCCCGACGCCGCCGAAAACCACGAGTTACAGCAGATAATCGGCACTATTATCGATTGCTGCGGCGCCGAGCGCGACCGCAGCGGCAAACCGGGTGTATCGCAGGAGAAGGTCGACATTTTCTACGCCGATCTCCAGAGATACGCCGACTGGCATGAGGAGGCCGCGGCGCCGGAAAACGGCATCCGTCCCCTGGGGGACCTTACCGATACCGCCTTTGCGGCTTTAAATACCGTCCGCGCCAAGGCGGAGGATTATTTTGCCCGTTGCCGCCTGGCCGCTTTCGACAACCGCGCCTTGAGCGCCCTGAACCTCCGGGAGGAGGAATACCTGGCTATTGCCGGAAAAGACCTCTCTAACGCGGCAGCAGAGATCTCCGGATTCCCTCTGGCCATAGTTGCCGCCGGACGCCCCCTGCCCCTCCGGGAAGGAGTCAACCCCGTCTGGGCGGACGCCGTCTCGGCCTTTACCGCGGCGGCGGTTGTGCCGCTCCTAGGCGAACGGGACAGCCTCACAGAGGCGGAATGGCACCGACTGCAAACCACCTTTGCCGCTTATGAGGGCTGGTTGTCCCGCAAACCGGCGACAGTGGTGGAAAACATCGGGATCGAACGGGTCCGGGAGATCGTCGCCGGGAACAGCAGGGCCGCCATTGAGGAGCTCCTGGCGAAAGACAGGGCACTGGAGACGGAATATACAGTTATTGCCGATCTCGACCGTCTCGTTCACTACCACCGTGATCTGTGTACGCTGCTGAAAAATTTCGTTTCCTTTTTCGACTTCTACACCCGGAAAGACAAGGCCCTTTTTCAGGCCGGTACCCTTTACATGGACGGCCGTAGCTGCGACTTGTGTATCCGTGTCGCCGATATCGCCAAACATGCATCTCTGGCAACCCTGAGTCATACCTACCTCGCCTATTGCCACTGTACCCGTAAGACCGACAGCGGCGACACGGAAGAGATGAACATCGCCGCCGCCTTTACGGACGGTGACGCCGACTACCTGATGACGGGGCGAAACGGCGTCTTCTACGATCGCCGGGGGCGGGACTGGGACGCCACCATCGTCAGGATTATCGAACACCCCATCAGTATCCGCCAGGCATTCTGGAGTCCCTACAAACGTATCGCCCGGATGATCAATGAACAGATCGAAAAGATGGCCGCCTCCCGTGATAAGGAGGTTACCGACAAGGCCCAGGCCGGAGTGGCCGGCAGCGCCCGGAAGATCGAAGCCGGGGCGGCGCCGGCGCCGGTCAGGCCCCCCTTCGACGTGGCCAAGTTCGCGGGTATCTTCGCCGCCATCGGTCTGGCCGTCGGTGCCATCGGTACCGCCCTGGCATCGGTGATCACCGGCTTCATGAAACTGATCTGGTGGCAGATGCCCCTGGCTGTTGCGGGCATCATGCTGGTCATATCCGGTCCCGCCATGATCATGGCCTGGCTCAAGCTCCGGCAGCGGACCCTCGGTCCCATCCTCGACGCCAACGGCTGGGCGGTGAATGCCCGGGCGAAGATCAACATCCCTTTCGGGAGCTCCCTTACCAAGGTCGTCGCCCTGCCCCCGGGAGCAGAGCGCTCCCTCGAGGACCCCTTTGCCGAAAAGAAGAGCGCCTGGCCGAAACTCCTGCTGATCGTCGCCATTGTTCTGGCACTGCTTTACTTTTTCGGCGGCAAATTTTCGCTTTTCCTCCGCTGAGGGCAGTAATATTCTGGAACGGTTATTTGAAAACATCGGCAGGTTGTTGGATTTTTTCATCTTTCATCTTACCTGCCCACAAGCGTAGGTTTTGATAAATATCTTGACTTTCCAAAACGATCAGAATATAAGGCAGACATATCATCTATCTCACAATCTTTAACGATACGCGGGGTAGATTTGAAGTTGAATTAGAAAGAGATTGGAAGTGCAACGGTAGCCGCCATGCCCTTGAGAGTCTTGGCGGCTTTTCATTTCTGTCATACGGGTAATTCGACTTTTGATAAATCATTCAGAAAGGAGGATACTTATATGTCAGAAGGTAAAGTGAAATGGTTCAACGAGAGCAAAGGTTTCGGATTTATCGAAAAGAACGGCGGCGGCGACGTCTTCGTCCATTACAGCGCCATCCAAGACCCCGGTTTCAAGACGTTGACAGAAGGACAGACGGTTAGCTTCGATGTCGTCCAGGGCAAAAAAGGACCGGCAGCGGAAAACGTCAAAGCCCATTGATTAAAATTTAGGTGATCAAAGAGGCGTTCCATGACGGTATTTTCTGTTTTGGAGCGCCTTTCTTTTGACATCCGTCCCCCGGACATCACATCCTTCCTGGAATCCGACATTATGAAAAGATTGAAAATATGTATTATAAATCCAAAGTTTGAGCCTTCCTACTGGGGTATGGATTACGCGCTCCCCCTCTATCCGGGAAACAAGCGCTGCACTATGACCACCGGCGCCCTGCCGCATCTCGCCGGACTTGTGCCGGAGCATGACACATATCTACTCGACGAAAACGTCGAAACGATTGATTTCGATTTCCTTGGGAAATTCGACATCGTCGGGGTAACGGGGATGGTCGTGCAGAAGGAGAGGATGAAGAAGATCCTGCTCCGGCTGCGTGATACAGAGGTCGTTACCGTGGTAGGCGGCGCGTATGCCTCGGTGGACGAGAAATTTTTCTCGGGACTTTGCAACGTGGTCTTTTCCGGTGAAGCCGATGAGACCTGGCCGGAGTTTGTGGCCGCCTTCGCTGCGGGAAAGACATACAAAGGTCTTTACCGGCAGGAAAATCGGACGGTCATGACCTCTCTGCCCAAACCGCGTTACGACCTTCTCAAGGTTGACCGCTACGCCTCCGGATCGGTCCAATTCTCGCGGGGTTGTCCCTTTCAGTGTGAATTTTGCGACATCATCGTCACCTTCGGTCGCCGCTCCCGGACCAAAGATCCGCACCAGGTCATGGCAGAGCTGGAAGATATGCGCAAGGTCGGTTTTTTCTCCTGCTTCATCGTGGACGACAATTTCATCGGTGACAAAAAGGCGGCAAAAGAACTGCTCCGTCTCATCATTCCCTGGCAGCGGCACCATGGTTATCCCCTGCGGCTGACGACCGAGGCGAGCGTTAATCTGGCCGACGATACGGAACTGATGAATTTGATGTATGAGGCCAATTTCCGCTCCGTTTTTATCGGTATCGAAACGCCCCGAGCGGCTTCTCTTCAAGGGACGAAGAAGTATCAAAACACCGCCGGCGGTTCGCTGGAAGAAAAGATCGCCCGGATCCGCAATGCCGGTTTGGATATCAACGGCGGCTTCATCATCGGTTTCGACCAGGACGACATCACCGTCATGGAAGAGCAGTTCCGTTTCATTCAGGACAACGGTATCCTGCTGGCAATGGTGGGCATGCTCGTCGCCGTGCCGAAGACACCCCTCTTCGATCGTCTGGGAAAAGAAGGTCGGCTGAGGCTGGAGGACCCCAATTGCAATATCGTTCCCAAACTTATGACGCCGGCCGAACTTCAGAACGGCTATTGGGAACTCCTCACCCGTCTCTATAGCCCCGAGGCCTTCATGGACCGTTACTTCCGTGTTTTCCGCTTTCCCGAATTCAACCGCCGCCGGGCGGAAATCTGCACCCTGGCCAATGAAGGCAAACTCATTCCTACGCTGGTCTACGGCTTGATCCTGTTGTGGAACGTGTTCAGGGCCCTGATCCGGGACGGCAGTCTGCGGTCCGTGGGCAGCGTCTATATCCGCTTCTTTTTCACCCGCAGCATCGGCTATCGGAACGACATCGTCGGGTTTGCCCAGTACATGAACCGCTGTGCAACACACTGGCATTTCTACAAGTTCACACGGGAAGGGGTGGCCGGCCGGCTTCGCCTTTTCAACTCCGGATAATGAGCTCACCCCCCGAAAAAGGCCGCCGTGATCGTCTTCCGGGTCAAGAAAGGATCGCTGAACAACGGCAACCGAAAAATGATCAACCGCCGGCCCGGATCCTGAACCGAAAATAAAAAGCCGCTCCGGATTTTTTCAACGAAAATTGAATCCCCCCCTTTGCCGGATCGGCATTTCTTTGATATTGAACATCTTACGGGATGTATTTTTACAGGGCGGCAAAGATAATTGCGAAACGAATTGCCGCGGCAGATACCCGCATGGCGCCTTTGAGTTATGAAAACGCACTTGTCCAGACTTTTCTCGGAGTTTCTCAGGAGTGAGCAGGCGTCGGGATTTGTCTTGATCCTCTGCACCATTGCCTCCCTCGGTATGGCCAATTCCTCTTTCGGAGCAGGCTACGCGGATTTCTGGCATACCAAGATCGGCTTCGAGACCGGAAGCCTGGCGCTGAAGCACAGCATCGGGCACTGGATAAACGACGGTCTGATGGCGATTTTCTTCTTGCTGATCGGTCTGGAAATAGAAAGAGAACTTTATGTCGGGGAGCTTTCCGACCGTAAAAACGCGGTGTTGCCTGTTTTTGCCGCTGTAGGCGGGATGTTGGTGCCGGCCCTCTGCCACTTTCTGCTGAACCGGGGAACCGAGACACAGAGCGGCATCGCCATTCCCATGGCGACGGACATCGCTTTTGCCCTCGGCATCCTTGCCCTGTTGGGGAACAGAATTCCTCTGTCGCTGAAGATTTTTCTCACCGCCTTGGCCATTATCGACGATTTGGGGGCGATTGTCATTATCGCCCTTTTTTATGGGGGTGACTTCTCCCTGTTCTATTTCACATTGGCCGGCGGGACATTTATGGGGTTATTGGCCCTGAACCGTCTCGGCGTCAACCGTTTGTCCGTTTATATCGTTTCCGGGGTCTTCCTGTGGTACTTCATGCTCAACTCAGGCATCCATGCGACCCTGGCCGGGGTTCTCCTTGCCTTTGCCGTTCCCTTCCGGAAAGGAGACGAAAAGTCCCCTTCTTATCGTTTGCAACATTTCCTCCACAAACCGGTGGCTTTTATCATCATGCCGATATTCGCCCTGGCGAACACCGGGATCGTCCTGGCAGAAAACTGGGTTGAAGGTCTGGCAACACTCAACAGTTTGGGAATTTTTACGGGTTTGTACATCGGCAAGCCCCTGGGTATTGTCCTGTTCTGTCTGCTTGCGGTCGGCATGGGCCTGTCCAGATTGCCGGGGGAGGTTTCCTGGCGGCATATCGTGGGCGCCGGCTTTCTGGGGGGCATCGGTTTTACCATGTCGATCTTCATCTCTCTTTTGGCTTTTGTAAACCCCGAGACTGTTGGATACGCAAAGACAACCGTGCTGCTTAGTTCGCTGTTATCGGCGCTTACGGGTTTTCTGATTTTGCATACCTCGACAACCGGGAAAACCGTTGATCCCGATCCGCCCGGACATTCTCCCCGCGGCGCATCTGAATAGGCTGCCGTCTAACCGGCGATGACCTCCCGGATTCGCGCGGAGAGCTCCGCGACGCGGAACGGCTTTTGGATGAACGCCCGGACCCCTTTGGCCATGATCGATTTGGCTTTCTCATCCAGGCTGTAACCGCTGGCCAGGATGGCCCGAATGCCGGGGTTGACAGCCTTGAGACGATCAAAGACCTCCCCTCCGTCCATGCCGGGCATGATCATGTCGATGACGACCATGTCGATTTCATCGCTGCGGGCCTGATAGATCTCCACCGCCTCCCGGCCGTTGTTCGCCTTCAACACCCGGTAGCCGAGGCTTTCCAGAGACTGCTGCAAAATATCGAGATTGTCTTCGTCATCATCGACCACCAGGATCTGTTCTTTTCCCCCGGGCCCGCTTTCGGGGCGCCAGATCTCCCCGTGGGCCGGTACGGTAGTGGAGAGAGCGGGGAGATAGATGAAAAAAGTAGTGCCCTGCCCCTTTCGGCTCGTCACCTCGATATGGCCGCCGTGATTCTTGATGATGCCATAGACGGAGGCCAAACCGAGTCCCGAACCTCGACCTATCTCCTTGGTGGTAAAAAAAGGATCGAAGATACGCTCGATAATCCGCTCATCCATCCCCACGCCGGTATCCGCGACGGAAATCATTACATAACGGCCCGGCGACAGAACCGGCGCCGCTCCGGCACGGTCATCGAGGTCGAGATTGGCCGTTGCCACACATATCCGCCCGCCACCCGGCATGGCCTGCCAGGCGTTGATATAGAGGTTGAGAAACACCTGCTCCATTTGGCTCCGGTCCACCTCCACCCCCCAGATCCGCTCCTGAAGATTCAGGTCGATTTCGATCTCCCTCTTCGCCCGGGAGAAGATTTCCGCATTGTGGGCGATGAGTTCGTTTATGTTCGTGGCCTTGACCTCATACTTGCCGCCCCGGGCGAAACCGAGGAGGCGACGGGTCAGATGGGCGCCGCTTTCCACCAGTTTCTCGATGCTCATCAGCCTGCTCCGGTGGGGGGAGTCGCTCTCCAACTGGAAGAGCACCAGGGAGGCGTATCCCTGGATACCCATGAGCAGATTGTTGAAATCGTGAGCGATACCTCCGGCAAGGGTCCCGATGGATTCGAGTTTTTGGGCCTGTATGAGCTGCGTCTGGAGTCTTCTTTTTTCCGTAATGTCGTTACCGATGCTGAGGATCTCCCGGAGGCGCCCGTCCTCGCCGAGGATCGCCCGGTTCGTCCACGATATCCAGACCCGCTCGCCGTTCTTTTTGATGTTCTCGTTCTCGTTATAAAGGAACTTCTCCGGGTCTTCCTGAATTTCCCGGATCATTTTCCTCAAATCGCGTTGCGATTCCGCTTCGGTGGCGGGGACAATCGTTTCCAGGACATGACGGCCCTTCAGTTCCTCCCAGGTATAGCCGAAGAGCTTCAATCCGAAGGGGTTCATGAAGATAATCCGTCCCTCGGAGTCCCAGCGGAGGATAATGCTGTTGGCGCTTTCCACTACCTCCCGGTATTTCTCTTCACTACGGCGCAGCCGCTCCGTTTGCGCCATTATCTCCTGTCGCGAAGAGGCAAGGGAGACGGTCATCTCGTTTATCGTCGCCGCCAATTGACCGATTTCATCCCGCGAGGAAATCTCCACGTGCCGATCGAGATTGCCCCGGCCGATCTCTTCGGCATGATCCCGGAGTTTGATCATCGGCATGGCGATCTTCCGGGCGGTGGTAAAGGCGGCGATGGTCACCATACCGGTGATGATGATCAGCATGACGGCGGCATAAAAGATCTGTCTTTTTACGACGGAGAAGAACGTAGCCCGAGGCAAAGCCATAATCAGGCTCCATTCCTTCGTCTCCAGAGCCACGGCCGCACATAAATATTCCGTCTCCCCGGAGTAGTTCAGACTAAGGTCAAAAAACGAGGCCCCGGTACGGGAAGGGGCGGGGCTATGGGAAAGGACTGTTTTGAACAACCCGGCCTGGTCGTGGCTGTCGGCGATCCTCGTTCCCCGTTCATCGATGAGGACGGCAAGGGAACCCGCTCCCAGGCGACCCTCACCGGCGGCCACGATCTTTTGTAAAGCCGTGCTGTTGTATGTTGTCCGGAGGATACCGACAATATCCCCCCGGGCATTGCGGATGGGACTGAAGAAATCGAGGGCCCGGATACTCGAGGCGGGCAATTGTCTGAGGTCGGAAACGACGGGCAGGCCGGTATTAAAGATCTGTAATACCGGCACGCCCGGAGAGGTCATCTCCCCACCGTTGCCGGAGCCGAAGGTATCGAGCAGGAGCTTTCCCGAGGCATCGAAAAGGGAGCAGGAAATGATATGGATATGATCATGGCGGCGGAACGAATCGAGGATTCGGATTACATTCTTTTCGTTTTTACTGTGGAGGCGCCGTTCCGGCGGAAGGGAAAGATAATCGCTGAAATCGGGCAGGAGCGACTGCGTCCGGATGTTATTGAGGTTGTCGATGATGAAGTTGTCGAGGGAGGCGGCAATCATGACGGCCGAACCATGGAGGGCGTTCTTGGTGTTCTCCTTCATTTCCTGAAAAGTGAAATAAACATTCAACACGAAGCTGCCCAGGAGCGGCAGAAGGGCTACGGCGAGGAAGGCGAAAAGCAGTTTCTGCTTCAACAGGAGTTTCTTCACGGTTTCTTTACATTCATGTTCGCCGTTGTTTGACCGACTTACCCATGACCGCAGGCGGCCACAACGAAAGATTAAAAAAATAGATTACCTGATTACGTTTTTATATCAACCGCCACCCCCGCAGGCAGGTGTTTATTGCAGGAAAGCGGGGGTCAGAATCTTCTCGATGTCCGGCAGCGTCGACGTGTCACCGATGCTGATAAAAAATTCCGCCTGTTTGCGGGCGGTGTAGTAGATGGATGAAAAATCTTCTCCCGGCTTGAAGGTTCGGAGGTTGTCTTCCCGGGTGAAGATCCGGCAACCATCCCGTTTTATTTCCTCCCGTTTCAGCCCCGTCACTTTGGCGATGATCCGGGCGGCATCGTCGGGATGACGCCGCCAGTATTCTTCGGCCTCAAACCAGGCGGAGACGAACTTTCTGAGATCATCGCCCCGGGACTTAACAATATTTCCCTGAAAGGCGACGACATCGACTACCATCCCCTTCATATCCGCGGTTGTGAACATCAGCCGGTACCCTTTCTTGATCGCCTGCGACAGGAAGGGGTCCCAGGTATAACCGCCTTGAATATGCACGGGCATCCGGTCCAGAACTGCTTCCGGAGATACGTTGAGAAAGGTCAAATCCCGGGGTTCGATACGGTGTTTCCGCAGGAAGGTCGTGATGAGAAATTCGCTGCCCGACATGGCGCCCTGGATGCCGATCCTTTTCCCCTTGAGGTCCCGGGGCTTGCGGATGCTGCCGATGACCACAAGCCCTTCCGCACCGTCGGAATAATCGGTGGCAAGAACCACCTTGATGTCGGAGATATTGGCCTTGAGTACCTCGTACAGCCCGCTGAAACCGCCATCGAGCTTCCCGCTGCTTATATCGGGCAACACTTCCGTGTAATTGTTGTAGAGGATCGGCTCCACGGCAACGCCGTGCTTCTCGAAGAGCTTCAGCTCCTGGGCGATGGCCATGGGATACCAACCCGTCCAGGTCGTCCATCCTACTTTGAGGGGCCGTTTTCCGGCAGGCGGTGTTTCCACCGTGGTACAGGAGACCAGCAGGATTGCCGCCGCTAAAGCCCAAACCGTCCCGAGAAGGCGCGTTCTCTTCCCTCCTGCAGTCATGGTCGTACCTCCTCAGCCAATATTTGCACTCTCCTGAACCGGTCTCCAGGCAAACCGGTGAAAAGCAGCTCGTCGTAATGTGCCGCCGGGGCCAGCCATTCCCCTGGCCGGTCCCGCAATAAGATCCGGCATCTCCGCAAAAGAAAAACAAAAAATAACCACATTCAAGACTGACCTCATTTCTTAAGCCTGGAGCGGGGGTCGGCAACCAGAAAATGTTACATGTCAAGCTCACCCCTGTCCGCCGGCGGGCAGAATAAAAGACGAAATTTTCCAATAATTGCCGAAAGGAAACGCTGACAGTGTAAACTAAAACCTCCTTATAATCAATGCGGAATTCTGGAAATGGAGCCATCTCGGCATTGACACGCCATCGCTTTGTCCCTATAATTCAGCCTCGTCATTTGAGAAGAATATCGATTTCCCCAAAAATTCGTCGCGTGCTTCCACATGCCGCCGATTAATTGCCATATCATGGGATCTTATTAATCGCTTCCCGACCTGGCGGCAACAGGTCTTTATTGAACAGATGGATGCAGCGACATCATAAGGATGGAAAGTAGATGAGGAAAGGGGAAGACATCGGTATCATCGGGGCCGGAGCTGTGGGGGCGGCATATGCAGCCATGTTTTCCCACATGGACCCGCCGCCCGGCCGTCTCTTCTTCATCGCCGCCGGAGAGCGTGGCGGGCGCCTGCAACGGGAAGGGGTCGTCGTCAACGGAAAGAGATACCTGGTTCCCACCATGCCCCCCGCAGAGGCGGAACCTGTGGACCTGCTCATCGTGGCCGTCAAGTATTACGACCTTGAAAAGGCCATCACCGACATGGCAGGGGCCGTCGGTCCGGAAACGACGATCATGTCCCTCATGAACGGCATCGACAGCGAGGAGCGGATTGGGGCCGTCTACGGCATGGATCGGGTCGTTTACGCCCTCAACCTCGGCATCGATGCCGTGCGCACGGGCAATTGCGTTCGTTACACGAACCCGGGCGTTGTCTATTTCGGTGAAGCGACAAACCCCGTCATGACCGAACGGGTCCGGCGTCTCCACGAACTCTTCGCGCGGGCCCGCATCCCCCACACGGTCCCTGCGGATATGATCCGCACCCTCTGGTTCAAGTTCATGGTCAATGTGGGGGTAAACCAGGTTTCGGCGGTCCTGGGAGCGAATTACGGGCTCATGAGGACGTCGCCCGCGGCGCGCTCTCTCATGGAGGCAGCCATGGGGGAGGTCATCGCCGTGGCGAAGGCCGTCGGCGTGGATCTTTCCGAGGAGGACATCGCCGCGTGGTACAAAGTCCTCGAACGGCTTGACGCGGAGGGGAAAACGTCCATGCTCCAGGATATAGAGGCGGGGCGAAGGACGGAGGTG
Source organism: Syntrophales bacterium (assembly GCA_035448805.1). Classification (GTDB taxonomy): domain Bacteria; phylum Desulfobacterota; class Syntrophia; order Syntrophales; family UBA8958; genus UBA8958. Next base: position 27,060 of record DAOTJR010000021.1, read on the forward strand.
GAAATGTTCGCCGGCAAGGTAATCGCTCTGGGAAACCGCCATGGCGTCCCCACCCCCGTCAACATCCGCCTTAGCAACGAGATCAGGAAGCGGGGGGCATGATATCCATATGGTATGCACAGCGCCGGAATTATTTGCGCATGAATATGACGTCGCCGATTCTAAAGAACCTTCAACATGCGCATTTATTGATATCGTTGTGTATAGTTCCGTAACAGACCTTTAGTCTAAAAATAGCCACTGATGTTTCCTTGGCGATATTTCCATTGTTCGTGGGTGCCGCCCCGGAATGAAAATTTACATAAAAATATCGGCAAGTAACCGATTATTTTCATCTTTAGTTTTACCTTCCTGCGGATATGGGGATTAGCTCCGAAGGGCGGATTTGAGGATTATGGCTCCCGATTTCGACGTTTTCGGTCTGGGACAGTGTTCCCTTGACTATATCGGCATTTTCGACGCTTACCCCGCACCGGATACGAAACATGAGTTTCAAGATCTCATCGTCCAGGGGGGAGGTCCCGTGGCCACGGCCATGGTCGCCCTCTCCCGCTGGGGACAGCGCTGCTTTTTCTGCGGCGTCGTCGGGGATGACGATCTCGGGAAGCGGATCCGGGCCTCACTGGAAACGGAAGGTGTGGATACAGGCGGGCTTTTAATCAGGAGTGGAGAGGGTTCCCAGTTCGCCTTCATCATCGCCGAACCCGCCACGGGGAGAAGGACGATCCTCTGGCGGAGACCCACAGGCAAGGCCATAGAACCCGGTGAGATCGACAGGGCGATGATAGAAAGGTCAAGGCTCTTCTACACCGATGGACTCTTCATCGCGGCGTCTCTCCATGCCGCCTCCATCGCCCGGAAGGCGGGTGTCCCGGTCATGGTCGATGCCGGAACCCTCCGGGACGGCATGCTCGAACTGGCGGCCCTTGCCGATTTCTTTATCGTCTCGGAGACCTTTTCCCGAACCCTCACCGGAGAAGACGGCCCCATCGAGACCTGCCGGAGGCTGGCCGCTTTGGGGCCGAGGTTGACCGGCGTCACGCTGGGACCGAAGGGTTACATCGCTCTCTGCAGAGAGGAGGTGTTACAGGCCCCCGCCCACAGGGTCGCCGTTGTGGACACGACAGGTTGCGGCGACGTCTTTCACGCCGGCGTCGCCTATGGCCTCCTGCGGGGCTGGGAGGCCCGGCGGTGTCTCGATCTGGCGAACTGGGCCGCCGCCTGCGTCAGCACCCAACCGGGGGGCAGGTCAGGTATCCCGGAAATGGTGTAAAAGCCCCTGCCTGTCCCGGCGGGCGATCCTGCCCCGCCCCGCGCCGTCCCCGGGATCATATTTATATTTTTCCAGAAAAAAGCAGATCGACAAAGAGGCAACCGTTGAAAGAAAATTCCTCATTATTCATACACCGCCGCGAGGGCACAGAGGACTATTCATGTGCCGCAACCGGATAATTCTGTTACTCTTGACATCGAGTTCATCACCACTTGACACGACAGGACCGCGCCGGTATAGTGCGAATACAAAGACGCTTAGTCTTATCAGTCAAATTTCACGACCCATCATAATTTTCCGTACGGCCGGGGGGAAGGCGGGAAAGTACCATATGATCGATTTTAGGACCAAGCACTTACAGCTTCCGTGGTCTTCTTTATTGTGTTCTTAAGGGATGTTACGTCCGATTTTCAGGGCATGAGGTGCGGAAATGATGAACGTGGATAAAAGTATTCTCTTGGTGGAGGACAATCCCGACGACGTGGAACTCACGTTGATGGCCCTGAAGGCGAGCAAGATCCTCAACCCCGTGATTATCGCTCGGGACGGCGAGGAGGCCCTGGATTATCTCTTCGGAACAGGCACCTGCGCCGGCCGGGGAATGGCGGCGATGCCGGTTTTGACCCTTTTGGATCTCAAACTCCCCAAGATCGACGGCATCGAGGTATTGAGCAGGATCCGGTCCGATGAACGGACCAGGCTATACCCCGTAGTTATCCTCACCTCATCGGACGAACAGAAGGACATCCTCAACGGCTACCGTCTGGGGGCCAACAGTTACGTCCGCAAACCGGTGGATTTCAACCAGTTCAGCGACGCCGTGAAACAGCTCGGTCTCTACTGGCTGATCCTGAACGAGGCGCCGCCGTAATTGCCGCCCATCCCCGGCCCGGCACGCCGCCGTCAGGACGTGCCCAGCCTTGATGAGGCTGTAAAAACCCCCATGCCCCGTGGGGCGCCTTCGTTCTGAAAAAATAAATTCCCGGGTGTCATTTCCCTCCTCTTAGGCAAAAAGCAAAGAAAGAAGGATCGTCGCCCCGACCGCCGCGACCGGTACGGCCAGTCCCGCCAGGGGGATCAGCAGCAGCCCCCCGAGGAAGGCACCGACGGCACCGCCGATGAGATCGGCGGCGTAAAGGGGGGACACGGTTGCCGTATCTCCGGCGGCACCGGTCCGGGCGGCGTGGGCAAACAAGGTGCCGGAAAAGAAACCGGAGAGCGCCAGCAAACAAGCCATGGCGACCATACCGGTTCCCCCGTCCCGAAAGAGGACGACGAGAATCAGCAGCGACAAAACGGCAAAACCAGCCAAGATCGCTCGCCCCCGGCGCCGGGGGAAAAAGGTCGGCCGGAACGGCGGCAGCATCGCCCCGGCGGCCATTCCGGCCATGAAACAGGCCATGAGGAAACCGATATCCTGATAGAGGACACCTTCCTTGACCTGGTAGTGCAGGAGCAGGACATTCTGGAGGATCATCCCGCAAAAACCCGCCACCCCCGCCAGCATCACCCTGCCGACCCGGGGAGAAGAACGGGCCAGGTAAAGAACACCGGCGATCAACCCCAGGAAAAGGAAAAGAAGCGGAATCAGAACCGCCTTGCGGGGCATGGCGATTTCTAAAAGAGAGGCCCGGGGGAAAAATTTGGAAAGCCAGATCTGGAGGCTATAGCGGTAGCAGACGGGCCGGAGATCGCTGTTGGCTGCGGTCGAAGCTGTTGTCAGCAGCCCCCGGATCTCCGTAAAGCGGTCATTGGTAAACAGGTACTCCAGATAGGCCGGCCGTACCAGGCGGGCGGACAGTTGCCGTTCACGCCACCGTTCAATTAGAGGCGCCGCCGCTTCGGGAAGCGGATCGGCAGAGGCGGTGATACAGTTCGTGCCCCCGGGAAGAAAGAGAACGTGGGGAAAGGCGGCAGCCAGCGCCTGGTAAATGCTCGCCATGCGGTGGAGCAACGGCGGGGGCCAGATGTTTTCCGCGGCCCGGAGACGCAGGCTTAGAATGCCGCCCGGCCGCAGCCGGGAAGCGCAGTCCCGGAAAAACTCCCGGGTGTAAAAACGGTTGGTCTGTCCCGACGCCGGCTCCGGCATGGCCACAAGGATCAGGTCATAGGCGCCGCTGCGGCGCAGGAAAGCCCGGGGATCGGCATAAATGAAACGCAGGCCTGCTCTTTCCAGTTCCCGCCGGTACTCCGAAGGCAGATGGCGTGTTACCATGCCGACCATACCGGCGTCGAGTTCCACCACATCGATCTCCACCGCGCCGTGCAGGCGGAGAGCCGGCGCGATTCCCGCCGTTCCCCCGCCCAAAAGCAACACCCGCCGGGGCCGGGGATGCTGCAGGGCCGTGAGATGGGCGAAGGTTTCCCCCTCCACTCCTTCTGTTTCAAACGCAAGGACATCGTTTTCGAAAACCGCCGTCTGTCCGGCCCGTCCGGAAACGGTGATCCTCCCGTAGGCGGTATCCATGCTTTCCTGCAGGTGGGGGTGATGCCAGCGGGTTGTCAACCTATCCAGAGAGGCGGTAGCGGGGAGGACGGCAAGAAAGAAACCGGTCAGCACCACGGCCGGAACGGTCCGGCATCCCCGCCGTCTCGGCAGGAGGGGGATGTTCAGGGAAGTGAAGGCCCCGGTCAGCAGGGTGACGGCAATGACGGGCACCTGGTACTTTAGGGAAATGGTGGTGAAAATTCCCCCCGCCAGAGCGCCGAGGCTTTCAATGGCGTAGGCCCCCGCCAGGGTCCGCCCTGCTCCCGGCCGGTCCTCGATATAAAGCGTCGCTGCCAGGGGAAAGAGGAAGCCGCAGACGAGAGCGGGAAGGAAGAGGGCCAGGAGGGGAACGAGGAGCTGCTGCGAAAAGGGCAGATAGGCGCCGGGCACCCCGGCGAAAAGCAGGCGGCTGGCCCGGACGAAAGCGACTTCCAGGGGAAGAAGGATCGCCAGGGCGAAAAAGGCCGCCGCGATGATCCCGGGAGAGGCAAGGCGGCGGCGCCCGCACAGGGCCCCGACGGCGGTGAACGTCAGCCAGAGCCCCAGAGCGAAAAGATAGATCAGCTCCACACCGTATGATGCGACAGCGAGTTCCCGGAGGAGCACAACCTGGCCGAGCAGGGATATCAGCCCGATATTGAACAGGATTAACCGCATGGGATAGGAGGATGGGCCGCCAAAGGCGATCCTTCCTTGCACTTGAAAATTCTGCTTTAGCTAATGGTATTCATTGATCATAATGTTTCCTCCCCGGCCGGGTGAGCATCGAGCTGGGGAGGGGACCCGCATTTCATGAACATCAAGCGGCGCTTCTTCAGAAAATAAATCCCGCAGCTAATAATTCCAAACACTTAAAGGACATGGTCGCATAACATGCGACGGTTCCACAGGGAGATTTTCATCGTTCGCGGGTGTCGCCGGGCATGAAAACTCACTTGAAATCCGACTCGTGGAAGACGATGGCCTGAAAAGTCTGGAACTCCGCCCCTTTCCGCCAGCTCCCCTCAGGAAGGCCCGCCTTGAGACAGAGCTGATCGAGCATCTCCTCCCGGCTCCAGCCCTGCTCGGTCGCCACCTGGGGGAGAAAGACCGCCCCGGCCCGGCCTTTCTGAAGGAGGACGCCATCCCGGCCGACCACGATATCCTCCGCCCGGGGGACTGGCTTCATCGGTGTCAGGACGGATAATTCGATTTCGATGTCCTTTAACTCGGCGGCACTTACAGGCCGGAAACGGTGATCGTTGAAGGCCGATTGAATGGCCATCGCCCCGACCAACTGGCACAGCGGGGCTTCGGGGACGAGACGCCCTATGCAGCCCCGGAGCTGACCATATTTCTTCAAGGTGACGAAGACACCGCGAAATTCCTGCGCCGCCGGGGAAAACCCCCTGGCCAAGGGTACCGTCTCCGTGGCCAGATAGCGGGCGATGGTCTTCCTGGCGAAGGAAAGGAGGGCCTTCTTGTCCGCCGGCGCCAGGCCGTCGCCGGGCCCGGCGGCCGAGGGGGGGGCTGCAACCGCGAAAGCGGGTTCAGCCGTCAGGGCCACCGCGCCGTACCCCACCACCCGGGAACGGTCGCCGATGGCGATATCTCCCGAATTGGCGTAACTGATCACCTTGCCGCCTTTGGCCCCCAGGGCACGCGCGGCGCTCATGGCAGTCAGGATGGGTCCTTCTCCACAGGCGGCGGTGTGGAGATTGGCGATCCGCCTGTTCATCTGGGAGTGGATCACCGTCTGGACCCGCACCGCATCCAGGGTGGAAACGGCCTCCAGAATCGGCCTGTCCACCGTGACGGCATCGGCATAGGACGGATAGTGGGAAAGGTCGGAACTGGCTACGATCAGGGCCTTTTTCCCTTTCAGGACGCCTCCCAGAACGTGGCCGAAACGTTCACAGAGATCGCCGTCCGGAGCACCGATCACCACCGGCACGATTTCGGCGCCGGGAAAGAGGTACTGGATAAAGGGCACCTGGACTTCGACGGAATGCTCCTGTTGGTGGACCGCGGCATTGAGGACACAATCCGGCGATGCCTTCTTGAGGGCCGCCACGATTTCCCTGTCCACCCGGGCGACCCCCAGGGGGGTGGCGAATCCGTCGCCGGGATAAAGACCGATGCGCTGAAAACCGGGGGTAGTGTGATTGGTACCCAGGATCACCACCGTGTCATACCGGTGTCCCCGGGCCTGGTTGTAACCGTCGGCGGCGATCTGGCCCGAGTATATGTAGCCGGCGTGGGGAAGGATGAGGGCCAACGGCCGGGAAACCGTCACCGGTTCCGCATCCTCGAGAAAACCGGCGATGGCGGCCCTGAGCATCCCCGGCGCTTCCGAATAAAATTTTCCCGCCACGACGGCGGGGCGAACGTTATCCATTTCCGGCTCCTTTCTGGCTTGGATCACCACGGCGAAAACCATGACAAAAACAAAAACCAACCCGATGTAAAAGTATTGCTTTTTCATGACCTGCCGACTCTATGCCCAGACGCCGGCGATCTTCCGCCGGCAGAAGGCGCAACGACCATCCCTGACATTCAGCTCTGCGAGGAAAAATCCTGCGCGTTTTATTACCACTTTTTTGCAGTCCGGACAATAGGTGTGATTGCCGGGATGGTTGGGGACATTGCCGATATAGGCGTAATTCATCCCCCGGGACATGGCCGTGTCTCTCGCCCGCTCCAGGGTGGCCACCGGGGTGGGAGGAAGATTTAACAGCTGATAATCAGGATGAAAACGCGTGAAGTGCACCGGCACATCGGGGCCCACCTCCCCCAGGATCCAGTCGACGAGCTCCCCGAGCATCTTTTCGGAATCGTTGAGCGTCGGGACTACAAGGTTGACGATCTCCAGGTGCACCTTCCGCCGGGCGACCTCCTTGATCGTCGTCAGGACCGGCTTCAGTTCCGCACCGCACACCTGCCGGTAAAAGGAGGCGCTGAAGCCCTTGAGGTCAATCTTCACGGCATCGAGATATTGACACATCTCGCGCAGGGGCTCCCGGTTCATGAAACCGCAACTGACGATCACCGGGTGCAGACCGCGCTTTTTCGCCTCCCGGGCGATATCGATCAGATATTCCGCAAACACGGTCGGTTCATTGTAGGTAAAGGCGATCACCGGCGCTTGCCGGGCATGGGCGGAGCGGACGATCAGGCCGGGCGGCGTATAGACGGAGCGGAGATCCTCCGGCCAGGCCTGGGATATCTCCCAGTTCTGACAAAACTTGCAGCTCAGGGGACAGCCGGCGGTGGCCAGGGAAAACGCCGCCGTCCCGGGGAGATAGTGGTAGAAGGGCTTTTTCTCGATGGGATCGACATGGACGGACACCGGACGCCCGTAAACAAGGCTCCGGAGCTCGCCCCGGATATTGATGCGGGCCCGGCAGCGGCCCCGCCGTCCTTCCCCGATCGTGCAGTTCTGGGCGCAGAGCAGACAGCGGACCAGGTGCTCCTCATGGCGATGTGCCTGTCCGCCGCCGGCGGTCAGGCCGGGATGACAGACACGGCAGTTATTGCCGGCGAGGGGTACGGAGGTCCAGAATCTGGCCCGGGGGGCCTCCCGGAGAAGTTCCGCGAGGGGATCAGCCCGGGCCGTACGGGCCCATGACGGCGCCAGAGAGGCCAGCCCGGCCGCCGCGGCCATTCGCACGGTGTTCGCAAGCATTTTCCTTCTGGTCAGCATAATGCAAAACGGCTTGTCGGTCCGCCGCCCCGACTCCTCAAATCATTACCGACGGCCGGGACACGACCCCCACGAAAAGACAAAATTATGGAACATCACCGCAACCACAGGGACAATCCACGGCGGCGCGCCCCTCACAGCCGTACCGGGATGTCCGCCCATCATCCGTTAGGCGATCCCTGCCGTCGCCCTTCCGGGGCGGAGGAAGCCGCCACGGCGCCGATGATGGCGGCCCCGATTCCCGATCCGTCGCGGGCCGGCGTGAATTTTATCCGCCCCGCCCCTTCTCCCAGGAGTGTGGTGAGGATCTCCCGCATCCACTGCCGGAACCCGGGATATTTCTCGAAGAGGGAACCGTCGATCGCAATGGTGTGTTCCGCCTCCAGAGCCGGATCCATCCAGGTCACTACGGCGGCAATGGCGGTCCCGGCCAGTCGCGCTGCACGGACGGCGACCAGACGACAGATCTCCGCGACAATCCTTTTCTCTTCCGGCATTGACTCCGCCAAACCGAAAGCAGCGAGAAAGTCCCCACCCCGGGCCGTCCCGGCCATATGCGCCGACGTCAGTGCGTATCGCTTCGCAAAATTTACCCTCCCCGCCTCCCGGAAAAGAAGCCGCCGGCCCATCATCTCCTGGATGACCAAACGCACCAGTTCCCCCAGGTACATCCCGGAAATCATCTTCTCCAGTTGCTGCCGGCCCTCGTTGCGGGAAGCGCGATCGAGAATACCATCGAATCTGTTCGTCCGCAGTCTGTTGAAATTTCCCCATTCCAGGTTGACGATCATCTCCCCGTGGGGGTCGAGATCCGGACATTTCACGATGCGCGCCGCCCGCTCGGGATAGCAGGCGTTGGTTCCCGTGCCGAGGATTACGCCCATGTCGCAGTCGGGGTCGGCATAACTTGTGGCGACCATGGTCCCCACCGTATCGTTCGCCAGGGCCGCAACTTGAACAAAGGCGATCTTCCGGCGTTGCAGCGCCGCCGCCAGGAGCGCCACGACGTCTTTTCCCTCCACCCCCGCGGCGGCGAAACCCTTCGTCCAGACGATGAGTTTTCCGGAGGCTATGGAGAGTTGCTCGACGGGGAAGGAAAAGGTAAAGGCCAACTGATGGCGACGGCGGTGATCGAGATGACTTTCACGGCAGAACGACCCGACACAATCGGCAAGAAAGTCAAAGAGTCCGTCTCCGGTGCCGGTCATGATCTCCCGGGGGACGGTGAACCTGCTCACCGCGGTAATTTCGGCACGTCCCTTTCCGTCCAGGTAAACGTCCATGACCCGGACGTTCGTGCCGCCGAGATCGAGGGCCAGGAAATTGCCCTTTTCCGTCCCCCGGGGGCGGCGGGCGAAGGTGGGGAGCATCCTGAGAGAGGCCGGTTCTCCCGCCAGTCCCCGCCGCATCTCTTCATGGAAACCGGCGACCATCTTGCGGGCATCGGCGGCGCTCAAGTGGAAATCCCCGGCGGTTTCGGTCAAATAAATCTCGAGAGGATCAGGAAATACTTTGCCCATCGTGACGCCTTCGGTAAAGAGCCCCGCTGTCCCGGTCAAAGCATCAATTTCCCCCGGCCTAGCGGTGCCGGTCACGGCGCGGTTTTATTCGTGGTGCAGTGTCACCGGCGTCAGGTCAACGACCTCATAATGCCGCAGCCGTTCATAGCAGTGGCACACCCCGGCGCAGTCGCCGAAAACACGACCCTGGGCCTGGAGTTCATATTCATGGAGGGGGGCGTAGGCTTCGACGCCCCGACCTTCGCTGTCCACCTTCTCCTCCGGCGCATAGGGTGGTTCGATATGGACATCCGGAGGTATGTCCCGGAGGATCCGGTCCAGCTCCCCGCCTACCTCCCGGGAAAAGGTATGAAACGTGAATTCGAATTCCGCGGCCCGGATCGGCCGGGTGTAGATCATCTTCATCCCCCCTGCCGGCCGGCCGCCGCCGATCGCCTCCCGTAATATATCCAGGAGCGTCTCCTCGACGACGATCACGGTATGTTCCTCACTGAGGCCCACCAGACGGGCCAGCATCTCGAAGGGCCGCTCTTGATCGATCTCGAATTCTTCTCCGAAAAAGGCTTCCCCCGCCACCCCCCGGCCGGCGATGACCCCCCGGACGAATCCCCTGATAAAATCATGATTTCCCTCGATAGCGACCTCAAAGTAATTTCTGCTCATGCCCTTGCCTCCCGTTCAGAAAAATACGTAGGTGACGACGATAAAGATGGGAATCAGAATCGGTATGGAATACTTGAACATATAGCCGAAGAAACTCGGCATGTTGACCCCTGCCTCCTCGGCGATGGACTTGACCATGAAGTTGGGGGCGTTGCCGATGTAGGTATTGGCCCCCATGAACACCGCCCCGGCGGAGACGGCCTGGAGATAGGCGATGAACTGCACGTTGGCGGTCGCCGCGCCCGCCGCCAGGGCCGCCGGGACCATGGCCTCGGTCAGTCCCAGCCTCCCTAAGGCCATATTGAAGAAAGTCAGGTAGGTGGGGGCGTTGTCCAGAAAGGAGGAGAGGATCCCTGAAGCCCAGTAATAATGGGCGGGGGTGTTGACGGCATTCACCAGCCCGGCCAGGGCGCCGTGCGGTCCCGCCTTGAGGATCGCCAGGGCGGGGATGATGGTGATGAAGATCCCCGCAAAGAGCTTGGCCACCTCCAGGATGGGGCCCCAACTGAAATCGTTGGCCTCCCGGAGCCGGCGGGGCGTCACGTAAAGGGAAATCAGGCCGAGGACGACGATGCTGCCGTCCCGGAGGAGGTTCTGGTAATGGATCTCGATGCCGTAAACGGACAGATGCCCCGGCCGCCAGTAACCGCTCATCAGGATGGCGGCGATGACCCCCCCCAGGAGGAGGAAATTGTACAGGCCCTCCACCCGGACGGGGACCTGCTCCGCCGCAGGCGGCGGGACTTCCTCCCGGCGGTAGAAGAAGAGATCCAGGAAGTAAAAGATGACCAGAAGCAGACCGGCCGCCAGGAGCATATGGGGGAGGATGCTCGTCGTCACCCAGAAGAAGGGGACGTTGTGGAGAAAGCCGAGAAAGAGAGGGGGATCACCCAGGGGCGTGAGGGAACCGCCGATATTGGCCACGAGAAAAATGAAAAAGCAGATGACGTGCGCCTTTTTCACCCGTTCGCGGTTGGCCCGCAGCACCGGACGGATCATGACCATGGCGGCGCCGGTGGTCCCCACCCAGGAGGCCAGGAACGTCCCGATGAGAAGCAGGAGCGTGTTCATCAGCGGTGTCCCCCGGAGGGAACCGCCGACCACGATCCCGCCGGCAATGGTGAACAGCCCCCACAGGAGGATGATGAAGGGGATGTAGTCGATGAACATGATGTGGAGGATCTCATAGACCGCCGTGGCCGGGAAGACGAACAGGAAAGGCAGGGCGAAGGCCAGGGCCCAGCCGGCGGAAACCTTGCCGAAGTGGCGATGCCAGAAATGGGGGGCCAGCAGGGGAAAGAGGGCAATGGACAACAGGATGCCGGCAAAGGGCAGGACGGTCCAGACCGGCAGGAGCCGCCCGATTTCGTGTTCCACACCGCCGGCGGCGGACCCGGCGGCAAGGCCCGGCTCCCCGGACCCCAACAGGACGGCCAGGCAGACTAAGGCCGCCCAAACGGGCGGCTTGACAATCGGATGTCTCGCTAACGACATGTTTCTTTTTCCATACCTTTCTTGCCGGAGAGCGCGAATATTTTTTAAGTTTGCGCGCCTCCGGTATTAGAAGAGTTCCACGAATAAGTCAAGCGGGCGTTGCCGTCTGCCATTGATCCTCCCGGCGGCAGCCGGGGATGATTCGGGACCGGCGGGGAGCTTCTTTCCGGCACGGCGGCATTTGTTTTCCGACCAACCATCATTACCGGCGCGGGCACAACGAAGCATGAAAATAATCGGGCACTTGCCGACATTTTCGTATAGATTTTCATGCCGGGGCGGCACCCGCGAAGGATGAAAATGGTTTATGGAAATCACCCCGGTGTATTTTCCGGCCAACATTTCCCCACTTGCGGCGCCTTCGCCGCCGGTGTATAAAAGTGGCGACAAAGAGTGCAGCATCATCTTCAAACAAGTCTATCACCCGGTAATTGCCGTCCCCATCGGCAGCGCCGGTGCGGTGATGATTAGCGGACGCGGGATGAAACTAAGCAGCAGAGAATTCGACCGGGTCGTGGAACGGGCGCTCGGCAGAGTCCCGGCGGAGATAAGAGAACGCCTGGACAACATTCTGATCTCGGTCCAGCGCCGCCCCTCCCCGGAGATGAGCGCGGCCCTGGGTCTGGAGCCCGACGATCCGCCCTTCGGCATTTATTCCGGGGTGTCCCTGGCCGAACGTTCCGAGTTCGACCCGCCCCTTTACCCCGATACCATCTTCATCTTTCAGGAACCACTGGAGCGTTTCTGCCGCAGCATGAAGGAACTGGAGGAGGAAATCGAGATTACCGTCGTCCATGAGATCGCCCATTTTCTCGGCATGACGGAGGAGGAACTGGCCGCCCTCGGTTACGACTGAAACCGACCACCCGGAAAACGACCAAACGACATATCGGCAAGTTACCGATTATTTCACTCGCAAATGCGTTTATATGTTATTGATCTGCAACGGTTTATCATCAGCGGTGCCGCTGCGGGCACGGTGGAGCGCGTCCTGCCGTGTTCATCCTGCTTGGTGACGGCGTGCCGTCATGGGGGTTTCACTGGCAAATGCGTGCACATGTTATTGATCTGCAACGGTTTATCATCAGCGGTGCCGCTGCGGGCACGGTGGAGCGCGTCCTGCCGTGTTCATCCTGCTTGGTGACGGCGTGCCGTCATGGGGGTTTCATGTCTTGTTGTGCCCGCGGCGGCACCGGGTTTAGTCCGTCGTCCCCTTAAGGACCTTTACGATCTCATCATCGTCGAGCGGGGGGAACTTTGCAGAGGGGAAAAATGACAAAGCGGGATGAACGGCGCCACCGTCCATCCCGCTTTGCGTCTGGCGGAGAGAGGGGGATTCGAACCCCCGGTACACTTTTTTGAGCGTACACACGATTTCCAGTCGTGCCCTTTCGGCCTCTCAGGCATCTCTCCCGGGTGATCTTTGCAAAAAACTGAATGAATTGGCGGAGAGAGGGGGATTCGAACCCCCGTGGGAGCTTTTGGCCCCCAAATCGATTTCGAGTCGATCCCGTTACGACCACTTCGGTATCTCTCCGCGGTCTTTGTGCTTCTGCCGAAAAGTGGCGGGATCATAACCTCTTTTGCGCAAAAAATCCACTCAAAATTTCGGCACAGCGCTCCTCGCGGACCCCCCCGGTATATTCGAGGATATGATTCCATGGATAGTCTTCGCAAATCCGGGCAACGGAAACAATGGCCCCCCCCTTGGGATCCCGGGCCCCGAAAACCAACCGCTTCACCCGGGCGTGGATCAGGGCGCCGGCGCACATCAGACAAGGCTCGAGCGTCGTATAGAGAGTTGTCTCCGGGAGGCGATAGTTGTTCACGGCCCTTGCCGCCGTGCGGAGGGCGAGGATCTCGGCATGGGCGGTGGGATCGTTCAGGCCGATGGGGCGGTTGTAGGCCCGGGCGATGACCTGTTCGTCCCGGACGATCACCGCCCCGACCGGGACCTCTCCGGCCGCCGCCGCCCTGGCCGCCTCCGCCAGGGCCAGGTCCATGAAAGCGGCATCGGTCGCCGGGGATACCGGTGTTTCCCCCCGCCCCGACGGTTTACCATTGCGGGCCATATGGAATATCGTCACGCTAATTTACTATATTTTTTGACTTTTTTGTTCTCTTGTGCTTATGATCGGCCCATGAAAGTCTTCAGGTCAACGGGAAACATCGCCATGAACAGGGCCTTAATCATCGCCCTGATTTGTTCCTTTGTCTTCCACGCCGTGGTGCTTGCCATCCCCGTCATGGGCCGTCGCAGCGCACCCCCGCCCCACCCGGAAAGCCTGATAAACGTCAAGCTCACCGAATCTCCTCCCCCGGAACCGGACCGGGAGGCGACACCGGCCTCGCCAAGACCGGCCGGACCGGCAGGAGCCGCGACTGCGGCAACAGCGGAGGACACCGTCAATCTGGAAAGCCCGGATCGCCGTTACCGATCCTACCTGCTCAAGGTCCGGCGACGTATCGAAAGCCGGTGGTCATACCCCGAACAGGCGCGGGAAAGAAACGAGGAAGGGGTAACCACGGTGAGATTCTCCCTCGACGACCGCGGGGTCCTCTCCGGCCAGGACATCCTCGCTTCTTCCGGATCGTCGGTCCTGGACGAGCATTCCCTGGCGGTCATTCGTGCCGCCGCCCCTTATGACCGCCTGCCGGAAGAGTTGAGCCTGTCCCGGCTCCATATCGTGGCTTCTTTTCATTATCGGCTGAAATAGCGGCGGTTTCCTCCTCAGAGCTCCGAGATAAGGCTGGTCAGCCGCCGGTTCAACTCCAGGAGCCGCTCCCGCACCTCCGTCTGCTCCACCCAACCCTTGCCTTCCAGCCGTGTCCGGCGCGCCCGTAGCTGTTCCAGTCGCTTTTCCATGTCTTCGAGCAGATAATCCCAATCGATCGCGGGGGCGGCCTGTTCGGGATAGGCAACCCGTGCGATCTCCCGTCCCGGCAGCAAGGTCACCTCTTCAAGATAATCGGGGATCGCCGTTTGATATCCAAAACGCTTCGTGATCATCTCCGCCAGGGTCTCCTGGGCGGCATACTCCCCGTGGACGAGGAACACCCGGAGGTCCGGATTTCGAAAGCCTGCCAGCCAGGAGAGGAGCTGGCTCTGGCCGGCGTGGGCCGAAAAGCCGTTGATCGTGAACACCCGGGCCTGCACGGCCACATCATCGTTGAAGATCCGGACCCGCTTCGCCCCGTCGACGATGTGACGCCCGGTGGTCCCCTGGGCCTGGAAGCCGACGAAGACCACACTGGCGCCGGGACGCCAGAGATTGTGACGGAGGTGATGGCGGATCCGTCCGGCATGGGCCATGCCGCTGGCGGAGATAACGACGGCGGCGCCCGAGGTGTTGTTGATCTGCATCGACTCCTCGGTGGAACGGGTGAAACGGAGCTGGGGGAAGCTCAACGGGTCTTCCCCTTTCCCGAGGAGCGCTTTGGATTCATCGTCATAGTACTCGGTATATTTATGAAAAATATCCGTGGCCTGGACGGCGAGGGGGCTGTCCACATAGACCGGCATGTCTTTGGGCAGCCGGCCGGACCTGTCGAGGAGATGGAGGCAGTAGAGCAGCTCCTGGGTCCGCTCCACCGCAAACGAGGGGATGATCACCTTCTCCCCTTGCCGATAGCTGAACGCGATGGCCTCCGCCAGTTCGGCGACGCTTTCGTTTTCGTTCTTGTGATCCCGGTTGCCATAGGTCGATTCCATGAAGAGATAATCCGCCGCGGTAACGACCGTGGGGTCCTTGACGATCAGTTGTGCCGGACGGCCCACATCGCCGGAAAACACCAGCCGCGACGTCCGGCCGTCTTCCGTGACGGCCAACTCCAGGATTGCGGCCCCGAGAATGTGACCGGCATCCCGGAAAGTAACCGTCAAGCCGTCCCCGAGGGTGACGACCCGGTCATAAAACACCTCCCGGAATTGCCGCGTCGTTTCTTCGGCGTCCCGCCGGGTATAGAGGGGTTCGACCTTACTATCCCCATGACGCAGACACTTGCGTGTTTTCCACTGGGCCTCCATCTCCTGGATATGGGCGCTGTCCAGCAGGAGGATCTTCAACAGGTCGAGGGTAGGCGGCGTGGCGTAGATAGGTCCCCGGAAACCGTCTTTGACAATCCGGGGCAGGAGACCGGCGTGATCGATATGGGCATGGGTGACAAGGATGAACTCCAGTCCCGCCGGATCGTAACCGGCGGTGCTCCCGTTCCGTTTTTCGATCTCCTTGTTGCCCTGGTGCATGCCGCAATCGACGGCGAAGCGACGGGACCCCGTCTCGATGATGAAACACGATCCGGTCACCGTCCGCGCCGCCCCCATGAATTTAATCTTCATATCCTCAACCTCCCCGCTTGATAGTTAAACAACAGGCCCCTGCCGAGCCTGTCCTTATGCCATCCCGGTTTTAATTGCAACGACATTCGCCGCCGGGAACGCCCCGCACGTCAGGCCGAAACAAATTTTCACTCGCAAATGCGCTCATATGTTATTGATCTACAAATGTTTATCATTAACGGTGCCGCTGCGGACACTGCGGAGCGCGTCCACAATTTTCATCCTGCTTTGTGACGGCACGCCGTCATGGGGGTTTCATGTCGGCGCGGCACCCGCGAACGATGAAAATGTCGCTAAGGAAGCCGCAGGGGGTGTTTTCAGACTTACCCCCATTCCCGTCCGGGGCGCAACGAAGCATGAAAACAATCGGGCGCTTACCCACATCAAAATATATAACGCAACAAAAACAACCCCTTGTCTTTATCCGGCGTCGCCGGGAAAACGAAAGGGGGGGCCGAGCCCCCCCTTCAATAATAAACGCCGTCGCCGCCTCACTTCAGCGGGACGATTCGATGTACTCCTCGACCTTGGCGGCGATGGTCTTCACGATTTGCTCGAACTTGGCCTCGTCCTTTTCCAGGAGGGTCATGCGGAACCCCTGGAGATTCGTAAAGAACGAGGTAAGAGGCACAACGCAGATCCCCGTCGCCCCGAGGAGATAATAGACAAAACGCTTGTCGAGTTCGATATTGTCGGCTACCAGCCCCTCCACGAAATCTCTGATCTCGGGCTGGGTGATGGGCAGGGTCTGCCGGTTGTTCAGAAAGGCCTCGTTGAAGACCGCGGTCATATAAAAGGCCCCGTTGGTACGATTGACCATCAGGCAATGGACATCCTTGAGGATGTTGTAGGCGATATTGGAGAGCCGCTCGTAATGCCGAATGCGCTCGTTCAGATAATTCTGGTACTGCGGGTGGCTCATGATCCTGGGAATGGAAATCTGGGGCAGGCTCGTGGAACACACCTCCGACATCTTCTGGGTGAGGATCGTGTTGATATAACGGGCGAAGGTTTCATCCTTGTCGGCGTTGTAAACCTCGAGCCAGCCGCAGCGGGCCCCGGGCCAGGGAAACTCCTTGGATATCCCCTTCATGCTCATCCCCGGCACATCGCCGATGACGTCGGAGAGGTGCAGGGTCTTTTTGTTGTTATAGACGATATTTATGTATGTCTCGTCAAAAATGAGGAACAGATCGTATTCCTTGGCTATTTTAACGACCTGCCGCAGGGTCTCCGCGGGATAGACGAAACCGGTTGGATTGTCGGGATTGATGACGAGGATGCCCACGATGGAGTTGTGGCTCTTCACCTTCTGCTCCAACTCCCGGATATCTGGATACCAGCTGCTGTAAGGATTCATCCGGTAGGTATTGGGGGGGAAGGAGGCATGCAGGACCTCGGCCAGGAAATGGGTGGAATAGGTCGGTTCCGGCACGATGACCCGGGCGTCCACCCGGATGGCGCTGTACGATCTGGCGATGGCGTCCCCCAGGCCGTTGAAAAAGATGATGTCTTCCCGGCCGATCTGCTTCTTGCCCCGCTTGTTCACCTGCTCGACGAGAAAATCCCGTGTGGCGTCCACGCCTTTGGTGGGCGAATAGGCAAAAGACTGGTCTTCCTTGATGACCTCGACGAGGATCTCCTTCATCCAGTCCGGGATATGCTCCCCTTTCTGGACGGGATCCCCGATATTTTCCCAATGTACTTCGACGCCGTATTCCTTGAGTTTATTGGCGACGATAACGATGTTTCTGATTTCATAGGTCAGGCCGTTACCTGCCCGGGCGATGTCGAATCTCATAAACCCTTTTCGCACCTCTTCTATACGTCTTTATAAGTGGCGGTTTTTAATACAAGTCGGAAAAAATATCCACAAATATTTTCTCTCCCGCGGAATTTTCCCGGGCGTGTCGCCGGACAGCAACAAAATCGAAGTCCTGGTTGTTCTTGACGGCGCGTTGATTGTTGCCTATGATGCGCCCGTATTTACCCTGGAGGCAGGATGAAGGCAGGCAAGTGGACATGGGTGGATTCTCCCGCCAAGCGCGATGAAGCGGCGCAGGATATCGGCCGGGCGTCCGTAATCGGCATGGATACGGAATACGACTCCTTCCGGTATTTCCGCGAAAGGCTGTGCCTCCTGCAGGTCAATTCCGGAGAACGGAGCTATGTCTTCGATCCCATAAGCAATCTTGATTTCTCCTTTCTGGGCGGCATTTTCTTCAATCCCGCCCAGGTAAAGGTAATCCATGCCGGCGACAACGATATCCGGATCCTCAAGCGCGATTACGGCTTCTCCTTCCGGAACGTATTCGACACCCATCGCGCCGCCGCCCTGCTGGGCCGTAAAGAGCTTTCCCTGGCCGCCCTGATCCGTCATTACTTCCACGCCGACTTCGAGAAACAAAAAAAACTGCAGCGTTCCCGATGGGAGAACCGGCCCCTCACGGAAGAGCAACTTCAATATGCCGTGCAGGACACCTTTTTTCTCATCGGTCTGTACGAAAAGCTGCGGGAAGAACTGGAGCAGGCGGGTTTGCTTGCCGCCGCCACCGCGGCATTCGCGGAGATCGCCGCCGTCTGCTGGCATGAGAAGAGCATGAACAATCAGGGACACCGGCACATCCCCGGTTACCAGGATCTGTCGCCGGCAGCGAAGGAAAGGGTAAAACGCCTCTACCGATGGCGCTTCCAAAAGGCCAAAGAATCCAACCGGGCGATCTTCATGATCTGCTCCGATCAGGAACTGCTGAAGATCGCCCAAACCGCCCCCCCCACCACCGATGCCCTGGTCACCATTGCCGGCCTTTCTCAAAACAAGGCCCAAAGATACGGGAGCGAAATGCTTGCCGCCCTCGCCGGCCGCTGAGGGAATGTCTGCCGCCCCTCAACCCGAGGTCATCCCCTGATGAATTCATGATCAATTCCCGCCTTACGCCGGAAAACGCCGTTACAAGCCGATAAAAATGCCGGTCAGAACCCGGTTGTTATCTTGTATCGGATGTTCCAGCCTGATTTTTCATAAGAGGATAAATACGTTCCCATTATACTGGAACATCCGTTGTATCGCTGTGCCGGCCTGCGGGCATGAGGGTCGGGTGACGACACGCCGTCATGAACATTTCAGGGGAAAATCAGCACTTTGATGCGGATGGATCTTACGGGAGGTTTGTCCTTTTCCCACGGCCGGAGGTAGCCGAGCGAGATAGTCGTCTCCCCCAGGCCCACCGTCCGGAAAGTCCATACCTCCTGCCCCCCGGCACCCACCAGCCCCGGCGGGCCCGGCACATATTCCTGGCCGGTGAGACGAAGCCGGCCGCCGTCCGGAGGGCTCGTCAATTGCCACCGATAACCCGTCGTCGGATTCGACGGGATGGTCGCCACTATGTCATAGTCCCGTTTGGCCCTGATCTCGTTGATGTCGCCGACGAGCATCACTATCCCGCTGTCGGGCCCCCGGACTTCAATTTGAATCTCCTCCCCGGCGGCGGGGAAACAAGGGGCCGACAAGAAGAATATGACCACCGCCGCTATCCCGATCCTCTCCGCCCATGCCGGTTCTTTTTTCCGCTTCATTCCCCTCTCCTCCCCCCGTGTATTATTCCCGGGTCTGCCGCTTCGACGAAAGTCATACCCGGCTTTTTTCTTTACATGAGCAACCGCCCAAAGTCAAAAAGGACGAACCGCCGGGGAGGCACTATCGCAAGCTGTTGATATAATGATTTATTTTTCGTCATCAAAAAAACTTAATTAAACAATTGCAGACCGGGACAAGTTTGTGTAATATATCTGGCAGAGGGAATTCTGAAAAACAAATTAACGATACTTTAAGGAGGAAAAGGATGATGAAAAGGGCTGCTTATGGATTGTTATTTCTGGCGGTGCTATGTCTGGCCTTCACCGGCTGTGCATCGAAAAAGGCTTATACGCCATTGGACCTCAACGCGGACCTGCAGTCGGGGAAACTGGTGCAGAAAGCAAACAACTTTGTCGTCCTTCTGGATCACTCGTCTTCCATGAACGATCCTTACAAAGGGGTGGCACGCCATGACATCGCCCAGGATGTGACCGAAAGAATGGTGAAGACCATTCCGGAGATCCCTCTCACCGCCGGTCTCCGGACCTTCTGGGCCGACAAGACCAAGCGGCTTTACGGGATGGAACCGCTGAATAAAGACAAATATATCGCTCAGATCGATACCGTGGAGTGGGGAAGCGGTCAGACCCCCATGGGAAAGGCCCTGACCGCCGCAGGCGATGAGGATCTCAAGGGACTCGCGGGGAAATCGGCGGTTATCGTTGTCAGTGACTTCGAGCATATCGAGAATGTGGATGACCTCCAGCCCAAAGCCGTCATGGCCGCCCTCGATAAAATTAAAGCCGACTACGGCGACCGGGTATGCGTCTATACAATTCATGTCGACAACGACGCCAAGGGGAACCTTCTGGCCGGCAACATCGTCAAGGCCGCGGGTTGCGGTGAGGCGGTACTTGCCGAAGACCTGACCGATCCCGAAGCCATGAAAGCGTTTGTCCAGAGGGTGTTCCTCGCCCCCGCCCCCGTGAAAGCGACGGCACCGGCGGCGGCACCCCTGCAGGAACGCGCGCAGGCCGCGGCAGCGAAAGCGGCAGCGCCGGCGGCGGTGGCGGCGGCCTTCGCTCTGGATAACATCCATTTCGATTTCGACAAATCGTCCCTCCGTCCGGAGGACCGCAAGATCCTCAAGGGACACGCCGACTGGCTCATGAAGAACAAAGACGTCAAAATCATAGTGGAAGGCCACTGTGACGAGCGCGGCACGACCGAATACAACCTCGCCCTCGGCGAGCGGCGGGCCACGGAAACCAAGAAATATCTGGTGGAGCTGGGTGTCGCCGCGGACCGTATCAAAACCATCAGCTACGGAGAGGAGCGCCCTCTGGATCCGGGTCACAACGAACAGGCCTGGGCCAAAAACCGCCGGGCACAGTTTGTTCTGAACAACAATCCGTAATCAAATCGAGACCGGATCCAAATACAGCCGCAGGTCTCCCCCGACGGGGAGACCTGCTTTTGCTATTGTCTTATCACCCCTGCCCAGCACCCGGACCGAATCCCCCCGGACATCCCCCGGGAATCCTCACGTCTCGACGCGAACGCGGTCGGCGATGATGAACTCCAGCATCTGCCGGGCAAAATCCGAATAAATCTTCATCTCCCCGTAGTTCGTGGGATGGACGATTTTTTGCAGCAGCAGACCATCGGCGTCGAACCAACGGGGGACGAGGGCGGAGAAGAAGAACCCCTGACGGTTCAAGACCTCGGTCGCCG
>DAOTJR010000022.1:0-46551 GCA_035448805.1 Syntrophales bacterium
CAGTCTGCCATCCATTGTGTCGATGCCGGCACATCATCCAGCACGGCAGCAATAACATCTACGGAGGATTACCCCTGTTCCCATGAAATCATCAAAATCAGACCCCGCAACGGACCTTGTGGAAACGTCAATGCCATCCTTCTTGCTTGCCAGCTTCCACCCGCCTTCCGCGGCGAAAGCAGCGGGCACTAACATACAGAGGATAATGGCCATCAGGGTTGAATGTAAAAAAAGCTTATTCCAACTGTTCATCATCTAATTCCTTCCCATTCCAAGATTTTATCTGCAGGAGCTAATAATAAAAACGGCCTTGAATCAACTATTTCCTGCCCGACAATGAATGATGTGCTACGTCATCCTTTTACAAGCTGATCCAGTTTATGGACGAAGGCCTCGATATCTTCCGACATGGTGGCAAGTTCGGCGGAAACCGCCGCCGTTTCCTCGGCGCTGGAGGCGTTGGCCTGGATGACGGAGTTCATGTTATCGATGGCCCTTTCGATCTCCGCAATCCCCTGGGCCTGTTCCCGGGAAGACTCCGTGATGATCTTGAGGTGTTTCGCAAGCTGATCAGACACCTTCAGAAAGGTGGAGAAGGCTTCATCGGAGCTGACGGCCAGTTCAGTACTCTTCTTGATGTTCTGCAGGCTGCTGCCGATGATTTCCTGGGTGCTCCTGGAGGCTGCTGCCGATTTCTGAGCCAAGCTCCGGACCTCATCGGCGACAACGGCAAATCCCGCCCCCGCTTCACCAGCGCGCGCGGCCTCCACTGCTGCATTCAGAGCCAGCAGGTTCGTCTGGAAGGCGATGGAGTCGATGGTCTGAACAACGCGGACGGTCTTGACGCTGGCCTCATTGACCTCGTTCATGGCTGTTCTCAGTCCCTTCAGGGATTCGTTGGTGGTCGTGACGATCCTAGCTGTATCAGACATGAGTTTTTGGGCATCATGGACAGCAGCGGTATTCTTCCGGGTCTTTTCCGAGATCTCTTTCAGCATGGCGGTAGTTTCTTCCATGGCGGCCGCCTGGGTGGATGCCCCGTTGGCCATACTTTGACTCGACTCATCGATGACCCCGGAGACTTCCGTCAATTTCAGGGAAGCCTCACGGACATCAGCAACGGAATCAACGAGTTGGGCATTGGCCCGCCGCATGGCGGTACTGACGAGTATCCCCATGATGGTGACGAGGATCATGGAGATGACGCTGTCAATAAAGGAGACTTTGACGAAGCTAAGGATATCTCCCGAAAGGGTTTCCTTCAAGGCGAGATAGTAGACGGTAAGGACGCCGACGAACCACGCCCCGGTGAAGATGACGGTTTTACGTTCATTGAAAAGGGTGGCGACGGCCATAGTGGCAAACATGAAACAAAGATAGGTGGAAAAGCCTTCGTATGGAACGACGCCCTTGAATTTAATATACATGCCGGCTGAAGCACAGAAGGCGTTGACCATGAGCATTGTATTGGCGGCCATTTTGTATTTCCCCGCCCTGATGAAGAAGAAGCTTATGGCATCGGCGACCAGAACGAGGCCGATAGGTGCGACCGCCTTTTTAAACTTCGCCGGATCGCCAATCGCAAGTGCCGCCGCGAGAACGATAAAAAGAGCAAAGGCGCAGATGACCATGATGTAGAGGAACCAGGCCCGATGCTGGGTATGGTGATCCTGATCCGCGAAGCGTTCGATGAACGACTCCCGCATTCTTGTCCAGAAGTTGGCGCTACCGTTGTCCATATGTCCTCCCTGTCAACTCATCCGGATCCGAAAGCCCATCCATGATGGTGTTGTTACTGTCTGCAACTGTGACTTCATCGTCTTCCCGAAAGGTAATTAGTCCCGTTTTGGCACCAAATCACAGATGTAGCTGGCTACCAGGTCAAAAATATCCGAGCCACGGTTATTATACCGAAACTCAAGTTCTTTCAAATACAAAGGGAACTGCTCCTTGGAGACGCCATGGTGCTTGATGAGCCTCTCCTTTGCCCAGCTCCAGAATCCCTCCAACCCATTGATGTAGACCTTTCCTGAGGAGAAATACTTGCCGTGATCCACCTTCAGGTGCCGATATCCGCAGAACATCAGGCTGTCGTAGCTCTTGAACTTGTCGGTATAGACAACGGATCCTCTGCGGACCTTCTTGACCGTGAGCCCCATCAGCGTTTCGGCCGTAACATCCGGAACCACGGTAACCTGAACAACGCCGTTCCGCTCCAGGATTCCGAAGACGGGCACTTTGCCGGCCGCCCCTCTTCCACGTTTTCCCTTGCGCTTGCCGCCAAAGTATCTCTCATCCAGTTCGACCTCCCCGCCCAGCAATCTCTCGGCATCGCCGGCATGGCTCAGGATCGAAAAACGAATGGTCCTCACGGCTTTATACACTGCCCGGTAAGAAAAACCCATCTGCTGAGACATCTTACGGACAGAAACCTCCAATTCAAAGAGCTTGATCAGGGACAGCCACTGTCTGCAGGTCAATCGCCCCTGGTTGATCCACCTTCCAGAAAACTCGTGGAAGGTATAGGCACAACGAGAGCAACGGTATCTCTCATCGGCCAGTTTGTACAGCTTACGGCACTTGCAACGGGGGCAATACCTTTTATGGTTTTTAAAGCATTTTCCCAGCAGATATTTTCGAGCCTTGCTCTCACTGCTAACCAAATCATAATAAGCGTTTAAGTCCATAAGGCACCCTTAACATAGGTGCCAAAATGGGATCAATTACCTTTTCTATATATTTACTCATCACAGCCACCTAACCCTATTCGAGTTATCTTTCCAAAACTGCAAATTACCGCTCCCGCGCTGGAGTTCGTGAACGATCATGGGGATCATGGAGCTCCCCGATAATAAAATAATGAATCGCCGTATCCCTATTGCTTATTATGACTATTTTTCACAACCAAATTAAGCATCTCCTCTCAGGCCGCGCTTTCAATGGCCGGGGGCGACGCAGATACGCTTGCCGCGGACAGTGACGGCACGCGGCGGCGACAGACGCCTTCGATGCAGACGGGGCTTCTGTTTTACCGGACCTAAGAGGTGATTCCTCGGCAGCTTCGCCAAATTATCGCCGCAACGGAACTGTTCAAGTCACAAGCCGGCCATCACCATTGCCCTCTCCCTTGTCCCGGGAAAGGGCGTCGCCCATGACCTCCCGCCAGTAGGGATCTTCCCGCATCTGGGCGAGCTTCCGTTGTAACTGCCGCACCGTGATGCCCAGGATCTCTGCGGTCTGTCGGCGGTCGCCGCCGGTGTTCATGAGGACATAGGCCACCTGGGTCTCGTCGTTCTCCTTGAGGCTGCACAAACGCCGGGCGAACAGGGACTGCCGGGTGGGCTGTCGGCCCAGGTGGTGGGGGAGGATGATGCCCCCTTCGCAGAGAAGGACGGCGTTTTCCACGACCTGGTGCAGCTCCCGGACATTACCCCGGTATTCCCGGCGGTTGAGGACGTCCATGGCCTCAGGACTGAAGCTGGTGATCTCCTTGCCGTGCCTGCCGCTCGCCTCCCGGAGAAAATGGCCGGCCAGCAGGGCGATGTCGCCCTCCCTTTCCCGGAGGGGAGGGATATGGACGTGGGCGGACTGGAGACGGTAAAGAAGATCCAGGCGGAACCGCCCTTCCTGGCAGGCCTTTTCGAGGTCCATGTTCGTCGCAGAGATGACCCGGACGTCCACCTCCACGGTCTTCGCCCCCCCCAGCGGCGTGAAGGACTTTTCCTCCAGGACCCGGAGGAGTTTGGCCTGGAGCCCGGGCGGGAGCTCCCCGATTTCATCGAGAAACAGCGTCCCGCCGTCGGCCTGTTCGAAAAAACCCCGGTAATTGGCCTCCGCGCCGGTGAAGGCACCCCGGACATGGCCGAAGAACTGGGTCTCGAACATGGTGCTCGGAATGGCGCTGACGTTGACGGCGATGAAGGGTCCTTCCGGGGACGGTCCGGCCCGGTGGATGCCCCGGGCCATGAGCTCCTTGCCCGTCCCCGATTCGCCGGTGATCAGGACGGGATTGCCGCTCCGGGCCATGACCTGGGCATAGGCCAAAAGGGACTTCATGAGGGGACACTGGGTGATGATCTCGGCAAAGGCCCGGGGGACATCCTCCGTCCGGCTGCCGGCGGATAACCCCTTGAGGAGCCCCTTGCGCTCGTAAGCCCGCTCGATGGTAAGGAAGAGCAGCTCGTTATCCACCGGTTTGACGAGATAATCGTAAGCCCCCATGCGGATGGCCCGGACCGTGGCCGGGATATCGTCCACCGCCGTGAGGATGATGAATTCCGTCCAGGGTTTGGAAGGCTTGGTCGCCTCCAGGACCTGCATCCCGTCCGTTTCCGGCATGAGGAGATCGAGGAGAACGATATCGTAATCCTTGCGGCGAATGAGGCGGATGGCCTCCCGGCCGTTGTCGCAGATCTCCACATTCCGCAGACCCCGCCATTTCAGGAGCCGTTGCACCGAGGTCAGGGCGATTTCCTCGTCGTCAACGATGAGGATCTTCATAAGCGCTGCCTCCCCGCTTCCTGTATCATCTTCATGAGCTTTTCCATGGGGAAAGGTTTTTCGATGGTGAAGGTGGGGCGGACCGGCGACGGGATATTGCTCCGGCGGCTGCCTTCCTCTCCGTACAGGGCCGTATAGAGAAGGGGATGCCCTTCCTTGACGGCGGCGATCACCTCCCGGCCGGTCATGAAATTTAGATCGGCGGCGGTGATCACCCAGTCCACTTCCGGGTTGTCGTCGAGAAACCTGATGACCCCCTCCTTGTCGGCCGGGGATTTGATCAGCCAGACGGCGGCTTCCATGAAATGGGCCTGCATGTCTTTGAGAAAAGAGGCGTCGGTGTCGATGAGGAGCAGGCGGGGATGGAGTTGGGGGAGCTGTCGGCCGTCTATGGGGAGGTAAATGCTGAAGCGGCTGCCCAGTCGCGGTTGGGAAAGAACGGCGATGGCACCCCCGTGTTCCTTGATCAGCCCGTAGGAGA
The DNA here is from genome assembly GCA_035448805.1 of Syntrophales bacterium. Classification (GTDB taxonomy): domain Bacteria; phylum Desulfobacterota; class Syntrophia; order Syntrophales; family UBA8958; genus UBA8958. Next base: position 4,982 of record DAOTJR010000022.1, read on the forward strand.
TCGACAGCCCCAGCCCCGTGCCGCCCGAATCACGGCGGGTGGTGTAGAAGGGGTCGAAGATATGATCCATGGTTTCTCTTGTCATCCCCTTGCCGGTATCCTCGATGACGATCACGACGGCATGGAGACGGGGCAGATGCCGGGTGGAGATGATTATCTTCCCCTTGCTCTCCGCAGCGATGGCCTGATGGGCGTTGATCAGCAGGTTGCCTATTACCTGTTCCAGCTTCTGGAAATGCCCCCGGACCGGAGGCAGATCGGGGGCGAAGCGCTGTTCGATAACGGCGACGGTTTTCCGCACCTGGGCGCCGACGATGACCAGGGCCCCCTGGATCACCTCGTTTATCTGGAGGGCCTTCTTTTCCGAACGTTCATCGCTGCGGGAGAATTCCTTCAGACCGGTGATGACCCGGTTGATACGGGTGGAGGCGATCTTGAAGGCCTGGATGATCTGCTCCATGTTCTCCATGACCTCTTCCCGGCTGAGTCCCCGCCGGGAACAGCTCTTCCCGAAGGCGTCGTTATCCTTGAGGACCGGCGCCATGGTTTCCCAGATCTCTTCCAGGAGGGGGATGTTGTAGGAGATGAAGCTCACGGGGTTGTTGATCTCGTGGGCGACACCGGCCACGACTTCTCCCAGGGCCGTCAGCTTGTGGGTCTGGATGATCTGTTGCAGGCGCAGTTCGTTTTCCTGGCGGATCCGTTTTTCCTCCGTCACATCCTGCCAGACGCCGACAAAATAAGGGTCGGGGGATGCGGGCATGCGGAGCGGACGCCAGAAGTCGGAAAACCAGCGATAGGAATGATCGGCGGCGCGGAAGCGGTACTCGCTGCGGCAGGTCCCATCTCCTCCGTATTCCCGCAGGGATCTGATGACCCGGTGCCGGTCGTCGGGGTGGAGCCGTTCCCGCCAGAAGCGGTGATCTTCCATGAATTCACGGGGCTGGTAGCCGGTGATCTCCGTCACGGAATGACTGACGAAGGTAAATTCGTATCCGGACGAGGCATTGCGGGTGTAGGAAACGATAGGCAACGATTCAAGCAGAAGGGACAACTGATCGGTGGTGCGCTGGAGGATCTCGTTGGTCCGGCCCAGCTCGGCGGTGCGCTCCCGGACGCGCGTCTCCAGATCTTCATGGGCCCGGAGCAGCGCCTCCTCCGCCATCTTACGTTCCGTGATATCCTCCAGGGTCTCCACGGCCCCGAGGACCGACCCCCGGGGGTCCCGGAGCAGGGCCGCGGTAAAGCGGAGCCAGCGGCCGCCGCTCCCCAGCTCCGGGAAGTAGTCCGTCGCCTCGTAGGCATCGTCGATAAGGGGTGATTTTATGTATTTATTTCCATACCAACGGGGTATCTCCGCGACTTCCCCGGCGACAAGGAGATCGGCCAGGCAGGGACGCCGGCGGTTATAGAAGGCCCGCCAGTGCCGGTCGGTGCCGATGACCTCGGCGGCGCTTATCTTGCTTAACTCTTCCAGGGCCCGGTTCCAATAGATGAGGCGATGACGGCCGTCGATGACAAAGGTGGGAATGGGCGAGCCGCCGATGCACCCCATGAGCAGCTCCGGTTCCTCCCGGACCGGTATCGTTTCCGTCCGGCCATGATTCGTTGCCTCGTTTATTGTTCCCAAATACCGTCTCAACGCGAAATGACCGTCCGTGGCATGTTCGGACTTAAATGTTTGATTACGGGCGGATACCACCGGTATCCCCCGTGACTGTATCCATTGCGCCTCATAATTTCCTGCCGCCGCCCCCGGGCAAAGAAAGGGTAGCTTTTCCCGGAGAAGATTGTTAAGGTGCCGTTACGGCCGTATTTTCCGGCGGTCGGAAAATGTTTCCGGTGGACCGGTTTTTCAGACAGGGAGGGACAGGCTATGGAACTCGGCGATATCGTCATGGTGGACAACCCCCGGCACCCGTTTTACGGCCGCACGGGCAAGATCATCGGCCGCCGCGGCCTTTACGGGGAGAATGATCCCTGGTTTCTCATCTACGTCCCTTCCCATATGCGGAGTTTTCTCGTTCCCCAGTCGATGCTCTGTCTGGAAAAGGACGCGTCCGTCACCGTGGAGATATTTCCCGAGCGCCTCCAGTAGTATTATCCGCCTCCCGGTAAATGCCCTCCCGGGTGACGATGGCCGTTATCAACTCCGGCGGTGTGACGTCGAAGGCCGGGTAATAGGCCCTTACCCGCTCGCCGGTGATGGGGGTGCCCTGAAATTCCAGTACCTCCCGGGGATCCCGCTCTTCGATGGGGATATCGCTGCCCCGGAGGGTGCGGCGGTCGGGGCCGCCGTAACCCAGGATGTAAAACGGGATTCCGAAATGGCGGGCACAGATGGCCAACTGCAGGGTGCCCACTTTGTTGGCCGCCGCGCCGTCCAGGGCAATGCGGTCCGCCGCCGTAAACACCTTGTCGATCATGCCCCGGGACATGCACCACGCCGCCATATTGTCCGTAATCAGCGTCGTTTCGATCCCCATTTCGCTCAGAGACCAGGCCGTCAGCCGCGCCCCCTGGAGATAGGGGCGGGTCTCCGTGCAGAGCGCCTTGATTTCTTTCCCGTTTTCCCGGGCGTACCGGAACATGTAGAGGAGACCGGCGCCGGCAAAGCAATGGGTGAGAACCGTGTCCCCCGTCTCCAGGATGGTTTCCGCCTGCCGCCCCGTGGCCTGGGAGATCTCCCGCTGCCGGGCCAGGCTCTTTTTGAGGGCGGCCAGGATGATCTCCGAAGCCCGGCCGTCGGGATGCTGCCGGACCCGTTCCAGCAGTTTTCCCATGAGAACGGCGAGGTGATAACCCGTCGGCCGGGTGGCACAGAGGCGATCGGCGGCATGTTTGAGAAAGGCCATGTTGCGATCGCCTTGTTGCCTCTCCATTTCCCGGGCCGCCAGATAGAGTCCGTAGCCCGCCGTGATGGCGATGTCTCCGGCGCCCTGAACCATCATCTGTTCAATGGCCCGGGCCACCTCGACATGATCGGTGCAGTAAACCTCCGCCTCGGAGCGGGGAAGCTTCCGCCGGTCGATGATGATCAGGGCGTCTTCTCCCTCCAGATAGACGTTGTTTTCCAGATGCATCAACAAAGGTTCGGTGGTCATCTCTTCCCCCTCTCCAAAAACGGACGTTTGCCGCCGCGATGCTGTCCGGGCGGCGTCCCTGCCAAGGCCCCCGGGATCGCCCCGGTTACGCCCCCGCCGGGATGGAGAAGCGCCAGGCGCAAAACCATTCCTCCGGGTGGTGGTCCGGCGGGCAGCCGATACATTCGCATTTGATCCGGCTGTCGATGTATTCTCCGAAGTGGCGGTATTCCACCAGCCCCGCCGACTTGCAGGGATAATCCTCCAGTCCCCGGCGCTTCCGTGCCGACTGGACCCGGCAGTCGTTCATCTGGAAGACGATGCTCGTGGGGCTCTCGTCGATAATCGACTGGACGTTGACCCGGGCGTACATCCGGAAACGCAGGGCCTGTTTCAGTCCCGCCAAGCCTGCATGCTCGGGAAGACCAAGGAATTCCTTGATCGACCAGGCCTCGAAGGGGGAGTATCTGGTCCAGCAGGTGTCGTTGCAGCGCTTGGCATCGTACATATCCCGCATGGATTCCACGGCCTGGAACCAGACGCCGTCGTTGGCCAGCCAGTTGACGCCCAGATTGTTCATGATGTTGATGAGTTTCTCCTTGGGCATCTCCAGGAGCGGCTTGGGAATGCCGTTGACCATTTCAAACCCGAACACCTTGGCCATCCGGTCCATCTGGATGTCGTAGCTGTTCTTCCGGGCCTTTTTCATGATTTCCAGGGCCCGGTTGATGCCGAACTGGTGTTTTACGGCCGTGAACCACAGGGTGTAATGCACCATGTTGCGGTGAAACATGTCCACGATGAGGCGCGCCATGTCCTCCTGGTTCAAATCCTCCGGTTTTTCCGCGGTGATCATCTTTGTCGACCCTTCTTCCGCCATTGCTCTTTCCCTCCTTCAATATAGATTGTCCCGCCGGTGGGGATTCCCCATCCAACATCGTTCGCTGGCCGCGCTGATGGAAAAACACCTTTTTGAGTGTTGGAATGTTCATGGCTGTGTGGGTGGCATATTAAGGGGAAGGTCGGGCAAAGTCAATAGAACAATTTGCCCCGCAGCGGTCCGTCCCGGTCATGACGGGGCCGCCCGGCCTTTCTTGGCTTCGGGGCCGCCCGGTGACCCGCCGGCGGGGGCGAAGCGTTGCCCCGGGCGGTGTTTCGCGGCGACCCGCCTGTCGTGCCCGGGCGACCTTTTTGTCGCTCTCTGCAACTATCCGATATTGTTTATGAATATTGGAGATATTTTCGGATCTTGACGAAGACGCCCCGGATGGGGCGACATTTTCTTCATCTTCCCCCAAGGAACCTAAAAGGTGGTTTGATTATTTCATAAATATATTCGGTATCTTGCATTGACGATGTCCCGGCCGGGGAGTTGGTACGGCCCTTGCGATAGCGTAAGTAAAAAGTGGGGAAATGCAAAAGAAGGGAGGGATCGCAGATGTTAGCTTCGATGAAATTGATCGATCTGGTGGAGAATCACGCGGAAAAGATCGCCGCCCAGTGGTCCGAACTGGTGGTGAAGAATCCCTTTACCCCTTTTTATCACAACAAGCCGGCGGCAAGGCTGATTCCCCAAGCGGTGACATTTTACAGGAATTTCCGCAAGTTGTTCATGGAGCCGAAACCGGTGGAGGCATCGGACGGGTATTTTAGCCGTTACGCCGAGGATCGATACCGCGAAGGGGTGCCTCTCCATGAGGCAGTCTACGCCCTCATCCTCATGCGCCGTCAGATCTGGCTTTACGCCGAATTCCAGGCCACCTTTTCCACGGCCGTGGAGCGGCAGCAGGCCATCGACAGCGTTACCCGCACCATGCTCATGTTTGATTACGCCATGTACTTCATCACCAAGCGTTATCGGGAACTGATGAAACTGGAATGGTTCGAGGCGCCGAATACCTGAGTGCCCGCTGTGTCCGCCGCCGAATCCGTACCTCCGGCGGCGGGGCGGCAGGTAAGTGAACATATCCGGACAGGGGCCGGGATTAGACAGCGAAGACGGAAAGGAGGGCCACACATATGTCCGGTTCGCTAAAACTCGTGAATCTCATCGAGACCCATGCCGAGCCTATCGCCAGGCAGTGGGCCCGGGACGTGCGGAAAAATCCCCGCACCCCTTCCTATCATGACCTCCCGGAGGAAAAACTCGTCCCGGTGGGGATAAGGTTCTATGACAACTTCAAGCAGATGTTCTTCACCGACAAGCCCGCGGATGTCTCGCAACAATACTTCGCCCGGTACGCCGAGGAGCATCATGCCCGGAACATTCCTCTCAACGAGGCCCTCTACGCCCTGATCATGATGCGGCGTCATATCTGGCTTTACGCCGAGTTCCAGACGATTTTCATCTCCGCGGTGGAGCAGAAACAGGCCGTGGACAGTCTGGTCCGCACCATCCTCATGTTCGATTACGCCATCTATTTCATCAGCCGACGTTATCAGGAGCTGATCTATGCCCGGATCGAGAAAAATCTTGGCGTCGTGAACGTCCTGCGCATGGAAAGCCCCCGCGGGGCGAAGCTGGTTCCCTACCGCGGGATCATCATGACCGCCCTCATCATCGGGGCCATCGGCCTGACCTATTACTATCACGCCGTTTTGGGCCTGAATGTCATCTTCACCCATCTCCTTTATATCCCCATCGTCTTGGGGGCCATCTGGTGGAAGAAGAAGGGCATCCTGGTGGCCGTGGGGCTGGGAGGTTTCCTCCTCTTCAGTCATCTGATCTTCCTAAAAGGTGTGCCTTTTACCGATGATATTATCCGGGCGGCGATTTTTCTCGTCATCGGCACGGTCGTGGCTTTCCTGAGCGAGGGGGTGTCCCGGGCGGAGGAGATGTACAGAGCGCAGCCGGCGGCGGTGAATCATGAACATTAAGCTATGCTTCTATAAAGGAGAAAAGGGAGCCTACTCATGATGAAACAGGAACACTACGAAGGAACCGTCGTTTCCGTACGGGGCAGCGTGGTGGATGCCCGCTTTCCTGCGGGACACCTGCCCGCCATCCGCAACGTCCTCCATGCCGGCGACGACGGCGGCATCCGCATCGAGGTCATGGTGCAGCTCAACGACGAGGTGGTACGCGGCATCGCCCTCCGGCCCACCCAGGGCCTGGCCCGGGGCTCGCGGGTCGTCGACACCGGGGCGCCCTTTCTGATTCCTGTGGGCAAGGAACTCCTCGGCCGGGTCTTCAACGTCTTCGGGGAACCCATCGACAACATGGAAGGGCTCTCCGGGGAGCAGCACCGCCCCATCCACGGCGTCCAGATCCCCCTTACCCAGCAGTCCACCGTGTCGGAAATCTTCGAGACGGGGATCAAGGCCGTGGATGTCCTCTGCCCCCTGGAGCGGGGCGGCAAGGCCGGTCTCTTCGGCGGCGCCGGCGTGGGCAAGACGGTCCTCCTCACGGAGATGATCCACAACATGGTGGGGCACCATCACGGGATCAGCATCTTCTGCGGCGTCGGCGAACGGTGCCGGGAGGGGGAGGAATTGTACCGGGAAATGAAGGAGGCGGGCGTCCTGGCCAACACCGTCATGGTCTTCGGGCAGATGAACGAACCTCCCGGGGCGCGTTTCCGCGTCGGACACACCGGTCTCACCATGGCCGAGTACTTTCGGGACGACGAACGCCAGGATGTCCTCCTCCTCATCGACAATATCTTCCGGTTCATCCAGGCGGGCCAGGAGGTTTCAGGCCTCATGGGTCTGCTCCCCTCCCGTCTGGGCTATCAGCCTACCCTGGCCTCGGACCTCGCCGAGTTGGAAGAGCGGATCTGCAACACCTCCACCGGGGCCATCACCTCCATCCAGGCGGTTTACGTCCCCGCCGACGACTTCACCGATCCCTCGGCCAGCCACACCTTCAGCCATCTCACCGCTTCCATCGTCCTTTCCCGGAAGCGGGCCAGTGAGGGTTTCTACCCGGCCATCGACCTCCTCCAGTCGGGCTCCAAGATGCTCATGCCCACCATCGCCGGGGAGCGGCATTACCGGATCGCCCAGGAGATCCGCCGCAATCTCACCATTTATGAGGAACTGAAGGACATCATCGCCATGCTGGGGATCAACGAGCTCTCCCGGGAGGATCAGCGGACGGTGTTTCGGGCCCGGCGGCTGGAGCGCTTTTTCACCCAGCCCTTCTATGTGACGGAACAGTTCATCGGCAAGGCGGGGAAGATGGTGGCTCTCCCGGACGCCCTGGACGGCTGCGAGCGGATCCTGAACGACGAATTCGCCGATTATCCCGAAAGCTCCCTGTACATGATCGGCACGGTGGACGAAGCTGTCCGGGAGTGATGAAGCCCCGGCCGGGGGTCTATGGATAATCCCTTCATCCGGGAAGGAACGGAACGGGGAAAAGCCGGATCCGGAAGGCCGGATAAGGATCGAATAAGGGTGTAAAGAGGGAAAAGAGATGCAACTGAAGGTCCTGCTACCCGCAGAGGTGCTGCTTACCGAAGAGGTGACGAGGGTGGTCGCCGAGGCGGAAAACGGCTTCTTCTGCCTCCTGCCCCAGCATGTGGATTTTGCCGCCCCCCTGGTCCCCGGGGTGTTCACCTATACCGCCGCCGACGGTACGGAACATCATCTGGCCGTGGACGTCGGCTCCCTGGTCAAGCGGGGTTCCGAGATCTTCGTTTCCACCCGGAACGCCGTCTCCGGCCGGGAACTCGGGGAACTCAAGGAGGTCGTCGTCGCCCGGTACCGGGAGATCGACGAGCGGGAGAAAAAGGCCCGCACGGCGGCGGCGCGGCTGGAGGTGGACCTCCTGCGGCGCTTCATGGAACTGCGGCACGAATAGCCCCGGATGCCGTGCCGGCGGCAGGGATAACGGTTTTTGGGGGGAATCTTTGTGAGGTCATTATGACGGACGAACAACTGACGCCCAGCGAGCGGCGCCTCAAGCAGGCGGAAGAATTCACCCGCCAGGTCGGTCTCAAGGAAAAGCGGCGCCTGAAGGGGAAGACCCAAAAAGACGAGGGCATCTGGTTCGGCCTGGGGATGTTCGGCATCGTCGGCTGGTCCGTCGCCATCCCCACCCTCATCGGGACCGCCCTGGGCTACTGGATCGACCAGACCTGGCCGAGCCGCTTCTCCTGGACCCTGATGCTGCTCATCCTGGGGGTGGCCCTGGGTTCGCTCAATGCCGGGTATTGGGTCAAGAAGGCCCGGGAGAACATCATCAAGGATTGACGGCCGCTTTTGAATCAAAGCGGAGTTTTATGTTCTTGAAAGGAAACGGACATGAACCATACCCTCTATGAGCTTTTGATCCCTCTGGTCGCCGGCGGCCTCATCGGCTTTCTCTATTTCTCCGGCCTCTGGCAGACGGTGCGGCGCCTCCCCGATGCCCCCCGTCCCTGGCGGTTGCTGGCGGTGAGTTACCTCCAACGGCTCGTCCTGGCCCTGGGAGGTTTTTATCTCCTCATGGACGGGGCCTGGGAACGTCTTGCCGCCGCCGTTACGGGCTTCATCATCGTCCGGGTTGCGATGACGAAGATCCTGGGTAAAATCCCCGCTCCGGCCATGAAAGGAGCCGCCGTATGGAAGTAGTCGCCATTCATCAGATCAGTCCCGATCAGGTGATCCTTTTTACCTGGGGCGTCATCACCATCAACGCCACCCTCGTCTATACCTGGATGATCATGGCCCTCCTGGTGGTGGGATCCATACTGATCACCCGGAACCTTTCCACGGACCGGAGCATGAGCCGGTGGCAGAATTTCATGGAGGTCATCATTGCCGGTATCCGCGCCGAGATCGGTGATATGGTCAAAGACGGGGTAAACACCTATTTCCCCTTCGTCGGCACGTTGTTTCTGTTCATTCTGGCGGCGAACCTCTTTACCTTCATCCCGGGTTACGTGGCCCCGACTTCATCGCTGACGACCACGGCGGCCCTGGCGATCACGGTCTTTTTCGCCGTCCCCATTTACGGCATCACCAAACAGGGGGTGGTGGAGTACCTCAAAGAGTACTTCCGCCCCACCTTTATCTTCTTCCCCTTTCATGTCATGGGGGAGATCTCCCGGACCCTGGCCCTGGCCGTCCGGCTCTTCGGCAATCTCATGAGCCACGAGAAGGTCATCGCCATTCTGCTGGCCGTGACCCCGCTTTTCTTTCCCGTGGTGATGCAGATCCTGGGGCTCCTCATCGGGCTGATCCAGGCCTATATCTTTGCCATCCTGACGATGGTCTACATAGCTTCGGCGACCCAGTCTCACGAGGAGACGGAACATAAAACCAACTCAAACCATTAAGAAAGGGAGGATAAAGACTATGGACAGCATCAGCATCGTTGCAATGGCATCGATCATTACGGCCGGGATCTGTATGGCCATCGGCTCCATCGGGCCGGGACTCGGGCAGGGCAGGGCCGTACAGGGGGCGTTGAATTCCATCGCCCAGCAACCGGACGAGCGAAACTCTCTGACGCGAACCCTCTTTGTCGGCCTCGCCATGATTGAATCCATCGCCATCTACTGCTTCGTCATCTCCATGATCCTGGTTTTCGCCAATCCGTTCTGGACCTATGTCATCAAGAAAGCAGGAGGATGATCCATGCATATCGACTGGTTCGTCTTTTTCTCCCAGATCGTCAACCTCCTGATCCTGATGTTCCTCCTGAAGAAGTTTCTCTTCGGACGGATTGTCGGGGCCATGGATGCCCGGGAGGCCAAGATCGCCGCCCGGTTCGCCGAGGCGGAACGTTCCCAGGAGGAAGCCGAAACAGCGGCGGCGGCCTGTGAACAGAAGCTCCAGGATCTGGAGGCGCGCTACGAGGAGATGCTCAACCAGGCCCGCCGGGATGCGGAGGCTTACCGGGAACGCCTCCTGGAGAAGGCCCGGGAAGAGGTGGATTTCCTGAAGAACAGATGGATCGAGGCCCTACGCTCGGAAAGGGAGAATTTTCTTCAGGAATTGAGGCAGTTGGCGGGTAACCAGATCTACGCCATCACCCGCCGGGTGCTGAAAGATCTGGCCGATCTTGACCTGGAGGAGCAGATCGTCAACGTCCTGCTGACGCGCTGGGCCGCCCTCGATGAGGGGGAGCGGCGCCGGTTCCTCTCCGAAAGCGCCGAGGGATTGCGGATCACCGTCTCCTGCGCCTATGAAATCCCGCTGTCCACCCGGCGGCGTTTCCAGGAAAGCATCGGACCCTATCTGCCGGAAGATGCGGAGGTCGTTTACGAGTGCTCCGAGGATGTCCTGTCGGGGTGGGAACTCCGGGCGGACGGGCACAAGATCGCCTGGAGCATCAAGGACTATATCGACTCTCTGGAAGAACGCTTCTACGGGGCCCTGCAGGAGGCGGCCCAGGAGCACAGGTAGGATGGGAACGGACATGAGGCGCCGGTGAAGGACGTTTCGGTGACGGTGGGTGAGACACGATGGGAAGACCGCCAACGGTCACGGTCAAGGAGAGCAGAACATGAATAATACCGCGACAGAAAAGGAAGAGTTGAAAGAATTTCTGAACGGCGCCTTCCGGACGATGGACGACGTCCTCGCCGGTCAGGAGGCCGAACTGAGGGACCGGGAGGTGGGGGTCGTCACCTATGTGGGTTACGGCATCGTCCGGGTGACGGGGCTGCCGAACATCCGGGCGGAGGAGCTGGTCCTGTTTCCCCACAACCTCCAGGGGCTGGTTTTCAACATCGACGCCGAGGAGATCGGCGTGATCCTCCTGGGTCCCAGCGAGGGCATCCAGACCGGCGCCGAGGTCCGGCGTACGGGCCGCGTGCTTGATGTCCCTGTAGGGGAATCCCTTGTCGGCCGGGTCGTGGATGCCCTGGGCCGTCCCCTGGACAACCGGGGGGAGATCCAGACGGTAAAGCGCCTCCCCGTGGAACGGGAGGCCCCGCCGGTCATGGCCCGGGATCCCGTTACCGTACCTCTCCAGACCGGTATCAAGGTGATCGACGCCCTCTTTCCCATCGGCCGGGGGCAGCGGGAACTCATCGTCGGCGACCGCCAGACGGGGAAGACGGCCATCGCCGTTGATACCATCATCAACCAGGCCGACAAGGACGTCCTTTGCATCTACTGTACTGTGGGGAAGAAGGCCTCCGATGTGGCGAAGGTCATCGCCGACCTCAAGCAGTACAACGCCCTGGATTATACCATCGTTGTAGTCGCCGTGGGCGACGAGCCCCCGGGTCTCCAGTTCATCGCCCCTTACGCCGCCACCTCCATGGGGGAGTACTTCATCTCCCAGGGCCGGGATGTCCTGATCATCTATGACGATCTGACCTACCATGCCCGGGCCTACCGGGAGCTGTCGCTCCTCCTCCGGCGGCCCCCCGGCCGGGAGGCCTTTCCCGGCGATATCTTCTACATCCATTCCCGTCTCCTGGAACGCTCCACCCATCTCCGGAAGGAACACGGCGGCGGCTCCCTCACTTCTCTGCCCATCGTGGAGACGGAGGCCCAGGATATCTCCGGGTACATCCCCACGAACCTCATCTCCATTACCGACGGGCAGTTGTATCTTTCCCCCCGTCTCTATCAAAAGGGGATTCTCCCCGCCGTGGACGTGGGGAAATCCGTCTCCCGGGTGGGCGGTAAGGCCCAACTGCCGGCCTATCGGGCCGTCGCCGGGGATGTGCGGATCTCCTACTCCCAGTTCGAAGAGCTGGAAACCTTTTCCCGCTTCGGCACCCGTCTCGACGAGGCGACCCGGCGGGTTCTCGAGAGGGGCTGGCGGGTCCGGGAGATCCTCAAACAACCACAGTACAAACCGATTCCCGTGGCGGAGCAGGTGGCGGCCATTCTCGCCGTCACCTCGGGGATGTTCGACAGTGTGGCTATAGCTGATGTCCGGCCGGCGGAGGATGCCCTCCGGGGACATGTGACCGAGAACCACGGCGCCTTCTGCGCCCGCATCGCCGCGGGTGACAAACTGGGCGACGCGGAGCGGGAACTCCTCGTCAATGCCGCGAAGCTTACCGCCGGCAGCTTTGTGAAGGAGAACGAACGTGCTGACCGCTGAAGCCCTGAAGAGGAAGATCCAGAGCGCCGACGACCTCCTGAGCGTCGTGAAGACCATGAAGGCCCTGGCGGCGGTGAGCATCCGCCAGTATCAGCGGGCGGTGGAATCCCTCGCCGACTATTACCGGACCGTGGAGATGGGTCTGCAGATCGTCCTCCGGGATCGCCGGGGGATCATTACCGGAGCGCGGGCCGGCACCCGGGCCGCCCTGCTCGGGGCGGTGGTCTTCGGCTCCGACCAGGGGCTCTGCGGCCAGCTCAACAACATCATCGCCCAGCATGCCCTGGAGGAGATGGACAAAACGGGGATCCCCCGGGAGAACCGGATCGTCATTGCCGTGGGTATGCGGGTTGCCGATATCCTGGAAGACTCCGGGCAGAAGGTTTTCGAAATCCTCGCCACTCCGGGATCGACGGCGGGCATCACCGCCATGGTTCAGGATATCACCCTGGTCATGGAGAGCTGGCGCTTCAAGAATTCCGTGGAAAATATGCGTCTTTACTATAACGAATACCTCTCCGGAGCCACATACCGGCCTCAGACCCTCAAGCTCCTCCCTGTGGACAGGGACTGGCTCCTGACCCTGAAGCGGCGGCGCTGGGAGTCCCGGACGATCCCCATGTTCACCATGGAATGGGAGCGGATCTTCCGGTCGCTGATCCGGGAGTATCTCTTCGTTTCCATCTACCGGTCCTTCGCCAATTCCCTGGCCAGTGAAAATGCGAGCCGCCTGGCGGCGATGCAGAATGCCGAGAAAAACATCGAGGAACGGCTGGAGGAACTGGATGTCCAGTTCCACCGCCAGCGCCAGATGACCATTACGGAGGAACTCCTCGATATCGTGGCCGGATTCGAGGCCATGAAAGAAGACGGAAACGTTGCGAAACCGGGGAAAAAGGCCCGTCGGAGGGCGGCGGAACATCTGTGACCGCGGGTCGCAGCCGGGGATGACTCCAGGGGAGGCATAACCCCGGATTGACCCTCCGGCAGGGGGGGAACGGGTACCGCATAGCTAGGGAAAATCGAATCATAGGCTGTTTTTTTGGATGAAAGGGGGTAACGGTTATGGGAATCGAGAAGAGGCTTTGTATCATCTGCGCGTGGCGGCAGCATTGTCAGAAGCGGTTCTCCGTCGCCACCGACGGGGCGGTAAATATTCATTGTCCTGATTTTACGAGAGATTTCACGATCAAGGATGTGGAGGAGGATCGGCAGATTGTCGAACAGCAGCTGGAAAGATGGCGCAAGGAGAGACCCGTCCGGGCCAAGCCCTGCATCACCGTTTCCCGGGAACCCGGCGCCGGGGGAAGCGAAATCGCCAGGATCCTGGCGGCGGATCTGAAGATGGATCTCATCGGCGGCCAGATCATCTCCCGGGTCGCGGAGAGCGCCAACATGAGCGAAAAGGTGGTCAAGACCCTCGATGAAAAGAATGTGACCAAGCTCGACAGTTGGATCAACTCTCTCTTCACGTCCCGCCATCTCTGGCCCGATGTGTATCTCCAGCACCTGACGAAGGTCATCGGCACCATCGGCGAACACGGCAACGCCATCATCGTCGGCCGGGGGGCCCAGTTCATCCTGCCGCCGGACCGGATCTTCCGCGTCCGTTTTATCGCCCCCTTCGACAAACGGGTCCTTCGGGTGATGAAGAACCGCAACTGCACCGGCGCCGAGGCGGAGGGCTATATCATCAAGACCGACAGTGACCGGGCGGCGTTCATCAAGAAGTACTTCAACGAGGATATTACCGATCCCGCCAATTACGACCTGGTGGTCAACACGGCGATCCTCTCCTGCGAAGAAGCGGCGGATATGGTGAAGAAGGCTTTCCAGTCCAAAAAATTCCTTAATAATGTTTCATGATGTTTCCGGGCCCGCAACAAGGGATTCTTTTATCACAGGCAAGGAGGTCCTTATGAAAAAAGACACAGCCAAGAAAAAGGGAACAACAGGGCAGGCGTCCACGGCATCGGGGTTGCTGCACAGTGTCGTTCAGAGCTTTTCCATTCCCGCCTTCGTAATCGGAACGGATCACAAGGTCCTTTTCTGGAACCGGGCGCTGGAGAGACTCAGCAGGATACCCGCCGGGGAGATCATCGGTACCAATCAGCAGTGGCGGGCCTTCTACGCCGAAGAGCGGCCCTGTATGGCCGACCTGATCGTCGATGGGGTAAGCGCGAGAATCCCCAAGTGGTATGAGGGCAAATACCGGAAATCGGCGCTTCTGGAAGAGGCATATGAGGCCACGGATTTCTTTCCCGCCCTGGGTGACGGCGGTTTGTGGCTGCGTTTTACCGCAGCGGCCATCCGGGATGAAGACGGGAAGCTGGTGGGGGCGCTGGAGACCCTCGAGGATATAACGGAGCAAAAAAACTACGAATTGAAACAGCGGGAAACGGAACGGGAACTGTTCAGCGTTATCGAAGGCTCGCCGACGCCCACCTTCGTCATCGGCATCGACCACAAGATCATCTACTGGAACCGGGCGCTGGAGAAGCTCAGCAAACTCCCCGCCGCCGACATGATCGGTACCAACGAGCACTGGCGGGCCTTCTACGCCAGCGAACGTCCCTGCATGGCCGATCTGCTCGTAAACGAGACCCCGGAGATAATCCCGGAATGGTATCCAGGGGTGGCCAAGTCGCAATTGCTGGAAGAGACCTACCAGGCGGAAGGATTTTTCCCCGATCTGGGCCCGAAAGGCCGGTGGTTGAGATTTGTGGCCGTGCCCATTCGCAGTTCTCAGCGGGTGCTCCTGGGGGCCATCGAGACGCTGGAGGACATCACGGAACGGAAGGCCATCGAGCAGGAAATCGTGGAAAACGAACGCCGTCTGTACAGTGTTATCCAGGGTTTCTCCATTCCCGCCTTCGTGATCGGCAAGGACCACAAAGTGATGTATTGGAATCGCGCCCTGGAGCGGCTCAGTAATATCAAGGCGGAGGAGGTCGTCGGCACGAACCGGCAATGGCAGGCCTTCTATGCCAAGGAACGGCCCTGCATGGCCGACCTCCTTGTGGACAGCGCCCTGGAAAAGATCCCCCATTGGTATTCGGGCAAATACCGGCCTTCGGAGCTTATCGAAGACGCTTACGAGGCGACGGACTTCTTCCCCGATCTGGGTGAGAACGGGCGCTGGCTGCGGTTTACCGCGGCGGTAATCCGGGACTCCAAAGGAGAGCTCGTCGGTGCCGTGGAGACCCTGGAAGATATCACGGAACAAAAGACGACCGGGGAAACGGCTGGCAAGGGGGCAAAGAAGAAGAAATAACCCGTGTCCGCTGAATGGCAACAATCCGTTTCAGCTCTTTAGGAGAGCTCCGGATATTCTCAAGCATAAAAGGAGGGTCAGACTATGACATCATATGCCACAAAATTGATCGAGATCACCGAGGCCAATGCCGAGGCTATTGCCCAGCAATGGTATAACAATGTAAAGTTGAACCCCCGCACCCCGACATATCATACGCTGCCGGAAGAGGAGGCGAAGCGGCAGGCTATGTACTTCTTCAAGAATTTCGGCAAGCTCTTTTTCACCGACAAACCCTTTGAAGAAGCCCAGGCCCTTTTTTCCCGCTTTGCCGAGGATCGCTACCGCCAGCGCATCCCCCTTGCCGAGGTCATCTATACCCTGACTTTGATGAGGCGGCACATGTGGCTCTTCTCCTCTTCCCAGGCGGTTTTCATCACGGCGGTGGAACACCATCAGGCTGCGGAAAGCCAGAGCCGCACCATCCTCATGTTCGACTATGCTATTTACGTCATTGCCAGGAATTACGAGGAACTGCTCAAGAAAGAACTGGAAGAGATGATGAAGGCCCAGAAGATCAAAGGATCCCTGTCGTTATGGAAATAGGTGCGCTGCACCCTCCCCCGGGCGGACTGCCTACCCCCCCTGCATCCGCCCGGGGTTCTTTGGGGCCGATTTTTTTCGTGAGCCCCGTTTCCTGCTAAAATTTGCGTTCCCGACCCTTTTCCCCTTGACAAAATGGTGGCATCGTAATATCAGAACATTCGGTGTAGAAGAGCGCTTCCGGTTCTTAATGATATCCGAATAGCCGGATAACGAGAAGCCAGCTGTTAAACACGTTCCTCCTATGGTTCATTCACTTGCCTGCCGCTTGCTCATGACGCCGGGATACTTCCCGCACGGGGGGTCATGAGCAGGTATCATAAAGAAGTATTATGATGCTCAGGAATTGGGAAAGGTTTTATGATCAGGTCTCTTAAGGGTTTCATGAAACATTTTAAAGCAAGGAGGGTGTAACGTATGTACTTTGCAGCGGAAGTGCTGGCAGCATCCAGCACGATGAGGCAGAAGTGGGAGGACGAGGTCCGCAAGGTCGTCGCCAAAAATCCCGATCAGAAACCGCGCTGGTCCACCGTGTCCGATCTGGAGATCAAGCGTCTCTACGGTCCGGAGGACATCAAGGATATGGATTTCGAGAGAGACATCGGCTATCCCGGTCAATATCCCTATCTCCGCGGCAACCAGCCCACGGGTTATCGGGGCAAATACTGGACTTTCCGGATGTTTTCCGGAATGGGCGACGCCAAGACGACCAATGCGCGCTGGCACCTGCTCCTGAAAGAAGGCCAGACCGGACTGAGTACGGCCTTCGATTTTCCGACCTTGATGGGCTACGACACCGACTCTCCCAAAGCCAGGGGGGAATGCGGGAAGTGCGGCGTCGCCATCGATACCCTGGAAGACTTCATGCAGTTGGTGGACGGGATCCCCATGGACCGGGTGACCACGTCCATGACGATCAATCCGCCGGCGACGGCCCTCTGGGCCATGTACTGCGCCGCGGCGGAGATCAAGGGGATCCCCCTGACGAAGATCGGCGGGACGATCCAGAACGACATGCTCAAGGAATTCATCGCCCAGAAGACCCTGATGTGCCCTCCCGATCCCTCGGTGAAGCTGATCAGCGACACGGTGGAATTCGGGACGAAGTACGTCCCCCGGTGGAATACCATCAGCATCAGCGGTTACCACATCCGGGAAGCGGGGGCGACGGCGGTGCAGGAGCTGGCCTTCACCCTTCGGGACGGGATGGAGTACGTGGAAGACGTGATCCGCCGCAAGGGGTTGGATGTGGATGAATTCGCCCCGCGGCTTTCCTTCTTCTTCAATTCCCACATCGACTTCTTCGAAGAGATCGCCAAGATGCGGGCGGCGCGGCGGATCTGGGCGAAGGCCATGCGGGAGCGCTATAAATCCAAGGATCCCCGTTCCTGGTGGATGCGGTTCCACACCCAGACGGCGGGCTGTTCCCTTACGGCCCAGCAGCCTTACAACAACGTCATCCGGACGGCCACCGAGGCCCTGGCGGCGGTATTGGGCGGGACCCAGTCGCTGCACACGAACTCCCTGGACGAGGTTCTCTGCCTCCCCTCGGACCACGCGGTGCAGATCGCCCTTAGGACCCAGCAGATCATCGCCGAGGAAACCGGGGTCGCCAACACCATCGATCCCCTGGCGGGTTCCTATTTCGTCGAGGCCCTGACCAACGAGATGGAGGAGAAGGCCTGGGAATACATCCACAAGATCGACGAGATGGGCGGCATGGTGGCCGCCATCGAGAAGGGTTACCCCCAGTTGGAGATCTCCGACGCCTCCTATCTCTACCAACGGCAGGTCGATGCCGGGGAAAAGATCATGATCGGTATCAACAAGTATGTCTCTCCCGAGGCAACCCCTATCCCCCTGGTCGAGATCGACGATTCCGTGGAAATACAGCAGATCGAGCGCCTGAACGCCGTGCGCCGGAAACGGGACAACAAGGCCGTCAAGAAGGCCCTGGACGATATCAAGGCCGCCTGCAAGAAGGGCGACAACGTCATGCCCTACTGCATCGAGGCGGTGAAGAGCCTGGCCTCCGTCCAGGAGATCTGCGATGTCTATCGGGAAGTTTACGGTGAATACCGGGATCCGGGTTTGTACTAAGACAACGACTTGAGGAGGGAAATTCGCTATGGCAGAGAGAAAACTTCGTGTAATGGTTGCCAAACCGGGTCTGGACGGTCACGATCGCGGGGCCAGGGTCCTGGCGCGCTGCTTCCGTGACGCCGGCTTCGAGGTCATTTATACCGGTTGTCATCAGACGCCGGAACAGATCGCCTCCGCGGCGATCCAGGAAGATGTGGATGTAGTGGGGCTGAGCTGCCTCTCCGGGGCCCATCGGTATCTGTTTCCCGCCGTGGCCAAGCTCCTGAAGGAGCAGGGGGCCGACGACATTACCGTCGTGGGCGGCGGCATTATTCCGGAGCAGGATTTTCAGATGCTTTACGACGCCGGGCTGAAGGCGATCTGGGTCCCCGGCGCAACCCTCGACAGCATCGTGGAATGGTTCAGAACGAATGTACAACCAAGGAATTGAGATCATGGAACGGGTAAAAAAGATCAAGGCGGGGGACGTGAGGACGGCCTCCCGCCTTATACGCAACCTGGAAGATGGGATGGTCGAAGCGCGATCCACCATCAAACATATCTTTCCCCTGACCGGCAGGGCCCATGTCATCGGTCTCACCGGTTCCCCGGGAGCGGGCAAATCCACCCTGGTGGACGGCCTGGTGGAGTCTTTCCGGAAGAAGGAGAAAACCGTGGGCGTCCTGGCCGTGGACCCGACGAGTCCCTTCACCGGCGGCGCCATCCTGGGAGACCGGATCCGCATGCAGCGCCACGCCGAAGATCCGGGGGTTTTCGTCCGTTCCCTGGCGACCCGCGGCGCCCTGGGCGGCCTGGCCAAGGCCGTGGGCGACGCCATCCATATCCTGGATGTGATGGGTAAAGACATCGTTATCGTGGAAACCGTGGGGACCGGTCAGCAAGAGGTCGATATCATCAACCATTCTCATACGGTCATCGTCGTGTTGATTCCGGGGATGGGCGACGAGATCCAGGCCATCAAGGCGGGTATCATGGAAATCGCCGATATCTTCGTCATCAACAAGGCGGATCGGGAAGGGTCCTCCAAACTGCGGCGGGAGATCATGGCCATGCTGGATATGGCGCCGCCGGAGACCTTCGCGGCGGGTTGGCGTCCCCCCATCATCCGGGTGGAAAACGCCTTCGAACCGGAAGGATTCGGGAAGAGTCTGGAAGAACTTTCGGCGACGATCGAAAAGCACTATCAGCACCTGGTTCAGCACAACCTGATCGGTTCCCGGGTACGGCGGAAGGCGGTGGTGGAGCTGAACGAAGCGATCCGCAACAGCGTTCTGGAGCCGATCCTGGAACGGCTGGTGCAGGCTGGTGAAATTGAGCAAATGATCCAGAAGTTGATCAACAAAGAAACGGATCCCTACACCCTTGCCGAGGATGTAGCGAAACGCTATCTGAAGGAATGCAGCACCTAAAATAGACTCTTTAATCGCAAAAACCCGGGATGGCAGGAACATCCCGGGTTTTTGTTCTCCCGGCCCGGCGGCGGGCGCAACGGGTGTTCCCTACGCCCAATCAGCGGCGGGCCTTTCCATAACCATAGGGGGGACAAAGGTGGCGGATAATCTCATTGCAGAGACCCTGGCGAAATTCAACCGGGGCATCGTCATGGTCATTACGGGCAACGGGAAGGGGAAGACGACCGCTGCCGTCGGCCAGGCACTGCGGGCCATCGGTCACGGGCGCAGGGTCTTCATGATCCAGTTCATGAAAGGGAGAAAATACGGTGAAGTGCTGGCCGCGGAGAAGGCCTTCCCCGATTTCACCATATGTCAGAGCGGCCTGGACAGCTTCGTCATGCGGGACAACCCCGCCCCCGTCGACATCGAGCTGGCCCGGGCGGGCCTGGATTTGGCCCGGCAGGTAATCACTGCGGGAGAACACGATCTCGTTATTCTGGACGAGATAAACGTGGCGTTGGACTTCAAACTCATTCCCCTGGCCGAGGTCGTGGAGCTGGTGACCACCAAGCCGCCGGCGGTGGATCTTGTCCTCACGGGTCGTTATGCCCCCCCGGAAATTATCGATCTGGCCGATACGGTGAGTGAAATTCAGGAGATAAAGCATCACTACGCCAAAGGGATCAAGGAACGGCCCGGTATGGAGTTCTGATTTGCCCGGCGGGGTTGCCGGCAGGACTCCCCGAGGGGAATTGTGCGCACGAATCGGTAAATTACAGGCAAACATGGCGGCCGGGGATGTCGACGGCGCCCTGATCCTGGGAAATACCAATCTGTTTTACTTTTCCGGCGCTGTTGCCCAGGCCTGCCTCTTCATCCCCCGGGAAGGTTCACCCCTTTTTTTTGTCAAGAAAAATCCGGAACGGGTCCGTAGCGATTCGGAACTGAACGCCATTACGGCCGTGGCTTCCTACGGGGAGATCCCGAGGCTCCTGGACGGTTGCGGTTTCAGGAAGGTCCGCCGTTTGGGTATGGAGCTGGATATCCTGCCGGTGAACCAGTATGAACGGTGGCGGCAGCTTCTGAACCCCGGAGAGATCGTCGATGTCTGGCCGGCGATCCGGCAGGTGCGGATGATAAAATCGCCCTACGAGGTGGCGATAATCCGCCGGGCGGCCCGGCTGGCGGATTTCATGGTGGCCACGGCCCGGGCGCATCTCCGGGAGGGGATCACCGAGGTGGAACTGGCGGGAATCATCGAGGGAGAAGCCCGGAAACGGGGACATCAGGGGCTGGTGCGCATGCGGGGTTTCAACCAGGAGGTCTATTGGGGGCATCTGCTGTCGGGACCTGCGGCGGCGAGCCTTACCTTTGTGGACAGCCCCACGGGGGGCAGCGGTCTGAGTCCCGCCTCTCCGCAGGGTTCGGGATTCCGGAAGCTGAAGCGCCATGAGCCGGTGATCATGGATCTGGTGGGCGCCTGGGGCGGATACATCGTCGATCAGACCCGGACCCTGGCCATCGGCGTCCTGCCGGAAGGGCCGGCGAGAACCTATCGGGCCGCCATCGAGATGGAAGCGTTGCTGGCCGCGGCCATGCGTCCCGGCGTCTTGACGGGGGATCTTTTCCGGCAGGCGCAGCAGTTGGCGGCGGATTACGGCCTGGCGGACCACTTTCTGGGCTACGGCGGCAACCGGGCGGCATTCTGCGGTCACGGCCTCGGCCTCGAGCTCGACGAGTTCCCGGTCATCGCCAAAGAAGGAGCCGTCCCCCTGGCGACGGGGATGGTGCTGGCCCTGGAGCCGAAGTTCAGTTTTCCCGGTTTGGGCGTCATAGGGGTGGAGGACACCTATCTGGTGACGGCAGCCGGGGCGGAAAGGTTGACCGGCGCCGATTACAGTGTCGGTGCCGATCCATAAGGCCGGGGCCTGGGCTATCGGGAGGATAAAGGCGGCACGGGTTATAGATGCCCTGGTAAAACGGGGCGGTGATGAGGAGGCGGTTTCCCTTCCCGGACCAGACTTGGGGATGGCCCTCCGGAGGCCGTGTTTTCGGAAGGAAAGGTAGGGGGTGGATGAACGACGAGGAGAGCCCCGAGCGCGGGAAGAGGCAAGACCCTGGAGATGCAGGGGGAGAGCTTGCGGCGTTGATCGCGCTGCTTAAGGGAAAAGGGGCGACGACGGTCCGGGTGGTGTCGGCGGACCGGATCGTCGTTGACGAGCGGGTGCGCCTTAAGTGCCGGGTGCCGATCTGCGACAGTTATGACCGGAACCTTATGTGTCCCCCTTTTGTCATGTCCGTGGCGGAGTTCCGGCAAACCCTCGACCGCTATGAAGAGGCCCTCATCCTCCAGGTGGAGGCGGAAATCGCCGGGTTGAACGGGCTCCGGCCCCATGAGGACGTTTATGCCCCGGCGGGAAGACTCCACGAACTGGTAAACCTGGCGGAGAAAGAGGCCTTTATGGCCGGTTTCCGTTTCGCCGCCGGCCTGATCGGCGGCTGCTGCCGCCTCTGCGCCGTCTGCGTGGCCGCCGAAGGGGGGACGAACTGCCGTTTTCCATTCCGGGCGCGTCCCTCCCTGGAGGCCATGGGGATCGACGTGGCGGCGACCCTGGCGAACGTCGGGTTGCCGCTGGCCTTTCCCGTACAGGGACGGGTGGTCTGGACGGGCTTGATCCTCTTGAGATGAGGGCGACGGCAGCTCGATAAACGCCGGCCTGTTGATAACGACGTTGGTATTGGGTAAAATTTCTTTGATCACCATAAGGAGGAGAAGCGGACAATGGCAATCTTGAAAGAAGCGGGCATCCCCATCGGCCGGATGTTGTTCATTCCCAAGGAAGGCAATCTTACCCGGAACGATCTGGAAATTGAGGCCACCGGTCAGTATCAGCTCATGGAACGACCGGACTGCTTTGTCGTGAAGAACGCGGAATGCTGCCGGAGCATCTCCGTGAAGGTGAAGTCCAAAGAACCTTGATTGCCGCCCCTGAAAACGGAGGTCGCCCTTTTTTGGGCGGCAGCGATGCCGGCGGCGAGATGCGGGAACCTCTCCGCCGGGGTGAAGTGCCATGTTAATCCACCAGCCCCGGCCCATGAAGACGGATTGAAGGGAAGCGATCGGAGCAATTGGCGTTTGAAAAAGAACCTTTAGATAAGGTGATTCATGCTGTCGTCAATGACCGGGTCGGGGATCGCCCAAGGCGGCAGGCCCAGAGGGCCGTTGGCAAGATGCCCGGGCCGGGCGGCGCTTTCGTTGCGTAATCGCTCGCACCGCCCCGGTGCTTTGTCCGGAAAGCGGCGCCCCGGGCCGGGAAACAACTTGATGTTTATGGACCCGCATTCCTGCTGTCACTTCGCCGCAGCCGGGTATGAGGGTTAATGATCTCTTAATTGGAGCAACCTGCCCCGCTGGCGGTCCCTCAAGCAGGTTTGTCGGACTGGTCGGCAGCCGGATCCTTGAGATTTTCAACATTTTTCCCGAAAGGCTTGGCGGCCGCTTCTTCGTAATCCGCCAGGCAAAGTTCCGCAGCGATCGCCGCCGCATCGGTGATAATCTCCCGGCAGTGCAGGGCATGATCCCGGCAGAGCCACGTCTCCTGCCATTTCGACGTCAGATCGCGGCACAGGGTGAAACCGTATTTTTCCAGGAATTTGTTCGGTATCTGATTAAACAGACGATACAGCCCCGGTTTGCCGTAAAGCTGATTGGCCGCTTTTTTTACCGCCTCCTTGCCTTCCCCCTCCGGCAGGGCGCTGCGGCCTTGAACACAGCCGACAGCGATGACCGCTCCGGTAATGGCGCCGCAGGTGTCGCCGTAAAGTCCTACGCCGCCGCCAAAACCGGTGGCCACCTTTTTCACTTCCGGGGGCAGGCCTGTGTCGATCTCACTGATCACCGCCTCGACGATGCACTCCGCACAATTGTAACCCAGGGTAAAATTCTTCCTGGCCCGTTGCTTGATGGCTTCAATCTTTTCTTCCTTCGACATGATCCCCTCCTTAAAATGCCATTTATTAATCCTGACCGGGACCCCTCCGGGAAGCTCCGGCCGGGAGCTGTCATCCGGGAAGCGGGCGGCTCAACAACGCGCGCCGGATCTGATGGCGTAAAAGTCATTCGGGCAGTCTATATAAAGCATACATGACGTCCTGACGTCACAAAGAATCATGAAACCCGCATGACGGCACGCCGTCACCAAGCAGGATGAAAATTGTGGACGCGCTCCGCAGTGTCTCCGTTAATGATAAACCGTTGTAGATCAATAACATATGCACGCATTTGCGAGTGAAAATGCCATTTCTTACAAGAAGAAAAGGATTGCATTTTTTATAGCTAAGCTGTCCGCGGTGCCGGTGTGCAGGTGCGTGGCGGTTGCCGGGGCCGGTCATCTTCACGGCAAAGCCCTCATTGCTTGGTGGTCGTTTGTTTTGTCGTTTCCGCCGGTGGTGGTTTCTTGCTCTTGTCCTTCTTGGTGACGGGACTCTGGAGGGAATAGCCCGCCTCCTTGGCCTTGTAGCCGCCGTAGGCGCCGGCACCCGCCGCCGCCGCATACCAGCAGCCCGTCAGCCCGGGAAGCAACGACAACGCCAAAAGCAGGAACGCTGTTTTCTTAAGAATTTTCATGAACCGTCTTCCCTTGACCGCCTCTCTTACAAATAATAGCGCTTCGGTTATAACTTCTGCAATCCCCGGGCAAAAAAGTCAAGGGGTTTTGTTCCGGACAGCCCAACTGATTTGCCGGCAGATGCCCCGGATGATCTTCACGTCCCGGGAAAAAAGACCGGTCCGCGCCAGAAGACGGCGGATGTGCATCAGCCAGTAATCGGGGTTCTGGGGGTTGAGAAAGCCGATTTCCATGAGCACCTCCTTGAGCTGGTCATACATCCCCTCGATCTCCCGGGCGGAGGCCAGTTGGGGTGTGAATGCCTGGCGGCGCTCCGTGCCCGCCAGGAAGATCTCGTAGCAGAGGATCATCACCGCGTGGGACAGGTTGATGGATTTGAGCCGTTCCGAAACGGGGATCGCCACCACGGCGTGGCAGTGCCGCAGGTCGCTGTTGCTCAGCCCCTTGTCTTCGGAGCCGAACAGCAGGGCGATTTCATTGTGTCGGGACAAATCCGCCAGGGACGGGGCGATCTCCCGGGGGGAGAGCACCGGCCCCCGGGCGGAACCGAGCCGGGAGGTCGTCCCCACGATATACCGGAAGGAAGCGAGGGCGTCGTCGAGACGGTCGTAGTACCGGATCCGGTCCACGATGTCGGCGGCGAAATGGGTGGACATGATCTTCATAGCCTCCGCCTCGAACGGGCCGGCCGCGGAGACGACAAGTTTTCCCATCCCCATGTTCTTCAGGCAGCGGGCGGCGGAGCCGATATTGCCCGGGTACCTGGGCTTATGGAGGACGACGGTGAAATTATCCAGACAGGCAGGGATCATAGTGCTCATGCCCTACGATGATTTGCCGCCCTTTGTCAACCCGGTTCTCGCCGCCCCGGCTCACTCCGTCCCGCTCCTCCCCCCTCCCCGTTCCGGTATGTCCCCTCACCTACGGAACGAAAACCGGTCCATGGAGGTGCCGTAAAACCGGTCCATTCTCTTTGCCCCCGACACCCCTGATCCCCCCTGCCGGCCCCGATTGACAGGGACCGGGCGCTGCCTTATAATATAACCGTCGGTCCCGCTTCCGGGCGGCGGAAGCGGGAGGGGCGCGGGTGGACACAGGCAAAGGGGCGAACCAGGGATTTCTATGTTGGCAACCATTGGCTGGACCGGGGCCGGCAGATGTCTCCACCACGGCATCCGGTCGTATTCAGAGAAGAAAGGAGGAGGGCGCCATGGCGGTGAAGATTCTGATCAAGCGTAAAGTGCCGGCGGACAAGGAAAAAGATCTCCTGGCACTCATCAAAGAACTCCGCAATGCCGCGACGGCCTGCCCGGGCTACGTCACCGGGGAGACCATGCGCAACGTGGAAAAACCGGACGAATATCTGGTCATCAGTACCTGGGACAGTCTGGCCGCCTGGAAGGAATGGCTGGCCTCCGGGGTGCGGGCGGCGATCCAGGAACGGATAGATGCCCTGCTGGGGGCCAAGACGGAATACGACGTTTATCATTACAGCCCCCTTCCCGCCCCCACCCTTAGCGGCTTCAAAGGCTGGGAGGGCGGATAGGTAGATCCTTTTTTGCGGAGCAACAAAAATCTCCGCCGGCAGCCGGGGCTTGCGGCAGCGGTGCCCGCCGCGCTGCGGCGGATGACCGACCGGTAGGTCATGCCGGCGGCAGCCGGGTTCGGGGGCGGTTGCGGGAAAAGGAGCGGGAGGCGGTTGCCTTCCGGGAATCGAACCACCGGGCGTGGGGCTTCATTGCGGAGTCGCCACTTGGCCGGCCGGGAGTTCGTCCGCCGCGATTTACCTGGGGGATAACAAATGCCCCGCTAATGATTTCAAATAGTTAAGGGAAGTTGTTTACATGGCATGAACGGTTCGAGAGGGATATTTTAGATCGTTCCCGGGTGCCGCCCCCGGCATGTAAATGCATGTCTTTACAGACATTCAGTCTTTAAGCTGTTCGGTCAATTTTTTCTGGTTCTCGATGGCCTGATTGGACCTCACGATCCCGAGGGAGATATTTTCGTCGATTTTCCCGTTCAGCCGTTCGGCTTCCTTATATAGCCGCAGCGCCGTTGTGTAGTCGGCCGTGGCCTCCGCACAGACCGCTAAATTGTAATTCAGGGCCACCGAGTTTGGCGCCATGGGTTTTGCCCGGGCCCATAGTGCACAGGCGCTGTCCAGTCTCTTTTTCTCGGCGAACTCGAGACCTGATTTGAGCAGACTCTTGGCTTCACCGGCATCGATATTGTCCGTCGAGTCCAAAAGCGTCACCTCGACTGTTTTATAATACGGCGCCACGTCCTTCCTGAACTCGCTTTTTATTGATTCCTTTGCTTTTTCCATCAATTCCGCTTCACCTTTCGGTGGATTCAGATCTTCGCAGCCGGACGAGTCTACCTGCCGGGAAATGGTCTTGGAATAAAGAACGCGGCCGGAACTTACGGATATCAATTTCGGGGTGGTGGAAAAGCTGGCGACTCTTTTTGTGCACTGCACATAATAGTTGTTCCAGCGGAGACAGCTTCCTTTCGACAGATTGCCGTCCTTGTCTCTTCTCACCTCGTATCTCGCGCATTCACTCCGCTTTTGTTTGAAAAAACTGTCTTTCGTGTCCGCGATGGTCGTGCCAGTGTATATCCCCTGCGCCCCCAGGATCATTCCGGCCCGGGTCGCCGTTGTCTGGTCGATGAGACCGCTTTGCGATAGTTTCAGCTCGGACAGGACTTTGTTGATCTGCGCCCGGTCCACCAGAGTAAAATACGGGCGGCCCTGGACCTCGATGTTTGTGAGTACGGCCTCGATTTCAGATGCGAAATTCTCGCCTTGCGGCCCGCTGAAGGGGAGCACGGCGATCGTTTTTACGGTGGCGGCTTGATGATAATTGCCTGGTATCAGCATGGTGATGGGGATCTTCGTGGCACAGCCCGACAGCAAGAGGAGCGAAATCAATAACGACAATGCCCTGGCGCGTTTAAGGCAACATCCGTTTACTATCATAATCTCTTTCTCCTTGATAAAAGCCCCGGATTGCGCATGCCGTGCCGTAATCCGGGGCTTTGGATTGCTTGCCTGCAAAAAGGCGCCTTAGGTGGCGATCCGGATTACGGCTCAGTCCTTGAAGATCGCCCCCGTGCCGGCGGAGGTAACCAGCTTGGCGTAACGACCCAGGTACCCGGTGGTTATGGACGGTTCCTTGGGCTGGAAGGCCTTTTTCCTCTTCTTCAGTTCCTCCGGCGCCACCTTGAGGGTGAGCTTCTTCTTCGGGATGTCGATGACGATGATGTCCCCTTCCCGGACCAGGCCGATGGGACCTCCTTCCGCCGCTTCCGGCGAGATGTGCCCGATGGCGGCGCCGCGGGTGCCGCCGCTGAAACGGCCGTCGGTGAGCAGGGCCACGGTGGTGTCCAGACCCATGCCGGCGATGGCCGAGGTGGGGGCCAGCATCTCCCGCATCCCCGGCCCCCCCTTCGGACCTTCATAGCGGATTACCACAATGTCCCCCGCCTTGATCTTGCCGCCCAGGATCGCCTTGATGGCGTCGTCTTCGGAATCGAAGACCCGGGCCGGTCCCTCGTTGACCAGCATGTTCGCCGCCACGGCGGACTGCTTGACGACGCAGCCGTCGGGGGCCAGGTTCCCTTTGAGAATCGCCAGGCCTCCCTCTTTGATATAAGGGTTGTCGAGGGTGCGAATGACGCTGTCGTCAAGGACGACCGCCCCTTTGATGTTCTCGCCCACGGTCCCGCCGGTGACGGTCAGGCAGCCTTCGTTGATGACCCCCAGGGAAGCGATGCGCTTCATCACCGCCGGGATGCCTCCCGCCGCGTCGAGATCCTCGAGATGATGGGCCCCCGCCGGGCTGAGCTTGCAGAGGTTGGGGGTCTTTTTGCTGATGGCGTTGAAGAGATCGAGATCGAGTTTTATCCCCGCTTCGTGGGCGACGGCCGGGATGTGGAGGACCGTGTTGGTGGAGCAGCCCAGGGCCATGTCCACGGCGATGGCGTTCTGGAAGGCCTCCAGGGTGGCGATGTCCCGGGGCTTGAGGTCTTTCTTTAAGAGCTGCATGATCTTCATCCCCGCCTCCTTGGCGAGGCGCCGCCGGGCGGCGCTGACGGCGAGGACCGTCCCGTTGCCCGGCAGACCGAGCCCCAGGGCCTCGGTGACGCAGTTCATGGAGTTGGCGGTGTACATGCCGGAGCAGGAGCCGCAGCCGGGACAGGCGCAATCCTCGATGTCGTTGAGTTCTTTCTGGGTGATCTTTTTCGCCTTGACCTTCCCGACCCCCTCGAAGACGCTGATCAAGTCGATGGTCTGACCTCTCAGCCTGCCGGCCAGCATGGGGCCGCCGCTGATGACGATGGTGGGGATGTTGATCCGCAGGGCCGCCATGAGCATCCCCGGGATGATCTTGTCGCAGTTGGTGACCATCACCAGGGCGTCGAAAGGATGGGCGATGGCCATCGATTCGATGGAATCGGCGATAAGTTCCCGGCTGGCCAGGGAGTATTTCATCCCCGTATGCCCCATGGCGATGCCGTCGCAGATCCCGATGACGGGGAATTCCACCGGGGTGCCGCCGGCGAGGCGGATCCCCGCCTTGACGTCGTCGGTGATCGTCCGCAGATGAATATGGCCGGGGATGATCTCGTTGGCGGAATTGACGACGCCGATGATCGGCCGGCCGATCTCTTCGTCGGTGTAACCCATGGCCTTGAACAGGGAACGGTGCGGCGCCCGCTCCAGCCCCTTCTTCATCAAATCACTGCGCATGTGTCCCTCCTCTTCTCGAAATTACCTGAAATTGCTGTGCTTTTAATCCAAAAAACCCGTCCCCACCCCGCTCCTCCCCTTGCCGGGGAGGATAACACGGGTCATCAGGAGGGGTGGCCGATAAAGACGCTATTTCTTCCGTCGTTCCGGCCGCAGGGCCCGCAGGACCGCGCCGGCCTGCCACATCTCGCTGTTCTTCATGAGATCCAGCTCCTTCTGGAGGGTGTCGCGGTAGTCGGCGGCGGCGCCGGCCTTCAGGACGATCTCCGTTTCCTTGCCGGCGGCGACGCGGTCATAGAGCTCGGTGAAGACCGGGGCGACGGCGTCGCGGAAGCGGTCCTTCCAGTCCAGGGCCCCCCGCTGGGCGGTGGTGCTGCAATTGGCGTACATCCAGTCCATACCGTTCTGGGCGACGAGGGGCATGAGGCTCTGGGTGAGTTCCTCCACCGTCTCGTTGAAGGCCTCGCTGGGGCTGTGGCCCCGCTTGCGGAGCTCGTTGTACTGGGCCTCGAGCACCCCGGCCAGACAGCCCATGAGCACCCCCCGCTCCCCGGTGAGGTCGCTGTAAACCTCCATCTCGAAGGTCGTGGGGAAGAGATAGCCGGAGCCGATGGCCACGCCGGTGGCCAGGGTGCGTTCCCGGGCCCGGCCCGTGGCGTCCTGGAAGACGGCGAAGCTGGAGTTGATGCCGCTGCCGGCGAGGAAATTATCCCGGACGGTCCGCCCGGCGCCCTTGGGGGCCACGAGGATCACGTCGATGTCCGGCGGCGGGATGACACCGGTCTGCTCCTTGTAAACGATGGAGAAACCGTGGGAGAAATACAGGGCCTTACCCTTGGTGAGGTGCGGTTTGAGCTCCGGCCAGATGGCCTTCTGCTGGGCGTCGGAAAGGAGATACTGGATGATCGTGCCCCGGGCCGCCGCCTCCATGGGCGGGAAAAGCGTCTTCCCGGGGACGAACCCCTCGTCGATCGCCTTCTGCCAGTTGTAGTCTCCCTCCCCGACGATGACGTTGATGCCGTTGTCCTTCATGTTCAGGGCCTGCCCCCGTCCCTGGACTCCGTAGCCGATGACGGCGACCACCTCGTCCTTCAGGACGTCCCGGGCCATATCCAGGGTGAATTCCTCCGCGGTGATCACATCTTCCACGACCCCGCCAATGTTCAACTTTGCCATAACAACCTCCTTTTGAAATATAAAAATTCATCCGCGCGATCTACTTGCAACCCTTGCCATCGTTCGCGGGTGTCGGTTGACCAGGGAAATGAATTTAAATCTGGCGCTCCAGAGAAATGATCCCTGTCCGGGCCATATCATCAATGCCCAGAGGTTTCAAGCTCGCGAGGGCCTTTTCGATCAGCGCCCGGTCGCCGGTGATCTCGATGACGCAATTGTCGCCGTTCATAGTGACGACCCGGCCGTTGAAGGTGTCGATGATCAGGGCCAGATGTCCCTTGTTCGTATCCGTGAGTTTCATCCGGACGAGCATCAGCTCCCGGGTGACCGACTCCACCTTGGTCAGGTCCGTGACCTTGTGGACGTCGATGAGTTTGATGAGCTGCTTTTCGATCTTGGTCATCGTCGCCCGGTCCTGGATCGTCGTGAGGATGATCTTGGAGTAGGCGGGATCCAGGGTGGCATCGACACAGAGGGTCTCGATGTTGTAGCCCCGACCGCCCAGAATGCCGGCCACACGGGCGAGCACGTCGGGTTTGTTGCTGACCAAAAGCGCCAGGGTATATTCTTTCTTTTCCATGATTTGTCTTGTCACCTCCGTTATTGTTTCCTTATTTGATCAACGGGTGATCCCAAGGCTCTCCAGGATCAACCGACTTCCCTCATGCCCCCGGAAAAAGGGAGCTGGTCTCGTTTCGCAAAAAAGACCGGCAAACATAAAGATACGTCAGGTTTTTACCGTTCACGTCCCGGGTGCGACCTTCAGTTCGCCATTTCCCGACCCAGGGTCATCTCGTGGATGGGCCCGCCGGGGCGCACCATGGGGTAGACACATTCCTCCCGGGAGACGCGGAAATCCATGAGGGCCGGTCCGGGGGCCTCCAGACCCTGCCTGAGCACCGTTTCCACCTCTTCGGGCCTGGTCGCCCGGAGGCCCAGCCATCCGTAGGCTTCCGCCAGCTTCAGGAAATCGGGCTGATAGGTCATGTCGGTATGGGAGTAACGCTTGCCGTAGAAAAGCTGCTGCCACTGGCGGACCATGCCCAGATAGCCGTTGTTCAAAAGGACGATCTTCACGGGGATGTTGTCCTGGATCGCCGTGGCCATTTCCTGGATGTTCATCTGGATGCTGCCGTCGCCGGCGATGTCCACGACCAGTTTGTCCGGGAAGGCGATCTTCGCCCCCAGGGCCGCCGGGAAGCCGTAGCCCATCGTTCCCAGGCCGCCGGAGGACAGAAAGGTGTTGGGCTCGTCGTACTGGTAGAACTGGGCCGCCCACATCTGGTTCTGGCCGACCTCGGTGGTGATGATGGCCTTGCCCTTCGTCAGCTTGTAGAGGGTCTCGATGACGAACTGGGGTTTGATTTCCGTATCACTCTGGCAATAGCCGAGGGGATTTTCCTTCCGCCACGCCGCGATCTGGTCGAACCACTCCTGCCGCTGCTCGTCGGTGACGGTGAAGTTCTGCTGCTCCAGGAGGGCGTTGAAGCTCTGGAGGGCGCTCTTGCAGTCGCTGACGATGGGGACGTCCACCATGACGTTCTTGTTGATGGACGACGGGTCCACATCCACATGGACGATCTTGGCGTTGGGGGCGAAGTGATCGATCTTGCCCGTCACCCGGTCGTCGAAGCGCATGCCGATGGCGATCAGGAGGTCGCAATGGCTGATGGCCATATTGGCGTAATAGGTGCCGTGCATTCCCGGCATGCCCAACCAGAGGGGATCGGAGCCGGGAAAGGCCCCCAGCCCCATGAGGGTGGAGGAGACGGGCATCCTGGTGCGCCAGGCCATCTTCCGGAGTTCCGCCGCGGCGCCGCCGAGGATGACGCCGCCGCCGGAAAGGATCATCGGTTTGGTGGCTTCGGTAATCAAATCCAGTACATAGAAGGCCTTCTTCGAGGCGGGGCGCGGTTTGGCCTCTTCCTCCTTCCGGGCCGGCTGCGGCTCGTAGTCCGTCACCGCCGCCATGACATCCTTGGGCAGATCCACCAGGACGGGGCCCGGCCGTCCGGAACGGGCGATGTGAAAGGCCTCGCGGAGGGTCTTGGCCACCTCTTCCACCCGCTTGATGAGGAAGTTATGCTTGGTGCAGGGGCGGGTGATGCCCACGATGTCCACCTCCTGGAAGGCGTCGGTCCCGATGAGATGGGTGGGAACCTGGCCGGTCAAAACGACGATGGGGATGGAATCCATGTAGGCGTTGGCGATCCCTGTGACGGTATTGGACGCCCCGGGGCCGGAGGTCACCAGGGCCACCCCGACCTTGCCGGAGGCCCGGGCAAATCCGTCCGCCGCATGGACCGCCCCCTGCTCGTGCCGCACCAGGATATGGCGGATGTGGCCCTTGTGAAGTTCGTCATAGATATCCAGGAGCACCCCCCCGGGATAACCGAAGATCGTGTGGATCCCCTCCTCCTTCAACACCTTGATCAGTATTTCTGCTCCTCTCAGTTGCACGGTATGTACCTCCCTTATGGATGTTTGATTTATCGGCAATAAAAAAGCCGCGATCTTTCGGAGATGCGGCTTTTTTCGGCAAACAAAAAAGCCGCGGGTTTACGGGGCCCGCGGCTCTTGTTTTTAAAGGTTTTTTAAAAACACCGAGCAGCAGTCCCCCTCGGTACGATGACTACAACTACGCTGCCCGGTACAATGAGTTTGTTTTTCATAAGTTTGTTTCTTCCGCAATGTTTCTGGAAAAGTGCAGGCACCGTACGAAAATTATCGCCCCTTGTCAAGCGGTTTTTTCATCGGGAGGGCCGGTTTGTTTTGGAATTTATGTCGTTGTCGTCAGGAATGGTTGCGCCGTGATCGGTTTGTGTGCCTCAAGCTAAGGGCTTTGCCGCCGCCCCGGGATCCAGTTCGCTTCCCGAGAAGTGTCGCCGTGCCCGATTTTGTTGAAGATCACGGCGAAAATTATCGCTTGACAGGCAGAATCGGCATCCCTATACTCCGGCCGTCAAAAAGGAAGTTCCGGTCTATAATCAACCTTGGCGTCTCCCCCTTAGACGGTCATGCCGGCGATGGCGGCGGCCCGGGGAAGCCGGGGTTTCCCGGAGGCGGAACCCGGCTTTACGCGACCGGCGGCCCCCGCCGAGGCCTGCTGCTGCCGCTGCTGCGATATCGAGATCTGAGCATCGATTATCAATTTTAGGAGGTATGGAACATGCCGCGATGGACTTACAAAACAAACATCATCGATCTGGACCAGGTTATTCCCCCCGATAAGGTGCAATGCGACCTGACGGGGGACTGCATCGTCACCGATCTTCAGGGCGGGGGGCTGCCGCATTTCAAGGAGATGCTCGACAAGGAAGGGGAGGGCGAGTGGGAACTCGTCCAGTGCCAGTATCGCGGCGGCAAACTGCTGTGCATCTGGAAAAAGGAGATCAAAGAGGCATTTGCCAGCTGATCGCCGCGACATCGTCCCGGGTCGTGCTTCACCGCGTCGGTCATAGGCCGGCGGGAAAGTCGCGCGGGGACGGAGGCTTTCGACAAACCCCAAACGATGCGCCGTCGCGCATCGGCTGTTGGTTATTTAAATCGATGGAGGTAATCTTATGGCTTTTAACGCACCACCCAAAATGGTCGCCCTGGTGGGCAATGCCGGTGTTTACAAGTCGAAACTGTCGATCTTCCAGTTTCTTCTCCGGGGATTCATGGCGGGCGCTTACATCGCGATCGGCGGCGCCCTGTGTACCGTATGCTCGACCGGTGTCGCCCCCTTTCTCGGTCCCGGCATCGCGAAATTGATCGCGGGCGCCGTCTTCCCCGTCGGCCTCATCGCGATCGTCCTTACCGGCATGGAACTGTTCACCGGGGACTGCATGCTCGTACCCATGGCCGCCATGATGAAACGATGCACCTGGGGCGCCGTGATGAGGAACTGGGTATGGGTTTACATCGGAAACATCTTCGGTTCCTTCTTTTATGCCTATCTGATGGCCGTGGGGCCCCTCGTCGACGGCACGGCGAACGGCTTCGTCGTGAACGCCTTCGGCATAAACGCCATCAACATCGCCGTGGGGAAGATCCTGACCTACAAGGCCGTCGGCACCGCCGGTATGTGGTCCTCCTTCATGAAGGCCATCGGCTGTAACTTCCTCGTCAACATCGCCATCCTCCTGGCGATCACCGCCGATGACGTGGTCAGCAAGTTTTTCGGAATCTGGTTCCCCATCATGGCCTTCGTCGCCACGGGGTTCGAGCACTGCGTCGCGAACATGTATTTTCTCCCCACGGCGAAGTTCCTCACCGACTGGTACCCGGCGACGATCGGAAAAATCGGCGGCTTACTCCAGGCCAACAACGGTCTGAGCTGGATGGACATCTGGTACTGGAATCTCATCCCCGTCACCATCGGGAACATCGTCGGGGGCTTTCTGTTTATCGGGGTGGCGTATTTCCTGATGTTCAGGAAGGAAGTCCCCAAGGATTAGGAGACGTTCCGTTGTCCTTGCCGGCGTGGATCGCTTTTGCCGTTTGCGCGGTTGCCGTGGTTATCCATTATGTAACCGTGCGGGACGACCGCTTTCTGATTTTCGCCATCCCCGGGTTGATCGCGCTCCTGGTCATTCCCATGACCCTGGCATGGATGAGCCGCCGCACGCTGACCCGGGCGGCGGCAGAACATATGCGGTCCGCCAAGCCGTTCAAGATCGGGAAAATCACCCTGGCGAACACGGGACAGGCGGTGCGCATCACGGGCGAGGTCCGGAAGGTCTCGTTCAAATGGCTCAACCGGCCCCATTTCCAGGTCCAGGACGGCACCGGAAGCATCCGGGTGATCATGTTCACTGCGCCTGCGGAAGACATCAAGCCCGGGGACCGGGTGGATGTCCTGGGGGTAGGGATAAAGAATATTTTCGACCGCCGTACCGCGGCCATATCCGCCGTCAGCATAACGAAGGCGTGACGGCGATATTACACAGAACTTAGGGAGGTCATTATGGATTCTCGGGAACTCACCTTTTTGATCGGATTTCTCATCCTCGGCATCGTTCCGGTCTTTGCCAAACATCTCGCCGCGGGCGCCGCGGAGCTCATCATGCTGCTGGGCATGATCATTTCCATGTCGGCGGCGTTTTCGAAATCATCGTAACGCCGAAGCGACCAAGATCCGCAAGCCTTTAGGCAGCGCCGGCATCCGGGACTGTTGCCCGGATGCCCGGGCGCTGCTGGCAGGCGCCATGACCGGGCGGGCCGCCGTCCCGCCGGCAGCCGGTGCCGCCCCGGCAGCTTCCGCACCCCTTTCGTGCTGCGGCCGCCACCGGCAAGTTTTTGCCTGCCCGTTCATCGCGGCTGCGGCGCGGGGCCGCCGCAGCAGAAGCCGATGAGGATCACCGCCGCCAGACCGTAGAGAAAGACCTCGAGATGAAAGGCGTTTCCATCCGGAGCCCCAAAACGGTGCCCGGGATGAAGGGCAGGGCGCCGACGGTATGCAAAGGCGGCCGGGCCGGGCTGATCCAGCCCGCCCACGAAAATTTCAGGGTCTGCCCTTCTTCCATAATCACAGGGTGTTGCCGCCTTTGCCCGCTGGGTCGCCCTGACTGACACAGCCGGCTGCAATTTTCAAACCTGGTGTCGCCGGCACTTGACAGATATGGGGGCATGAAATTTAGCAACCTCAGCTTATAGTAAACGCCGGGGTGGAATGTGTCTCCCTGCCCGCCATGTTCAGCAGGAAGGCCTCCCTAATGGCCCTCTCCATGACCATGATCGCCTTCCGGTCCGTGCAGTGCCTGGGCACGACATAGTCGGGTTTCAGTTTCACTCGCAAATGCGTGCATATGTTATTGATCTACAACGGTTTATCATTAACGGAGACACTGCGGAGCGCGTCCACAATTTTCATCCTGCTTGGTGACGGCGTGCCGTCATGCGGGTTTCATGAGCTTTTTCGTCGTCCTTTCGATAATCGGGCTCGCAGGGAAGGCCCTTGGCCCTCGTCTTTTCGTCCCCGTCCCGCCGCCAGCCACACCGCCGCCAGGATCAAATAACCCGTGGCGAGGCAGAGGTGGGCGGATCCCTCCACTTCCCAGGGAAGGTACACCTCCCCTGTGGGCCGCACGGAGTGGATGAGCCCGAAGGGGGTCATAAGGGCCCCCAAAAAAGCGCCCAGGGCCGCCTTCCCCGTCCGGCCGTCGATGAGGAAGGCCGTCATGCTTCCCCACAGAACCCCCGTCACGATGAACCCGTTGGCCAGGGTCGTCAGGGAGGTCAGGACGACCTTGAGATGGGCCGACCATTCCCACCGCCCCGGGGGCAGGGCCCCCAGAAACTGGTTCAGGACGATCATTATACAGACGGCCACGGCGGGGAGCATGCTGATGCTCACCGCCTCCGCGTGGCCCGGCGGGGCCTCGGCGAAGGCCTGCCTTACGATCTCGAAACCGATGAAGAGGAAGATGGGGGCCAGGGCCGCCTGGGGGATGAGGAGGCACAGGAGGGAGAGGAGGCCCGCCACGGAGGCGAGGCCGATCATGAGGGCCGTCATGGCCGTGTACCAATGGGTCGCCCCCATCCGCTTGTAGGCGGGGTGGCCGATGTAGGGGGTCGTCTGGGCCACGCCGCCGAAAAAGGGGGCGACGAGGGAAGTGACGGCCTCCGTCAGGAGAATGTCCCGGGTCCGATAGTCGTCGCCGGCGAGACGGGCGCTGTGGGTGTTGTTGATGCCCCCCACAATGGTCATGATCCCGAAGGGCACGGCGAGGGGCAGATAGGGGAGACTCCGGTGGATGTTCCCCAGGAAGGCGACGGAGGGCATGGGCAGGCAGGGGCTCACCTCCCACCGGGGCGGTTGGAACTCGGGCAGCAGCCCCCCGTACCCGAGGATGAAGTGGATCGCTGTCCCCGCCAGGACGGCCAGGAGCACGCCGGGCAGACGCCCCGGCAGACGGACTTTCCCCAAAAGGACGCTGAAGGACAGGCCCAGGGCGGCAAGACCGACAATGGGGGAGGCGAAGATCTCCAGGAGGGGCAGAAAGGACAGCAGGAGCAGGCCGATGCCCGCCAGGGGGCCCAGGAGGCCGGCCGTGGGGACGACCCGCCGGACGGCCTCGCCGCCGAAGGAGGCGACGATCTTCACGATGCCGATGAGAAAGAGGGTTCCCATGCCCACATGCCACGTGATCTCGGCGTCCCCCGTGGCTACGTAGGTGGGGCCCAGGACGGCCAAGGCGAGGCCGATCGTCGAGGGGGTGTCGATGCCCAGGGGCATGGCCGTGACGTCCGTCCTCCCCGTCTGCCTGCGGAGGCGCAGGGCCAAAAAGGTGTAAACCAAATCCCCCAGGAAGACCCAGACGGCCGTTCCGGGGATCATGCGGGTCAGGACGATCTCGGCCGGATAGTTGAAGGTGAAGACAAGAAGGGTGCTCAAAAAGACGAGACTGCCCACGTTGTCAAAAAAAAGGGCCAGAAACGCCGCCGTCTCTCCCCAAAGCCCTCCCTTGACCCACCGTGATCCTGCCATTATCTCCTGTGCCTCCCCGCCCCCTCCTCGGCAGGCTCCTCTTCGGTCTCGACCGGGACCTGCTCAATCGCATCGTCCATCGTCCCCACTCGGAGACACACGCCCACGTCCTGGCCCGGTGGAAGGAAAAGGGGTAGCTGTAGGGCTCTGCGAAGGCCCCGGGCGGTGCCCCGGCCCGAGGCGACTGCCATCTCCCGGCCGGGGTCCCGCCGCCCGTCTAAAAGCACCCCTTCCGGAAATCCGGGGATATAGTACTTAATTAGCAAGCAGCTGTAATAATTGGCGATAATTTACAGCAAAAACAGTTTTCGTGTCGCCCCATTTTCCTCACCGGCCCGGCAATGGCGTCCGGGACAATTTAATAGGCCTGCCCACGGGGCCGCTGGGTTTACCTCATCCCTGCGACCTTCTGAAGG
The DNA here is from genome assembly GCA_035448805.1 of Syntrophales bacterium. Lineage (GTDB taxonomy): Bacteria > Desulfobacterota > Syntrophia > Syntrophales > UBA8958 > UBA8958. The sequence goes on from DAOTJR010000022.1 coordinate 42,863, forward strand.
ATGAAGAGTCCTTCCGACAAGCCGATCTTCCCGTCGTCGTCGACATCGCCCGCCGTCGGGGCGTAGCCCTCCTGTAAGGACCCGGGCACCGGCATGAGCCCGGCGGTGAACTGGAAGGCCAGGACGGCATCCAGCAGGTTTATCTCGCCGTCCCCATTCATATCGCCTGGGAAAACAGGTTTCTGGAGTTTTATAGAGACAGCAGTCGCGATCGACATCCAATTTCCCGTACTGTCGCAGAAACGTACAAAGACAGTCTTGACACCTTCGCCCGTCGTGAGGGTCCAGGCCTTCGTCGCCGCGTAAGGCTCCGGATCGCTCCAGTTAACACCGTCGTTGCTGAACTGCATCTGAGTGCAGCCGCCCACATCGGTGCAGGTCAGGGTCAAGTTCACCGCCGGGTTGGTCGTCAAAGCCGCGCCGCCGTTGATAACGATCGTCCCCGTGGGCGGGGTGAGGTCGTTGAAGGACGCCGTCACACTCTTCGCCCCGTCCATCGTCACCGTGCAGGTCACGGCTGTTCCCGTACATGCCCCCGACCAGCCGGTGAAGGTGAAACCGGGATCGGCAACCGCGGTGAGGGTCACCTGGGTGCCGGATACATAGGCCTCCGAACAATCACCGCCGCAGACAACACCCGCTGGGTCGCTCGTCACCGTACCCGGACCGGATTTGAACACCATCAGGGTAAAATCCCCGGTATCGACGGAGAAAGGGGCTGAATTGGCCGACCGATTACCCGCCGCCGTTGTATTCAAGGCGAAGGGCGTCGATCTGGCCGACCCCATTCCCGCCGTCACCGGTGCCGGAACAACTCCCCCCAAAGTCAAAATCATAAAAACGGTCGTGAATACCGCCAGGAAGTTTTTTTTCATGGATGTATTTCTACCCCCAAATGATCGCCCTCAACCCGAGGCTGCCTTTGCTCATCTTTGTCTTCACGGAAGTAACCGTGCTCCCCATTCGTGATACGTTTACTACGGAGGAAACGCTTCCGAGCTCCGGTCGTATCGCCATTTGATAGAGATCACGAAAAAGCGGCACTTGACAACCCCTCCTGCCCCTTGAAAAGGGGCGGCTTTCCTCTTCGGCAGATAATCCCCGGGGTAGGTAGTCCCGCATCACCCCGGCGGGATGAGTATGTCCGCGACTGACCCCAGGGTTCGTCATCTCCGAGGATCTCTGCCGCTAAAGCCCCTTGGAGCATCGTCTACGCTCGCCGCCCCACTGTGTCTACGGCTCACGGATAACCGACCGGAAGCCGCGGTGGGAGAATGTACTCGCCGGTGTATAACCCCTACGTTTCGCCAAGCGCAAATCGCCGGCGTCATCTGACCAACTTCCCCCGCGAAACACCCGGTTCGATCCCGATGCGGGGCCACGGGGGTCGGATGACGGACCGGACGAATAATAGGTTGGATCATACCAATCCCACACCCATTCCCATACATTCCCCGTCATGTCATACAAACCCCAGGGGTTCGCCGAAAACGACCCGACCGCCGTCGTTCCACCATGAACCTTACCGGCGGGACAACCGTTCCAGGGATAACTGCCGTCATAATTCGCCTGGGCGTCGGCAGAGAGACACTCCCCCGTATAGAAATGCGTCACCGTCCCCGCCCGGGCCGCATACTCCCACTCCGCCTCCGTGGGGAGGCGGTAGCCGTCGGCCGTCCACTTTACTGCATCATTGGATATATCGATCTGTCCGGTGCGGTAGACTGCAGTTTGGCTCCCGCCCGTGTAATAGACCGGCATCCGCCCCTCGCGCTCCGAACGGGCGTTGAGCCACTTTATCGCGTCATACCAAGAGACGCTTTGCACCGGATGATTCTCCGCCGTCGCCGATCCGAGATTGTCAAAGCTATAACCGTGTGCCGTCGCCCAGGTGTATACCTCGTCCCAGAGGGCCTTGGTCACCTCGTAGCGGTCCATGTAGAAGGAACTCACCGTGACGCTGTGGGCGGGACGCTCATCGGCACCCCCCACACCTGAAGCGTCCCCCATCTGGAAGGTGCCCCCAGGGATCCGGACCATCCCGGCGGGGACCGTCACCCGGAGGACAGACCGGAATCCCAGGTCGTCGTCTCTATAGGCAGGACCGGCAGATCCACGGCGCGACGAACGTTCATCACCTCCGCTGTTTTGCCAACCCCCGCCGCGATTCACCCGATCCGAGCCCGATGCGGGGCCATAGGGGTTATAAGACGGACTCGACGAGTAATACGAAGACCCATACCGGTCCCATACCCACTCCCACACATTCCCCGTCATGTCATACAACCCCCAGGGGTTCGGCGGAAACGTCCCCACCGCCGTCGTTGCGTGGCGAAACGTACCCGTGGGGCAACCGTTCCAGGGATATCTGCCGTCATAATTCGCCTCGGTTTCGGCGGAGATACAATCCCCCGTATAGAAACGTGTCGCCGTCCCCGCCCGGGCCGCGTACTCCCACTCCGCCTCCGTGGGGAGGCGGTAGCCGTCGGCGGACCACTTCACCGCCTCGTTGGTGATATCGACCCTTCCAGTACGGTAGATTGTGGTTTGGCTCCCGTCCGTATAATAGACCGGCATCCGCCCCTCCCGCTCCGAACGGGCGTTGAGCCACTTTACCGCATCATACCAATAGACGCTTTGCACCGGGTGATCCGCCGCCGCCGCCGTCCCGGAATTGTCGAAGGTGTATCCGTGGGCTGTCGCCCAGGTGTATACCTCGTCCCAGAGGGCCTTGGTCACCTCGTAGCGGTCCATATAGAAGGAACTAACCGTGACGCTATGGGCGGGTTTTTCGTTACTGTAGCCCTCACCGGTGGGGGTGGGATCTCCCATGAGGAAAGTTCCCCCGGGGATGAAGACCACTCCTGCAGGGCCGTCGTCGGCGATGACCTTGACGACAATACCGTCACTCTTCATGTTGTTCCAGTCCGCCCCGGCGTCCCAGACAATCTTTTTCCCTGTGCCGGGCTTGATGCCCGGGCCGACGTCCCCCGTGACGTGGCTTGCCGGTACCGTCCAGGTGGCCCCGTTATCGCTTGAAATCCGGATAGTGACGCTCAGACCGGGGCTGTCCGGATCGGCAAGGTCATAGGTGATGTCCACCAGCTTCGTCCCCGCCCGCTGGGCCGCCGTGACGTTGGCCACCACCGGGTATGCCGCCGCCCCCGTCCCGGCGGGCAAAACCGCCGCCCAGAACAACAGTACTGCCCCCATTATCAAGCAACCGCACCTTTTTCCCATATCACACCTCCAACTTTGTCCTGAGGAGAGATTAAAACACACAACACCGCCCGCAGTTCCACCGCCACCCGTTCAGAGCCCCGACCGTCCCCGTCATCAATGGTGAAGTATAAAACAATGATATCTAAAGGTTATACAGTTATACGCCCAGCAAATACACGACCGCCCGGTTGGCTGTCAATGAAAATCTCGCGCACCCCAGGGGGAAATTCCGGGACAATTTCCGGTGGAAATGTCGACGTTCCGGTCTGGGGTCAGGGGGCATTCCCTCTGCGGGGTTGCCTTAGTGATGGGGAGGGGATGCTGCGAAGATCGACAGGGGGCCATTTCCGGCAAGGACCCGTTTTTACGGCACCGTGACCCGCCGTTATTCACCCGGGCGTTGTGGCGCCATGCCATGACCGGGCGGGCCGCCGTCCCGCCGGCAGCCGGTGCCGCCCCGGCAGCTT
>DAOTJR010000023.1:0-43339 GCA_035448805.1 Syntrophales bacterium
CGGCCCGTCCGTCCTCCGTTCCCGCCCGGTCGATATCCTGACCGGAATGGACCCCCGTGAGATCTGTAACCGGGCCGGCCGCAGGCGCCTGCCCGTCAAGGCCCTGCTCCTGGATCAGCGGGACATGCCGGGAATGGGCAACATCTATGCCTGTGAGATCCTTTTTGAAGCAGCCGTCAGTCCCTGGCGCCGGGCCTGCGACGTCACGGCCGCCGAATGGGAGGCGATCGCCGCGGCGGCCGGGCGCATCCTGAAAGAGGCGGTCCTGTGTCGGGGGACGAGCATTTCCGATTGGCGCGATCTCTTCGGTCGTCCGGGAGAATACCAGCGGCGTTTGCAGGTTTACGGCCGGGAGGGCAAAACCTGCCTCCGGTGTGCGGCGCGCATCGAGCGACGGAAAATCGGCGGTCGCGGGACCTACTTCTGCCCGGGTTGTCAAAAATGAAGAGCTCGGAAAAGGTTCAGCTGCGGCAAAGACGCTTGATCCCACGCGGCGACGTCTGCGTAAGCATTTATCATTCCTCGGGATATGTGCCCGACCTGCCTCCGGAACTTTTTTATTTCTTCGGCTCCCTGACGACTTACGGTGCAACCTTCATGACGGCCTGCCGTTACAAAAAATCATGCAACCCGCATGACGGCACGCCGTCACAAGGCAGGATGAAAATAGTGGGACGCCCTCCGCCGCGTCCGCCGCGGCCCCGTTAATGATAAACCTTGGTAGATCAATAACATATGCACACATTTGCGCATGAAAACGTCATTTTCACGCTTTGAGGTGCCCCATGGGGCATAAGTGTTTTTTTACGGGGGCATCGGAAACGATTGGCGGCGGCCTCCCGTGGTAATGCCGGCGGGTATCGGGATCTTATTCCCTCAAGAGCGGTCCGCAGGCCCGGAGGCAATCGCCGGCGGGTCGCTTTTGCAACCACCGCCACGCCGCCGCCAGGAGTCCGGGGTGGCGCAGCCCGACCCTGGTTCTGATCCCGGCGCTGCGTACCGCCGCGGCATGGATGAGATCGTCGAAAGCTGCCCAGGAAAGGGTTTTCATCTTGGCGATCAGGATCTTTTCCACGGCCAGCTTGTGTTGCAGGAGACGCAGAAGGTCACGGCGATATGCGGCCACACCCGTCGCTCCCTTGCTTATCGCCGCTGCCGCCAGGGTGCCGCTGATACAGGCCAGATCGATCCCGCCGCCGTGGAGGGGCGAAGGGAGTCCCGCGGCGTCGCCCACTAAAACGATGCGCTCGTGGACGAGCCGATCGAGGATGCGGGTAGGGATCAGACCGCCCCCCCGATGACGGACCGACTCGAGTGACAGGGATTCCCTGCCGGCGATCTCGTGGAGCAGTTCTTTCAACCGCAGGGGAAATTTACCCGCCCGGCCGTGGGTGAAGACCACCCCGAAGTTGGCTTGGTGTTCGTTCTTGGGGAATAGCCAATAATAACCAGGAAGATAATCCCTTTCGACATGGGGTGGAAATACAACCTTGATGGTTCGGGACAAAAAGAGGGCGGAGAAATCACCTTCTACGAAATATTGGTAGGCGAGCAGCGGGTTGCGCAGATATTCGCCGGTAAAGCCGTAAGCGCGGGATGTAATGGAAGGGGCGCCGCTGGCGTCGATAATCCAGTCGAAGCGATCCCGGAGCTCTCTCAGCCCGGCGATGTTTATCTTTGCCCCGGCCAGGACGGAGACACCCAGATCGGCCGCCGTTGCCGCCAATTGTCGTTGCCATACCCGGCGGTCCATCATATAGAGACGCCGGTATCTGCCGATAGGAAGGCGGTAGCTCCCCCGGGCCGACAGCAGGACGGCCTCGACCTCGTAGAGCAGACCCGCGCCGGGGGGCGGGAGGAGGTCCAGGGAATCGAAGATGCATTCGCCGCATATTATATGCTCTCCCAGTTCCCGCTTTTCGAAAAGGGTTACCTTCATCCCCTGGCGGGCGGCGGCGATAGCCGCATGTAAACCGCCCGGTCCGCCTCCGATGACGGCCAGATGCAGCCCGGTATTCCTTGCCGATATTTTGTTGTTTGTCTTCACGGGTTGGCAGCCGCCTCTTTCCGGCCTGTTTCTGAAAGGCAAACAAGACCGGGATGTTTTTTATCGGAACAACACGGTTTGTGTCCAGGTAAATTACCGCTGTGGATCCCCGGGCCATAGCGGCTGCGGGGAGATCGCCGCGGTCTTGAAGACCTCGGCTCGGAGGCGGCCGGCCTGCCGGCCGCCTAAGGCCGCGTCCGGGATGGGAAGCAGGGCCTGCGTTGAGCTTCCCCTATGGCGATCAGGCCATTTTGAACCAGATGTAGGTGATGCCCGAGATCTCCGCCTGGTGAAAATCCGTCACCACCCGGTGGAAGAGGGCCAGCCCCAGACGGTCGAGATCTGCTTCCCCTGCCTGCAAGAGATTTTCCGGCATTTTGATGCTGTCCAGATCGCCGAGATATTCACCGAAAATGATTTCCACCCGCAGTTCGTCCTCATGCTCGTTGATCTTCAGGGCCAGGTTTTTTTTGCGGTCTTCCGTTTCCTCGCCCCGGGCGATATGGACGAAGATCTCCTCGCAGGCCAGTTGCAACTGGACAATCCGCTCGGGAGCGAGGTCGAGTTTCTCGCCCGCCTCCTCTACATGCCGGGCCAATTTCGGCAGATGACTCAAGCCGGCGGGGATGGTTGCCGTGTATCCTTTGAGTTCCGTCAGCCTAAAGAGAAGACTGAGGGTGATGGCGGTGAGGCCGCCGGCGGCGACGCCGCTGTTGAGAAACACGCTCAGGGAGATCGGGAAGATGCCGGGAAAGAATTTCCCCGATTCGGCGATGATCCCGATGCACAGGGAGATACCCACCAGGAGGCCGGAACGGTGGGTGATGCCGTGACTGAACACCAGCTCCAGTCCGGCGGGAAACATCATGGCCGCCAGTCCCATGAGGAATCCCCCGAAAATCGGGGTGGGCAGATGGACAATGGCCATGCTCAGCTTGGGGGAGAAGGGCAGCAATATTAAAATTATCGCGCCGCAAAAACCGATGCTCCGGCAGGCGGCGCCGGTGACGCTCAGGGTGGCGATATTTTCGGAATAGGTTTCGTTGGGGGCCGTGCCCAACAGACCGGTGGCGATATTCCCCAGGGCGTCGCCATACATCGCCCCCTGGATGACGCCGTAATCGATCCGCTGCGCCCGGCGATGGGAAACCTTCTGCACGGCCATGCTGTTGCCGATGGCCTGGACGCCGTTGATGACCGTCAGCACCGCCAGGGTGGCAAAAAGCGGCAGATGATCAAGTTTCAAATCTGTGGCCAGACCAGGCCAGGTCCCGGGAAACGGGCCCACCCAGGGATGATGAAACAACTGCTCGAAGTTGGCGATCCCCAGGAGCCAGGAGACCGACAGGCCGCCGGCGATGCCCAGGAAGGGACACCACAGCCGGAGGGTTTTATTGCCGAAAAGGCTCAGTCCCAGGAGGATGAACATGGCGCTTATGCCGGTGAGGAAATTTTCCCGGGAACCGTAAAGGCGTCCCGACTCCCCCAGCCATTCATGGAGGCTCAGCGGAACAAGGCTCAGGACGACGAGGAGGAGGATCGTCCCCCCTACCGTCGGGGTGATGATATGACGCAGAAAGCGGAGGAAGTAGGCCATGATCATTTCCAGCGGCGCCACGAGGATGCTCAGGGTGGCAAGGAGGGGGAATCCGCCGGCCTTGATGGTTTGCACGCTGCCGGCCAGATAGGCGGCGGAGGTTCCCATGAACAGGGTATAACCGGCGCCGAAGGGCCCCCATCTCATCACCTGGATCAGGGTGGAGACGCCGGCGGCGATGCCCGCCGCCCCGGCGGCAAAGAGGATGTGTTCCAGGGGGGCGCCGGCATTCCGGCCGATGATCACCGGCAGGAGCGTCACCTCGCCGTACATGAGCATGACATGCTGGATGCCGAGGATGATGACCACCCACAGGGGGGCCTTGTCGTTCACTTCATACAGCAGTTGGCGATCCTTGGTTTCCATGGACCGCCTTTTAACACACTTGCCGCTGCGGGATAAGGAAAAAAACGGCCGGCGGGGCGGTGATTTGGTTTTGAACTTTGGTTTTCAATGGGGTAAGAAGAAATCAGGATCCGTTGGTGCGGACGAGAGGGAGGAAATTATGACCAGCAAAGCGGCGGCGGGAAAGCGACGGGCCGTCCGGCGAATATTCATGCCGGTTGCGGCCGCCGTATGGTTCTGTCTGATGTGCTCTGTGTTCCCCGCGGCGGCGGCGGAGGTGAAGAATATCGAGATCCGGAAGGTGGAGAACCGGCTGATGTTCACCTACGATCTGGAGGGTGAGGAAAACGACGCGAACGTGTCCGTTTATGTGACCGTGGGCGATAGAACCTATTCTTCCCGGCAGCTTCGTCTCGAGGGGGATCTGGGGAGGGTCCGCCCCGGCAGGAATCGCCGGGTGATCTGGTATGTCCTGAGCGATTTCCCCCAGGGGGTGTTTCAGCCCGTGAGCGTCGAGATCATCTCCGGGCTCCCGAAGATCGTCAATTCCCTGGGCATGACCCTGGCGCTCATCCCGGCGGGAACGGTCACTTTGGGTTCGCCGATCGATGAGCCGGGCCGCCGGACCGACGAGATGCAGCAGCGGGCGGTGGTGAACCGGCCGTTTTACCTGCAGACGACCGAGGTGACCCAGGAGCAGTGGCGCCGGGTGATGGGGACGAATCCGGCGCACTTCAACAGTTGCGGAGACAATTGTCCTGTGGATCAGGTATCCTGGCACGAGGTCCAGGAATTTATCCGGCGGCTCAACATCCGGGAGGGGACGACGAGCTACCGGCTGCCTACGGAGACGGAGTGGGAATATGCGGCCCGCGCCGGGACGGCCACCGCCTACTATTGGGGGAACGCCGCCGACTGCTCCCGGGCCAACTACGGCAACAGCCTGTGGGGATCGGAATGCCTGGGCGTCAATCCCGGAAGGACCCGGCCGGTGGGCAGCTATCGCCCCAACGCCTGGGGTCTCTACGACATGACGGGGAACGTCTGGGAATGGGTGGACAGCCCCGAGGCTGTCCGGGAGGGCCTCTTCCGCATTCAGCGCGGCGGGGCCTGGGACAGCGACGCCGGGACCTGCCGGGTCGCCTTCCGCGCCAAGGGTCTGCCCGATGCCCGGCGCGGCCACCTGAAACTGAACGCGGGCAATCTCGGCTTCCGGGTCGCCCGGACGGCGGAATAACGGACCGGCGTCCACCGTCCGGAAATCCTTCGGTTAAATTTCGGCAAGGAAGCGATAACCCCTGTGTATCGTTATGCCGCCTGCAAAAATGGCGGCGGGGGAAAGAGCGGGACCGCCATGGCGGCGGCAAATATATCTTGACAGCAAATAGTAGGTATGCTAAATATCCGCATACCAACTTGAAGGGAGACGGGGGTCATGACCGACGACCGGTTGATCTTTCTTATCTTTACCGCCCAGAACAAGCTGCGCACCTATCTCAACAACGCCCTGACCGCAGCGGGGGTGCGGGTTACCTATGTCCAGGCGGGCATCCTTTTCCTCCTCAAGCAGGGCAACGGCCGGACCATGTCGGATCTGAGTCAGCTCATCGGCGTGGATAACTCCACCCTCACCGGTCTTGTGGATCGTTTGGAAAAGACGGGTTTTGTGTACCGGCAGGCCAGTCCCACCGACCGGCGTTCGTTGCTCATTCATGTCACCCCGGAGGGGCTCGCCGAGGGGGAAAAGGCCAAGGCCATCATCAAAGGTGTCAACGCCGAGGTCAAGACGGGTTTCTCTCCGGAAGAGATGGAGATCTTCAAGGCCGTCCTCCGGTCCTTTTTTACCAAGTTCAACAAGCAGGGAGCCGGCCTTGACAGGGCAAATGGATGAGAAACATCTGGAATTGATTGAAAAAACGGAGAAGTTTGCCCGGGAGAGGATTGCCCCGTGGGCGGCGGGCCGCCGGGAAGAATTTCCCCTGGACCTCTGGGAGGAGGCGGGGGAGGCGGGACTGTTGGGCGTGGCCGTGCCCCGGGAATACGGCGGCCGGGGGCTGGGTTATCTGGCGGTGACGGCCGCTGTCGAGGCCCTGGTCGCGACGGGTCACAATCCGGGCTTCGGCCTTTCCTGGACGATCCACAACGTCGTGACCCGCCTGGTGTTCTGGGAACTGGCCCGGGATGATCAGCGCGCCCGGTACCTTCCCGGACTGGCCTCCGGACGGATTTCCCCCTCCGTTTCCATCTCCGAGCCCGGGGTGGGGGCCCACCCCAGGCATCTCCGGACCCGGGCCGTCGGCCGGGACGGGGAATTTATCCTCAACGGCGAGAAATCCTATCTGACCAACGGTCCCTTTGTGGAGCTCTTCGTCGTGCTGGCCATCACCGGCGGGAAAGAAGACCGTAAGGAATTCAGCGCCTTTATCGTCCCCAAAGGGACGCCGGGGGTGGCCCTGACGCCGCCTTTGGCCCTGGACAGCTTTCGTCCTTCCCCCCATTGCGGTATCCGCCTGACCGACTGTGCCGTCCCGGCGGCAAACATGATCGGCGCCCCGGGAGGGGCCTATCAGGCCCTGGCCATGGCCTTCCGGGAGGTCGAGGACGTCACCCTCGCGGGGCTCATCTCCGGGGGGCTGACCCGCCGGCTGGCACTCCTGATCATGGAGCTGCGCCGCGGCGCCGCGTTGAGGAACGAGGAGCTCGCCCGGCTCGGGCGTCTCCGGTACCTCCGGGACACCCTGCGGCTCCTGGCCTTCCAGGCGGCGCGTCTCCTCGACTCTGCCGCGGCGCGGGAGAAAATCCTTTCCCTGATGCTTTCCTTCCGGGCCCTGGCCCGGGAGTTTCAGGCAGAAACGGTTTGTCTCTCCCCACCGTCCCTGGAGGCGGAACACGAAGAATTCCGGGCGCTGTCCGCCGATATGATCCGGGCCGTCAATCTGGCCGGCAGGGTCCTGATGCTCAAGCAGGCCAAACACGGCGCGGCGCTCCTTCGGGATGAAGCTGTTCTCTTTCCCCCGGCCGGGGGTTAGGCGGGCGGGGAAATGAGGAAAAACCAGATCCCGCCGCTTTTAAAAAGGGAGGGAATTTCGTAATATATGGCGGGTTTATCGTATTGTCGTGATGGAAAATTCAGGGGAAGGCGCCGCGCCTCCCCGGGAAAAGGTGCCCGATGAGCAAGCGATATGAAGAACGTATGATTTCCATAGAAACAGTGGAAGCGGGTCTGCGGGGCGTCGCCTATATCCCCAGCCGGCAGATTGCCGCCACGGTTTATCTGGCCCATCATCTGGAAAAGCCGATCCTGGTCGAAGGGCCCGCCGGGGTGGGGAAGACGGAGCTCGCCAAGGCCGCCGCCGACTACCTGCAATTGCCTCTCATCCGCCTTCAGTGCTATGAGGGTCTCGATGAGGCCAAGGCCCTCTATGAATGGAAATACGGCAAGCAGCTCCTCTACACCCAGTTGCTCAGGGACAAGCTGGACGACATCATCAGCCGCAAGAACGGTTTCGCCTCCGCCATGGAGAAGCTGCACCAGTACGACGACATCTTCTTCTCCTGGCCGTTTCTGGAACCCCGGCCGCTTCTCAAGGCCCTCCAGGAAAAAGACGGCGCCGTGCTGCTCATCGACGAGGTGGACAAGTCCGACGACGAATTCGAGGCCTTTCTTTTGGAGATCCTTTCGGAGTATCAAGTTTCCGTCCCGGAGATCGGGACGGTGAAGGCCGTGACCAAACCCCTGGTCTTCCTGACCAGCAACAACACCCGGGAGCTCAGCGAGGCCCTGAAGCGCCGCTGCCTGCATCTCTTCATCCCCTTTCCCGAGGCGGCCCTGGAACGGGAGATCGTTTGCCGCCGCGTCCCCGGCATCTCCGCGCGCCTGGCCCGGCAGATCGTCAAATTCATCCAGGACGTCCGGGAACTGGAATTGAAGAAGGTCCCTTCGATCAGCGAGACCATCGACTGGGCCCGGGTCCTGATGATCCTCCATGCCGAGGTCCTCGACCCGGTGCTCGTCCGGGAAACCCTCAATACCTTCATCAAGTTCGAGGACGACGTCGGGATTGTGACGGAAAAGCTGCACCAGTTGACGGCCCTGGCGGTTAGGCCGTAGGGGCGGGCGGACAGGCGGCGCCCGCCGGGCGGGGGCTGCCCCAGCGGTCACGGTATCAGCGGCGCCATGCCGCTTGCTGCGGGGAGCGGGCTGGCCTTGCCCCTCACCGGGGCCGCGCCCCCCGGCGGGAGCGATTGAAAGGGAGATTGTGGAAAGAGTCCTGGAAGAGTTCATCACCGCCGCCCGCGTCGCCGGGGTGCGCATTTCCATTTCCGAAACCCTGGACGCCGCCCGGGCCCTGGAGCTGGTCGGCTACGGCGACCGCGCCCTGCTCAGGGACGCCCTGGCCGTGTCCCTGGCGAAAACGGCGCCGGAAAAAGAGCTCCTCCAGGCCTGTTTCGAGCGGTTCTTTGCCTTCGATTTTTTTGCCGGCGGGGCGGAAGCGGACGGTTGTGCACCTCCGGAGGCCCCGCTGCCGGACGTGGAATCGCCGCTGCTGCGCCTGCTTATGGAAGAGGACCGGGCCGGGCTCGCCGCCGCCATGACCGAGGCGGCCCGCCTGGAAAACCTCTCGCAGATAAGGTACTTCACCCAGCGCAGTCTTTTTGCCTTCCGCCTGCTCGACCGGATGGGGGCCGGGGAGCTCGACCGGCAACTCCAGGCCCTCCGGGCCGTGGACACCCCGGCGGCGACCGCCGCCGCGGCCCGCCTGGAAGCGGCGAAAAACTACCTGGCGGACAATGTCCGGCGCTATGTCCAGAACCGGTATGATCTGTTTGCCGGCGACGAGGGCGTCCGGCGCCTGGACGGCGAACTCCGCCTCGTCAAGCTGTCCAACATCGAGCAGCGCCATTTCGCCCGCATTCACCAGATCATCCAGCGGATGGTCAAGCGCCTCAACGACCTCCACTCCCGGCGCCGGAAACGGGCCCGGCGGGGGGTCCTGGATTTCAAGCGCACCCTGCGGGAAAACATCTCCTGCCAGGGGCTGCTGTTTACCCCCTCCTGGAAGCGGAAAAAGGTCGATCGTCCCCAGTTCGTGGTGATCTGCGACATCAGCCGTTCCGTGCTGCGGACGGTCCGGTTCCTGCTCCTGTTCCTTTACGGCCTCAACCAGGAGATCGCCAGGATCCGGACCTTTGTCTTTTGCACCAATCTGGTCGAGGTGAGCGATATCCTGGACAGCTGTCCCGTGGATGAGGCCCTGACCCGCATCCAGGGCGGGACGGACATCCCGCTGATCATGGGGCGGACGGATTATGAACGGTCTTTCGGAGATTTCCGGCGGCATTACCTGCACGCCGTCACCCGCAAGACGACGGTGCTGATTCTCGGCGATGCCCGGAACAACTACAACGATCCCTGTCCGGAGCACCTCAAGGCGATCTATGACCGCGGCCGGCGACTGATCTGGCTCAATCCGGAAGTCCCGGCCTTCTGGGGCGCCGGGGATTCGGAAATAAAGAAGTATTCCCCCTATTGCACGGTGGTCCGGGAATGCAACACCCTGGACCATATCGAGCGGCTCATCGGCGCCCTGATCAGAACGTGACCGTTACCGGGCGGGCGCATCCCCGGGTAAGCGGCAGGCGCGTCGTGATCAGAAAATGTCGGCGCAGATGTTGTTTCTCCCCCGTTCTTTTGCCTCGTAGAGCAGCCGGTCCACCCTGCGGATCAGTTCTTTTTCCCTGGCGTCGGGGGCGGCTTTGACGGTGAGGAGGCCGCTGCTGAGCGTGACCTCCACGGTTTTCCCCAGGATCGAAAGGGGCTGGGCGGCGCAGTGGGCATGAATCCTTGCGGCGATCTTCTCGGCGTCCCCGGCGCCGGTGTCGGTCATGAGGATCATGAACTCGTCACCCCCGTAACGGCAGACGACATCCAGCTTGTCCCGTACATGGGTCCCGAATATTTTCGCCAGCTCCTTGAGGACGGCATCACCCCCGGCGTGTCCTAAGGTGTCGTTGATCTTCTTGAAATGGTCGATATCCGTCATCAGGACGGAAAAAACCCCCCGGTGCCTCTGCATCCGTGCCAGCTCCTCCCGGAGGCGGATCTCGAAAACGTTCCGGATGAGCAGGCCCGTCAGGTCGTCGTGAGTGGCCATCTGGAAGAGCGACGAGTTTTCCAGGGAGATGGCGATCACGGTGGTCAGGATATGCAGCATCTGCATCCCCTTGGTGGTTCGTTGCCGGTCGTCGGGAGCGGTGACGGCGACCACCCCGATGATTTTCGTGCCGATCCCCGCCAGGGGCAGACAAAGGCAGAATCCCTCTCCCTCCTGTCCTTTCGCCGCCGGCATGGGATAGCCGCATCCCCGCTGTTGGGGGTAAATTCGGAACTCCTTGTTGATGATTACCTCTTCCAGAGGCGTCCCCGAGCAGGGGATTTCCTCGCGGGCGGCCTGGAACCGGCGATCCTTGAATAACCCCTCCAGGCAGAGATGTTGTTTGTCGCCCCGCCGGATGAAGAGGGCGACGTTCTTGTTGGCGCTGAAATCGGAAAGGGCCTCCAGGGACCTTTCCAGCAGGACCTCTCTTTTCAGATCCAGGGCCATCAGGCGCGTGGCGTAATTCAGGATGATCAGACAGTCTTCACTGTCGAGCAGGGCCTGGGTAGGACTGGCGCTCATCGTTTCCTCTTTTGCAGATTCTCAAGATTGCTCAACCACTTGGTCAGTGTCGCCGCCGGCGACGGCAGCTCTTCGCGATCCTCTTTTTGATTCACGTTATCCTCCGGGGGCGGTGAATCTTGCGGCAGGGCATGGAGATGAGCCAAGTTTTCATCTATTTCCGGCAGCAGAGGGGAAAGGGGATTCAACTCGGTGAAGCGCTCATAGTAACGGATCGCCTCGCGGACAAGGCCCTTTTTCTGACAGATCCGGCCCATGAGGCGGTAGATTTCCGAGTATCCCCGGATGATCTCTTCGATTTCCCGGATGATCTCCTGGGCCTCCTCATCATATCCCAGCCCCCACAAGGCCTCACACAGAATGGTCCTTCCCTCCACATCGCCGGGGATACTGGCGAGCCTTGTTTCGGCCAGGTCCCGGGCGAGCTGGTAAAGTCCGCGGTCCAGGAGACTGCGGGCCTGCACGGCAAATTCGTCCTGGGGTGGCTTCGTTGTTTGATCCATGATCGTCTGCTCCCTGGGGTGACGTTCCAAAAGCGGAACGTTGACCGCCATTTTCTGTTGCCCCGCCGGGCCGGCGACCGTTTCCCGCCGGGCCTTCTTTTCAGTTTCTTCCTATGGTCCGGATTCCTTACAAACTGTGCCTGATATCCCGTCCTCCGTTGTTGTCCCTATACCACGACAGCGGTGATTAGACAATGTTTCGCGGTGCGGAAAACTTTGACTTTTTTCAGGAAGTTGAATATATTTTTCCCGTAATCGACGCCTTTCGTCGCCGTCCGGCCGTCCCGGGACGGCGGCGGGGCGACACCCCCGAGCGGTTCCGGTCGGCCCGTACGCCCGCAGATGGGAACGACGATAGCTGAAACTATTCAGATACTTGACGACACTTTCACTCGCAAATGCGGGTATATGTTATTGATCTACAACGGTTTTTCATTAACGGAGCCGCTGCGGACAAGGCGGAGCGTGTCCCGCCGTTTTCATCCTGCCTTGTGACGGCGTGCCGTCATGGGGGTTTGATTTCGGGTCCGGGTAACATCGGCCGCAATTTAATTATGATTGAATTATGAAGGAAGCAAAGGAAAATCGTCCCCCCGCCGATCCCCCCCTGGTGATTACGGAATCCCTTTTCCACAGCATTGTGGATCATATGCTGGACGCCTTGCTGATCCTCGACTGGAACGGCGTCATCATCTTCGCGAATCAGGCGGCCGCCGATCTGGTCGAGCTGGCTTCGCCGGAAGCGGGCATCGGTCGCAACGCCGCCGAGTTCATCCACCCCGATTATTTTGCGACCGTCCTCAACGATCTGCTGAATGTCCGGGATGGAGGCGGCGGTTATCTGAGTCGCTACAGGGTGATCACGAACCGGGGCCAGGAGCGTTGGGTCGAAGGGCTGGGGACGCGGATTCCCCTGGGAGAGGGGACGGCCAATCTGGTGACGATCCGGGACATCGGCGAGATCAAGGAATCCGAACGGATGATCCAGGAGCGGGAGATCCGCCTCCGGGAGCTCTCGGTACTGCAGCGCGCCATCCTGGATGGAGCCGATTACTCCATCATCTCCACCGGTCCGGACGGGACGATCAAGACCTTCAACGCCGCCGCCGAGCGCTGGCTCGGCTGGCAGGCCGAAGAACTGATCGGCCGCCATACCCCGGCGATCTTTCATGCTCCCGAGGAGATCCGGCTCCGGGCGGAGGAATTGTCCCGGGAACTGGGAACGGACATCGCGCCGGGCTTCGAGGTTTTTGTCGCCAAGGCCCGCCTCGGTATCGCCGATGAACAGGAGTGGACTTACATCCGGAAAGACGGGAGTCGTTTCCCCGTGTCCCTGTCCGTGACGGCGTTGCGGAACGTGGAGGGTGAGATAACGGGCTTCCTGGGGATCGGGAGCGACATCACCGCCCGCCGTCAGGCGGAGGAGGAACTGCGCAAGCTCTCCCAGGCCGTAAAACAGAGTCCGGTGGCGGTGATCATCACTACCCCGGACGGCAAGATCGATTATGTGAATCCCCGTTTTACGGAGCTGACGGGGTACACCGCCGGGGAGGCGACGGGGCGGAACCCCCGGATCCTGAAATCGGGAGATAAGACGGCGGAGGATTACCGGGTGTTGTGGGAGACGATCTGCTCCGGGAGGATCTGGCAGGGCATTTTTCACAACCGGAAGAAAGACGGCGGCTATTACTGGGCCTCGGCTTCCATATCGCCGATCAAAAACTCCGCCGGGGAAATAACCCATTTTGTGGGCATCCAGGAGGACATCACCTCCCTCAAGATGACGGAGCAGGCCCTGATGGAGGCGAAAGAGGCAGCCGAGGCAGCCAATATCGCCAAGAGCGAATTTCTGGCCGGCATGAGTCACGAGATCCGCACGCCCATGAATGCCATCATCGGCATGGCGGACCTCCTGGCCGAAACGCCGTTGAACCCGGAACAACAGCAGTATCTACAGATATTCCGTTCCGCCGGCGAGAGCCTGCTGAGTTTGATAAACGACATTCTCGATTTATCAAAAGTGGAAGCGGGGCGTCTCGCCCTGGACGAATCTCCCTTCCATCTTGGTGAAGTAGTAGAGAAAACTTGCGAAATTATGTCCGTGCGGGCCCATCAAAAAAACATCGAGCTGGCCTGCGTGCTTGCCCCCGATGTCTGTATGGACCTCCTGGGCGACGCCGCCCGCCTCCAGCAGGTCCTCATCAATCTCGTCGGCAATGCCGTCAAGTTCACCGAGACGGGGGAGATCATCGTCAAGGTGGATTGCGCAGCATCCGACGGCCCCCATGGAAAGGACGATGACTGTCTCCTTCATTTTTCCGTCCGGGACACGGGCATCGGGATCCCGGCGGACAAACAGGAGCGGATTTTCGAACGCTTCACCCAGGCCGATGCCTCCACCACCAAAAAATACGGCGGCACCGGACTGGGTTTGACCATCTCCCGCCAACTGGTGGAACTCATGGGGGGAAGGATCTGGCTGGAGAGCGAGTTCGGCCGGGGGAGCGTCTTTCATTTTACGGCCCGCTTCAAGCGCGGCGGTGGGGGGGGCGTCGCTTCCGAAGCGCAACCGGAAATCGATCTGGCGGGGCTGCGGATCCTCGTCGTTGACGACAACGCCACCAATCGCCTGATTCTCCAGGAAACCCTGACCAGAGTGGGCGGAAACGTCACCTCGAGCGACAACGGCCGGGAGGCCCTGACGCTGCTGCAGAAGGCCCACCAGCGCCGGGAGCCTTTCGAGGTCGTGTTGCTGGATCAGCGGATGCCGGAGATGGACGGCCTGGCAACAGCAGCGGTAATCAGGCAGGAGCGGGAGCTGGCGGGGACGGTCATTCTCATGCTGACCTCGGAGAGCCGTGGTCCCGATGTCGCCCAGGCGGCGGCGATGGGCATTGCCGATTATCTGGTCAAGCCGGTGAAACGGGCGGAACTCTTGCGGGCCGTAGTCAGAGCCGTGGAAAACCGGAAGAACGGGACGGCGGCCATGCCCGCGGCCGCGACCGTCCCGGCGCCCCGGACGACGGCACGGCCTCTGCGCATCCTGCTGGTGGACGATTCGGACGACAACCGGTTCCTCATGGCGGCCTACTTCAAGAACACCCCCTACACGGTGGAGATGGCGGAAAACGGGGCGCAGGCGGTGGAAAAATTTTCAGGCGGCGATTACGACCTGGTGCTCATGGACATGCAGATGCCCGTCATGGACGGTTACTCGGCCACACGGCACATAAGGTCCTGGGAGCGGGAACAGGGGCGCCGGCATACCCCCATCGTGGCTCTGACGGCTTACGCCCTGAAGGAAGATGCGGAGAAAAGCCTCGCGGCGGGTTGTGACGCCCATCTGACCAAACCGATTAAAAAGGCCCGCCTGATGGAGACAATTATGTCCTGCATCGAGGGAAAGTGCGGGAAAGGGGCGGACGGAGATTATTCCGGCAAGAGGTCTGAATAATGGGGAACGAAGCGGTTGCCGGGGCCGGCCGTGACCGGCCGGTGATTATGGAAGACCTCTACAGGCATCTCCGGTACACCCTGGGCAAAGACCGGCGGGAGGCGAGCGCCGGCGACTATTTCAAGTCCCTCTGCCTGGCGGTGCGGGACCGGCTCATCGACGGGATGATCGAGACGGAGCGCCGCTATGTCCGGGAAGATCGAAAGCGCGTCTATTATTTGTCCCTGGAATTTCTGATCGGGAGATCCCTGGGAAACAATCTCCTCAATCTGCGCCTTTACGAAATATTTCAGGAGGCCCTGACCGCCGCCGGCCTGGATCTCGAGAGTCTCCGGGAGGAAGAAAGGGACGCCCCGCTGGGAAACGGAGGTCTGGGGCGCCTGGCGGCCTGCTTTCTGGATTCCATGGCGACGTTGGGAATCGCCGGTTTCGGTTACGGCCTTCATTACGAGTTCGGTCTCTTCAAACAGGTGATCGAGAACGGATATCAACGGGAGAAACCGGATTTCTGGCCTTCCCGCCAGGACCCCTGGGAGCTGGAACGGGCCGACGAGGCTTGCCTCGTACCCGTCTACGGGCGCATCGAGCACGGCGTGGACCGCCGCGGGGGTTATAATCCCATGTGGCTGGACTGGCAGGTGATTGTCGGCGTTCCTTACGATATGCCGGTGGCGGGATACGGCGGGAAAACCGTGAACTATCTGCGTCTCTACGCCGCCCGGGCCTCTTCGGAATTCGATACGGAGATCTTCAACGAAGGGGATTATCTGCGGGCGGTCCAGGACAAGATCGCTGCCGAAACGGTTTCCAAGGTCCTCTACCCCGCCGACAGCTTTGCGGCCGGCCGGGAGCTGCGGCTCATCCAGGAGTATTTTCTCGTGGCCTGCGCCCTGCGTGATATCATCCGCCGCTACCGTCACCGGCATGTCTCTTTCGACGCCTTTCCGGAAAAAACGGCCATCCAGATGAACGATACCCACCCTGCCCTGGCCGTGGCGGAACTGATGCGCCAATTGGTCGATGAATACGAGCTGCCCTGGGAGAGGGCCTGGGAGATAACCGTGGCGACTCTGGGGTACACGAACCACACCCTCCTGTCCGAGGCCCTGGAAAAATGGCCCGTGGCACTGCTGGAGAAGGTGTTGCCCCGCCATCTCCAAATCATCTACGAAATCAACCGCCGTCTCCTGGCGGAAATCGAGCGCCGCTGGCCCGGTGACCCGGACCGGATGGGGCGGATGTCCCTGATCGAGGAGGACCCGGAAAAGAAGGTGCGGATGGCATATCTGGCGGTTGTGGGTTCCCATGCCGTCAACGGCGTCTCCGCCCTCCATTCCGAGCTGATCAAAAACGAGCTGGTTCCCGATTTCCACGCCCTCTGGCCGGAACGCTTCGGCAATCAGACCAACGGGATAACGCCGCGCCGCTGGCTCCTCAAGGCCAATCCCCGTCTGGCCGAGTTGATTACCGCCACCATCGGCGACACCTGGGTCGTTGACCTTCCGGAGCTGCGCCGGCTTGAGGACTTTGCCGAAGACCGGTCCTTCCTGACGGCCCTGGGGGACGTCAAGAAACGAAACAAGGAGGATCTGCAAAAAGTCATCCGCGCAACCACCGGGGTCTCTGTATCCCCGGAGAGTCTGTTCGCCGTCCAGGCCAAGCGCATTCACGAGTATAAACGCCAGCTTTTGAAGGTCCTGTATATCGTCTACGAGTACCTGCTCCTGGTCGAGGACGGGTGGGTGCCCCCGATCCCGCGGACCCATATCTTTGCCGGCAAGGCGGCGCCGGGGTATTGGCAGGCCAAACAGATCATCAAACTCATCCACTGTCTGGGGGAGGTGATCAACGGCGATCCCCGGGCGGCGGAGTTCATCAAGGTCGTTTTCATCCCCGACTACCGTGTCTCCCTGGCCGAGCGAATCATCCCGGCGGCCGACCTCAGCGAGCAGCTCTCCACGGCGGGCACCGAGGCCTCGGGGACGGGAAACATGAAGTTCGCCCTCAACGGCGCCCTGACCATCGGGACCCTCGACGGCGCCAATATCGAAATTCGCGATGAGGTCGGGGCGGAAAATATCTATATCTTCGGCCTGACGATCGAGGAGGTCCGCCGGTTCCGCCGGACCGGCGGCTACGACCCCGGGGAGTGGTATCGCCACCATCCCCCCATCCGGAGGGTTATGGACGCCCTTCGTGACGGCCGCTTCAGTCCCCGGGAGCGCGATCTCAGCCGCTGGGTGTGGGATCGGATCATCGCCGGGGGGGACTTCTATTTCCATCTTCCCGATCTGCTGAGCTATCAGGAGGCCCAGGAGCGGGTCGGGCGGGATTACGGGGATGAGGTCCTCTGGACGCGCCGGGCGGCCGTCAACATCGCCCGGATGGGTAGATTCTCCAGCGACCGCACCATCGCCGGTTATGCCCGGGACATATGGGGGATTCGATAGGGCATGGGGGAGCGGATCCTGATTATCGACGACAGTGAAGACAGCCGGAACCTCATGAAGATGATGCTCGGGAAGGCCGGCTATGAGGTCAGCGAAGCCGCCGACGGACCGGCGGGTTTGGCGATGCTCGCCGCCGCCCCCCTTCCCGACCTCGTCCTTTTGGATATCATGATGCCCGGGATGGACGGCTACGAGGTCTGTGCCGCACTGAAAGACAACATCCAAACCCGGGACATCCCCGTGGTCTTCCTTTCCGCCCTCGGGGAGAGCCGGGACAAGATCCGGGGTCTGGAGATCGGCGGGGCCGATTACATCACCAAACCCTTCGACCGGGGGGAAACTCTGGCCCGGGTCAGGACCCATCTGAAGATCAGCCTGCTTACCCGGGAGGTCCTGGCGGCCAACCGGGAACTCCGGGAGAAGCAGCGGCGCCTGGACGAGGACCTGCGGGCGGCGGCGGGGATCCAGCAGAGCCTCCTTCCCCATCGCCTGCCGGCGTTGCCGGCCTGTGAACTGGCCTGGCGCTACATCCCCAGCGAGACCATCGGCGGGGATATCTTCAATGTCTTTTCCATCGACGAGGAGCGGCTGGCTTTCTATATGCTCGACGTCAGCGGTCACGGTGTTCCCGCCGCCCTGGTGACGGTATCGGTTTCCCAGTTCCTGCAGCCCCACCATGACCGGGACGAAAAGGGCCGGGAGTTTTTTGCGGCACCCCGGGAGGTATTGGCGGCCCTGGACCGGGAGTACCCCCTGGAACGTTTCGACAAGTTTTTCACCATGGTATATGGGGTCATCTCCCTGCGGGAGGGTCTGCTGACCTACAGCAGCGCCGGACACCCCCCGCCCGTACTCATAGGTTCCGGGAGACCCTGCGAACTGCTTGTCCGGGGCGGTCCTATCATCGGTCTGGGGGGGATTCTCCCCTTTGAAGAGGGGACGGTCGTCCTGTCCCCGGGGGACAAACTCGTCGTCTACACCGACGGGGTGAGCGATTGCCGGCGCACGCCGGGAGAAGTATATGGGGAGGAACGATTTTATCGCTTCCTGGCGGCGGTGAAAGACCGTCCCGTCGGGGTCATGATGGAGAAGATCGTCGGGGAGATAGATTCTTTCCTGGCCGGTCAAAGTCCCCAGGACGACATTACCCTCTTGGGCATAGAGTATCGAGGAGGCGGAAATGAGGGTTGAAGAAGAAAAACATGGCTTGGTGATGGTGGTCAGACCTATGGAGCGACGCCTCGACGCCGCTGCCGCCGCCGTTTTCAAAACAAAACTCGTCGAGCTGATTCAGCGGGGGGAGCGCTATATCGTTCTCGATTTGGCGGCAGTGGATTTTATCGACAGTACCGGTCTGGGGGCCATCGTTTCCTCTTTGAAGGCCCTGGGCGGGACAGGCGAGATTGCCATCTGCAACCCCCGGGAAACGGTTATGAGCCTGTTTCGCCTCACCAGGATGAACCGGGTTTTTCGGATCCTGCCTTCCGTAGAGGAGGCCATAGCCGGGATGCCCGGATCTTGATTGCAAATGAGCGTCCATCCCCCCCCGCAGGGTCGCCTCAGGGTAAGTATCGACAGCCGCCTCGATCAGGTTTTCATGGTCGGATATGCGGTGCGGGGGATATGCACCCAGCTGGGCATGGACAGGATCGTTGCCTTCCGCCTGGAACTGGCGGTTGTCGAGGCGGTCAACAACGCCATCAAGCACGCCTATGATGGGCAGGCCGGTCGTGATGTGGAGGTGATCGTCACGGTTGACGGGGACGAGGTCGTCTTCGAGATCTGCGACGAGGGGAAGCCCCTGGATCTTTCGTGTCGGCCCCGGCTCGATTACGACCCCCGCTGCAAGCAAAACCTTCCCGAAGGGGGTATGGGCCTCCACATCATCTCCCGGGTGATGGACGAGATCACTTACTGCCGCCGGGAGGGGCGCAACTGCCTGACCCTCAGGCACCGGCGCCGGCCGCCCCCGGACCCCTGAACCTTCTATGCAGAGATCCCCATAAATCCATTTTTACTTGGAGAACAAACCGGCCAGGGTGCCGTCCACCTCACGGTAGTTGCGGGTGACGACTTTGCCGTTCTTGACAAGGACCATCGTGGGGACACCCCGGACGCCGTAAGCGGCCGCCACGCTTCCCGTTTCATCCAGCAGGACCCGGTAGGGCAACTGATGCCGGTCAACAAAACGGGCGACCTTCACCACCGGTTCCTGGATGTCGATGCCGACCATCACCAGCCCCCGCGGGGCGTAAGTTCGATATATCTCCTTGAAGTGGGGGATCTCGGCGCGGCAGGAGGGGCACCAGGTGGTCCCGAAGATGAGCAGCACGGTCTTCCTGCTGTGGTCGCTCATGCTGAAAACCCGGCCGTTTGTGTCCCGGATGCTGAACAGCGGCGCCCACTCCTCGGCATGACCACCGGTCGCGGCTGCCGGCAGGATGACCAGGATGGCGATGACCAGGAAAACGGTTTTACGGAGCATATCGATTTTACCTCCTCGCTGTTGGGTGTGAAAACGTCGCCGGGCAGCGGCATAGTCACTTCTTTCGTTAAGCCCGGCTGCGGGTGTGGGCACGGTTTGAATATTCATCCCCAGAGCATGCCCGCCTGAATGAGGAAATACTCGCCCGCGGCGATCATGAGCCAGCCGAAAAATTTACTCACCCGGGTCATCCACATTCCCGAGCGGGGAAGATTGGCCAGGACGCCCGCAGAGGTGCCGAGGATGATAAGCAGGGTGCCCATGCCGAAGGAGAAAACGAAGAGGAGGGACATGGCGTAGGGGATGCTCTGCCGGGTGGCGGCAAAACTCAGCAGGACGGCCAGGACCGGGGCGGTGCAGGGGCCCATGACGAGACCGGAGGCGGCGCCGACGAGGAAGGCGCCGACGGCGCCCCGGGTCTTTTCCCGGGGCTGGAGGCGGGTTACGAACCGGGGCGTCCGGATGGGCAAGGTAAAGGCGTCCAGCATGGAGAGGCCCATGAGGATGCAGATATTGGCCATGATAAAGAACACCCAGGGATTGCTCTGGACCTGGCCGAACAGCTTCCCGGTCAGGGCCGCGACAGCGCCGATGGCCGTGTAGGTCAGGGACATGCCGAAGACGTAGACGAGGGAAAGGAAAAAGCCCTTGGATCTCGAACCGCTGCTGCGGGCCCCGATGAAGGCCACGGTCAGGGGGGCGACGGGATAGGTGCAGGGGGTGAAACTTACCAGTACCCCCCCCACATACACGGCCAGATAGGCCAGGAGGGCCGAATCCTGAAGATACCGGGCGGCGTTTTCCACGAAAGTTTCTATCATTGATCAACTTTATTCATTTTTTCCCGCGGCGTCAACAGAGAAAAGGCCCCGGGCCGGAAGCATCGTGTCGTCCCGGACCGGCTTCTCATACAGGGCCTGCCGCGCCGGTCTGGTTCCGGGCGGCCTGCCTGCGGCGAAGAATCGCCGCTGCAATTTCCTGACAGATATGATATTTTGGCGAAATTAAAGGGGAGGAAATGTTATGACCAATGAAATCGACAGTTTAGAGATTCATTTTCGGGGGCAAAAGAAAAAGAGGAATTATCCGCCCTTATTTGTCTTGAGAAATAGCCGCCGACGCAGGGGGGATGGTCATGCCTGAAGACCAGCTGCCGGACTGGACAAAGAAACTGGTAACGCCGGAGCGGGTTCTTGAGGAGGTCAAGCCCGGCATGAGCATCTTTCTCGGTACGGGGGCGGCGGAACCTCGCACCCTGGTTCGGCACCTCATCGCTTCCCCCCTCGAAAACCTCAAGGATTTGGAGCTGTTGCAGCTCATCAGCCTCAGCGATGCCGTCACCTCCCATAAAAGATCCCCGGCGGGCCGCTTCCGGCTGAAAACCTTCTTCTCCGGCTGGTTGGCCAGCGACGCCGTCACCTCCGGTTCTATCGATCTCATCCCCAGCCGGATCTCCCGGATCCCCCGTCTGCTCGAATCGGGGGCGATCCGGGTGGATGCGGCTTTCGTGCAGATTACGCCTCCCGATGCCTCCGGTTATGCCAGCCTCGGCGTCTCCGTCGATGCCGCCAAGTATGCCATGGAAAAGGCCACCCTCGTCGTGGGGGAAATAAACGACCAGGTTCCCCGGACCATGGGCAACACCTTCGTGCACGTCGATCAGTTTCATTATCTGGTAAAGGCGACGGAACCGCCGCTCTATTTCCCCCGCTGGCCGGTCAACGACGCCCTGGACCGGGTCGCGGCCAATGTAGCGGCCATGATCGAAGACGGCAGTTGCATCTCCTTTTACAACGGCCCCCTGTTCGAGGCCCTGGGGCGTCATCTCATGCAGAAACGGAACCTCGGTGTCCACACCTTCTTCTTCACGGATCCCCTGATGGATCTCGTCAGGTGCGGCGCCGTCAACAACCGGATGAAAGGCTATTTCCGGGGGAAGTCCCTCACCTCCTACGCCCAGGGGTCGCGGGAACTGATGCAGTGGCTCGATCGCAACCCCCTGGTGGAGTTCCAGGGCATCGACATCGTTTCCGAACGCCGGCGGATCAGCATGAACGAGAAGATGATCGTCGTGATCCCGGCGCGGAAAGTGGACCTCACCGGCAACATCGCCCTGCAGATCGGTCGGGGCAACGTCACCGGCAGCCCCGGCCAGGCCCAGGAGTTTTTTGCCGGCGCGGAATACTCTCCGGGCGGGCGGACGATCATCGCCCTGCCGAGCCGGAACCTCCGCGGGGAGGCGAATATTCTGGTCTCCGTGGCGGAATTTCCGAACCAGTTCACCAACCGTGAATCCCTTGATTTGATCGTCACCGACTACGGGATCGCCTCGCTTGCCGGCCGTACCATCCGGGAGCGGGCCCAGTCCCTGATCGACATCGCTCATCCCGACGACCGGGCCGCTTTGGTAGCGGAAGCGAAACGGGCCAATATCCTCTATGCGGATCAGATCTATCTGGAGGAAGCGGCGGCGCTCTATCCGGAGTATCTCACCGTTGAGCATACCTTCCAGGACGGACTACGGATCCGTTTCCGGGCCATCAAGCCTTCCGACGAAGAGGAGATGCGCCGGCTTTTCTATCGGTTTTCCGACCGGGCCGTTTACTATCGCTACTTCAGCCCCATCCAGACGATGCCCCATGAAGAGATGCAGGAGTACGTCAACGTGGATTACCGGCGGGTGATGTCCATCGTCGGGACCGTGGAAGAGGCGGGCATGGAGCGGATCATTGCCGAAGGAAGATATACGCGCCGGCGGGAAAACACCTATCCCAACACGGCCTTTGTGGTCGATGAGCGGTATCAGGGGCGGGGTATCGCTACGTTGCTTCTGGAGCTCCTCATCCGCACCGCCCGGGAACAGGGCCTCGGCGGCTTTTCCGCCGCGATCCTGGCGGATAACAAGGCCATGCTCCGGGTCTTCGAGAAAACCGGTCGGCCCCTGCAGGCCGCCATGATCGCCGGGGTCTATCACCTGAAGATGTCCTTCGCCGACGATAAGAGTCGGGTTTGATGCCGGCGCCGGCGGGAATCCGGTGTTTTCAGGTGTTCGAACCCCCGTCTTTCGCCGGGGCCACAAGCAGGAAAGGGCGAATTTTCAAAAGTAGCTCAATGCCGGGCCAGGAGGTGGAGGACCGCCTTCTCCAGGCCGTCCAGGGTCAGCTCGAACATGGGAAAGACCTGTTGCACCACCCCGATGGTCCAGGTCAGCCCCCATTCCTCCTGGGGGACGGGGTTGAGCCAGACGGCGTGGCGGAAGGTCCGAGCGAGGAATTTCAGGCGGTCGATGCTGGCGCCGGTGGCCTTTTGATCCACATAGATGGCGCCGTTGCCGTGAATGAGCTCGTAGGGGGCCATGCTGGCGTCACCGACGAGGATGAGGCGGGTTTCCGGGTCCCGGCGGATGAACTCCTCCACCGGCTCGGGTTTGAAGTACCGCTGGGGATCCGCCCAGACACGGCTGTAGATCGTGTTGTGGAAGAAATAGATCTTCAGATCCTTGAACTGGGCCCGGGCGTAGTGAAAGAGGGTCTGGACGATATCCACGTAGGGGTCCATGGACCAGCCCCCGTTGTCGATCATGAGGATGATCTTCAGGCGGTCCGTGAGGCGCCGGTCGAAGACGATTTCGATCTCGCCGGCGTTGCGCATGGTCTGGGCGATGGTCTTGTCGATGTTGACGATATCCCGGGGTCCCGAGGGGGTGAGGCGCCGGAGGCGCTTCAGGGCCTCGGCCATCTGGTGCTCCGTCAGGGGGCCGTCCTGGGAGTAATCCCGGTAGCGCCGCTCCAGGGCCACCTTGACGGCGGACTTGTTCCGGGATTGTCCGCCGACCCGCATCCCGCCGGGATGATTCCCCGAATGACCCACCGGCGACGTCCCCCGGGTGCCGATCCACCGGTTGCCGCCGTGGTGGGCCTCCGTCTGTTCTTTCAGGCGGTCGAGGAAATACTTGATCAATTCCTCGGGGGTCATCCCCCGGAGCTTTTCCTCGTCGATTCCCAGGGCCCGGGCCACCTCCCCGGGGTCCTTGAGCCACTCGTCGAGCATCGCCCGGGCGATCTCCGTCAGCTCCACCGCCGTGGGGTCGCGGAGTTCCGCCCCGCGGAAATGATGGGCGAAGATCTGGTCGTAACTGTCGAAATACCTTTCACTTTTTACCAGGATGGCCCGGGCGGCCGTGTAGAAGTCCTCCAGGGAATGGATCAGTCCCAGACTCAGGGCCCGGTGGAGCCGGAGAAAGGACGTGGGTGTCACGGGCACGCCCCGGTCGCGGAGGGTATAGAAGAAGTCGACGAACATCCTGGAATCCTACATGATCGGCAGCGGCGTCATATCTGCCCCCGGCCCAACTGCTGGACGGCCTGGAACAGATCGGCGCTTTTCTTGAAGAGGATGCCCAGATAGGGGACCCGCCCCTGCTGGAGGACCTGGGGCCGGAAATCGGGGTCGCTCTTCAGGGCCCTAAGCCAGTTGATCAGTTCCCGGGTTGCCGGCTTCTTTTCGATCCCCCGGAGCTCCCGGAGGCGGTAGAAGGTCTTGACGCAGGCCCCGATGAGCTCTTCGTCCAGTTTGGGGAAGTGGACTCCGAGAATCAGGCGCATCATGTCCGGGTCGGGGAAGGCGATGTGGTGAAAGTTACAGCGCCCCAGGAAGGGATCGGAGAGGTCCTTCTTGGCGTTGGAGGTGATGATGATCACCGGCCGGTGCCGGGCGGTGATCGTCTTGTCGATCTCGATGATGTCGAACTGCATCTGGTCCAGGACGTCGAGCATGTCGTCCTGAAAATCCGTGTCCGCCTTGTCGATCTCGTCGATGAGCAGCACGGTGCGGACCTCGGAGACGAAGGCCTGGCCGATCTTCCCCATGCGGATGTAGGCCTCGATGTCGCTCACGTCCCGCTTGGAATCGCCGAAACGGCTGTCGTTGAGACGGGTGAGGGTGTCGTACTGGTAGAGGGCCTCGACGAGCTTCATGCTCGACTTCACATTGAGGACGATGAGGGGCATGCCCATGCTTTCCGCAATGGCGTGCGCCAGCATGGTCTTGCCGGTCCCCGGTTCCCCCTTGAGGAGGAGCGGCATCTCCAGGGCCATGGAAACATTGACGATTTTGGCCAGTTCGTCGTCGAGGACGTATTTGGACGCCCCGCGGAAGGCGGCGGGCCTGGTGGCTTTGGTCATAAACGGGTACTCCTTGTACTACGGTAATGGTGCCCCGCTCCTTAGTCAATCTGCGGGAAAATTGCCATCATTTTTTTTCTTCGTGCTCATCTTTCCGCCTTGGGGACGGCTGCCGCCTCTGAAGAGGCCATTTTTGCCAGTTTCCCGGTCCGGACCAGAAAATCCGCGTAGCGCATATCGGTCTGCTGGGTGTGCGAAAGGAGCCAGTCACGGATATAGAGCATCATCCGATAGGTCAGCCTCTCCTCTCCCTGCTTGTAATCGTTCAGGAAACCGTGCACCTTGTCGAGGAAAGCGTCGTGTTCCTTCACATGCTCCCTGTAGCCGGGGTAGTCGGCCTTGATCATGAGCGAGCCTTCGGCATGGAAATGTTTTATCGTGTATTGGACCAGGTCATGAAACACCGGCAGCAAATCTTGAGAACCGCTTTCGTAAAGGTCGGTGATCCTGTTCATGATACCGAACAATTGCCGGTGCTGATCGTCCACCGTATCCACATGGACGCTGAATTTCGGGTTCCAGATCAGACGTTCGATCTTTTTCAAGCTTTCCCCCCGGTGTTCTTGCCCCTTTGCCTTATCATTAAATAAACCCATCTTCTCTCCGCTCCTTACCTGGAAATGTCCATAAACGACATGAAAACCATGATCTTACCTGTATCCCCATCCGGAGATGAACGATCACAGCTGAAGGATACTTTTTCAAATTGTCAATATAACAGGGCTTCTTTGACAGTCAATGGTTATTTCGCGCCCGGGAAACAGGGGTGGTTTCCCTTGTTTAGTTACGAGTTACGGGAGGGACGCGATTATGTAGGCGGCGATGAGGGCCAGGCCGGTAAGGGCGTGGACCTTGATCATGGCCAGGTTGGCGGGGGCCAGGCGGAGGGGGTCGTAGCGGTGGCGGCGGAGGATGATCAGGGACCGCCCGGCCCAGGGGATGCTGATCCAGGCCAGGAGGACGCCGGGGGTGAAGATCCCCAGGCAGACACCCAGAGGCGGGATGAGGTAGGCCAGGAGCAGGCCGCCGGCGTAAAGTCCCACGGCGGCATCCCGGCCCAGGAGCACCACCAGGTTGTTCTTTCCCCCCTGCCGGTCCGCGTCGTAATCGGGGATTTCGTTGATGACGATCATGGACCACATCATCAGGCCCAAAACGAGGGAGATCAGGAGCGTCTCCCAGGCCAGGCGGCCCGCCTGGACGAAATACGCCCCGAGGGTGATCACCGGACCGAAGTTGACCAGGAGCCCCAGCTCCCCGAAGCCGCGATAACCGAATTTCACCGGGGGCATGGTGTATAAGACGGAGGAGGCCATCCCGAAAACGCCGAGCGCCAGCACCGTCCAGCCGCAGCGGTAAGTGAGATATAGGCCGATCAGAATCGTCGCCGCGAAGCACAGGACCGCGGCGGTCAGCATTTCCCGGTCCGTGAGCAAACCAGCGGGGAGAACGCCGCTGCCGCCGGTGAAGGGATTTTTTTCGCCGGTTTTTTTTAGATCGACGGCATGGCGGAAATCGAAAACGTCATCGATCATGTTCAGGCCGATGTGATTGACGGCGACCCCGAGGATCACCAGGAGAAATTCGGGGAGCTTCGGGACATGACCATGGGACCAGGCGACGGCGGCGCCCAGGATCCCCGGCAGGACGCTGGGCAAAACGAAGTGGAGACGACCCGCCCGGAGCCAGACCTCCGGGCGGGAGTATCGTTTCCGGTCGGGGGTCGCGGCGTCTGTTCTCAGTCTCATGGAAAAAACGGCCCGTCGGTGCGTCCTGGCCCGGTCATGAAGATTTGCCGTCCTCCGGCCGCACCCCTCCTCCTCATGAAGTCCTTGATCAGAAACAGGGTGCGGGTCCTGGCCCGGTCAGTTGCGGCAACCGTCGATAAAGATCTTCCTCCGAACGATGCGCCCGATGTTCAAGGCCACGGTTTGAAGCGGGGAAGGCTGCGCCATGGTTATCCTTTTTCTCAAGGAATTCAAAGAGTAAAAGGTGTTGTAGAGCCAGAGAAAACCTGCCAGGAGCTCCTCCGGAGTCATGTTCAGGGGCCGAAAGACGACATGATTGGCATCGTATTTCTCCCAGTTGCGGTGCAGCAGCCGCCCCTCCGCCTCCATCCTGGCAAAGCTCCGGGTTCCGGGCATGGGCGTGAAGATGTAGAAATTGGCGCCGGCCAGGTGGTTTTCTTCACAGAAGGCCAGGGTGTGGCGGAAGGTGTCCCGGTCGTCGTGATCCAGGCCGAGCATGAAGGACCCCAGGACATTAACCCCCCGCTCGCGGAAGGTGCGGAGAGAGGCGGCGTACTCGTCAACCTTGTTTATCCTTTTCCCCATGTCCCGGAGGTTTTTGGGGTTGATGGACTCGATGCCGATGAAAAGCCAGGAAAGGCCGCTGGCTGCGGCCAGGTCGAGGAGCTCGGGGTCCTTCGCCAGGGTGATGCTGCCCTGACTGACCCAGTTCTTTTTCAAGGGGGCCATGGCGCGGAAAAGCTCCCGGGCATAGGCGGGATTGCCGCAGATGTTGTCGTCCACGAAAACGAGGTGATCCGTCGGCATGGCGGCCAGTTCGGCGACCACCTCGGCTACGGGACGGCAGCGGTAGGTGCGCCCCCAGTACTGGGTGACGGAACAGTACTCGCAGTTGAAGGGACAGCCCCGG
Source organism: Syntrophales bacterium (assembly GCA_035448805.1). Taxonomy (GTDB): domain Bacteria; phylum Desulfobacterota; class Syntrophia; order Syntrophales; family UBA8958; genus UBA8958. The sequence continues at coordinate 27,403 of DAOTJR010000023.1, forward strand.
GAGGCCATGATGACGTTGGGGAAGGAGTAGCCCCCTTGTTTGAGGATCTCCCTGCGGGCGGGCGGCAGCCCCCTGAGATCGTGACGTTCCTGACCTGCATAACGAGGTTTCAGGGTCCCCCGGAGCATGTCGGCGGCCAGCTCCGGCCAGACCCCTTCCGCCTCGCCGATGACCAGGGCGTCGGCATGAGCCGCCGCCTCCTCGGGAAAGAAGGAGGGATGGAGTCCCCCCATGATCACGGGTATCCCCCGCTCCCGGAAAGAGTCGGCCAATTCGTAAGCCCTTTTGGCCTGGGGGGTAATGGCGGTGATGCCCACGAAATCGGCCCGGATCTCCCGGGGAAGATCCTCGATGTCTTCATCGTAGGCCGTCACCCGAAAATCCGGCGCCGCCAGACCGGCCAACAGGGGCAGGGTAAGGGGGGCGATGGATGATTTGCGCCGCCGCTTTTTCCCGAAGCGATTCTTGTTGGGCCCGGGGTGGATCAAGACCAGATGGGGTTTGTTTTCCATGCGCTGTCCTCCGTAATGCCGATGTTGAGCGACCCGCGCCACCGGGCGAGGCGGTTGCTCCTCGGCGGTTGCTGTGAGCCTCTTCCTGAAAAACTACCTATATGGAACGGAGGGGATGCCGTCAAGGCAAAACATGGGGCCGCCGGGAAAGCGGCTGTTCATAACTCCTCCCCGCAATGAGACCGGCGAACCGCCGCCGCTCATCTCCCGTCCCGCAAATGATCTTCCCTGAAGAACAGAAAAGCGGACAAGCCTGGTGCTAAAAAACCGGTCAATGCTATCTGTGCTTGACGGAAGACAAAAGGACCATTGCTCCCTCCCGGTAAAACTGATATAAGACAATCCGCGGGTTGCAACGCCCGCCATGTCCGCAGGCGGGGACCACGAAACATGAAAACCAGCGGTCGGTTGAGAACATTTTAACCAAGATTTTCATGCCGGGGCCTCCCCCGGGCACGATGAAAATCCCGCTGTCGAACCGTCCGTGCCGTGTGAGACAAGTACTTCAGGTGTTTGTAATTATCGGCCTCGGGTATTATTTGCTGACGAATGCGGACGGAAAATGACCGCCGCCGCATTCGTCCGGTCCTGAGTGAAAAGGGAGATTTTTATGGACGTCCTGGCCCTGAGCCGGATCCAGTTTGCCGTGACGGCGATGTTTCATTTCCTTTTCGTCCCCCTGACCCTGGGGCTTTCCATCCTGGTCGCCTATATGGAGAGCCGCTATGTGGCCACCCGGGACGGGATGTACCTGCGGATGACGAAATTCTGGGGGCGTCTTTTCCTCATCAATTTCGCCCTGGGTGTGGCGACGGGGTTGTCCCTCCAGTTCCAACTGGGGATGAACTGGGGGGAATATTCCCGATACGTGGGCGACATCTTTGCCGTCCCGCTCGCGATCGAGGCCCTGCTGGCCTTTTTCCTGGAAGCGACTTTCATCGGCCTGTGGATTTTCGGCTGGAAACGGGTTTCTCCCCGCCTCCATGCCCTGTCCATCTGGATCGTCGCCTTGGCAACCAATATGTCGGCCCTCTGGATCCTCCTGGCCAACGGCTGGATGCAGCACCCCGTGGGCTATGTCCTCCGGAACAACCGCGCCGAACTAACCGATTTTCTGGCGCTTATCACCAGCGGTTACGGATGGCTGAAGTTTTTCCATACTATTCTGGCCGGTTATGTCGTGGCGGCCTTCTTTGTCATGGCGATCTCCGCCTGGCATCTCCTCCGCAAGAACCATCTGCCCCTCTTCAAGGAATCCTTCCGGATCGGGGCGACCTTCGGTCTGGTGAGCGCGCTCCTGGTGGTCCTCGTCGGTGATTTTCACGGCGCCGAGGTCGGGAAGGCGCAGCCGGCCAAACTGGCCGCCATGGAATCCCTCTGGGAGACCCAACGGGCCGTGCCTTTTTACCTGATTCTTGTCCCCGATCCGCAGAAGGAACGTAATGCCTTGGAACTCCTCGGTATTCCCAAAATGGTAAGCTTCCTCGCCTTCAAGGACGGCAATGCGGAGGTCAAGGGCCTCAAGGATTTCCCCCGGGACGAGCGGCCCCCGGTATGGGCGACCTACGTGGGCTTCCGGCTCATGGTGGGTCTGGGCGGATTGTTCATCCTCCTGAGCGCCCTGGCGGCCTTCCTTTCCTGGAAGGATCTCCTGGAGCGGTATCCCCTGTTTCTCAAGGTGCTGCTCCTGGCCCTGCCCCTGCCCTATCTGGCCGGAGAGCTGGGTTGGATCGTCGCGGAGGTGGGAAGGCAGCCCTGGATCGTCTATGGGGTGCTGAAGACTTCGGCGGCCGCCTCCCGGGGTGTATCGGCCCTCCAGGCCGTGGTGTCCCTGGCCGGGTTCATGATCCTTTACGGTTTTCTCGGGGCGGTCAACTTCTATCTGTTGGCCAAATATGCCCGCAAAGGGCCGGAGGCTTGAGATGATGGACTATCAATCCCTGTGGTTTTTCCTCTGGGCCGTCCTTTGGGCCGCATATTTCTTCCTGGATGGTTTCGATCTCGGCGTGGGTATTCTTCACCCCTTTCTGGCCCGGAACGATCTCGAGAAACGCCTGGTCATGAACAGCATCGGACCGGTTTGGGACGGTAACAAGGTCTGGCTGGTGACGGCGGCCGGGGTCACCTTCGCTGCCTTCCCCGCCGCCTTTGTCGTGATCTTCAGCGCCTTTTACTTCCCCCTCCTCCTGATCCTCTTCGGATTGATCATCCGGGGCATCGCCCTGGAATTCCGGAATAAGAGCGAATCCCGAGCCTGGCGGCGGGGCTGGGATCTGGCCTTCTTCCTCGGCAGTCTGACGCCGGCCTTTCTCTTCGGGGTGATCTTCGGCAATCTCTTTCAAGGGCTGCCCCTGAACGATCAGGGCTACCAGGGGAGCGCGGCGTCGCTATGCAACCGCTACAGCCTCATGACGGGGTTGATGTTTGTCGTCATGCTCACCGTCCACGGCGCCCACTGGGTGGCCGTCAAGACGGGGGATGATCTTGTCGGCGCCAGGCTGGGGCGCTTCGCACCGCGGGCGTGGGTTCTCCTGGTGGTGACCGTGGCGCTTTTTTTCGTGAACACCGCCTTCGCCACGTCCCTGTTTGCCAATTATCTCGACAATTACGTCCTCCTGGTCCTCCCCGCCGGGGTGATGTTGTCCCTTCTGGCGATGGGCATGGAGGTCTTGAAGAGAAATTATCGCCCCGCCTTTTTCGCTTCCGGGGCCGCTGTCGTTCTGATCGTCCTCACGGGGTTCGCCGGTCTTTATCCCCTGCTCGTGCCCGCACGTCCTGACGCTATCCACAGCCTCACGATCTTCAACAGTGCCGCCAGTGCCTACACCCTGAAAATCCTTACCGTTGTCGCCGTGGTCTTCGTTCCCCTTGTGGCGGCCTATCAGATCTGGGTGTACCGGATATTCCGGGGGCCCGTGACCGGGGAAGATATGGAAAACAAGGAGGCGTATTGAGAATTACGGCAGAGAAGTCCATGACCCATCCGCGGCTTGTCGAGGCCATGAGTGATCCCCGGTTCTATCCCCACCGTCCGTCCGGGGTGGAGTTGGTGCAGACCCACATCTCCTATGTCTTCGTTGCCGGCCAAGAGGTTTATAAGGTCAAGAAGGCCGTTGACTTCGGTTTTCTCGATTTTACGACCCTGGAAAAGCGCCGGCATTACTGCCATGAAGAGCTCCGCCTGAACCGGCGGCTGGCCCCCGAGACCTATCTGGGCGTGACGGCGATCCGGGAAGCCGGTCGGGACGGGCAACTTGTCCTTGGCGACGGGGACGACGACGGGGGCCGGGTTGTTGAATATGCCGTCCGGATGCGCAGGCTTCCTCAGGAACGGATGTTGAAGAACATCGTCGGTGCCGCCGGCTTCGATCCGGCGATCTTGGATAAGGTTGCGGAAAAACTGGCCGCTTTTCACCGGCAGGCCGAAACGGGGGGGCTCATCGACGAGATCGGCGACCCCGCGACCATCCGCCGCAACCATGAGGAAAATTTTGCGCAGACGGAAAAATACAGGGGCGTTACCATCACCGATTTCCAGTTCCGGTTCGTCAGGGACTATGTCTTTAGGTTCCTGGAGGTAAACGCCGCCCTTCTGGCCCGGCGGGTCCAGGAACACCGCATCCGCGACGGCCACGGAGATCTGCACCTGGAACACATCGTCATCGCCCCGGAGATCGTCATCTTCGATTGCATCGAATTCAATGAGCGTTTCCGTTACGGTGACGTGGCGGCGGATGCGGCCTTTCTGGCCATGGACCTGGATTACAACGGCCATGCCGCCTTTGGCGACCGCTTTGTGGAGGCTTACGCCCGCTATGCCGACGACGGCGAGATCCTCCGGCTGATAAACTTCTACAAATGCTATTACGCCTATGTCCGGGGCAAGGTGGTGAGCTTCCGCCTGGACGATCCCGCTATCGACACCCGGGGGAAGGAAGAGGCGCGACGCATCGCCAGTGGTTATTTCGATCTGGCCTGTAACTATGCCGCCCGACTGGAGAAACCGGCGCTGATCATCATCACCGGCCTCATGGGCACGGGAAAAAGCGTATTGGCCTCTCTGGCGGCGCCGCGTCTCGGTGCCGCGGTGATCCGCAGCGACGTCCTCCGCAAGGAGATTCTGAATCTGGCCCCTACGGACCGCCATCATGTGGAGTTCGGTCAGGGGATCTACGGCGAGGAGATGTCGGCCCGGACCTATGCCGCCGCCCATGAGCGGGCGGCGTCAATGTTGGTGTCGGGTCGGCCCGTTATCATCGATGCCTCATACAAACGGGCGGAGGAACGCCGCCAGGCCCTGGCGTTGGCCCGCCGGCTCAAGGTGCCGTTTCTGACGGTCGTATGCACCTGCCCCGACGAGGTGGTTCGGGAACGTCTGGAACGACGGGTCAAAGACCCCCGGGAGGCCTCGGACGGCCGTTGGGAAATCTATGCCGCCCAGAAGGGCGACTATGACCGGCAGGACGATCTGCCCGGGGAATGCCGGCTCACGGTGGATACTTCCCGGAGCCCGGAGGAATGCCTGCAGGCGATTATGGAGCGGCTCCGGTTCTGACCGCCTGCGCCGCCGCCGTTTTTTCCTTTTGCTGCTTCTGCGCCTCCTTGAGGAGGCGTTTCTGTGTTTCGTCGAGGAAGACCTTGACTTTGTAGTCCAGTCCCAGGTTGGGGTAATTCTTGACTATTCCCTCGAAGCGCCTCCTTGCGGCCTCGTATTTGCCCTGCTTGAAATAGAACTCCCCGATGTAGAATTCCTGTTCCGCCAGATTCTGCCGGCATTCCCGCAGTTTCTGTTCCGCCAGGAAGGCGAACTTGCTTTGCGGGTAGCGGGCGATGAGGCGCGCGAACTCCCGGGCGGCCTTGACGGTTTCCGACTGGTCCCGGTCGATCGTGGTCATCTGCTTATAGTGACACATCCCGAGCTGATAGATGACGTAGGGGTTGTTTTCGTTCGTCGGGTGCAGATTTACAAAATCCGTATAGGCCAGCTCCGCTTCTGCGTATTCCTCATCGGAAAAATGGGCGTCGCCGATCCCGATCTCCGCCTGCAGCGCCAGGGGGTGGAGGGGGTTTTCCTCCTTGAGGCGGGTGAAATATTCCACCGCCCGCTTGTAGCGTCCATCCTGGTACGCCTCCACGCCGGCCTGATACAAGGCCTCCGGTGTCCCCTTGGCCATCTGTTTCCGCGACCATAGATCTTTCCACCAGGCGCACCCGGTGACACTCGTGGTCATGATGATGATGAAAAGGACGATCGCGGTCTTTTTGCCGATGGTATATTTTCCTTTCATAACCCTTTTTTGGCGAAGGCCTCGAGCTTGTCCTTGGGAACGAGGCCGATGAGGGTGTCCAGAACCTGGCCGTCCTTGAACAGGATCAGGGTCGGGATACTGCGGACGCCGTATTTCTCCGCCGTGAGGGGACTTTCGTCGATATTCAGTTTGGTTACCTTCACCCGCCCTTTATAACCGGCCGCCAGCTCTTCCACCAGGGGACCGAGAGCCCGGCAGGGCCCGCACCAGGGGGCCCAGAAATCTACGATCGCCGGGATATCGGACTTGATGACCTCCTGATCGAAATCGTTGTCGCCGACATGTTTGATATCCTCTGCCATGGAGATTGCTCCTTTCAAAAAATTCTTTTTCTTTGTAGGGGCAAGTTATGACACATCCCGGCGGATGTCAAATCGAAAATTTGCGGAGGCGGCGGCTGTCGCAGAGGAGGCTTTTGCCTGTTGACGCACCGGCCGCTGTCGCACCGGGATAGGCCGGTCGGGACTTTGTCGCCCCGCCGGTTCAGGTCATGCCGGCGGGCCCAAGGGTGATTTATGGGCAAATTTCGGCAAGCGCCTGATTATTTTCATGTTTCGTTGTGCCCGCTCTGGGCATGATGGTTTGTGGATAAATTTCGGCAGGCGACCGGTCGTTTGCCTGTTTCGTTGCGTCCGCCTGCGGGGATGAAGGTCGGTTGAAAAAACCGACCGGGCTGTTTTGACTCCCGGCCGCGAATCTGGTATAGCTCAAGGCGCTGTGCAGATCTTGAGAGGTGGCCCGTTATGGAGCGATTGGGAATTATTTCCGGAACCATCCCCCTCCGGGAGAAGGGGGTGCTCGTCGATCCGGAGGAGACGTGGGTCGACACGGACCATGGCCGCGTTTATTGCCTCGTCGCCGGGGAGATCGTTTTTCTCCCCCGTCACGGCGGCGACCCCCGGGACTATGTCCTGCCTCATCTCATCAACCATCCCGCCAATTTTCTGGCCCTCAAGAGCCTGGGTGTCCGGGAGGTGATCGCCGTAAATTCCACCGGTTCCCTAAAACGGGCCCTGCCGCCCGGCACCCTGGTCGTTCCCGACGATTTCATCATGCTCCATCCCGGCCCGGCGGTTTTTCACACCCCTGCCGCCCACATCACCCCGCAGCTCAGTGAGGAAATCCGGCGGAAGTGGCTGGCCGCCGCCGCCGATTGTAATATAACCGCCGTGGATGGGGGGGTTTACTGGCAGACCGCGGGACCGCGCTTCGAAACGAAGGCGGAAATCCGGTTCATGTCCCCGGCCGCCGATCTGGTGGGAATGACCATGGCCGCCGAGGCGATCGTCGCCCGGGAACTCGCCATGGATTATGCCTCTTTATGTTCCGTGGACAACTACGCCCACGGGCTGGTGGATAAGGAATTGACGATGGAAGAGGTCGTGCAGTGCGCCCGGAGGAATGCCGAAACCATCGCCGGCATCGTCAAACGCTACGTGGAAAGGAGGAAGGGATGAAGTTTTCGAAAAAGGGGGATGGGGGGGAAACGAGTCTCCTCGGCGGCCAGCGGGTACCGAAATACGATCCCCGGCCGGAGGCTTACGGTGTTCTGGACGAGGCCAGCTCGGCCCTGGGGGTGGCCCGGGCCATGACGGACGATGGACGGATCAAGGAGATTATCCTCAGCGTCCAGAAGGACTTGCTCACCATGGGGGCGGAACTTTCCAGTCTGCCCGGCGATATTCCGAAGCTCGGGGTGCGCATCGGCGCCGCCGACGCCCGGCGTCTCGAAGATCTCATCGACGAACTCCAGCAGGTGGTCAAACTGAAGAAAGAATTCATCTACCCGGGGGAAAAGGTCGTCGCTGCCCAGATCGACGTCGGCCGGACGATCATTCGCCGGGCGGAAAGAAAGGTGGCCCTCCTCAAAAGGGAGTCTCTGGTGGACAACCCCCATATCCACGAGTACCTGAACCGTTTGGCCGACATGCTCTTCGTCCTGGCCCGTTACGACGAACAGCGGGGATAGGGAGGACTAAAAGGCCCCCAACTGGCAGGGCTTGATCTTGATCTGCAGGGCCTCGCAGGCGGCCGCCACCTTTTTGCGCCCGATTTTCATCCGGGCGGCGATATCCCAGGCGGCTTTGCAGGGGAGCCGCCCGTCCGCCAGCCCCTCCCGGATCGCCGCCGCCAGCGCCGGGGCCACGGCGGCCGCCGGCGCCACGGATTTTCCCGCCGGCGGGTAGCCGAAAAGGCCCAACTGGCACTTGCCGATCCTGATCTCCAAAAGGTCGAGGGTGACGCCGATTTCGGCGAGGGAGACCCCCTGTGTCCGGGCGATCCTTTCCGCCCGGGCGCAGTCGAGGGCGTCGCCCCCGGTCCGGTTCCGGATGGCCTCCGCGAGGACCGGCGAGACCCGGCGGTCCGGGGGATGCTTGGTTTTGTATGCTCCGACGGGGATCTTGGTCATCTCCTGTCCTCCCTCAGTATTTCATGTAGTGGAAGGGTTCCACCGCCGCCAGCGCCTCGGTGTCCAGGGTTTTGAATCCTTTTTTCTCGATGATCTTCACCGCCTTCTCCGGATCGTCCACATCCACGACAAAGACGGCGCGGACGCGGTTCTCCAGGACGAATCCATAGGCGTTGTTGATGTTGATGCCCTCCCTGGCCAAAAGCTGCGCCAGCTTGTCCAGGCCACCCGGCCGGTCGTCCAGAAGGACGGCGAGGACGCGGCGGATCTTTACGAGCACGCCCGCCTTCGTCAGGGCGGCCAGGGCCCGTTCCGGATCATCGACGATGAGATGGATCACCCCGAAGGTATCGGAGGTGGAAATGGCGGTGGCCCGGATGTTTATCTTTTCCCCGGCCAGGATACCCGTCACCTCGGCGAGCTTGCCGGGCTTGTTTTCCGCGAAGATGGACAGCTGACTCGCAATCATATGTTTCTCCCCTCCCTCAGTCTTTGCGGTTGTCGATGACCCGCTTGGCCTTCCCTTCGGACTGGGGCAGGCTTTCGGGCGTTACCAGATCCACCTTGGGGGTGATGAGGATGTCGCTCTTGAGTTCCTCGACGATCCGCTTCCGCAACCCCTCGAGATGTTTCAGGTCGCCGTCGAAGAACTGCCGCTCCACCTCCACCTTGATCGTCATGTGGTCGTTGTAGCCTTCCCGGTCGAGGATGATGAGGAAATTCTTGCCCACACCGGGGATGCCCATGAGTTTCTTTTCGATCTGGATGGGGAAGATGTTGACCCCCTTGAGGATCATCATGTCGTCCGTCCGTCCCTTGATCCGCTCGATCCGCCGGTGGGTCCGCCCGCAGGGGCATTCCCCGGGGACGATGCGGGTGAGATCCTTCGTCCGGTAGCGCAGGATGGGCATGCCTTCCCGCCGCAGGGTGGTCATGACCAGTTCCCCCTCCTCGCCGTCCGGGACGGGCTTCAGGGTTGCCGGATCGATGATTTCCACGATGAAATTGTCTTCCCAGATGTGGAGACCGTTCTGGCAGGGGCATTCGAAGGCCACGCCGGGACCGTTCATCTCCGAGAGACCATAGGAATTGTAGGCCTTGAAGCCGTAGATGTCTTCGATCTTCTGGCGCATCTTTTCCGAGTGGGGCTCGGCGCCGATGTAGGCGATGCGGATCCTGGTGCCCCGCGGGTCCAGCTTGAGCTCTTCGAAGACCGTGGACAGGTGGAGGGCGTAACTGGGGATGATGTGAATGACCGTGGTTTCGAAATCCTGCAGGAGCTGGATCTGCCGTTTGCTGTTCCCGGCCCCGGCGGGAATGACGAGGGCCCCGATCCGCTCGGCGCCGTAGTGGAACCCCAGGCCGCCGGTGAAAAGTCCGTAGGTCATCATGTTCTGGAAGACGTCGTTTCTGCGCATCCCCGACATATACATGCACCGGGCCAGCAGATTGGTCCATTCGTTCAGGTCACCCGCGGTATGGAAGATGACCGTGGCCCGGCCGGTGGTTCCCGAAGAGGAGTGCATGCGCACCAGATCGTCCTTCGGGGTGGCCACGAAGCCGTATGGCCAGTGCTCCCGGAGGTCGTCCTTGGTGGTCGGCGGGATCTTTTCCAGATCCGCCAGGGAACGGACGTCTTCCGGCGCCAGGCCGGTTTTCTTGAAAAGATTGCCGTAATAATGTGATTTGGCCGCCTGCTTGAGGGTCTGTTGCAGGTGTTCCCACTGCAGCGCCGCCAGGTTGTCCCTGCTGATCGTCTCGATATCTTTTTCCCAGTACATCGCTTGCCTCCCCGTCCCGGCGCCTTGCAAAACCGGCACGCCGTCGTCTTCCGGCGCCGGTGGCCTGTTGTTTATTCCCCGTTATCCCTACCCCTTGTGAAAAATTTTATCAAGGCAATATTCATCATGTGGATCCTTGCCTTGACATCACGGCGGTATTCCCTTATCCTTCCCGGACCTCGGTGGTTATGGGGGCGTCAATACAACTTTGCGGGAGGTTAGCTTATGTCGAAAGAAATGCGCAGGATGGTGATGGTGTTGCTGGTGCTGACGGTGTCGTTTATGTTCTTCATCGGATGTGCGAAACCGCCGACCCAGGAGATGGAGAGTGCGGAGAAAGCGCTTACGGAGGCGAAGGCGAAAGAGGCCGATCTGTATGTACCCGATCTCTTCAAAAAGGCGGAGGACGCCTTGAAAAAGGCCAAGGACTTCGTGGCCCAGAAGAGCTACAAAGAGGCGAAGGCGGCGGCGGAAGAGGCGGCCCAGACGGCGGGGCAGGCCGTGGCGGCCATCGAGGCGAGCAAGGCCAGGATGAAGCAGGAAGCGGCCGGGATGGTTGAAGAGGCGGAAAAATCCCTTGCGGAGATCAAGACCTTGACGGCGACGGCGATAAAGAAGAAGGTCCAGATCAACCGGGAGGAATGGCAGGGTATGATCGGCAAGGCCGAAGTGGATCTGATCAGCGTCAAGAATACGCTTCAGGAGCAGAAGATCCGTCCGGCCTATGATCAGGTCAAAGCCATCCTGGCGCAGCTCAAGGCCAAGACCGGGGAAATGGCCGCCCTCCTCGGGATGCCGGTTCCCGGCGCGGCAGCGACGGCCCCGGTTACCCCGGCGGCCCCGGCGGCAAAAAAATAGCGGTTTTATTTGTGAGTTCGTCGTCATGATGGCAGCGGAGCGGGTTTAGTCCCCTTTCCCCGGAAGAGGTTGCTTCTCCCTTTTCCGGGGAAAGCCGGGGGCGGCGCCCGAACGGCCATGCACGACGGCCGCCGCTTCCCTCCCGGTTCCGGCCATCAGGCCCGGGCGGTTTTATTGACATCGGAAGACGATATGACGGGAGCCCTTCTCTCCGGGGGAAAGAATACCCGGATGGGCAGCAACAAGGCCTTTCTGGAGGTGGACGGCGAGCGCCTCATCGACCGCGCCGTCCGGATCTACCGGGAGATATTCGACGAGATCATCCTGGTGACCAACGAACCCCGGCTGTACCTCGACCAGGACGTGACGATCGTAACGGATCTGGAGAAGGGCAAGGGGCCGCTGATGGGGATCTACACCGGCCTTTTCTGGGCCGCCGCCGATCCGGTCTTTTTTGCCGCCTGCGACATGCCTTTCCTCGATGTCCCCTTCGTCCGCTATCTTCTGGAACAGAGCCGGGATGTGGATATCGTGGTTCCCGAAACCGCCGACGGCCTCCAGCCCCTCCATGCCGTCTATTCCCGGCGCTGTCTGGCCCCCATCAAGGCCCGCCTGGACCGGGACCGCCTGAAGGTGACGGGATTCTACAAGGGGCTGAAGGTCAGGACCATCCCGGAGCAGACCATCCGCAGTTTCGATCCCCAAGGCCGGATGTTCCTCAACATCAACACCCCGGAAGAGTACAGGCGTTTATGCTGAGGCGGCCGCCTTCCGCAATCGGCCGGGGGGAGAAAAAACGGGACGGGCATCACCGGGGCGGTCAAGGGCGGTCATTTTCCTTGACAAAACGAGGCGCTTTGTTTATGTCTGCCCACAATTATCTTTAAAGGGGGAATAGTCTTGATGAGTGATAAGAAGCTATTCGGTATGCCTGCGGAAACAGGGCGGTGGATCTTTGTCGTACTGGGATTCATCATCAACATCTGTCTGGGAAGCGTTTATGCCTACAGTGTGTTCGCCAAACCGGTCAGAGCGCTTTTAAATGTCAGCGCCACGGAGGCGGGTTTGCCGTTCATGGTCTTTCTGGCCTTCTTTGCCACCCTGGTTTTTGTGGGGGGGCAGTTGATCGGAAAACTCGGTCCGCGGAACCTGGGCATCCTCGGCGGCGTCATCCTGGGTCTGGGCTGGATGGCGGCAAGCCAGTCCACGAGCATCATGATGCTGGCCATCAGTTACGGCGCCATCGGCGGCGGGGGTGTGGGCCTGGCCTACGGCGTGCCCCTGGCGGTGGTGGGGCGCTGGTTTCCCGACAAACGCGGTTTGGCCCTGGGCCTGACCCTGGCGGGGTTCGGGGGTTCGCCCTTTGTGTCGGCCAATGTGGCGGTGGCGTTGATCAAGGCCGTCGGGCCCATGGAGACCTTCTTGTATCTGGGGGCGGCCTTCCTGGTCATCGTCTGTCTGTTGTTCATCCCCTTCCGCTATCCGGAAGAGGGCTGGAAACCGGCCGGCTGGACACCGCCGGCGGCGGCCGGCGGCGGAGCCGCCGCAGTTGATTTCAATACGGCCGCCATGATCAAGACGCCGAGCTTTTACGGCCTCTTTCTGTGCTATGTGATCGGCTGTCTGGCCGGGCTTATGGCCATCGGCATTTCCAGCCCGGTGGCGCAGGAAATCATCAAGATCAATGCGGCGACGGCCGCCACCCTGGTGGGCGTGTTCGCCATCTTCAACGGCGTGGGGCGCCCGCTGTTCGGGACCCTGACCGACAAATTGTCGCCCCGGATGGCGGCGATAATCTCCTATGTCATCATCTTGCTGTCATCGCTGGGAATGCTCATGGCCGGTGAGGGCAGCGTGATGCTCTATGTGATCTGCTTTATCGGTTTCTGGCTCTGTCTGGGCGGCTGGCTGGCCATTGCGCCGACGGCGACGACGACCTTCTTCGGCGTGAAGAATTATGCCAAAAACTACGGCGTCGTGTACTTTGCCTACGGTGTGGGCGCCATCCTCGGCGGGATCATCTCCGGCCAGGCCAAAGACACCTTCGGTTCCTATGCCGTCGCCTTCTATCCGACGGCGGGACTGGCGGTGGTCGGCATCATCATCGCCTTCCTGCTCTTGAAACCGCCCAAGAAATAGGTTTGCCGGTGATTTCGTAAAGAGAGAAATACCGCGGTTGAAAACGAAAGGCCGTCCCGATCCCCCGGGGCGGCCTTTTAATTTGGGGGGCCACAGGAAACCGTGCCCATGGGCGGGGGCCCGAGGAGACGGCGGAGGTGTCCCGGAGCCGCACCGCGAGAGATCGCCCCGTATTCTTGTCGCGGGATAAAAGGTCCCGATCAGGTCGTCGCCGGCGTCGCAGCCCGGCCCCGGGAACGGCGCCGGCGCCTGTGACGCCGCTTCCGGGGCGGGCCTTCCGCCGGGACGGCCCCGTCGTCTTGGGTCGCCCCGGCAGACAGTGCCGGGGGGGTTCCGGCCAGAAAGCCCTCCCACCAGTCCAGAGCGGGGCGATTACCTTCCCCGGCATCCGTGGTGAGGCGCAGGTAGGTCAGGGATTCGGTGAATTCCGCCCTGGCGGCCAGGGCGGCGGGACGGCGCGGCGGCCGACGGTGCAGGGCGGGTTGGGAGGCAAGGATGCGGCGCAGCCGGTCGCCGGTACGCACCGTGACGGCCACTGTCTGGGAGATTTCTTTCAGGGTCTGGGTGCAGACGGCGTCCAGGGCCTGCTGGTGGGGGATGCCGCCGTCCCGGCTGTGGGCCAGGGCCTCTGCCTCCAGGCCGGGGCCGAAGAGGGCCGCCAGGAGGAGCGCCGGCGATGCCGGCGTGCCGTTGCGGTGCAGTTGATCGAGCCCCGCCAGGTTTTTGTGCACCCTGCCCCGGTGCCGGGGATCTTCCCGGAGCCGGCGGTCGAGCCCGGGAAAAAGGGCGGCCAGCAGACCGCTTTCGTCCAGGAGTTCGAAAACCGGTAGTGCCGTCCCCTGGAGAAAGAGTTTCTGCACCTCTTCGTAAAGCCGGGCCGGCGCCGCCCGGCTGATGGTGGGGGCAAGGCGGCGGATGGCCTCCCAGGCCGCGGGTTCTATGGTGAAATCGTGGGAGGCGGCGAAACGCACCGCCCGGAGCATGCGCACCGGGTCTTCGGTGAACCGGACCAGGGGATCGCCGATGGGACGGATGATCCGTTCCCGGAGGTCGCGCAGCCCGGTCGTGTAATCGATGACCGAAAAATCGGCGATGTTGTAGGCCAGGGCGTTGATGGTGAAATCCCGGCGGCGGGCGTCTTCCTCCGGGGTGCCGAAGACGTTGTCCCGAAGGACCATGCCGTCGTCGTCCTTAAGATGACGGGGATGCTTCCGGATCCGGTCCGCCTCTTCCGCACCGTTTTCCTCTGCGGGGATATCCGGTGCGGCGGCCCGGAAGGTGGAGACCTCCAGAATCTCGTCCGGGAAGTGGAGATGGGCCAGCCGGAAGCGGCGGCCGATGAGGCGGCAGTTGCGAAAGAGCCTCTTGATCTGTCCGGGGGTGGCGTCGGTGGCGATGTCGAAATCCTTGGGCGGGCGCTTCAAAAGCAGGTCCCGGACGCATCCCCCCACCAGGTAGGCGACGAAACCCTCGTCGCGGAGCCGGTACAGGGTGCGCAGGGCGTTCGGGTTTATCTGCTTGCGGGAGATGTTGTGCCCCTTCCGGGGGATGATCAGCGGTGGCATGCCCTGATCCATAGCATAACCGGTGGAAAAAGAACAATACCGGCAGCGCCGGCCGGAGGAGAAATTTCCGGTGCGGAATGTTTTCCTTTAGCGGACAGCCTTTTTACAGCATCATCACGCAATTACCCCCCCAAGATTTTCCTTAAACATCCTCCCGTTATCATGTCCCCTTTCCCGTCGCCGCTCCCGTGGCTCGACCCGCCGTGGTCAGGAGGGCCAGGCCGGCGAGGATGCCCGCCGCGTAGAAAATAAAGGCGAAGCCCGCCCCGGCGGCGATGAGGATACCCCAGGCGTAGGGCGTCAGAAAATAGGCCCCGTCCATGATGAAGAGGCCCATGTTGGAATTGAACCCCCGCAGGGGGGGCGGGGAGGAGAGAAAGAGCAGGGCGTTCAGCAGGGGCAGGATCACGCCGACGGCGACGCCGTAGACGATCGCCGCCAGATAGTACCCCGCCCCGGGGGGCGCGTGGGGGAGGAAGACGACGCAGGCCGCCAGTCCCGCCAGGAAGAGGCGCAGCGCCGCGACCTTGTCGATGCGGTCGAAGAGGGCCGTCCCCGCGACGCGGACGGCGATCATGGCGGCCATGGCGACGGAGAAGAACCAGCCCACGTCGCCGGCACGGGTCTCCAGGGTGAGGTCCTTCAGGAAGTAGAAGATGGTGGCGTGGACGACGTAGACGAGGAAGATGACCCCCATGAAGAGGATCACGGGGGGGTGGCGGAAGTTCTCCCGGATTTCCCCCCGGCGGGGCCGCCGCAGGAAGACGTCGTCCATCCCGGCGACGGCGGCGGTGATCCGGGGCCGCAGGGCCGCGACGAGGAACAGGGCCGCTAAAGCGAAGACCGAGACGCCGGCGTAGATGACCGCCTCGTTAAGCACCCACGGCAGGACCCGCTCGCTCAGGGGGGGAATCAAAGCGTAGGGGACCATCGTGGCGATGTTCAGGGCGCTGAAGGCCCGTCCGCTCTCCTGCGGCGGGATGAAGGCGACGGCGAGGGCGACGACGGAGGAGGTGAGGAGGACGAAGGCGGCGCCGTGGATGACCCGCAGGACGACGAGGGCCGGGACCGTCGTGGCGGCGAGGTAGGACCAGGAAACGCCGATGAGAAGGACGAGGGAGACGGCCGTCACGGTGTAGGCGTTGCGGAGGCTGATCCAGGGGAGGACGAAGAGGCGCAGGACGAAGGCCGCCATGGGCTCCAGTCCCACGAGGAAACCCCGCCAGGCGACGGGGATGTCAAGGTTCCCCAGGTAGTGGTAAAAACTGTAGAAGACGCTGACGTTGGCGAAGGCCGCCGCAATGACGAGGCACTGGGCATAAAAATCCCACCCCGGGGTCAGGTCTTTAAAATTAGCGTTTTT
>DAOTJR010000024.1:0-38666 GCA_035448805.1 Syntrophales bacterium
GCCGATTAATGTTTATAAATTTCATCTTGTCAAAAGTCTCTTTCATTGCTAATTATGGGGCCGATCGATGAATATCGATCAGTTTCCGCTGATTCGTGAGGTTGAGAGCTTATGGGTGAAGGAATATCCGATTATACGAAATTCTGCGTTGATTTAAGAAGGCACATGTGGATGGCGGGCGTGGAAATGGAGCTGCGGCGCCTGATCTGGCAGATCGCCGTCACGGGCAAGTACATCTCCGCCAAGATCCACGAATCCAACCGCAAGCTGGCGGGATTCAAGAACATGTACGGCGAGGAGCAACTGGCCCTGGACAAGAGCTCCGACGCCATATTGAAAAACCAACTCCAGTTCTCCGGTTTTGTACGGGAATACGCCTCGGAGGAACAGGACCAGATCATCCAGATCGGCCAGGGAAAGGAAAAGTACTTCGTAACCGCCGATCCCCTGGACGGCTCTTCACTGGTGGACACCAACCTGGCCATCGGCACGATCATCGGCATCCATAACGGCACGATGTACGGCCAGGGGCGGGACACCATGGTGGCGGCCCTCTACATCACCTACGGGCCCCTGATCACCATGGTTTACTCCGCCGGCAAGGGAACCCACGAATTCGTCCTGAACCGGGAGGGGGAATACGTCCTCTCCCAGGAGAATATCCGCCTGAAGGAAAAGGGGGACATCTACAGCCTGGGCGGTCTTCGCAAGGACTGGACCCCGGCCCATCTCCGTTTCGTCGAATACCTCGAGGCCGCGGGCTACAAACTCCGTTACAGCGGCGGCTTCGTGCCGGACATCAACCAGGTGCTGATCAAAAACGGCGGCGTCTTTACCTATCCCGCCCTGCAGAAGAGCCCGCAGGGGAAATTACGGCTCCTGTTCGAACTGCTGCCCATGGCCTTTCTCATCGAACAGGCCGGTGGGGAGGCGACGGACGGCAAACGGCGCATCCTCGATATCCCTGTGGAGGATATCGGCCAGCGGAGTCCCATCTATATCGGCAGCCGCTTTGAAGTGGAAAAAGCGCGGGAATTTTTGGAGGAGGGAGAAAAGTGATTTACCAGGATACCGAAGCATTGCAAAAAGGTCTGGCCGACACCCTCGCCGTGGCCGGGGGACAGGTGGAGATTATGGACGACAACGGCTTACGGGAACGGGGGATCGATGCCTTGATCTACACCGCCGTTTTCAGCGACGCGGCGGCGGTACGCACCGCCGCGCAATGGCTGATCCGCAGGGCCGGGGCGGCGGCGGGCATCCATTCCGCCTCGATCCAGTCCCTTTACGAGGCCATGGGACGCCGGGAGGTCCAGGGGTTTACCGTCCCGGCTATAAACATCCGCGCCCTGACCTACCATACCGCCCAGGCGGTGCTCCGGGCCGCCATGAAGCTCGCGGTGGGCCCCGTCATCTTCGAGATCGCCCGCTCGGAAATCGATTACACCCGGCAGCGTCCCGCCGAATATATCGCCGCCGTCACCGCCGCGGCCATCAAGGTCGGCTATCGGGGTCCGCTCTTTCTCCAAGGGGACCATTTCCAGGTAAACGCCGGTAAATATGCCAAAAATCCCGATCAGGAGGTAAAGGCCGTCAAGGATCTGATCTGGGAGGCCATCGAAGCCGGTTTTTACAACATCGACGTCGATACCTCGACCCTCGTGGATCTCACCAGGGAAACGGTCCGGGAACAGCAGCGCATCAATTACACCCTTGCCGCGGAGCTGACCGCCATGATCCGGGATCTGGAACCGGCGGGGATAACCGTTTCCGTGGGCGGAGAGATCGGTGAGGTGGGAGGCAAAAACAGCACCGTCGAGGAGCTGGACGCCTTCATGGCCGGATACCGGGAGGAACTGCGCAGGATCGACCCCACGCTGAAGGGCATCAGCAAGATCAGCGTCCAGACCGGGACCACTCACGGCGGGGTCCCCATGCCCGACGGCACCGTCGCCAAGGTGAAACTCGATTTCGAGACCCTGGAAAAACTTTCCGCGGCGGCGCGGGAGACCTACGGCCTCGCCGGCGCGGTGCAGCACGGGGCCTCCACCCTGCCGCCCGAGGCCTTCGACCGCTTCCCTGCCGTGGGCACCGCGGAAGTACACCTGGCAACGGGGTTCCAGAACCTCATCTACGAAAGCGCCCATCTGCCCGCCGCCCTGAAAAGCCGCGTCTATGAGCATCTGCGGACGACATGCCAGGCGGAAAGGAAGACCGGCGAGACGGAAGAGCAGTTCCTCTACAAGACCAGGAAGAAGGGCTTCGGGCCGTTCAAGAAGGATTTCTGGTCGTTGCCCCCGGAAACCCTGGCCGCCCTGGGCCGGGAGCTGGAAGACCAGTTCTCGTTCCTCTTCGACAAATTGAACCTCAAAGACACCCGCAGGTTCCTGGAGGCCTTCATCACCCCCGTGGACGTTCCCCTGCCGGCCCCAAGGGAGTTGCCGGCATGAACGGTGAGCGGCCGATCGAAACAGCAGTCGATCTCGATCCGGGACTTCTCGAAAGTATCTTTCTGTTCCGCTCCGTAAATATTGATTCAATCCGGGGGATTTTCGATTTTTGCAAGGTCCGCCGTCTCGCCGCGGGCGAGATCCTCTTCCGGCCCGGCCAGATCAACTGGACGGTCTATTTCCTGCTCCAGGGAACTCTGGGCATCCATCTGAACAACCCGGACGGCCAACCCCTCACCATCCTCGGCCCGGGAGAAAGCGTCGGCGAACTTTCGGTCATCGACAGGCAACCGACCACGGCGTATGTCGTGGCCCGGGAAGCTTGTCTGTTGATGATCATGGATGAAGACATCCTCTGGTCCCTGGTCCAATCCTCTCACGCCGTCGCCTGTAATCTCCTTTTCACGCTGGCCAGGCGGCTGCGTCATGCCGATTCCGTAGTGTCCGGCAACGTCTGCCTCGATAAGGAGGAATATCATTACGGAAACTTCGACGCCCTGACGGGGTTGCCGAACCGGGGGTGGTTCACCGAGCTCCTCCGGCGTCAGTGCGCCCGTTCCGATCGGGCCGGGAAACCCCTCAGCTGCCTCCTCATCGATATCGACGGTTTCAAGGCTTTCAACGAAAGCTACGGACGACAGAGCGGCAACCGGATCCTTTACGCCCTGGCCGCCACTTTGAACCACCACCTGCGCCCCACGGAGATCATCGCCCGCTACGGCCTGGATCAGTTCTCCATCCTGCTGCCCGATACGGATATCGAAACGGCCCGGGGTGTCGCCGTCCGTTTGTTTCGGGTAATAAGCCGCTCCACCCCCATCATGGTGGAGGGAAAGGCGGTGCAGCACCCTTCGGTTTCGATCGGGGTCACCCCGTTGAAGCCGGGTCAAGACGCCGACAGCTTCCTGGCGGAGCTGGAAGAAGTGATCACGCGGATCAAGAAGGAAGGCGGCAATTCTGTCTCCGAGTAGCCGTCAGCGTACCTTCGCCCCGACCTCGGGCGGACGGTCCCCGGTGATGAGGGTGAGTCCGGCGGCGGTGTCCGTCGCCAGGAGCATTCCCCGGGATTCGACACCCATGAGCTTCGTCGGCTTGAGATTGGCAACGACGACGATCATCTTGCCTACGATCTCTTCCGGCCGGTAATCTTTACCCATCCCGGCGACGATTACCCGCTCCTCTCCCAAATCGATCTTCAATTTCAGAAGCTTGCTCGATTTGGGCACCGGTTCCGCCTCGAGAACCTTGGCGATCCGCAGATCGATTTTCTCGAAATCCTCATAAGCTATCTCCGGTTTGAACACCGGTGCCGCTTTGGCCTGTGTTTCCATTTTCTCTTCCTTCTGATAATCGATCCTCGGGAAGAGCGCCGCGATTTTCCGCAGGGCATTGCCGGACGGCAGCCCTCCCCACACCTTCAAGGTACTGAAATCCTGGGCCTCCACCTCCGCAATCCCCAGATGGGTCAGCACCTTCTCCGCCGTCCCCGGCA
This sequence comes from Syntrophales bacterium, assembly GCA_035448805.1. Taxonomy (GTDB): domain Bacteria; phylum Desulfobacterota; class Syntrophia; order Syntrophales; family UBA8958; genus UBA8958. Next base: position 3,943 of record DAOTJR010000024.1, read on the forward strand.
TGAAGGGGGAGATAAAGACGGCAGTGAATCTAAGGGCTTCGAGGAGGTTGTAAATGACCGTGGCGAGACGGCCGTTCCGCTCCGCCTCTTTGGCCAGGCGCCAGGGTTCGTTTTCCACGATATATTTGTTGGCCGCATTGACAAATTCCCAAATGGCCATCAGGGCCTTGTGGAGCGACAGTTCCCGGAAGCAGGCATCCACCTCCCCCCGGGTATGCCCGGCGACGGCGATGAACGCCTCGTCCTGATCGAGCCGCGTGCCGGGAACCGGCACCCGGCCATCGTAATACTTGAAGGCCATGGCCATCACCCGGCTGATGAGATTCCCCAGATCATTGGCCAGGTCGGAGTTGACGCGCTGGACGAAGGCCTCCTCGCTGAAGCTGGAATCGAGGCCGAAGACCATGTCTCTCAGGAGAAAGTAACGGAAGGCATCGAGACCGTATTTGTCTTTCAATTCCAGAGGTTTGACGACGTTGCCCAGGCTCTTGGACATCTTGCTCTGGTCGACGTTCCAATAACCGTGGACGTTGAGGTGTCGGTACGGCTCGATTCCCGCCGCCTTGAGCATGGTGGGCCAGTAGATGCCGTGGGGCTTGAGGATATCCTTGGCGATAAGATGCTCCGCCGCGGGCCAGAAGGTCCGGAAGTTTTCTCCGTCGGGATAACCGATGCCGGTGATATAGTTGATCAGGGCGTCGAACCAGACATAGGTCACGTAATCCGCGTCGAAGGGCAGGGTGATTCCCCAGGTCAGGCGGCTCTTCGGCCGGGAGATGCAGAGGTCTTCCAGGGGTTCCCGGAGGAACGCCAGGGCTTCATTGCGGTAGCGCTCCGGGCGGATGAAGTCGGGATGTTCCTCGATGTATTGAATCAACCAGTCCTGGTATTTGCTCATCCGGAAGAAATAGTTGCTCTCCTTGCGATGTTCCGGCTCACACTGGTGATCGGGGCACAGACCGTCCACGAGTTCCTTTTCCATGTAGAAACGTTCGCAACCGACACAGTAATGGCCCTCGTAATGACCGAAATAGATGTCCCCGGCATCGTAAACCTTCTGGAGGATCATCTGGACCACCCGGACGTGATTCTCGTCGGTAGTGCGGATGAAGTAGTCGTTCCGTACGTTCAGCTCCGGCCAGAGGGCCCGGAACTGGGCGCTGATCCTGTCGGCGTAGGTCTTGGGATCGATGCCGGCCTTCTGGGCGGCCTCGGCGATCTTGTCGCCGTGCTCGTCGGTGCCGGTCATGAAAAAGGTCCGGTAGCCGGAGAGCTTGTGGTAACGCGCCAGGACATCGGCCACGATGGTGGTGTAGGCATGGCCGATGTGGGGGGAGGCGTTCACATAATAAATGGGGGTGGTCACGTAGTAGGTTTTATCCATGGCATCCTTACCTCACTGGGATGGAATCCGGTTCAAATATCCTCTACCTTTAACGTCCGTTCTTCACCGTTTTCCATTTCCACGGTGATTTGACCCTTCAGGACGCTCTGGCGCAGAACCTTGGCGCGGTTGTTGTCAATCTGCACATACTTGCCGCATTTCGGCATATCCTTCTTCATGCCCAAATAGGTCTCGTATTCGAAGGCCAGGCAGCACATGAGACGGCCGCAAAGCCCCGAAATCTTCTCCGGATTGAGGGACATGCTCTGTTCCTTGGCCATCTTCACGGACACCCGGTCCAGATTATGCAGCAGGGTGGCGCAACATACCTCCCGACCGCAGATCCCCAGGCCTTTGATCATCCTGGCCTCCTGGCGGGCGCCGATCTGGCGCAATTCGATCCGCGTTTTGAACCGCTGGACCAGATCCTTGATCAACTCCCGAAAGTCAACCCGGTTCTCGGCGGTAAAATAAAAAACGACCTTGCTGCGATCGAAAAGATACTCCACGTCGACGATCTTCATGGGGAGGGAGCGTTGCTTAATCTTCTCCAGGCAAAAACGCCGGGCCTCCCTTTCCAGGACCTGATTTTCCGCCTGGGTTTGCAGGTCGTCGTCCGTGGCTTTCCGGAGGATGGGCTTGTGGGTGCCGCCCCGACCCCTGGCCGGGACGGCCTCTCCTGAGGCCGCCACGGTTCCGAAGACCATGCCGTGATCCGTTTCCACGATCACATGATCTCCGTTCTGCAGGGGGATACCCGCGGCGCTGAAATAGTATATCTTCCCCTCCCGCTTGAATTTTATCCCTACCAAGTCCGTTTTCGACATGAACCGCCCCGACAACCGCGTATTGATTTAGAGGCGGAGTGTAAACGTCATGGCCTCTAATGTCAATAACTTATTGGCGTTGGCTTCCAAGGCCCGGAGGGAAGCGTTGACGGCATCCATATTGAACAGGAGATCTTCGGTCGACAGTCGGGCAACGTCGCGGATCAGCTCCTTCCGGTCGCCGTGCACGAGCCGCCCTTCATCCTCAAGCTCCTTCCACACCAAGGCATCCCGAAAGCAGGATTGGAGCAGGCCGAGCTTGTCGACCAGGTCCTTTTTGCTTCTTCCCAGGTACCGAAACAACGCCAGCCTTTGCAGCGGCGTGCCGGCACCGGCGGCGGCCAGGCGTTGCAGGATCCCCTCCCGATCGGCCAGATAATCTTCACGCCGGAGCTGGAGCGCCCTGGCGATACTGCCTTCGGCACCGGCAGCGATAGCGGCGGCGACGGCGGGATCGAGTCCGTTTTGTTCTTCCAGGAAACGCGACACGGTTTCCTGTCGCAACGGATTGAAGCGGAGCTGCTGACAGCGGGAGACAATGGTCCGGGGCAGAAGGTAGGGCTTGGCCGTGACAAGGATGAGGATATTCGCCGCGGCCGGTTCCTCCAGGGTTTTGAGGAGGGCGTTCGCCGCCACCTGATGCATCCGGTCGGCCTCGTCGATAATGAACACCCGTCGTCCCCCTTCCAGGGGGCGAAAGGCCATAGCTCCGATCAGCTCCCGGACGGCCTGGAGTTTGATGAACACCCCTTCCGGCCTGACCCTGATCAGATCAGGGTGATTGCCGCTGTTCACCTTTTTGCAGGACAGACAGGCGCCACAGGCGTCCGGCGTCTTGCGGGCACAGAGAACGGCCGCGGCAAAGGCCGCGGCGACAGCCTGTTTGCCTATCCCCTCCCGACCGCAGAACAGGTAGGCATGGGCCAGACGGCCTCCGGCCACCGCCGCCTGGAGCAGATCCTTTTGCCGGTCATGTCCGTAAATATCCCCGAAGGGCATATTCAACAATCCCCTCCCCGGCGCATCTTCTTCCCGTCCGGCAACGGGAAACAGAGAAGCGCCCCGTCTGCTTACGTCGTCACGAAGTAGTTTTCCCCACTTCCACCCGGCGAACGTTTTCCAGGAGTGTCTCCAGATGGAAAAGGACGGCATCCCGGAGGTCCGCTATGGAACCGGCGGCATCCACAACCCGGAACCGTTGTGCCTCCTGATGGGCAAGCAGCAAATATCCTTCCCGGACCCGCCGATGAAAGGAAAGCTCCTCCGTTTCGAAACGGTCTTCCTTCGCCCCCTCGGCAAGGAGGGCGATACGTTCCCGGGCCCGACGCAGGCCCTGCTCCACCGGCAGGTCCAGAAGGATGGTCAGGTCCGGTTGCCGCCCCCGGGTCGCGAAGGAATTGAGAAAAGCGACGGCTTCCATATCCAGTCCCCGGGCGTAGCCCTGATACACCAGGGTCGCATCGGTGAAACGATCGCAAAGGACCACCTTCCCTGCCGCCAGCGCCGGCAGAATCACCTCGCGGACGTGCTGCGCCCGGGCGGCGGCAAACATAAGCAGCTCCGCTTCCGGACAAATCGCGTCGGGACCACGGTTGAGAAGTAGTTCCCGGAGCCTTCTCCCCAGGGAAGTGCCGCCCGGCTCCGCCGTCTCGAGACAGGGTATCCCCCGCTGCCGGAGATAATCTGCGGCCATCCGGATTTGGGTGGTTTTGCCACTGCCCTCTATTCCTTCGAAGGTAACGAACAATCCCATAGACCTTCAGGCCCGGAGGCGGACACGACAATAGATGAAAACATTCAAACTGTTGTAAACATTTTCACATAAACATGTAAAACCGGGGAGATAAATCAAGGGGGGATCCGGGCCGTTTCATTTTTCGTCGCCGGGAATGATCGCTTCCACCGGACACTGATCTGCGCACGCCCCGCAGTCCGTGCAGACCTTGGGGTCGATGACATATTTATCCTCACCCTCGCTGATGGCCTCTACCGGGCATTCGTCTTCACAGGAACCACAAGCGATGCACTCGTCTGTAATGATGTACGCCATTTCCTTTTACGCTCCTTCCCGCTTCTTTCTTTTTTGTTTATACCGACACTACCTCCCGGACTTCCGGGATCTCCTTTTTCAGGTAACGCTCGACGCCGTTCTTCAACGTCATCTGGGCCATCGGACAGCCATGACAGGCCCCGAGAAGCTTGACTTTGACCAAGCCGTCATCCGTAATCTCCAGCAACTGGATATCACCGCCGTCCGCCTGGAGATTGGGGCGGATCCTAGCGATGGCCTGCTGCACCTTTTCTTTCATCATATCCTCCCTTTGGAAAAAAAATCGTCCGCCTGCGCCCGCCGGGCAAGCGCCGCCGCCGCGGCTTTGGCCGCCACGGTATCCTCAATGGGGCATGGCGCCGATCATCAATTCGATCACGCTCCGCCCCAGATCTTTCAGTTCCGGTTTCAAGAAGGTGTACTCCTTCGTGATATCGTGGCCGGCCCGCCAGGCGACCCTCCCGGTCTGCGCCTCGACAAGTTTCATGCCGATCCCGGCCCGGGCCACCTTTTCCTTGTTTTCCACCCCGTAATACCAATAATCGACGGTTACGATGAGAAAGGCCTCCATATTCAGGGCCGCGCCGATCTTCATGCTCAGGACCGGATCGGAATAGCTCACCGTTTTCTGTTTCGCAAGATATTCGTTTACCGTCTGCTGTAATTCCTGATCCCCCTTGAGCCTGGTTTTCAGGGTGGCGGACGGCAGGACGTCAACGAACCAGCGTTTTTCCCGCAGGGCATCGATAACCAGTTCCTCGACGACCCCCCGGGCGTCCTCATAACTGCCGGCATCGACGGCGAGGACGCCGATGGTTCGCGGGTGGAAATCCTTCAGGTCCGGATCCCGCTCCACATAGCGGAGGGAACCTCCGCAGGCCATCAGGGCCGTGATCAACCCCCCGATTACCCAGAACCGCCACGGTAACGCTTTCCTCATGCCCCATACCCCCTGACGATCAGCAGCCACAGCCCGGCACTCAAACCGGCGACAATATAAACCGTTTCCAGGACGCCCTCCTTCACCAACGCCATAAGGGTAGGTCTCCTATCATAAATCCGGAAGCAAATCCATATATAAATTACCGGGATGATCTCGAAATAGCTCAGCGAGACCGTCACGCCCAGGGACGGGGCAAGGGTCAACAGGATGACCAGGAACAGCAAGAGCACATGAAGAAGGCGATGGGTGTTTTCCCTGCCGATGAGGACGGGAATGGTTTCCTTGCCGATAAGTTTGTCTCCCTGGATATCCAGGACGTCGGACAGTAAGGAATGGATAAAGACCATACCGAAGATAAAGGTAAAGGAAACGGCTGTGGCGGCCGTCAGGGGCAAGTTCTCCCCCACGGGCGGCAGAAGGACGGTAACGGCCGCCCAGGCCAGGGAAACGGAAAAGTTCTTCGAGGCCGGCAGATCCCGGATACTGCGGAAAAGCCAGCCCGACGGGGCCAGCCGGGCATTGTAGAGGATCCCCATGACGGACATCGCCAGCAGGAAAATGAAGGCCGCGGGCCGGGAAAAAAGGGCTACCGCCAGGACGAAGGCAAGAAAGAGCACGGCCGTAGACAGGTATTTTTTTTCGTGACGGCGGTAGGATTCTTCCCGAAACGAGCTGATGATGCTCCCTGTTTGCCGGTTTATGAACCGGTTGAGGGTATGCATGGCATAAACATACATGGCGGCGAAGAGCACATAAACAGGATGCAGGGCCATTTCCTGAAGGAGCATGGCCGCGGCGGCGAGGCAGCCCGCCCCCAGAGCGGAATAGAGATCCGTTCTGACGAGCCAGAACCACAGCTTGAAGACATACTTGCCGGCGGCGTTCTTTGCGGCCTGTTGGTCCGTGATCTTGTCCACAACCCGGTCGATTATCCAGTTCGGCGTGGAGGCCCCGGCGGAAATTCCTATTTTGTCATATGGCGCCAGGTGCTCGATATCGAGTTCCGCGGCGGTTTCCACGTGAAAGGTCGGTGTCCCCTGAAGTTCCGCCAGGGCCGCCAACCGCCGGGTGTTGGCGCTGTTGCGACCGCCGACGATAATCACGGCGTCCATTTCTTCCGCCAGCGACTTGATCTCGTTTTGTCTCTTCTCTGTGGAGTCGCAGATCGTATCGAAGACAACGGCCTCCGGATAGCGTTCCCGGATGGCCGCGACGATGCCGGCATATTCAGCCACGCTCTGTGTCGTCTGCGCGACGACGCAAACCTTGTCGAGTACCGGCAGCTGCGGGATGTCCTCCGGCGCGGCGATCAGCAACCCCTTCCCGGAGGCGTATCCCATTAACCCGCTCACCTCCGGATGTCCGGCATCGCCGATAATCAGAATCGTAAAGTCCCTGGCGGCATATTTCTTGATGATGGCCTGGACACGACCGACCTTGGGACAGGTGGCGTCGAAAATCCTCAGCTTCTTTTCCTTGAGCAGCCGCCTCTCCTGAGGCGAGATGCCGTGGGCGCGTATGATGATGCCGGCCCCGTCCGCATCGGCGGGAATTTCCTCGATGGCGGCGACGGGGACGATCCCCCTCCTTTTGAGCAACTCCACGGTCTGGGGATTATGGATCAGCGGCCCGTAGGTGTAGATCGTCTCCCGGCCCTTACGCCGGGCCAGCGCCAGGACCATGTCCACCGCCCGTTTGACCCCCATACAGAAGCCCGCTGTTTCCGCGAGTTTGACGCTCATGACTTTTTGGCAGCGTAAATGAAAAATTCCCGGTTTCCCGCCGGGCCCAAAAGCGGGGAAGGACAAACGCCCAGGACCGCCAATCCCAGGGTCCGGACAAAGTCCTGGAGATCCGCCACAATCCGCCGGTGCAAATCCGGGTCGCGGACGACACCGTTCTTGCCCACCTGGGTCCGCCCCGCCTCGAACTGGGGCTTGATCAGCGCCAGGATCTCGCCCGCCCCCCCGATCAGGGCGGCAACGGCGGGCAGGACCAATTTCAGAGAGATGAACGAGGCATCCACCGTGGCCATATCCACTGTCTCTCGAAAATCCCGGCCGTCGTAATAACGGATGTTGGTGCGCTCGATAGGCACCACCCGGGGGTCCTGGCGGAGACGCCAGGCCAGTTGACCATATCCCACATCCAGGGCGTAAACCTTCCGGGCCCCCTCCTGAAGGAGGCAATCGGTAAATCCCCCCGTGGAAGCCCCGACATCCAGGATCACCCGATCGCGGACCGTAACGGAAAAGGTCTCCAGCGCCCCCTTGAGTTTCCGTCCCCCCCGGCTGACGTAAGGATCGGCCCCCTCCCTGATGCGCACCGCGGCCTCGGGAGCGACCAGGACGCCGGCTTTGTCTATCCGTTCCTCATCGACCAGGACCGACCCGGCCATGATCATGGCGCGTGCCTTTTCCCTGCTCGGCGCCAGGCGGCGCTCCACCAGCAGGACATCTAAACGGACCCTGGACATGTCAAAACGGCCTTTATATGAACCCCCCCATGACGTCACGCCGTCACAAGGCAGGATGAAAATTGCGGGACGCGCTCCCCAGTGTCCGCAGCGGCTCCGTTAATGATAAACCGTTGTAGATCAATAACATATGCACGCATTTGCGAGTGAAATACACCGGGGTGGCCTCCTTAAATTATCTTCAAAGTTTGCGGGTAGGGAGAAAATATATACCGCGGCGAATAATTCCAGACAGTTAAATAACCCGGGTTACATAACATAGGCGGCCCGCCATGGAGATTTCCTGCTTTTGCGGGTCCCCCCGGCATGAAAATTTACAGGATAATATCCGCAACTATTCGGATATGTTATCTTTGAACGACCTTCACTCTCGGCCTGCGGCCGTTGGAGTCTTTCCTGCCGTTTACCGCCATCTCCCGCGCGACGGCGAGGATACTGTCCCGGTCGATACCTACCTGGCGCCGGAGTTCCTGCTGCGTGGCATGCTCGAAAAAGCGGTCGGGAATGCCCAACCGCCTGACCTGGACGTCGTAAATACCTGCCCCCGCCAGCTGCTCCAGCACGGCGCTGCCGAATCCGCCCATCAGGACGTTTTCCTCCACGGTGATCAATTTTTTGATCTTTCCCGCCGTTCCACAGATCAGGTCCCGGTCCAGAGGCTTGACAAAGCGGGCGTTGATAACCCGGATCGCGATCCCCTCTTCCCGGAGCCGCTCCGCGGCCGCCCGGGCCGGGCAGACGGCGGCGCCGATGGCAATAATGGCCAACTCATCGCCATCACACACTATTTCTCCCCGGCCGATGGGCAGGGGCTGCAGATCATCATCCAGGGCGACCCCCTGGCCCACGCCCCGGGGGTATCTGATCGCCACCGGTCCGGGGCCTTCCACCGCCGTCTTCAGCATATGCTGGAGTTCGTTTTCGTCCTTGGGGGCCATAACGATCATGTTGGGAATGGCCCGCAGATAGCTGAGATCGAAGACGCCGTGGTGGGTGGCGCCGTCGTCGCCCACAAAGCCGCCCCGGTCCAGGCAAAAAACCACATGGAGGTTCTGCAGGCACACATCGTGGATTATCTGGTCGTAAGCCCGCTGCAGGAAGGTGGAGTAGATGGCCACCACGGGGATCAGCCCTTCCACCGCGAGGCCGGCGGCGAAGGTGACGCTGTGCTGTTCCGCGATGCCTACATCGAAAAAGCGGTCGGGAAATACCCGGGCGAATTCATCCAGGCCGGTGCCGTCACACATGGCGGCGGTGATGGCCACCAGGCGCCGCTCCTGCCGGCCGAGACGGACCATGGTCGCGCCGAACATGCGGGTGTAGGTGATCGGGGCGGGGCCGTTCCCCGTCTCGGCGGGGAGCCCCGTCTCGACGCAGAAAGAGGAAACGCCGTGAAACCGCATGGGCTTTTCCTCGGCATACCGGTAGCCCTTCCCTTTCTTCGTCAGGACATGCGCGAGGATCGGTCCTTCTATCTGCCTTATATTATGGAGATTCTTTATCAGCCGATCCAGGTGGTGACCCTGGAGGGGACCGATATAGGTAAAGCCCAGATCCTCAAACAGGGCGCCGGGCAGGAGAAAGGACTTCAGGGATTCCTCGACCTGACGGGTAAACTTCAGCATATGACCGCCGATGGAGGGAATGCTGTTCAGGAAGGCCTTGAGATCGGTGCGCAGGCGGGTAACGGTCTCTCCGGTCATGATCCGGTTCAGATAAGAGGAAAGGGCGCCGACATTGGGGGAAATCGACATCTCGTTGTCGTTGAGGACAATGATCAGGTCCTCTTTACGGTCCCCGGCCCAGTTCAGTCCCTCCAGGGCCATGCCCGCCGACATGGAACCATCGCCGATGACCACGACGATCCGGTGTTTTTCCCCCTTGAGACGCCGGGCTTCCACCATCCCCGCCGCCGCGGAGATGGAAGTGCTGCTGTGACCGACGTTGAAGACATCGTAAATACTTTCTTCCCGTTTCGGGAAGCCGCTGATGCCGCCCTGTTGTCGCAGGGTGGGAAAGGCATCCCGACGGCCGGTGATAATTTTGTGGGCGTACGCCTGATGTCCCACGTCCCAGATCAGCCGGTCCTCCGGGGTGGCGAAAACATAGTGGAGCGCCAGGGTCAACTCCACCGCCCCCAGGGAGGAGGCGAGGTGCCCGCCGGTACGGGCCACGGTCTTGATGATCAATTCCCGGATTTCTTCAGCTAACTGGTTCAACGCCGGGATATCGAGACACCGGATATCCTGAGGTCCGTTGATGCCTTCAAGTATCTTGCCCACTTAGATGTTTCTTTCCCTTATGTAATCGGCGATCTGCACCAGAATCCCGGATGAGTCGCCCAGTTGCCGGGCATCGGCGGCCGCCCCATCCACCAGTTCGGCCAGTTTGAGCCGGGAGGCCTCCAACCCCAAAAGCGATGGGAAGGTCTTCTTCCCCCGCACGGCGTCGCTGCCCGTGCTTTTCCCCATACGGGCGCTGTCGCCGGTGACGTTCAAAATATCATCGGCAATCTGAAATGCAAGGCCGATCTTCCGGCCGTAACGGGTCAAGATATCCCGCTGCGCCGGCGACGCCCCGGCGATTACGGCGCCGGCGACTACGGAGGCGGTAAGCAGGGCGCCGGTCTTGCGGCGGTGCATGTCCGTAAGAGCGGCCAGGGTCTCGCCCTCGCCCTCCAAATCCATGACCTGGCCGCCCACCATGCCCGTCATCCCCGCCGCCCCGGCGACAAGCCGGAGCACTTCCAGCCTTGTTTCCGGCGTCACGCCGGGCATGAGCCCCGGATCGGCAAGGAGGTGGAAGGCCTCGGTAAGCAGGGCGTCACCCGCCAGGATCGCCAGTCCTTCCCCAAAAACGATATGATTCGTCGGCCGGCCGCGGCGGTAGTCGTCGTCATCCATGGCCGGCAGATCGTCGTGAATCAGGGAGTAGGTGTGGATCATCTCCAGGGCGCAGGCGCAGGGCAGGGCTGACTCCCAGGCGTCGCTTACCGCCTCGGCGGCGGCCAGACAGAGGATGGGACGGAGCCGCTTCCCGCCGGCGAAAAGGCTGTAGCGAACCGCCGCGATGATCCGTGGCGGCGCACCCCCCGCCGGGGAGACAAAGCGGTCCAGCGCCTCCTCCACCAGGGCCTTGCGCCGGGCCAGATAGGAACCCAGATCGATTGCCGCCGCCGTCATGTCAGTCCTCCTGGGACAGGGGGGCGGCGGTGATCCGGCCTGCGTCGTCTTGCAGAAGGATTTCCACCTTTCTTTCCACTTCGTCGAGCTTCCGGGTGCAATAGCGGATCAGTCTGATCCCCTCTTCGAAGGCCTTCAGGGAATCATCCAGGGTCACCTCGCCGGATTCCATTATTTTTACCAGCTCTTCAAGCCTCTTGAGGGCCTCTTCGAACTTTTCCTTGGCCACCTGTCCATCCCTCCGCCTATCCATCCGCTCCGGCCCGTCATCAACCAAACCGGCGCCGCCGTCTCCCCAAAACGCCTCAGAAGAGCGACCCGCTCTCCTGCCTGTCGCCCCCCGCCGTTTCCTCCACCCGGGCGCGGATATCGCCGCCCGCCGCCACCCGGATGACCAGCCGCACTCCGGGGCTGAGGGTCGCGGCGTCTTTTACGATCATCCCGTCGGACAGCCGGCGGGTAATGCTGTAACCCCGCTCCAGAACCGCCAGGGGGTTCAGGTTCCGGAGCCCCTGGTGGTGCTTATTCACAGCCGCCCTTCCTTCCCGGAGGAGGTTCCCCATCCCGGCGGTAAGCTGCTCCCACCGGCGGGTGAGGATCTCCCGGGCGCGGGCGGTAATTACCGTCGGGTGGACACGCTCGAAACGGGTCTGCAGGTACTCCAGGCTGTGCCGGCGGGAATGGAGCTGCCGACTCAGGGACAGGGAGAGACGGTCCCGCTGATCGTCAAGGAGGAGGCGGTAATCACCGAGGATGCGGGCCGGCGATTTCAGTCGTCCCGCCGCCGTTGCCAACCGTTCCCGCCGCCGGTCCGCCTGCCGCTGCCGGGCCTGCCGGAGTCTTCCCCATGCCGAGGCTACCTGCCGGCGCAACTCTTCCCGGGAGGGGACCACCAGTTCCGCCGCCGCGGAAGGGGTCGGCGCCCGCAGATCGGCGACAAAATCCGTAATGGTAAAATCCGTTTCATGGCCCACGGCGGAGACGACGGGCAGGCGGGATTTGAAGACGGCCCGCGCCACCCCTTCCGTGTTGAAAGGATAAAGATCCTCCAGGGAACCGCCGCCCCGGGCGATGACAACGACATCTATATCCGGGGTGGGGCAGGATTCCCCGCCTTCCCCGTTGAGAATCGCCAGCGCCCGGATTATCTCCGGCGCCGCCTCGGGCCCCTGCACACGCACCGGGACGATCGTAATCGGCACCGACGGAAACCTCCGCTTCGTAATCTGGAGGATGTCTCTGATAACCGCACCGGTCGGCGAGGTAACGACGCCGATGCCCCGGGGCAGGAAAGGCAGCGGTTTTTTATGCCGGGGGTCGAAGAGGCCTTCGTCCTGCAGCCGGGCCTTGAGCTGTTCGAAGGCCTTTTGAAGGGCCCCCAGTCCCCGGGGCTCGACCCGTTCCACAAGGAGTTGATACTCTCCCCGGGGCGTGTAGGCCGTAAGGCGGGCCCGGCAGACGATATGCATGCCGTCTTCCAGAACAAAGGACTGCTTCGTCGCCGTCCGGAACAGCACCGCCCGGATCTGGCTTCGTTCGTCCTTCAGGGTAAAGTAGCTGTGCCCGGAGGCCGGGCGGCGGAGGTTGGAGATCTCCCCCTCTACCCAGACGAACGTGAAGGATGATTCCAAAACCGCTTTTATCCGCTCGTTGAGCTCGCTAACCGTCCATACTTCCGGCATCTTTCACCATGCTTTCCGAGGGATGCCTATCAGAAACAGGTGCGGATGACAAGAAGGTTTTTTTATCCGGGATTGACATTTATCCGGTGATGATTTAAAAGAAACTACTACATTTTTACCTTGAGGAGGTTATGAAGAAAAAGGACTTTTTAAAGAAGCCCGTCCATCACATCGACATCAAGTCGTTCGATATGGCGGACCTTGTGGCGGCCATGCAGAAGATGTCCTTCTCCGCCCGGGATCTGGGCGATGCCGCCGCCATCTACGACCGGATGCTCAAAGACAGGAAATGCGCCATCATCCTCACCATTGCCGGCAGCACCTCCGCCGCCGGGTGTATGTCGATCTATGTGGATCTCGTCCGGAACAACATGGTGGACGTCATCGTGGCAACCGGCGCGACGATCGTGGACATGGATTTTTTCGAGGCCCTCGGCTTCCGCCACTACCAGGGTTCCGCCCACGTCGACGACCGGCTGCTCCGGTCCCTTTACATCGACCGGATTTACGACACCTATATCGACGAGGAGGAGTTGCAGGTCTGTGACCGGACGATCCGGGAAATCGCCGACACCCTCCCCCCCCGTCCGTACTCCTCCCGGGAATTCATCCGGGAGATGGGAAAATATTTGACGGTACATGCCAAAAAGCGAGACTCCCTCGTCCAGGCGGCCTATGAAAACGACGTCCCCATCTTTTGCCCCGCCTTTTCCGACAGCAGCGCCGGCTTCGGGCTGGTCCTCCATCAGCACCACCGCCCCGACCGCCATCTTTCCATCGATTCCGTCCGGGATTTCCGGGAGCTGACCATGATCAAAATCGCCGCGCCGACCACGGGTATCGTCATGATCGGCGGCGGTGTCCCCAAGAACTTCGTGCAGGATACGGTCATCTGCGCCGAGATCCTCGGGGAAGAGGTCCCGATGCACAAGTACGCCATCCAGCTGACCGTAGCCGATGTCCGGGACGGCGCCTGCTCCAGCTCCACCCTCCGGGAGGCCCAGTCCTGGGGGAAGGTGGACGTGTCTTTTGAAAAGATGGTTTACGGGGAGGCAACGGTCCTCCTGCCGTTGCTGGCCAATTACGCCTACGTGAAGGGAAACTGGAGAAAGCGCAAGCACTGGAAGTTTTCAAGGATATTCGACAAATAATATCCCGGAGCGCCCGGCCCTGCCGTCGCCGGCGGGTTGTCCGGGATGCCTTCCCGGGTTTCAATCCGCCGGGTCATAGCGGCGCCGTTGATAGCGCCAGAGACGCGAGGAACAAAAAAAACCCGCTGTTGCCGGCGGGTTTTTCTAATTCCTCGGACTGCCGTGGATTATGTTCTGGTGGAGATGAGGGGGCTCGAACCCCTGACCTCGGCATTGCGAACGCCGCGCTCTCCCAGTTGAGCTACATCCCCGCTTTTTTTGTTTTTTCCCCTCCGGGGTTCCCTCCCCCGGCCATCGCGGCGACAGGCGACCCTCCGGCGATGCCGCGCCGCCCATCTCCGGTCTACACATTAACGGGGGAGCGGGATGTGAGCCCGTACCCCCCATATAACACTGGAATTATTAAAAAATGGTGCCGAAGCCGGGATTTGAACCCGGACAGGCCTACACCCACTAGACCCTGAACCTAGCGCGTCTACCAATTCCGCCACTTCGGCACGAGTTGATGGTGTTTTTTACACTTGTCGTCCTCTCCTTGTCAAGCAAAATCCGAGCAAATTTGATCTTGAAAATAAAAGGATTCATGTTATGGTGGCGCCCTATGATAACCATCAGGCAAATAGAAGACATTCCCGCGTCTTTCCGCGGTTCGTTCCTGACCATCGGCAACTTCGACGGCGTCCACCGCGGGCATCAGTATCTGTTCCAAAACCTGGTCCGTCAGGCCCGCGATTCCGGCTGCCAAGCGGTCGTGCTCACCTTCGAACCCCATCCCAAAATGATCCTGCACCCCGATCGCCGTCCCTTTTATCTGATTACCACCATCGCGGAAAAGATCGACCTGATCGCCGCCCAGGGTGTGGACGGACTGCTCGTCATTCCCTTTTCCCTGGAGTTTTCCCGAACGACGGCCCGGGAGTTTGTCTGCGAAATCCTGTGGGGGAAATTGCGGATCAAAAAGATCATCATCGGTCACGACTACACCTTTGGAAAGGGCAAAGAGGGCAACGAGGCCTTTCTCGTCGCCCGGGGGGAGGAGCTGGGCTTCGCCGTCGAGGTGATGAACGCCTTCACCAGCGACGGGACGATCATCAGCAGCACCCTGGTCCGCAACGCCATCCTGGCCGGCGATGTCAAGCAGGCGGCGCTTTGGCTGGGGCGACCCTACAACCTGACCGGAACGGTGGTTGCCGGTCACCGGCGGGGGGCCGGCCTGGGGTTCCCGACGGCCAATATCCAGCCGGAGAAGGTTCTCGTCCCGGCCCGGGGCGTTTACGCGGCCCTGACCAGGGTAGCGGGCCGGACCTATCGCAGTGTCCTGAACATCGGCTGGAACCCGACCTTTGCCGACGACCGCTTGTCCATCGAAGTCCATCTGCTCGACTTCGACCGGGACATCTACGGGCAAACGCTGGAAATCCTCTTTTTCGAAAAATTGAGGGACGAAGCGAAATTCAGCGGACCCGCCGCCCTGATCTCCCAGATCCGGCGCGACGTCGCCCGGGCCCGGGAGATCCTGCCTTGAAAATCAGGCGCCTGCACCCCTGGGACATTCCCCGCCCGGACGCTGCGGCCCTTCAGAAAACCCTCCAAGGCGAACTCATCCTGACGGATACGGAAGCGGCCGCCCGGATAACCACCATCGCCGGCGCCGATATCTCCTATGCCCGTCACAGCGACCTGTTTTTCGCCGCCGTGGTCCTGCTTTCCTTTCCCGACCTCACGATCCGGCAGGAAGCACGGGCGGTGGCCCGGGTCTCCTTTCCCTATCTCCCCGGCTTTCTCAGCTTCCGGGAAGGGCCGGTGCTTTTGGAGGCCTTTGCCGGCCTTGCCGCGCCGCCGGATCTGATCATGTTCGACGGTCACGGCATCGCCCACCCCCGGGGATTGGGGCTGGCGTCCCACCTGGGCCTGTTCCTCGACCGGCCGACCATCGGCTGTGCGAAATCCCGCCTCGTCGGCGACTACCGGGAACCCGGTCCGGAAATCGGAGCCGCCGAACCGCTCGTCTTCCAGGGGCGGATCGTCGGGACGGTCTTGAGGACCAAAGCCGGGGTACGGCCGGTATTCATCTCCCCGGGACACCGGATCAGCCTCGAACAGGCCGTGGCGGTAACCCGCCGCTGCTGCCGGGGCTATCGCATCCCCGAACCGGTCCGGCAGGCCCACCTGGCCGTCAACCGTCTGCGGGCGTCTTGCGCGGAAAACCCCGCCGGCCTTGAGAATTTTCTGAAAAATTGACTTTGGGAACGCCCGGCCCGGTGTTCCCGGAGACAGCCCCGGGATCCCTGGGGAGATCCTATTCAATGACCGTCCCGGCGCCGGTTATAAGCCTATTGGGAAGCTGCAGTACCCGTTTGAAGATACCCAATGTTTCCTCAGACAGGCCCTTGAGGGGAATCGACTTGACGACCGGATTGTCCAAGGGGCCTTTCGCCTCGAAATAAACGGTGATAAGCCGCCGATCGTCGTCGGTGAGAATCCAGCCGGCGATGGGGATCCTGCTTACCACCCGATCGATGGTTTGGAGGGGCTGCAGACCGACAAGGGCGTCTATGGTGCGGTTGATCAGGTCTGTCCTGCCTGCGGCCACGATATTCATGGCGTCGCTTTGGAGGAAGAAATCATCGCCGGCCGCCACCCCGTCACCGATCCGCAGGGTCGCCGCCATACTGCGGAAGGGCATGCCGGCCGTGGATATATCCGGAAGCTTGAACCGGAGGAGCTGGGACACGTTAAGAAACGACAAGATCTTGGCCAGGACCTGGAATTTTTTGAGGGTGCCCTTTTCGATCCGCATCTCCACATTCCCCGTCGCCGACTTCAGCAGCTCCGCGCCGTCGGTTCCGGAGGCCGCCAGCTCGCCGCGGGCGGAAAGGACACCGGTCAGCAGCCGTTCTTTGTCCAGTTCCCGGAAGAGGTCCGCCACCGGCATCCCGTCCAGATGAAACCGGTAGCGATGACGGGACGGCTTGCCGGCAGCACCGAATCTGGTCTCTCCCGCGGCGGCGCCCCGGCCTTCCCGGAAGCGGAAGGAGAGGTTGGTGACGCTCAAAAGATCGTCTCGATAGCTCACCTTGGCCCGGACGTCCCGGAGCGGTACCCCGGCGAGGCGCACACCGGCCTTCAGATCTTCCGGCCACAAGATCGGTACGGCAAGAGAACCCTCCAGTACCGGCGCCGCGAATCCCGTCACTGTACCGGCCAGCGTAAAGGGGGTGTTGCCGTACCGCCCGGAAAGACCTGCCGTGGCAAGGGCCTCCCCCTTCACTTGGATCACGCCGGCCAGATCCTGAAGATAATTGAAATTCGCCGCCGGCTTGATACGCACCTGTTCCAGGGAGAATTTTCCCCGCCAGCGGCCCCGGGAGGCCGTCGGACCGGCTTTTTCATCGTACTGGATGTCGCCCTGGACCTTTCCGGCGGCTTCGTGTCTCATCAGCAGCGGCGAGATGTCCTTCAGACCCAGAAGGGGCGTGGGCAGGAACTGCGCCGCCAACCGGGTGCCGCGGGTGTCGGCAAAGGGAGAGTAGGCCGAGCCCGTGACCACGAGCGGCGGGAGGTGAAACCGGAAAGGGGCGACGCTCAGCCCCCGGGAATCGATGCGCAACTTGAAAGCGGCGGTGTTGGCCCGGCCGGCCGGTTTGGCAAGCCATGCTCCCCAGTGGTAGGAGGCCGGCGCCAGGTCCCACTCGCCGTCCACTTCATAAGCCGTCGCCGGGCCGTTACCGGTTATCTTCATGACCGTCTTGCCCGCCCAGGCGGTTTTTCCCAGCAATTGGTCCCCAAAAATCCAGGCCAACTCCCGGACGGAGGGCTGGATGGAGGCCGTGAAGGGATAGGTTGACGGCTTGGACGAGGCGTAGTCTTCGATTTTACCCGTCAGGGTGAAGGGGGCGGCGCCGAAGTTGCCGGACATCCCCTGGAGCCGGAAATCCCGTTCCGTCAAGACCAGCTCCCCCGTGATCCCGCTGAAAAGAGGGACCTTCTCTCCGAAGCGGAGGGTGCCCTTTTCCACTTTCGCCTTCACGTTCAGTATACTCGGGCGGTTTGCGGCACCCCATGTCTGCAACTCGCTGAATCTCCCCTTGATGGTCCCCGTCTCCACATGGAACACCCCGGAGCGGATATAGCGGCGGACAAAATCCGCCGTCGCCGCGGGGATGAGGCCGTAAGGAATCAATTTTCCGTGCCTTTCCAGATCAAAGGCCTTCACTCCCACCGCGGCTTCCACATAAGGATCCGGGGTCTGGAGATCCTTCAGCAGCGCCTTTCCCCGCAGTTCCAGATCACCCAGTACGGCCTTCGCCCGGTTCAGGATCAGCTCACCGTGCTTTTTCTCGAGCTCGCACTCCAAGCGCAGCTTCGCCGTCTTGAGATCTTCCGGAAAAACGGCGGGATAGACCAGTTCGGCACCGGTGACCTCCAGAAATCCCGCCGCCCGGAAATCCTGCCAACGGCCGTCGATGAGGACTTCGGCATTCAGGTCGCCCGCCAGTTTCTGAAAGGGCGTCCATTGGCGATACCACGGCCAGGGATCCGCCAGGGCGAGATTTTCCACCCGCAGTTTCGTCTCCGTCAGGACGCTGGTAAGGATATCCTCGGTCGCCTTGGCCGGTTTCAGCTTCCCCCGGAGCGATAAACGACCTTCCGATCCGGCCTTTCCCGCCAGGGTGCCGGCGAGGGAGAAAGCGGTGCCGACGCCCCGTTCCCAGCGTTCCAGACGTAAGTCGAGGTCTTTGAAGACGAGGGACGCCGCCTGGTCTTTCCCGTCGGCAAGGGTGATCTCCCCGCCGGTCACGGTTATCTCCCCCAGCTCCACCGCCGGTTTCGTGTCGGCGACAAAGAGATCGGCGACGTTCCATATCCCCTCCCGATCCCGACTGATCAGGATCCGGGGCGCCTGGATGCGGAGTTCCTTGACGACGATTTTCTTTTCCCGCAGATAGGGGAGGACGGCGATTCGCACGACGATTTCCTTGGCGGCGGCAAAGGTTTCGGGACGGTCTTTCTCGGCGATTTTCACGTCGGTGAAGGTCAGGGCCGGTCCGAAACGGAAGGAGAGACGGGCGGCGCCGTATTTCAACTCCCGTCCCAGGGCCCGGCGGGCATAAGCCTCGATGGTCTGCCGCCGGCCTTCCAGATCCTGCAGCTCCCGATAGACACAGAAGGCCAGCACCCCCGCCACGATAGCGCCGGCGAGGAGGATGCCGCTGAAGATCAGTCTCTTCTTCACTGCCGGGGACATGGCGTAAACCTCCCCTCAGGAGGGGAAAGGACCGCGGCGCCCCTGAACGCCGCCGTGGTCTTTGGGGGCCGCGACGGCAACGGACCATGGACGCCGTAGGACAAAACGAGGCCCGAAAAATGCTGCTCTCTTGTTCTCAAAGTCATGATCACTTCGGCACAGCGGCAGGCTCCCGGGGGAGAAAGGCGGGCCAGGAACGGGGGACGGGGGCGTAACCGCCTGTGACCCCGCCACGAAGGGGAAAAAGCGCAACGTCTCCGGCGAGCGCTTCCACCGGGGGCCGGTTTTGACGAGTTCATCAGTTTTTGCTGAAGTACACTTCGCCGATGTAACCTTCCGCGTAGCTTCTCGTGTTCTGCGAGTTGATGTAAAAACGGACGCCGTGGGTCGCTCCCAGGGGCTCCCCACCGCGGACGTCAGAGAAAATCCGCTTGTAATCCTCGTAAACATTACGCTTTTCGGTATACCAGCTCCCCAGTCGGTCGGTCTTGTTACGCACGACCAGATAACGGATCTTCTTCAGCAACGGCTTGGGGCTGCGGACCGTAAGCCCTTTGGGGGCCTCGTTATCCCAGATGTAGGTGAGGATCGGGGTGTTGAGCTGGTGTGGAAAGCCGGTAGCCGGCAGGACCACATAGATCTGCAGGACCTGGTCGTCCGTGCCGGATTTGCGGATGTCGCCGCCCCGGGGAAGACGGGTGGCCCGCCAGGTCCAGTTGAGATAAGGGTATTCTTTCAGATCGACCCGCACGTTCCTCTCGATGCCGAAACCGGAGCGGGGGTCGCTTTTGAGTTTCACAAAGTACGCGTCGCCTTCCCGGACCAGGTCGATATTTGGTGTGCCGCTGTGCCTCATCAGTTTCCAGCCTTCGGGAACACCGTTGATCAGTTGGGGGTGGCGGTATTTGGCCACGACCACCGCCTCCGCCGGGATGGAATGAAGCTCGCCTGCGGTGAGAAAAACGGTCAGGGCCGCCAGCAGGAAAACGATCGGGATACGCCTTGTGAACATCTCTCCTCGGTACGACTGCTTTTTCGGCGCTGCCTTTACCGCAGTCACCGGTGTCATGCAAGCTGTTTTTTTCCGTAAACCTCCATGATTTCCGAGCGGGTCACCACGGCATCCACCCGGGGGATCCAAGCCAGGATGTTTTGCCTCCCCCCCTCTTCCCGGTCGATCAGGGCGATGACCCTCTCGATGATTAGTCCCGCGGCCCGGGCCCTTTCGATCGCCGTGATCGTCGACCCGCCGGTGGTGATGACATCGTCGAGGATGACCACCTTCTCCCCGGCCTGCACGTCGCCTTCGAGAGCGCTTTTCGTGCCGTGATCCTTCACGTCCTTGCGGACGATGAAGGCCTTGATGGGCCGGCCCTGCTGGTAGGAGATTACCGCCAGGGCGTCGGCCAGGGCGTCGGCGCCCAGGGTGAGGCCGCCGGCGGCCGTGACGTCCGTGTCGGCCAGCATGTGGAAGAGAATCCCGCCGATGAGGTTCATCCCCTCGGGATCGAGGGTGGTGGGTTTGCAGTTGAAATAATAACTGCTCGTCTTTCCCGAGGCGAGGGTGAACGGGGGATTGTCCCGGTATTGAAAAGATTTGGCGATGATGATCTCGATGAGGCGGGCCTTCATTTGCTCGATGTTCATCCGACGATACGGGCCTCCTTCCGGTAAGAAGATAATTTCAGGTGGATATTTCCGGCGTCCTGCGCCGCCTGGGAAAAGTGTTTCGCCGGCGGCGTCACCGTTGTCCCGCGGTGTCCTTTCATGTTCTTCAGGGCTTTTCCCTCCGGAGAAGCTCCGCCAACACCCGCACCGCCTCGACGCTGTCCCGGGCGTAGGCGCCGCCGACGGCTTCCGCATAGGCGGCGGTGACGACGGCCCCGCCCAGCAGGAAGGGTGTGACCAGACCTTCCTGACGGGCGGCGGCGATGACGTCTTTCATGGCCGTCATGGTGGTCGTCATCAGTGCCGAGAGCCCTACCGCCCGGGGGCGGTGTTGCTTCATCGCCGCGATGATCGCCGCCGTGGCCACGTCCTTGCCCAGATCGACGACCTCGTAACCGTGATTCCTCAGCATGAGGGCCACGATATTCTTGCCGATGTCATGGATGTCTCCCTGCACCGTCGCCAGGAGAATCTTTCCCTTCCCGGCGGGACGGTCCGGCGTGGCCTCCAGGAGGGGTTCGAGGCGGGCCAGCCCCTTCTTCATCGCCTCGGCGCCGGCCATGAGCTGCGGGAGGAAGTAGGTCTGCTTTTCATAGAGCTCACCCACCCGGATGATGGCGGGGATGAGCTGTCCGTCCACCAGCTCCCGGGCGCTGATCGTCGTCAGCGCGGCCTCGATGAGGCCGACGATGTCCTCCCGGTTGCCCTCCAGAACGGCTTGATACACCATTTCCGCCGCCGTGGGTCCCTTCCCCGGCGCGGGGGGGGGCGCCCCTCCTCCCGCGCCGGCCGGTGCCGCCCCGGTCCCGGCATAGGCGGCGATATAGCGGGCGGCGTTGCGGTCCCGACCCATGAGGACGTCGGCGGCCTTCATCACGGCCTGGAGTTCCTCGCCGGCGGGATTGACGATGGCCATGCTCAACCCCACCCCCTGAGCCAGGGCGAGGAAGGCGGCGTTCAGCCATTTTCGTTCCGGCAGCCCGAAGGAGACGTTGGAGACGCCCAAAACCGTCCGGCAGTGAAATTTCCGGGAGGCCCAGGCAACGGTTTTCAGCGTTTCCACAGGGGCTTCGGGGTTGGCCGCCGCGGTCATGACCAGCCCGTCCACCACGATATCCTCCTTGGTGTAGCCATAGCGCCGGGCCGCCTGATAGACCTCCCGGACGATGGCGGCGCGCCCGGCGGCGGTGGCGGGGATCTCCCCGTCCGTGAGGGGCAGGAGGATGAACATCGCCCCGTATTTCGCCGCCAGGGGCAGGAGCTTCTCCACCTTTTCCCGCTCCCCCGAGATGGAGTTGATCAGGGCCCGCCCCGGATAGAGGCGCAGGGCCGCCTCGATGGTCGCCACCTTCGGCGAGTCGATGACCAGGGGCAGGGCGGCGGCGGCGGTCACGGCCCGGATGACCTCCCGCATCGCCGGGGGCTCGTCGATGCCGGGTACCCCCACGTTGACGTCCAGGAGGTCGGCCCCCTGGTTTTCCTGTTCCTTGGCCATGCGGCGGACCAGGGACATCTTGCCTTCCCGGAGTTCCTCCTGGAGCTGCTTCTTACCCGTGGGATTCAGCCGCTCGCCGATGACGTATAGAGGCCGGTTCCGCTCCAGCAGCAGATGGGTCCGGGCGGAACTCACCGCGGCCAGGGAACGGCGCCGGGGCGGTTCCGGCGGCATTCCCGCCGTGGCGGCCCGGACGGCGGCGATATGCTCCGGCGTCGTGCCGCAGCAGCCCCCCAGGAGGTTCACCCCGGTCTTGACGAAGGATTCCCCGAAAGCGCCGAAGGTTGCGGCGTCCATGTCGAAATGGGTTTTTCCCCCCGCAAGGCGGGGCAGCCCCGCGTTGGGTTTGGCCACGAGGGGAACGGTGGCGCAGGGCTTCATGGCGGCGATCCAGGGCAGCATTTCCGCCGGTCCGGCGGAGCAGTTGGCGCCCACGGCGTCGGCGCCGAGACTCTGGAGGGTGATGAGGGCCGTGACGGGGTCCGTGCCGTTGAGGGTCCGGCCGCCGGCCTCGTAAGTCATGGTGACGACGGTGAAATAATCACCGGTTTCCTTCACCGCCAGCAGGGCGGCCCGGGCCTCCTGGATGTCCATCATCGTCTCGATGACGAACAGGTCCACCCCGCCGGCCAGCAGCCCCGCCACCTGTTCCTTGAAGACGGCGACGGCCTCCGCGAAGGGAAGATCGCCGCCGGGCTCGACAAAGCGGCCCGTCGGGCCGATATCGCCGGCGACGAGCGTCCCGGCGCCGACGGCCTGCCGGGAAAGACGGGCCAGCTCCTCGTTGATGCCCCGGACGTCCCGGATGCCGTACTCCCCCAGCTTCAGGCGGTTGGCGCCGAAGGTGCATGTATAGACCATATCCGCCCCTGCGTCGCGGTACGCCCGCTGAACATCGAGAATAACCTGGGGATTTTCGCGGCACCAGGCCTCGGGACAGACTCCTCCGGGCATCCCGCGTTTCTGCAGCTCCGTTCCCGTGGCGCCGTCAAGGATGACGATCTGTTTGCCAAGTAACGCCTTTATCCTTTTCTTCTTCAATTTCCTGCTCCCTTTCTTCCGGGTAAGTTGACCGCCTCCGCTTGGGGCAAGCCATGACGCCGCACAGGTTGTTTCCGGTTTTGTCGGCGTCGGGGGCCCGAACAGGCGGAAGATTCCTATAGCACGTTTATGCCGCTTCGTTCAAAGGGCAATGATGCCCGTCACGGCGGTGACGGATTTTTCCGGGACGAGGACACAGGCGGGCGTGATCGCGACCCCCAGTTGCTCCAATTGGAGTAAGCGGTGCATATCCCGCTGGTTTTCCAGGGAAAAATCCCCGTAACCGGCGGAAAAGCGGCTGTTGAGCAGCGTCTTTCCCTCCCGCCGGAGGAGCGTACGGAAATAGGCCGTGATCCAGTCGAGGGCGGCATCGACGGTTTCGCTGGCCGCCGCATCCAGCACTACCCCCCGGGTGACGTTCCCCCCGGAGGTATCGGTCCGGATGGCTTCCGTGACCGCTGCTCCGGCCGTTGCACCCATGAGGAGCAACTCGCCGGCATCATTGAGAAAACTGGCGAGCTTCCGGCTCTCGAAAACCGTACCTGCGGAGAGGACCACCCGCGCCGGCGGCTCGATCCGGCAGGACAGCCGCCGGGCCGCTCCCCGCAGGGCGATCAGCTCCTGCGCCTCGGTTAGATAGCCTTCAATTTCCCGGGACAACCCGACGCCGATCCGGGTGGCGTTCCGACGGTAGCCCAGTCGCCGGAAGACGGCCGGACGGGGCGGACCGATGGGGATCGTCTCGAAATAATAATGTTTCATGTCGAGGATTTATCCGGGGGATCCTGGACGTTCCGAAGGTCGCCGCCGCGGCCTTCTTGTCCGTCGCTGCCGGCACAGTAAAACGATAAAAGGTCCTTTCCCCGCCGGAAAAGGACCTTGCCGGCGTCATGGGAAAATGCGGCGCCGGCGGGCATCAAGCAAAAAAGGCGCTCAGGCTCCCCGCCGACAATAGGGAGGCCGAGCTTTGAGTTTTCACCGTTTCCGTAAAGATTTTAATGAGCAGGTTGTTGTTCTGTTTTACCGCCGCCGCCAACTCCGTGCCTTCCGGAATCAGCCGCAGGAACGCCGCCTGCCTCTCTTCCCGGAAGGCGGCGTCTTCGCCGCGGCTGATCAGCTCGTCGCCGTCGGTATCGATAATGCCGAACAGTTTGTCGGCACCGTCACCGCCGATGACCGCCGCCAACTCATCGCGACTTACATGACCGTCCTTGTCCGTATCCGCGGTGGCGAAGACCCGGTCCGACGGGGGCGGCATGACGGAAATGATGTCTTTTTTCAGATCTTCGAGCTTCATCTGCCGGGCGAGACTCGCCAGCACCGCGCCTGCTTCCAGCATGCCAAGCAAAAGGTCCCGGTTGGCAATCAGGGTGCCGGCCCCGGCCGAGGCCATGGCGGCCGTGCTTTCCCGAATCAGCCCCGATATCCCGGCGGCATCGGTTGCCCCTTTCGCGCCGACGGCCATGCCTTCCCCG
Organism: Syntrophales bacterium; assembly: GCA_035448805.1. Classification (GTDB taxonomy): domain Bacteria; phylum Desulfobacterota; class Syntrophia; order Syntrophales; family UBA8958; genus UBA8958. Next base: position 28,565 of record DAOTJR010000024.1, read on the forward strand.
ACCTGCTGCCTGATTATATCCAGATATTCCAGATAGCCGCTGCCGGTGATTGCATTGATCATGGTTCCCGCCCCCATTTTCTCCGCTCGGAGAGACGAAGACTCGTGGCCTCTATAACCGCTTTGTATTGTAGTCTAATCTCTCCTCATCGAGAAGTCAAGACCATAGGAAGGCACGTGTCAGTAGCAAATAGAGTTGTCCGCTTTTGTAGCACATGAGTTGTCCGCTTTGTCTGAGCGTCAGGTACGTCTTTTTGACGACGGCAGGGAAGGCGGACACCGGCCGGCATTGAAAAGCACATTATTGTAACAATGGCCTTATTGTAAACAAATATGTCTACACCCCCCGGAGTACATCCCAGGGCATCCCCTTGAATTGTTTAGCGCTTTTTCCAATCGTCATCCTGGCACGACAGTTGCTGTGTCTTCTCGTTGTTCTCTGCCGATCCCGAGAGGGGAGAATTCGTGATCCATCAGGTCAACGCCGGCGACACGGCGTGGTTGCTTGTGGGTTGTGCGTTGGTTTTATTGATGACGCCCGCCCCGGCTCTCTTTTACGGGGGAATGGTGCGCCGGAAGAATGTCCTTTCCACCTTATTTGCGAAAACCGGCGCCGGGGTCTGAGAGTTGAGAATATAATCATGAGGGGTCGTCTAATGGTAGGACGCCAGGTTCTGGCCCTGAAAATTGAGGTTCGAGTCCTCGCCCCTCAGCCAAATCATCCCGGGCGTCAAGTTTACGGGGATGCCGTCATGCCCTTAGGCATGATAGGTGATCGCACCGTCTGCACGACGTTCCCCGATCAACCCTTCGTGCGTCAATTCCTGAAGATGGACATAGGTTTCGTTGAGGGCGAGAAACTGGTCGAATTCGTTCAGCTCGGTACCGAAGATGTCCCGGGACACCGCGAAGGCGTTCTTGGGCCCCCCCTGGACCGCTTTCAGGGTGAGGCCTTTCCGGATGTCGTGGTGGCTGCGGATGGCGGCGATCCTGCCCCTGAGGTCGGTGAATGGCCGGCCATGGGCCGGATAAACCATGGCGGCCGGGAGGTCTTCGACCCGGGACAGCGAGGCGAGGAAGCTTTGCAAAGGGCGAAAGTCCCGGGCAAACATGTTGGGACTGAGATTGGGGGTGATCTCCGGCAGGACATGGTCGCCGGAGAGCAGCAGGCGCTCACCGGGAAAGTAGAAGGAGAGGTGGTCGTGGGTGTGCCCCGGGGTGGGCAGGATGCAAACCTCCTTTCCGCCAAGGATTTCCACTTGTTCCGCGGTGATGAATTCATTGATCGTGAAGGAGCTGCCGGCCTTTTTGAAGGTCTGCAGCAGCCCGGTGATGTAATCAACGGCCTTTTCCGGTAATCCGTGGCTTCTGCTGAAGGCCTTGATCTCCTCCACGAAACGATACTCCTCCTCGTTGCGCATGAGAATGAAGGGCCGGCTCCGCTCGGACATGCAGACCGCCGCCCCGGAGACGTCCTGGATCCGCCCGGCCAGGCCGCAGTGATCGATGTGGTAATGGGAGATCATGATCCGTTCTATATCGCCGATCTCCCGGCCGATGCCCCGCAGGGATCCTTCGAGATGCAGCAAGGTCTCCGGGGTGTTGAGACCGGTGTCGAACATGGTGATCCGGTCGTCACCCACCAACAGGAAGGCGTGGACGTGCCCCAGGCGAAAGGGCATGGGGAGGGTGAGCATGTATAAATCGTCGGCGATCTTTTCCATCGGGTACGGTTATTTCTTCAGGACAAGCCGGGACACCACCGCGTCGCCCATGGCCGCCGTGCCCACCGGGACCGTCCCGGGGGTGTGGATGTCCCGGGTCCGGTAACCATCCCGGAGCACCCGCCGGACCGCCGCTTCCACCGCCCCGGCCTCCCGGGGCATCCCCAGGGAATGGCGGAGCATCATGGCCACGGAAAGGATGGTGGCCAGGGGATTGGCGAGGTCCCGGCCGGCGATGTCCGGGGCGGAGCCGTGGATCGGCTCGTACATGCCGCCCTTCTCCCCCAGGCTCGCCGAGGGGAGCATGCCGATGGAACCGGTGATCATCGCCGCCTCGTCGCTGAGGATGTCGCCGAACATGTTGGTCGTCACGATGACGTCGAACTGGGAGGGGTTGGCCACCAGTTGCATGGCGCAGTTGTCCACGTACATATGACTCAGCGCCACGTCCGGGTAATCGCGGCCCACTTCCGTCACCACGTCCCGCCAGAGCTGGGTGCTCTCCAGGACGTTGGCCTTGTCCACGGAGAGGAGCTTCCGGCGCCGATGCCGCGCGGCGGCGAAGGCCACGCGGGCGATCCGGCGGATCTCCTCTTCCGTATACACCAGGGTGTTGACGCCGACGCGGCGACCCCTTACCACCCGGACGCCCCGGGGCTTGCCGAAGTAAAGATCCCCGGTCAGTTCCCGGATGATGAGGATGTCGATCCCCCGGACGATTCGTGCCTTCAGGGGCGAGGCGGCCCGGAGTTCGGGAAAGACGGCGACCGGTCTCAGGTTGGCGAAAAGGCCGAGTTTTTCCCGCAGGCCCAGGAGGGCCCGCTCGGGGCGGACGCGATAGTCCAGGCCTTCCCATTTGGGTCCCCCCACGGCGCCCAGGAGTACGGCATCGCTGCTTCGGGCCAGCGCCAGGCTTTCCGGGGGAAAGGGGTCGCCGCAGGCGTCATAGGCCGCGCCGCCCACGAGCCCGTATTGCAGCGCGAAGCCGGCACCGGTCTTTTCCGCCAGGGCATCCAGGACCTTCACGGCCTCCCGGACCACCTCCACCCCGATGCCGTCACCGGGAAATACCGCGATTTTATTATTTTTCTCCATCTAAAAACTCCTCATCCCCCTGCCGGCCTCCCTTATCACGAAAGTTGGGTTTCTATTCCAGGATGTCGTTTTTCACGGGCGCTTTTTCAGGTATGCCAGCAGCCCCCCCGCGGCGATCAGCTCCTGCATGAAGGGGGGGATCGGCTCGATTTTGAGCTGCCGTGGTTCCTGCCCCGGAATAGTGATCGTGCCGGCATTGCCGTCCACCTCGATGATGTCGCCGTCGCGGACGAGATCGTACAAGTCCCGGGCCTCGAAGATCGGCAGCCCCATGTTGAAGGCGCTGCGGTAGAAGATCCGGGCAAAACTCCGGGCGACGACGCCGGCGATTCCCGCCGCCTTGATGGCGATGGGGGCGTGTTCCCGGGAGGAGCCGCAGCCGAAGTTATCCCCGGCCACGATGATGTCGCCGGGGCGCACCTGCTTCGCAAAATCCGGGTCGGCGTCTTCCATGCAGTGAGCGGCAAGATAGTCCGGGTCGGAACTGTTGATATAGCGGGCCGGGATGATCAGGTCGGTGTTGACGTGATCGCCGAACTTCCAAATTTTCCCTGTATATTTCATAGCTTGTGCGCCCCCTTGATTTCATCGGGCCCGGCGATCCGCCCCAGGACGGCCGAAGCCGCCGCCACCGCCGGGTTGGCCAGATAGACCTCGCTGCCCGGATGTCCCATACGGCCGACAAAGTTCCGGTTGGTGGTGGCCACGGCCCGTTCGCCGTCGGCGAGGATGCCCATGTGTCCCCCCAGGCACGGTCCGCAGGTCGGCGGGCCGATGACGGCCCCGGCGGCAAGGAAGATGTCGAAGAGCCCCTCGGCCAGGGCGGTGCGGTAGATCTCCGGGGTCGTGGGGATGACGACGAGGCGCACGTACGGCGCCACTTCCCTGCCCTTCAGGATGCCGGCGGCCAGGCGCAGATCCTCCATGCGGCCGTTGGTGCAGGAGCCGATGAAGACCTGGTCGATCTTCACGGAGCCGACCCTGCTCAACCCCTTGACATGGGAAGGCAAATGGGGAAAGGCCACCTGGGGTTCGATTTGGGAAACGTCGATCTCCAGTACCCGGGCGTAGTGGGCGTCGGGATCGGGGAAATAGAAGGTATAATCCCGCTCCGCCCGGTATTTGACGTACTCCTCCGTGACGGCGTCGGGGGCGAAGATGCCGTTTTTGGCCCCCGCCTCGATGACCATGTTGGCCATGGTGAAACGGTCCGCCATGGACAGGTCGCCCACGGTTTCGCCGGTGAATTCCATGGCCTGGTAGGTGGCCCCGTCCACACCGATCCGGCCGATGATAGCGAGGATCAGATCCTTCCCCCCAACCCATTTGTTGAGCTTACCCGTCAGGACGATCTTGATCGTCTCGGGAACCCGGAACCACAGCTCCCCGGTCAGCATGGCCGCCGCCAGATCCGTGCTGCCCACGCCCGTCGCGAAGGCCCCCAGGGCGCCATAGGTGCAGGTGTGGCTGTCGGCGCCGATGATGAGGTCGCCGGGGAGGACGATCCCCTGCTCGGGGAGCAGGACGTGACAGACCCCCGCCTTCCCCCCTTCGTAATAATGGGCGAGCTTGTGCTCCCGGGCGAAATCCCTCATGATCTTGACTTGCTGGGCGGATTTGATGTCTTTGTTGGGGGTGAAATGGTCGGCGACGAGGACGACCCGGCCCCGGTCAAAGACCTTGCGCCCGCCGGACTTTTTGAATTCCGCGATGGCGATGGGGGCCGTGACGTCGTGTCCCAGGGCGATGTCCACCCGGGCGTTGATCAGCATCCCCGGATGGACCTCCTCGAGGTCCGTGTGCGCCGCCAGAATCTTTTCCGTGATGGTCATCCCCATGGAGCGAATCTCCTTTTCCTGATGGATTTGCAGTGGCGGAAACAGCCTGATCCGTTGAGAACTTCTACAATATAATCCGTTCCGATTCAATGGTTAAAACAGGCACGGGGCCAAACCGTCAAAAGTTATTTTCCTCCGCCTCCCGGCGGGGGGGACGGAAAATCCTGTCCCGCCCCGGCACGAAGGGTTTATAAGCGACAGCCGCTCCCCTGCCCGCCTTGCCGGGGAGGATGTTTCGGGAATTCCCTGCCGGCAGCGAATCTATCCGGGGCACCAGGGCGATTTTTTGCTTGAAAAGGCGGGACGGTGATGATATGGGGCGCCGTCCCGGACGGCAGGCGGGGGAGCGGCGGCATTGCCTTTCCGGAAACGGAGGGGCTGCCGGCGGGGGCGATTTTGTCGAGCAGACGGTGAATTGTTATGGAAATGGGTATCTTAGGCCTTCCCCAGAGCGGGAAGAGCTCTCTTTTCGAGATCATGACGGGTATCCGCAGTCGGGATGTCCATGGGGAAAACTGCGTCCGCGGTCAGGCGTCCGTTCCCGACGAACGGTTCGACCGCCTGGTCTCGATATTTCAACCGGCCAAGATCTCGCCGGCGAAGGCCCCTTTCGTGGATGTCCACGCCGACGGGGAGAAGGCCTGGGAGGCGGTGCGTCAGACCCTGGCCGGGGCCGACGGGCTCCTCCATGTGGTGGACGGTTTCACCGCCGCGGACTTGCAGGAAATGGTCTCCCGGTGGCACCACCTGGAGGACGAACTGATCCTTTCCGACCTCCAGGTGGTGGAAAACCGCCGGGAGCGCCTCCGGCGGGTACCCCGGAAGGCCCTCAAGCCGCCGGAATTACTCCAGATGGAGCTCCTGCCCCGCCTCCAGGACCAGTTGGAGCAGGGACGCCCCCTGCGGGAGCTGCCCCTGAGCGAAGACGAGCGCCGGGCCCTGCGCAGTTTCTCCTTTTGGAGCCTCCGGCCGGAACTGGTGGTGCTTAACCTTTCCGAAGACCGTCTTGGAACAACGGCGGCCTTCCGGGAGGAGACGGGGCTTGCCGAGCATGTCATCGGCTTTTGTGGCGAACTGGAGGCGGAAATGGCGGGACTGTCCCGGGAGGAACAGCAGGAATTCCTGGAATCGCTCCACATGTCCGAGCCGGCGTTTCTGAGGATCATCCGGGCTGCCTTTCGCCTCCTGGGGCGGATCACCTATTTCACCGTCGGGGAGGACGAGGTGAAGGCCTGGGTGATTCCCCGGGGCGTCAAGGCCCCCCGGGCCGCCGCGGCGATTCATAAAGATTTCGAGCGGGGTTTCATCAAGGCGGAGGTCGTGAGTTACGACGACTTCATCGCCTGCGGCGGGACCCTGGCCGCCGCCAAGGCGGCGGGGAAGCTGCGCCTGGAGGGCAAGGAATACGTCGTGCAGGACGGGGATATTATCTCCTTCCGCTTCCACGTGTGAAGATATGCGTAATCCGGGGGAGGTGTCGGCACCGTGAAAGAAGAAAACCGGCTGCACCCCATCTTGAGGGACGGGGTGCACATTGTCAAGATGGTCCTTTTCAAGACCCTGAAAGGGGAGTTCGCGGCACGTTATCCCCGGCAGGAGCGGCTTTTCGTCAATCAGCTCATCGGCGCCGTGATCAACGAGCTCTTCGGGACGCCGAACCCGGAAGAACCGTTCCGAACGTTCGGCATCGTCCATAAAGAACTCATCGCGACGGAACTGCGCCGCCTGGCGGAAGACCATCCCGAACTCCGGGGGCCCCTCTCGGACGCCCTGCGGGTCCAGTTTCTCTGCGACAGCAGGGAAGGCATTGAAAATCCCGCCCTGCTTACCCGGGCGGACAGCCTGGGCATCCTCATCCGGGATCGGGAAGTTCCCCTGCCCGACACCTTCATGAATCTGGCCCGTGCCCTGGGGGAGGAACACGGGATGACCCTGCCGGTCCGCTTCGGGACGGCGTGAAAAGCAGGCGTCGTTCAGGGCGCCGCTTCGAGGGCCGCGATACGCTCCTCCAGGGGGGGGTGGGTCATGAACAGCTTCCGGAAGCCGGAACCCCGGCCCCCGGCAATACCGAAGGCCGCCATCTGCTCGGGTAGATGGGGCAGCTCGGCGGTCCGCTGGAGACGGCGGAGGGCGGCGATCATCTTCCCGCGCCCTTCCAGGGCCGCGCTGCCGGCGTCGGCCCGGAACTCCCGCTGACGGCTGAACCACATGACGATGATACTGGCCAGAACGCCGAACACCAACTGGGCCACGATGGTGGTGATGAAAAAGGCGGGGCCGTGTTCCTCTTCCGTCTTGAAGACGACGCGGTCGATGAAATGACCGACGACGCGGGAGAAGAAGATGACAAAGGTATTCACCACCCCCTGGATCAGGGCGAGGGTTACCATGTCACCGTTGGCCACATGGCTGATTTCGTGACCCAGGACCGCCTCCACTTCCTCCCGGGGCATGATCCGCAGCAGTCCCGTGCTTACCGCCACCAGGGCCGAATCCTTGTTCATGCCCGTAGCGAAGGCGTTGGCGTCGGGGGCGTCGTATACGGCCACTTCCGGCATGCCGATCCCGGCCGCCATGGCCTGCCTTTTCACGGTGTTGAGCAGCCAGGCTTCCAACTCGTTCCGGGGTGATTCGATGACCTGGGCGTCGGTAAGCCGCTTGGCCGTCCACTTGGACATGGCCAGAGAGATCAGGGAACCCCCGAAACCGAAAACGGCGGCAAACAACAGGAGGCTCGTCATGTTCAACCCGCCGCCCGCAGCGAGGATCCTGTCCACGCCGAGGATATGCAGGACGATGCTCAGCACCAGAACGATGGCGATGTTTGTCGCAATAAAGAGCAGAATACGCTTCATTTCCCCTACCTCACCTCATGATTTTTCTCTTTCCCGCAGGAATATAAACACGGCGGCAGGACGTGTCAAGGAAAACCGCCGCCGCCGGCAAAGATCTGAATTGTATTTGCAAAAGAGCCCCCGATAGGTTAAGAAAATCAAGGCCTGTCCCAAATCTCGGCAGCGAGAAAACTGCTTCGCCGAGCGAGTTGACCGTATTTACTCTTTGTCCAAGCGCCACCGCGGTGGCGTGGATCGCCAACCAAGAAAGGAGATGGAAACATGCAGGCATTATTCACCTTGACCCCGGCGGAATCCAAACGGCTCATCGGCAAGGGCGTCGCGGCCCTCCCCGAGATTCAGCATGCCAAACAGAACGGCTACCTCCTCGTCGGGAGGGGTTCGACAAACGCCTATATCCTCGAGGAGTTGCTGGGTAAAAAGGTCAAGAAAGAGGGATATGTGGCCGGGCAGGTGATCAAAGGCGTTCTGTGCGTCCTGGGCGCCGAGGAACGGACCCAGCCGGTGACCTTTCACAAGGGCGAGCCGCTGGCTGTGGAGCCCGGGGCGGTCCTCGACAAGCTCGGCCCCGGGGACATCCTCCTGAAGGGAGGCAACGCCCTCGACGGCGACGGCAACGTGGGCGTCTGCATGGCCAGCCCCACGGGCGGGACGATGGGTCAGTTCTACATGGCCATGAAGGCCCGGGGGCTGGAGATCATCTACCCGATCGGTCTGGAAAAGATGATCCCCTCCGTGGAGGCGGCGGCGCAGTTCGGGGGAACAATGAGCCTGGGCAAATCCATCGGCGCCCGGGTGGGCATGGCCTGCGTGGCCGACGGCCGGGTTTTCACGGAGCTCGACGCCGTCGAGACCCTCTTCGATATCTATGCCGTGCATTTCGCCTCCGGCGGCTGGGGCGGGGCGGAAGGCTGCGTGACCATCGCCGTGGAAGGTCCCGATGCCAAGGTCAACAAGTGCCTGAAGTTCGTCGAACAGAAGATCAAGGGGGAACCGCCCCTGCCGGCCGCCAAGACCCCCTGCCGGACCTGCGGCATGCCCTGCAGTTTTGCCGGTAAGGATCTGAAGCAACTGCCCGCGTATCTGAAATAGCCGGGGCAATCGACGAACTTTGGGCGCGGCGGGATGATGCCGGCGTTTGTTATCCCCCGGAACCGGAAAACATCACCATCCGGTTCCGGCCCTGTTCCTTGGCCCGGTACATGGCGATGTCGGCGTTTTTGAGGAGGGTGTCCATGTCCTCCCCGTCGTCGGGATAGACGGCGGTGCCCATGCTGGTGGAGATGACCAGACTCCTGTCCCCCAGGAAAAAGGCGGATTCGAAAAGGGACAGGATCTTGGCGGCGATTACCCGGCAGTCCTGAACATTTTCCAGCTCGGGCAGGAGGATGAGGAATTCGTCGCCCCCCAGGCGGGCGATCGTGTCCATGCGCCGCATGCCGGCGCTGAGGCGGTCGCCCACGGCCTTGAGCAACAGATCGCCCACGGCATGGCCGAGGGTGTCGTTGACGTTCTTGAACTTGTCCAGATCCATCATCATCACGGCGAGCTTTCCCCGGTGGCGCGCCGCCCGGGCGAGGGCCTTTTCCATCCGGTCCGCCAGGAGGCGCCGGTTCGGCAGCCCCGTGAGGGCGTCATAAAAGGCAAGCCGTTGGATGGCCTCCTCCGCCGCCCGCTGTTCCGTAACGTCCCGACCGGAGATGAGAACACCGGCGCCGTTTCCCTCTTCGTCCCGGATGCGGGCATATTGAAAGGCGACGAGGCGCCGGGCGCCGCTCTTGGTCAAAATAGATCTTTCCATGCTTCCCTCCGGCGATATGGTCCCGGCTACAATCTCCTCCAGCGTCTTTCTCCTGGCCGGTCTTTCCTCCGGCGGGATGACCAGGTCGATCCAGCTCGCGCCCACGATCTCCTCCTCGGTGTAGCCGACGATCTCCCGCCCCCGCCGGTTCATGAGGAGCACCCGTCCCCCGGCGTCGAGGGCGGCGATGAGCGCCCCGGCGATGTCCAGGTACTGTTGGGCGCGGTTGCGTTCCCGGCGGTACCTGTCCTCGTTTTCCTTCAGCTCCCGGAAGATCAGTTCCAGAGGTTCCTGCAGACCGGTGACGATAATGGCCCGGTAGATGAGGAAAAAGGCGATGATCTTGAAAAGATGACCGATCAGGTTGGAGAGGCCGTAAACACTGATATAAAAGGTGAAGGCCAGCTCGGCGACGATGGTCGCGACGATCGCGCCCGTGAGCAGCCGGAGGACATGCGGCGCGAAGGCGTCCCGCCGCCGGTAGAGGAGAAATGCCGCCAGGAGCAGCAGGAGGCAAATGACGTACTCGCTGATGATTTTGAACGGCGTCAGGCCTTTGCCTTCGACAAAGCAGTCGGGAAAGTGACCGGAAAAGACTGCGGCCAGCAGCGCCGCCGTCAGAAACAGGTAAAAGGCGAAGACCTTTCCCATCTTCAGGGACCGCCCCATGAGGAACGGCGCGACGACCAGGGTGGCGCTTTCCACGGCCCGGGCGGCAATCCACAACTGGGTGGGCAGATTGGCGTCGTAGCCGGGGAAGAGCCCCATGCCCTTGTAGGCCAGGGTGTGG
>DAOTJR010000025.1:0-38359 GCA_035448805.1 Syntrophales bacterium
GTGCCGGAAGTAGCTTTCAGATCATTGATGATCGCCGGCGTCGTCGTCCCTCCGGACTTGTTCTGGCCTGACTTTTGAAAAGTGTCGATCTCGTTGGCCATATCCGTTTTACCGGCGGTCGCCGGCAAATTATCCGTACCGCCGGCGTTCTTGGCCACGGTTAACTGTGTCGTGCCCTGTTTGCCGTCGAATGTGCCGTCGGTGGCATCCAGCGCCAGGGCGGTGACAAGAGAAAAAGGTTGCCATGCCTTGTCGCTGGCAGTCTGGGAAATACCGGCCAGGACCATGCCGTAATCCACTTGTGTCTGCGACACCCCCGCCGCGGAACCGGCCACGGTAGGGTTGATGGGCTTATCGGTTAAGATATTGAAGCTGCCGTAATATTTACTGATCTGGTTATTGGCGTTACTGATGGCCGTGGCCGCCGCGGTACCATTCACGGCGATATCCTGCAGCGCCCGCTGGGCCGCCATATAAGTAAGAGGCGTTATGTGTACCGTCAGTGGCGTGGAGGCGCTCACATTTGGAACAACCGCCCGCATAACACCGGCGGCGGGAATGTTCACCACGGCGCCGGTAGCCCAATCGGTGTAGGAACCACCACTGCTTTCGATCAAGACCGGCCCTGTGTAGTTGCCGAGGTTCAGGCTGTAGGCGCCGGTAGCATCGGAAGTTGTCGAACTACCGACCGCCGCCCCTTTCGTACCGTTAGCGTTGATTTGATAAGCCTGGATCTTGGCGCCGCTGATGTAGCCGTCGACAACAAAGCCCGCAATAGAAGCAAACAATCCGCCGCCGCCCGAAGATCCCGACTGACTGGGATCGCTGCTTCCACAACCACCCAGAGCCGCGATAAGGCAGATTATCGTCATAAAAACAATCGCTCGAGAAGCCTTGACTCTCATCATTCTTACCTCATCCTTAGTCAAAAGGGACATGGCTCATTGCCTTACAAATCATAAGATCGCGCATACTTCCGTACTTGGGGGCGACTCGTTGCCGGCGTTATCGATGGTGGAAACGCGATAACAGATTTTCTTTTTCGGCGTCACGTCGTTGTCGATAAATGATGTCTCCGCTACTTTCTTAAGAAACTTCCCGTCACGGTATATTATATATCCCTTCACGCCGGACAGGTCATCCGCCGCGGGATGCCAGTCTATTTTCACGGCCGGTGGAGAAAGGGCGGTGATGGAAACTCCATTGGGAACGGTGGGGGGAATTTTATCCGCCGGTTTCCCCAGGTTATTGTCACAGGCACTGACCAAGCTCATCAGTGCGATAATCAACATGGCCCCTGTAAAACAATTTTTATTCTTTGCCAAAACTTATGTCTCCGACGCCTGATCGATCCGGAAATCCTTTTGTTTAGCGGCGTCCATCGTCCCTCTCTTCCCGGCACGAGAGAAACCGTTACATCCGGGTATGCGCCGCCTCTTCCGCTTTGATGATCCGCGGGGTAACGAAAATCAGGAGTTCCCGCTTGACTTTCTGAATCTCTTCATACTTGAACAGCCAGCCGATAAAGGGGATCTGGGACAACCAGGGTACGCCCGTTACGCTTTTCGTGTCCTCCGTCCTCGTGATGCCGCCGATGACGATCGTATCGCCGTCCTTGACCAGAATCTTGGAATCCACCTTACTCGTATAGAAAGGATAATTACCCTGGGCATCTTTCTCCGACCTGTTCACCCTTTCATTTTTTGCCAGGATCGTCAGGAGGATGTGATTGTCGCTCGAGATTTGCGGTGTTACTTCCAGGGTCAGGGGTACCTTCCGGTAGGTGGTCGTCGCCGGATTGTTGGCGGTGGCCGGTGTCACGAGGGGGATCTCCTCGCCCTGTTCAATGGTCGCTTTTTGCTTATCCTGGGTAAGGACCCGTGGAGAGGACAAGACCCTCCCGGAGTCGTTTTCTTCGATGGCCGCTATCTGCGCCTGCAGAACCGCGTTCGCGCCGCCCATAATAATCCCCAGCGAGGGGAGCATGGCGCTTCCCATGCTCAAGGCCAGGGCGTCTCTGGTCAGGGCGACGCCGGTATTCAGTTTTGTGATGGGGGTCGCCAACGGATATGTCCCTCCGAGCAAACCCAGGGAATAATAGTCGCCGTTTCCTATATCCGTTTTTACTCCCCCGCCCCACCGGACGCCGATCTCACGAATGAAAGTCTCGTTCACTTCCAGGATCTTCGCCTCGATCATGAGCTGCCTTAATTTACCCTTTTCGAGATCGGCTTCGGTGGCCGCCTTTTTGGCCGCTTCTTCGGCCTCCTTACGCGCCTTGAGGGCATCCTGGCGGGCCTTTTCATCCTTTTGGGCCTTGTCCAGGGACAAAATGGTGATGACGCTTCCCTCTTCACGCATGGTCAGACTGTAAAGGTCCAGAATCGTATCCAGGATCTGATCCCAGGGAACCTGTTGCATGCTGATCGTAATCGTGCCCTTCACCTCGGGGCTGGTCACGATGCTTTTCCCCGCCTGCTCGCCCAGGAGCCGGAGTACGGCCCGGAGATCCGCGTCGTGGAAATCGATGCTGATTTTCTGTCCGGTGTATTTCGGTCCGCCCGGGACGGCGGCGGCGGGGGTGTCCTCCTTCTTTGCCGTGTCGGCGGCCCCGCCGGCCGGGGCGGAGACGGCTTTACCCGCCGCCGGGACGGTCTTGCCCGGGGAAGAAACGCCGGCGGCAGCGGCGGTACTTTTGGCGTCGTCACCGGCCGGCCGAGCGCCCACTTGGAAATCGATGACGACGTTGTTTCCCTCCTGTTTCACCAAGTAGGGGCGGCGCTGCGGGAGATCGATGGTGATCAGGGCCAGGGGCTTGCCATCCTCCCGTCCCTGGCTGGGGAAGGCCCGGAGGACACTGGCCAGCGACCCCTGCCCCAGGGGTTTGCGGAGGTCTTCCGGCACGAAGGTATTGGGTATCCTCAACAGCAGTGCCGTCTCGCCCTTCGCGTCGATCTGGACACCGGCCTGCCGGGAAAGCATGATAATCACCCGCTCCTTGCCCGCCGCCCTCTCGAACCGGATGTCCTCCAGATAACCCGTCTGGCTGTCCGCTTTCAGTGTCGCAGCCGCGGCCGGATTTGGCTGCTCCCCGGAACCCGGTGCCGGCGCCCCCGCGGCGGTGCCGATAACTCCAAAAAGCAAGACGCCGATCATCACCCAGCAAGTCCATGATAAGTGTCCGTTCATGGTCTCCCCTCTTCTCCTTCTTTGCGAAGCTTCATTTCTATAATCCGGGTTTTCCCCTTCCGGCTGACCTTCGTCGGTACCGGCTCCTCCACCACGACCCGGTCACTGCGTATTGCCACCACCCTGCCGTTATGAAGCCCGATGTACGTATCCACGGATAAATAATACGGTCTCCCGGCGGCGTCCTGAATGAGCGCCAGTCGCTTGGTGTTGTTTCCGGCGATGCCCAGGAGCCGGAAGCTCTCCACCCCCGCCCGCTGCAGGGGTGAAACGGGCAGATTCTTCTTTTTCGCCAGCTCCAGGCGTTTGCGCATTGCCAGCTCCGCCTCTACAAACGGTTTGAAGGGGTCCGGCTTGCCCGCGGGATTGAAAGTAAAGACCGGCCGGGGCTCCGGCGCCGCCGCCGGGGCGGGGACCGAAGCGGGCTTTGTATCCGGCGGCGGTGCGGACCAACCCGACCCCGCCAGGAGAAATATTACCGCCATGATCGCCGGCCACAGCAGCCTACTTCTTCTTCTCATCCTTTTTCCCGCCCTTTTTCTCCACTTTTTCCGTAAACATATAGGTCTTGACCGTACAGGTAGTATTGACCAGCCGCCCCCGCCCCGGCACATCCTTGGCGTCGCCGAAGCTGATATCCTCGATATTGACGATCCGGGGCAGTTTCGCGACCCTGTCGAAGAAATAGACCATGTTGTTGAACCCGCCGGTGACGTTCACCCGCACCGGGATCTCCTCATAGAACCGCTCCGGCGCCGCCGGGGGTTTGGGAGCGCCCTTGGCCGCCTCCCCGGGCTTCTGCTGTTCGGCCCGCTGGTCCGACGGTTTCAAATTGGCCCTTACCTCCGCCCCTTTTCCCGCCGGCTGCTCGGGGGGCTTCTCCGGGGGCTTCGGCTCAAAGAGCAGGAACTCGATTCCCGCCGTCTTCCCCGCCAGGGACACGGCCTGTAAAAGTCCCGGAATCTCCCGCTGATCGGGAAGCTTGGCCAAAGCGATGACGAAGGCCTCTTTCAAAAGCGCTACTTCCTTGAGATATTTATCTTTTTGCCCGGCGATCCGCTCTTTTTCCGCAATCTCCTGGGCCAGATCCGCCGTTTTGGTCTGCAAGGCGGAACGTTTCTCCCAAGCGGGATTGAAAAGGAAGAACCAGTAGAAATAACCGAGGAGCAGAAACGCCACGGCCAGGAGGGCCGCCAGCATCTTCGGCGAGATTTTTTTCAGATCTTCCGCAGTGATCGCCATAGCCTACACACCACTCTTCAGTACACAGGAAAGGACAAACTGCTGGAGTTTCATCCCCGACACCTCCGTCTGCTTGGAGGAAACGAGTTCCACGGACTGGATATACATGGACACTTCCATATTCTTGATGAACCGCACGACGGCGAAATTGTCCCGCGCCCTGCCTTCTACGGCGAGAGACTGGCCGCTCTGGGTGAGCTTCTCCAGCCAGACGTCCTTCGTGGGCACCTGACTGGCGACGTCGGCAAAGAGGCGGACCGGATAGTCGCGGCTCTTCTCGAGATTCTGGATGACCCCCAGTTTCCTCTCCAGGACCCGCTTTTCGTTCCGGATCTGTTCCACCTCGCCGATGATCTTTTTGAGGACGACAATCCTCTCTTCCTTGGCTTTGACCTCTTTTTCCAGGGAACTCACCGAGACGGTGATCCAGAAATGGACGGCCCCGACAATCAAGAGAAAGATGATCAGGGAGCCGGCGATAATGATGATCTGCTTCGCCTGGGATTCCTTCTTGGCCTTTTCATGATAGGGGAGAAGATTGATCCGTATCATTTGTCCCCCAGCTTTCTCAACGCCAGCCCCACCCCGACGGCGGCAATGGGGGCGATCTCTTTGATGTAGTCGTCATCCAGGGTCTTGCGGTTGTAAGCGATCTTTCGGAACGGGTTGATGATCTCCACGGGCACGGACAACCGCTGGGTAAGATCGCTTGTGATTCCGGGAATATTGGCCCCGCCGCCGGCCAGCAGCACCAGTTTGATGTCTTCGTCGCTGTAAGTGGAACGAAAATAATCGATGGAACGTTCGATCTCCCCACAGATGGGATCGGCCAGATACATGAGGGTGTTGCGGAAAAACTCCCCCTTGGTGTATTCGTCCCCTTCGGGGCCAAAGAGCTTGATCTTTTCCGCATCCGCGGTGGACACCCCGAACTGGGATTCTATGGCCTCGGTGATCATATTGCCGCCCATGGTAAAGTCCCGCGTAAAGATGGAGGTGGCGTTGCGCATGACATTGAGATTGGTGATGCTGGCGCCGATGTTCGCGATGACGACCACATCCTTCTCTTCGAAATCGTAATTCTCCATGTACATCGTTTCCAGGGCGAAGGAATCCACGTCCATGATGGCTAGGGACAGGCCGGCCAGTTCGACGGCCTCCACATACCCGTCCATCATTTCCTTTTTGGTAGCCACAATGATGACATCGTTGAGATGGGGGTTGTTCGCGCTGGGCCCCAGCACCTGAAAATCGAAATTCACGTCGTCCATGTTGTCGAAGGGGAGGTACTTGCTTGCCTCGTCGCGGATGGTCTCCTGGAGTTCTTTTTCCTCCATCTGGGGGAAAGGGGCCTTTTTGATGATGACGTTATGGCCGGATAAAGAGGCGACGATCTCCTTCTTCTGGCAGCCGGAATTCTTGAAAAGCGCTTTGATCGCTTCGGCAAGGGTATCGACTTCCGCCACGACCCCATCCACGATAACCCCTTTCTCCAGGGGAGCCATGAGAAAGCGGTTCATCGTATAGGATCCCTTTTCACCAAGGATTTCCACTAATTTCAGGGAACTGGAGCCGATGTCGAGACCGACGAACTGTTTTTTTCCGGAAAAGAGGGCCTTGAGATCGAACTGGGACAAGTTTTGCAGACTCTTGCCCAGCTTGCTGTCCTTCAACGTGGCGGCGCCGCTTTCCTTCCCTTTGGCCGGGGCTCCGGGTGCCGCCCCTCCCTGCTCCTTTTTCTTGGCAAAAAGTGACTTGAAGTCGATCATTTTTTCAGCGCTCGTGATTATTTGGCGTTTCTATAAACCAGATCCCCCTTCTTGACCATTTCCAGATCGTTGCGGGCCACCATTTCAATGTAGGCAAGATCGGTTCGCAGGTAATGGGCGGTTTTCTGCAATTCCTTGTTTTCCTGTGCGATTTCATGGTTGATCTTGCGTAGGGACTTTAGTTGCTCCCGCATTTTATAATTATCGATCAGGCCCCGGTTGCCGAAGATCATCAAGGCGCCGATCAACAAAGCCAATACCAGCACATAACGCCCGAATTTCATGATATCTGCTTTTTAATGATCAATTTGTGGCCAATGTAAAATAAAATCCCTTTCTTAGCAACAGAAATAATAGCATCTTCAAAAAATTTTTTTTCGCTCTTCAAACCGTCGGCAGGAGCTGTTGAGGTTCACCGAGCAGAAAGTCTCCTCTCTCAATCCACTCCTTCAAAATCACAGCGATTTCCCGGGCTTTGTAATAGCTGGACAAAGGGGCCGTGGCGACCTT
Organism: Syntrophales bacterium; assembly: GCA_035448805.1. Classification (GTDB taxonomy): domain Bacteria; phylum Desulfobacterota; class Syntrophia; order Syntrophales; family UBA8958; genus UBA8958. Next base: position 6,711 of record DAOTJR010000025.1, read on the forward strand.
CTTGCCGTTCAGGACGATTTCTCCGCTCCTCAGGTCCCGATAACTAACCTCCCCCAGGCTCTTGAGCTCTCCCTTGGGATAATCCATGCTGTAATCGTAAATCTGGGTGTAGATATCGCTGTCCCGGACCGCGGTAAAGCGCGCCATCTCCTCGTCGAGGATGGGAATGGGAATACCTATCCCCACGTACAGGGACACGCCGTAGCCCAGCATGCTGGCCCCCACCAGCCACTGGGGCGACATCTCCTTGAGGTTGCCGATCGTGGCCAGGGTGCCGGCACCCTCCCGGGGGACACCGTTCTTCCCCCGGAGGGCATGGGGGTTGTGCTGGGTGCCCTGCCAGGCCACGTATCCCTGGGCGCCGCCCAGGAAGATCCTCGTTCCCAGACCGATGGTGCGGTAAAAGGGATCGTTGAACAGGGGACTCAATTGACCCGACGTGGCATAGTTGGCGTTGGCCATGCGGGGGCGCAGCATCCCCATATAGGTATAGATCGTCTTGTCCGACATGTTCACGGCGCAACTGTAATTCTGGTAGGCATTGCGGGGGTTGAAGAGGATGGCGTCCCGCATGTCGGAAAGGGTCATGTTCTTTTCCTGCTTCCGGGCGGGATAGCAGTCCGTTCCATAGCCTTCCAGGCGCAGCCGGACCACGTTGCCCGCCACCAGGTCTTCGATGACATGGCCGCCGCCGTAGTTGAACTCGCCCGGATAGACGCTGTTGAGAGGATCCCCCTCCGCCACCTCCGTGGCCCCGAGATAGCAGTCCACCGCCGCCAGGCCCCCGTAGGCCTGGACGTCGTTGAGCCAGACCCGGGCCGCCTTGATCTTCGGCGAGGTGTGGCCGAAGTTCAGGAAGGCCCCGGAGGAGCACATGGGGCTGAAGGTTCCCGTGGTCACCACATCCACCCGTCGGGCCGCCTCCACCTCGCCGTGGCGTTCCACCACGTCGATCATCTCTTCCGCGGTCACCACCACCGCCTTGCCCTGACGGATCTTCTCGTTGATCTCCTGGTAGGTCTTGCTCACCCTGTTTTTCTTCATGCGGTCAACCTCAAAAAGACTTTACGCGCTACAAATCTCCCCCATAGGCAAGGACGGCCGCGACCGGCGCCCGTTTTGGGAGCCGGGACGAGACGGCCGTTGTGGAGCCGTCGTCAGGTATGGCCGAAGCCCCCCGTCCCCCTCCCCGTGGCCGACAGCTTTTCACGGCACCGCCACTGCCCGCGGCACACCCGCTGGATCACCATCTGCGCCACCCGGTCGCCCCTTTGGACGGTAAAGGGGGCTTCGCCATGATTGATCAGCAGGAGTTTTATCTCCCCCCGGTAATCGGCGTCGATAGTCCCGGGGGCGTTGACGAGGGTCACGCCGTGTTTCATGGCCAGGCCGCTCCGGGGCCGGATCTGGGCTTCGTAGCCGGCGGGAAGGGCAACGGCGATGCCGGTGGGAACCACCGCCCGGCATCCGGGGGGGATGGTGGTTTCCCCGACAACGGCGGCGCAGATGTCCATACCGGCGGCATGCTCCGTCATGTAACGGGGCAGGGGCAGATCCTCGCTTCCCGGCAGTTGCATGATATCTATCTCGACGGCTTCCCGCAATTGCCGACTGCCTCGCGCCTATCCCTTCAGGACATGCATGGTCAGATCCCGCTCCGACACCGGGCCGATGGCGGCGATGGAGATCGTACTGGGGTTGAACAACTCTTGCGCCAAAACCAGGACATCTTCCGGAGTGACGGCGTCGATGGCGGCGGTCACCTCTTCGGGGGCGACATGACGGCCGAAACAGATCTCGTTTTTCGCCAACCGGGTCATTCGATTGTCCGTACTCTCCATGGAAAGGAGAAAATTACCCTTGATAAGTTCCTTCGCCCCCTGGAGTTCCTTTGCGGTAAGGGGTTGTTTTGTCAGGCGAATCATTTCGTCGATGATCAACCCCAAAACCTGCGGAACCTCCTCTTTCCCCGTTCCGACATAGACCGCCAGCATCCCCGTATCCATATACGGGGTGATATAGGAATGGACGGCATAGGCCAGCCCCCTCTTTTCCCGGATTTCCTGGAACAGCCGGGAGCTCATGCTCCCTCCCAGCACGGCGTTCATGAGAAATCCGGCGTGGCGGTCGGCACTGACCGAGGAGGGGGCGAGGGTGCCGATCATCATATGGACCTGTTCGAGATCCTTCTCCAGGACGGAGATGTTCGCGGTCACACTCGGGGTCGCAAAGCCGTTCCGCGCCGCATCGCCGCCCATCTCCCCGAAGGCCTGCCTCACCAGCCCCAAGAAGACGTCGTGCTGCAGGTGACCCGCCGCCGTGAGCACAACGTTCCGGCCCCGATACCGACTCCGGAAAAACCCCTGCAGGTCATCCCTGGTAAAGCTCTCCACCCGCTCCCTGGTCCCCAGAACCGGCATCCCCAAGTGGTCTTTCTGCCAGAAATTGGCCTCGAAGAAATCATGGATATAATCGTCGGGGGAGTCTTCCAGCATGCTGATCTCCTGGAGGACGACGGATTTCTCTTTGGCGATCTCCGTTTCGTCGAAGCGGGAATTATTGAAAACATCGGCAAGGAGATCGACCGCCAGCCCGAGATGGTAATCGGGGATCTTGATGTACAGGGAGGTCAGCTCCTTGCTCGTGAAGGCGTTCATGACGCCGCCCACGGAATCGATGTCCGCGGCGATGTCGAAGGCGCTCCGGCGCTCCGTCCCCTTGAAGAGCATATGCTCGATAAAATGGGCGATCCCGTTGTTCTCCACGTTTTCGTAACGGGAACCGCATTCGACCCAGATACCGATGGATACGGAGCGGACATGAGCGATCTCTTCCGAGACGACGCGCAGTCCGTTTTCCAGGATGGTTTTACGATACATTCTCCCCCAAAGCTTCCTTCCTGCTCAGGCGGATCTTCCCCTGCTTGTCGATCTCGATGACCTTGACCATGATCTCATCTCCTTCGTTGACCACGTCCGTCACCTTGTTGACCCTGTTTTTGGCGAGCTGGGAGATATGCACCAGACCTTCCGTGCCGGGAAGGATCTCCACAAAGGCGCCGAAATCGACGACCTTCTTCACCGTACCGGTATAGATCCGGCCTATTTCCGCCTCTTCGGTAAGCCAGCGGACCATGGCCACGGCCCGGGCCGCCGCCTCGGCATCCACGGAGGCAATGGTGACCGTGCCGTCGTCTTCCACGTCGATGGTCACGCCGGTTTCACTGACGATCTGTCGGATGTTCTTCCCGCCGCTGCCGATGACATCCCGGACCTTTTCCGGTTTCACCTTCACGGTGGTGATCCGGGGGGCGTAGGGGGAGATATCCGCCCGGGGGGCGGCAAGCGCCTCCAGCATCTTGTCGATGATATGGATCCGGCCCTCCCGGGCCTGCCGGAGCGCCCGCTTGAGGATGTCCTCCGTGAGGTTGTCGATCTTGATGTCCATCTGCATGGCGGTGACGCCGTTCTTCGTACCGCAGACCTTGAAGTCCATATCCCCGGCATGGTCTTCGTCGCCAAGGATGTCGGAGAGGATCACCACGTCGTCCCCTTCGCTGAGAAGGCCCATGGCGATGCCCCCGACCGGGGCCTTGATGGGCACGCCGCCGTCCATGAGGGACAGGCAGCCGCCACAGACAGTCGCCATGGAAGACGAACCGTTGGAGGACAGGATTTCGGAAACAATGCGGATCGTATAGGGAAAAGCGTCCGCACCGGGCAGAACCGGCGCCAACGCCCGGCGGGCCAGGTTGCCGTGGCCGATTTCCCTCCTCCCGGGGCTGCCGAGCCGCTTCGCCTCCCCTACCGAGTAGGGGGGGAAGTTGTAATGGAGGATAAAGGTCCGCCGTTCTTCACCGCCGATGAAATCGATCCGCTGTTCGTCCGACGACGTCCCCAGGGTCATGGAGGCCAGGGCCTGGGTCTCACCCCGGTTGAAGAGGGCGGAACCGTGAACCCGGGGCAGCAGGCCGACTTCGGCGGAGATGGGCCGGATATCGGTGAAGGAGCGGCCGTCGATCCGCCGTTTTTCCTTCAGGATCTTCTCCCGGAGGATCTTCCGGTCCAGGGTTTCGAAGATGCGGATGACCTGGGAAACCAGGACGGGATCGGCAACCGGGGCGGGATCGTCGGCACCGGCGGCCTTCACGGCGCAAGTCTTCACGGCCTTCTCCCGAAGGGCATCGATCATGGCATAGCGCTCCAGTTTCCGGGGGATTTGGTAGGCTTCCTGCAGACCCGCGGTCACCGTTTCGGCCACGAGTTTTTCCAACCCCTCATCCACCGCCACCTCCGCCATGGACCTCTTTTCCTTCCCGATTTCCCGGCGCAGTTGCTCCTGGAGCGCGATGATGGGGCGCATGGCCTCCAGCCCGGTGTTGATGGCGGCGACCAGATCCTCCTCGGCAACCTCGTTCGCCTCCCCTTCCAGCATGACCAGATTGACGTCAAAATCCCGTCCCGAGGGCCCGGGGGTGATTTTCCTGCCCGTGAGGAAGATATTGAAGTCGCTTTCCTTCAGGGCCTCGGCGCCGGGATTGCAAACCAGTTCACCGCCGACCCGGCCCACCCGGATACCGGCGACCGGTCCCTTGAAGGGGACATCCGACATTTCCAGGGCCGCCGACGCCCCGATCATGGCCGCCACCGCCGGATCGTTGTCCGTGTCCAGGGAAAGGACATTGGCCACAATCTGCGTCTCGTAATAATAGCCCTTGGGGATAAGCGGGCGGATCGAACGATCGATCATGCGGGAGGTCAGGATCTCCCTTTCATTAGGCCTCCCCTCCCGTTTAAAGAAACCGCCGGGGATCTTCCCCGCGGCATAGGTCATTTCCTGATAATCAACCGTCAGGGGAAGAAAATCAAGGCCTTCCCTGGCCGTTTTCAGAGAGACGACCGTCACGAGGACCATCGTATCCCCATATGTTACCAATGCCGCCCCATCGGCCTGCTCCGCCAGATAACGGGCCGTTATCGACAGCTTTCTTCCCGCAAATTCGCCCGCAAATATTTCTTTCATCAAACTTTCATATCCTCTCTAAATGCTTATCGCTATTTTCTAAGTCCGAGGCGTGAGATCACGGCCCGGTAACGTTCTACATCCTTTTTCTTCACATAGTCCAACAGACGCCGCCGCTGGCCGACGAGCTTCAAAAGACCCCGCCGGGAGTGGTGATCCTTCTTGTGGATCTTGAAATGCTCGGTGAGATATTCGATCCGTGCACTGAGCAGGGCGATCTGGACCTCCGGAGAACCCGTGTCCTTTTCATGCAGCTTGTATTGGGCAATGATCTCTTGCCTTTTTTCCGAATCTAACACTTTCGTTCCTCCCTCTTTACTGTTTATCTCGTTTTTTTATTGTTTTCGTTGAAAACCCGCAACAGCTTCATGACGGGCGCGTCGCCCGGCAGCATCCTGAGCTCCGCACTGCCGCTGAGCATCCGGGCGAGAGCTGCCAATTCCCCATCCCGGTCGGTTAGCTTTACCATATCTCCCGGAGCAAGAAAAGGAATATCATCACGATCATTTATCATTTCCGCCCGGGGCTGCCACCCTTCCCCGATCCGGCGCCGCCAGTGGTCCGGCACGGCGATGACCGGCAGCTCCGGCAGCGCCGCCGCCAGGGGAATGATGCCTTCCCGCAACCGTTCCCGCCGGTCCTGCCCCCCCGTATCATCCATGACCACCGCCGCCGCCTCGGAGAAGGACCCGCTGCGGGTCCGCCGCAGTGCCGCCACACAGGCCCCGCAGCCGAGGAGTCCGCCGGCGTCGGCGCAAAGGGAGCGTACATAGGTCCCCGCCGAACAGGACAGGCGAAAGGTCACATAGGGCAGGGATATTTCCTCCACCGCCAGTGCGAAAACCTCCACCGGCCGCGGCGCCGCGGCGACCTCGATCCCCCGGCGGGCCCACTTGTAAAGGGCCCGGCCCTGCACCTTCACCGCCGAATAGCGGGGGGGAGTCTGTTCACTCCGGCCCAGAAAACGTTGCAAAACCGACCGGATCTCTTCGGTGTCGACCGCGGGGGGCCGGCGGTCCATCACCTGCCCCTGGATATCCAGGGTATCCGTACTCACCCCCAGCAGCATGGTCACGTGATACTCTTTGGTTCCCCCGGCCAGAAAGGGGGCGAGCTTTGTCCCCTCACCGACGCACACCGGGAGGACACCTGTCGCCAGAGGATCCAGGGTCCCCGTATGTCCCGCCCGGACACCGCCCAGGGCCTTTCTCACCGCCAGGACGACATCATGCGAGGTCGGACCGGATGGTTTGTCGATCACCACCACGCCGTTCATTTCTCATCCGGCAGGCAAAGAGCATCGAAAAGACGCCTCTTTACCGTCGCTATGTCCCCCTCGATCCGGCAGGCCGCCGCATTGACATGCCCCCCGCCCCCAAAAGCGGCGGCGACGGCGGCGACATCCGTTGCCCCTTTGGAACGCATGCTGACCTTGAAGCGGTTATCCGGCATTTCCGTAAAGAGGATGGAGATGATCACCCCCTCGATGGTTCGAGGCAGATCGACAAATCCCTCCGTATGTTCGGGAAGGGCCCCCGTCTCTTCAAAATCCCGGCGCATGACCGTCAGCGATCCGACCCGCCCCCCGCAATCGAAGCTTAGGCTCTGCATCACCTTCGCCATGAGGAGGATCTTGGCCAGGGGAAATCTTTCATAGATATTTTCCGATATCCACTGCGGATTTGCGCCCCGGGCCACGAGCGAACCCGCCGCCGTCAGGGCGTCCCGGCCGGTATTGCCGTAGCGGAAGCCGCCGGTATCGGTGAGGATGGCCGTATAGAGGTTCGTCGCCATCCCGGGATCGATCTCCGCGTCCATTGCGGTCAGGAGGCGGAATATCAGTTCCCCTGTGGAGCTGGCCGCCGGATCGATGAGCCGGAGCTCACAGAAACCGCCATTGGAGACATGATGATCGATATTGACGATCTGCCTGACGGTCCCGATCCGGGCCGCTTCGTCGCCCACCCGTTCCAGGTCGCTGCAATCGAGGACGAAAACCGCATCGAAACCCTCCGGCGGCGGCAGATGATGAACGATGTCCGCGGCACCGGGGAGAAAGAGGTAGTTTCGGGGTGTCGGATCCTGGTTATAGACCACCGCTTCCTTGCCCATGTTTTTCAGCAACCCGTGAAGTGCCAGCTCCGAGCCGAGGGCGTCGCCGTCCAGCTTGATGTGGGCGGTAATCAGAAACCTTTCCCGGTGATTGAGGATCTCAATTATTTTCTGCAGCATCTTTTTCCTCTTCGGCATGGATCTGGGCGAATATCCGTTCGATGCGACTGCCGTAAGCAAAGGACGGATCGAAAGAAAACACGATCTCGGGAACGTACCGGAGCGTCAGCCGCTTGCCGAGCTCCCGGCGCAGAAATCCGTTCGCCTTTTGCAGGGCCTGCTGTGTCTCCGGACGGCAGGAGTCCTGTCCCATCTCCACGAAATAGACCGTCGCCAGCCGCAGGTCGTCGGTCACCCTTACCCCGGTGACGGTAAGTTGTCGCATCCGCGGATCCCCGACTTCCCGGAACAGGATGTCCGCCACTTCCATCATGATCCTTTCGGCCACCCGCTGGGCCCGTTTAAAAGTCGTCATATTTATCCACTTTCTCCAGCGGCCCGCTTTTCCCCACACCCCAATCGGAGTAACTCACGATCTCCAGGTTCGTCCCGACCACCAGGGCGACACCCATTTCTTCCACAAAGTTGAAGATATGGTCGATCTTGGCGTTTATGTAACGCCGGTCGTTGCCGACCACGCAGAATCCCACCCGGGCCTTTTTCCAGGAATCGTTGTCCCCGACCTCGGCAATGGACACGTTGAAGGTATTCTGCGTCCGTTTCAGAAGCTTGGTCAAAACGGACCGTTTCTCCTTGAGAGACCGGCAATCCGGCAATCGCAATTCCACCATTCCCACGCCTACTACCATTACAACTTCCGGTCCACCCGTTCGTTGACATAGGCCTCGATGACGTCTCCTTCGTGGAGGTCATTGAAGTTCTCGATGCCGATGCCGCATTCATATCCCATGGCCACTTCCCGGGCATCGTCCTTCTGCCGCTTCAGCGAGGCGATCCGGCCGTCGTAGATCACCACGCCCTCCCGGACGAGCTTGAGATTGGCGTTGCGGGAAATCTTGCCGTCCGTAACGTAACATCCGGCAATGGTACCGACCTTGGGGATCTTGAATAGCTGCCGGACCTCGGCCCGCCCCTGGACGACCTCCTTGAAAACGGGTTCCAGCAACCCTTCCATCGCCGCCCGGACATCTTCGAGGAGATTGTAGATAATGTCGTAGAGCTTGATCTCCACGCCCTCCTGTTCCGCCACCTCCACGACCCGGCTGTCCGGGCGGACATTGAAGCCGATGATGATGGCGTTGGCGGAAGAGGCCAGCATGACGTCCGTTTCGGTGATCGCCCCCGTCGAGCTGTGAATGATCTTGAGGCGCACATCCGCGGTGCTCAGCTTGTTCAGGGCCTCGGTGATGGCCTCCATGGAGCCCTGGACGTCGGCCTTGACAATGACGTTGAAGTCCTTCACCCCTTCCTTGATCTTCTGATAGAGCTGTTCCAGGGTAATCTTCGAAGTGGCCGACAATTCCTTTTCTCTTTCCTTCCGCGTCCAGTAGTCGGCAATGGCACGGGCCTTCTTTTCATCCTCCACGCAGATGAACTCCGCGCTTACCTGGGGAACGCTGGAGAAGCCGATTACCTCCACGGGCATGGAGGGCCCCGCCTCCTTCACCCGCCGGCCCTGATCGTCGATCATGGCGCGTACCCGCCCGTACTCCGTTTTCGAGGCGAAGGTATCGCCTTCCCGGAGGGTTCCTTCCTGAATGAGGACCGTCGCCACGGGACCACGACCCTTGTCGAGTTTCGATTCGATGATGATTCCCTTGGCCGGCCGGTCCGGATCGGCCTTCAACTCCAGAATATCGGCCTGCAGCAGGATCATTTCCAGCAGCGACTCGATCCCCGTCCGCTGCTTGGCGGAAACCTCACAGAAGATCGTCTCGCCGCCCCATTCCTCCGATACGAGGCCGTATTCCGTCAGGGCCTGCTTGATCCGCTGGGGATCCGCTCCCGGTTTGTCCATCTTGTTTACGGCCACGATGATCGGCACCCCGGCGACCCGGGAATGGTTGATCGCTTCGATGGTCTGCCCCATCACCCCATCGTCGGCCGCCACGACGAGGACGACCACGTCCGTCACCTGGGCGCCCCGGGCCCGCATGGCCGTAAAGGCCTCATGACCGGGGGTGTCGAGAAAGACGATGTCCCGGCCCTTGATCTGGACGTGATAGGCGCCGATGGCCTGGGTTATGCCGCCCGCCTCCCCGGCGATGACATTCGTCTCCCGGATGGCGTCGAGGAGCGATGTCTTGCCGTGGTCCACGTGTCCCATGATCGTCACCACCGGCGCCCGGGGCTTCAGGTTGCGCTCCCCCGTATCCACCTGCCCGAAGGTTTCCTCGAAATCCACCCCGGCGGATTCCACCTGATAGCCGAATTCTCCCGCAATGAGCGACGCCGTGTCGAAATCGAGAGCCTGATTGATCGTCACCATCAATCCCAGCCCGATGAGTTTGTTGATAACTTCTCCCGCTTTGACACCCATTTTCTTTGCCAGATCCCCGACCGTAATGGTCTCGGCTATCTTGACCCGCCGTTTGATGGCCTTCGGCGTCGTAATCTCCGTCTTCTTGAGTCTCGCGGCACCGGCCTTCTTTTCCTCCCGCCACCGGACCGGCCGGTCTTCCCGCTCCAGATCTTCGATCCGGACCTTTTTATCGACGACCTTTTTGATCAGGGCCTTTTTGCGGGCGGGGAACTGATCGCCGATGACGACCTCGACGGGCTTTTTCCCCTTCTTCTTGTCCTTTTCCGGCTCCCATTTGACGGGTTTCTTCAATGCCCCCGGAGCGGCGGTCTCCCTGGCCGGTTCAACCTCGATCTTCTTCGCCGGCGGGCGCCGCAAAATTTCCGCCGTTTCCTGGGGTTTACGGGGAGTGATAACAAGCTTCCCCTCCTTCTTCTCCGGCCTGGGAACCCGGACCGGGGGAGGCGTCGCCGCCGGGGGGCCGACAACGGGAGGTTTGGGAGGCGGAACTGACGGCGGCGCCGTTGGGGGAAGCGGCGGCACGACCGGGGGAACCGGCGCGGCCGGGGCCGTTTCCGGAGGCGCCGCGGCCGGGGCCGTTTCCGGAGGCGCCGCGGCGGGGGTTGCTGCCGTAGGCGGCGCGGCGGGGGTCACTTCCGGAGGCGCCGGTACTGCCGCTTCCGGGCCGGCGGCCTCTCTCTCCGGCTTCTCATCTACGCCCGTGGTCGGCTCCACAGCCGGCGCCGCCTCCGCAACCGGCGGCGCCGCGGCTTCCCCGGCCGGCGGTTCCGCCGCGGGAGCCACCGGCTCCTCCTCGACAACGGTGCGAATCGCCCGGCGTCTGATTACGGTGGCCTTGACCCTCTTTTCCACCACCTCATGAGACTCGGCGGTTTGATATTCCCTTTTTACCCGCTCGATGTCGCTGTCCTCGAGGGTACTGGAGTGGGACTTGACGGAAATCCCCATTTTTTCCAGACGGGCAATCAGGTCCTTGTTCTCCACACCCAGTTCTTTGGCCAGTTCGTAAACTCTCTTCTTAGACATACCGTCTCCCCCGCTGTTGCGTCCTTATATCATGAACCGGTTCATACTGCCGATGGCGATCCCGGGCTATTTCTTCGCCGCTGCCGCCGCTTCCTCGATCATCCCAGTCGCGGCCTTTATCCACGCCTCCGCCTGTTCCCTGGTGACCCCGGGTACGGCCATGACGGCTTCCGCATCCATTGCCGCCATGAGACCCAGACTCTTTATCCCTTCTTTGATGAGGCCGTCGAGATGCTGCTCCGTAACACCGGGCAGGGCTTTGAGCTCCTGACGACTGTCCTCATCCTGCTGGGCGGAAGAAGACTCGCTCTTGACGTCGATCTTCCAGCCGGTCAATTTGACGGCCAGACGGACGTTCTGACCGTTTTTCCCGATGGCCAAGGAAAGCTGATCGTCGGGGACGATGACCTCCATGCTCCTGTTTTCCGCATCGATGAGGACACGGTCCACCTTGGCGGGGGCCAGGGCGGCATAGACATATTTGGCCGGATCGTCGGTGTAGGGAACGATATCGATCTTCTCCCCCCGAAGTTCCTGAACGACGCTCTGGACCCGGGAGCCCCTCATGCCCACGCAGGCCCCCACGGGATCGATATCCTTGTCCTTGCTCTTGACGGCGATCTTGGCCCGTTTGCCCGGCTCTCTCGCCACACTGACGATTTCGATGAGCCCTTCGGATATCTCCGGCACCTCCACCTCGAAAAGGGCCTTCAGGAAGCCCGGGTGGGTGCGGGAAAGAATGATCTGCGGCCCCTTGCTTATTCTTTTCACATCGCAGATGAAGGACCTGATCCTTTCCCCCCGTTTGTAAACCTCCCGGAAGATCTGTTCCGACACGGGGATGACCCCTTCCGCCCGGCCGAGATTGACGATGATGCTGCCGCCCTCGAACCGCTGGACAAACCCGTTGATGAGCTGCAACTTGCGGTCCTTGAATTCTTCATAGATGTTGTCCCGCTCCGCATCCTTGACGCGCTGGATGATGATCTGTTTGGCGGTCTGGACGGCGATCCTGCCGAAGGTGGATGTATCCACCTTCATCCCCAGACTGTCTCCCGGTTCCACCTCCTCGTCCATCTCCCGCGCCTCCGCCAGGGTTATCTCCAGGTCGGGATCCGTGATCTTCTCCTCGACTTTTTTAAACTGAAAGACCTCTATTTCTCCGGCGTCTTCGTTGTAATGGGCTTCGATCTCCACATGGGGGCCCATCTTCTTCCTGGCTGCGTTCAGCATCGCCGCCTCGAGGGCTTCGATGATGATCTGCCTGTCGATTCCCCGGTCTTTGCACATCTGTTCGATCAGCCGTTTCAGCTCCGACAACATGCCATCTTCCTCCATCGATCATCGTCAACGATGAGTAATTTATTGTTCTTCGTTATCCCAAACATATACAAGACGGGCTTTGGCCACCGCCGCTCTGGGGATGGCGAACGATTTCCCCTCGCGGTCGAGCAGGATGGTTTTCCCCCCGTCTCCGTCGATCAGGAAATCCTTCAGAATCCCTTTGAAATTTCTCGACCCGTCGATTTTATATTCCGTCTGCACCGCCACCCGGCGACCACGAAACCTGATGAAATCATCGTCCTTGACCAGAGGACGGTCCAGTCCGGGGGAAGATATCTCCAGGGTGTAGGCTTCGTGCGGCACATCATGAACCGCCAGGAGATCCCCCACCTCCTCGCTGATCCGGGCGCAGTCGTCGATGGTTACCCCTCCCGGCTTGTCGATGTAGATCCTTACGAGCCAGCGGGTCTTCATCCGCAGACATTCCACGCAGACCAGCTCCATGCCTGCCGCGACGACGGCCGGCTCGGTAATCTCCCAGATCCGTGTTTCCGTTTCTTTTCTGATCAAGCTCATTTCCCGCAGGAAAAAAAAAGTGGGCGATCGCCCACTCATCAGCAGTACCAGGATGATGTCTCCGCCTCGCTACCACAGCTACGAGGCAAATGCAAGCAGAATTCAACCGCTTCCCGGATATAAAGTGGAGCGGGCGAAGGGAATCGAACCCTCGACGTCCAGCTTGGGAAGCTGACATTCTACCGCTGAATTACGCCCGCCGGTCCGGAAACAATGGGGCCATATTAATCAAAGACACCGTTTTGTCAAGCCCTATTTAACGAACCCGTCACATTTGTCAGCGGGGGAAACGGACGGCGAGGGAACGTCCGTGGGCGTCCAGTCCCTCCAGGGAGGCAAACCGCTCCGCCTGACGACCGTAGCGCCGAAAGGCGGGGCCGCTGAAGGAAAGGATGCTCGTCCGCTTGACGAAGTCATATACCCCCAGCGGGGAGGAAAATCTCGCCGTACCTCCCGTAGGGAGGATATGGTTGGGGCCGGCCAGGTAATCGCCCAGGGCCTCCGGGGTATAGGGCCCGATAAAGATGGCGCCGGCGTGGCGCAGACGGGGGACGATCCGCTCGGGGTCTTCCACGATCAATTCCAGATGCTCCGGGCAAAAAATGTTGGCCAGCTCCACCGCCTCCTCGAGATCCTTCGTGACGACGGCGGCGCCGTAACTCTTTATGGACCGGCGCGCAATGATCTCCCGGGGCAGTCTTGCCAACTGGGACGTCACCTCCGCAACGATCCGCCGGGCGAGTTCCCCATCGGGCGTCAAAACCACGGCACTGGCCCTGTCGTCGTGTTCCGCCTGGGCCAGGAGGTCGGCGGCGACAAAGGAAACCGGCGCCGTGTGATCGCAGATGACGAGGACCTCACTGGGACCGGCGATCATGTCGATGTCCACCCGGCCGAATACCAGCTGTTTCGCCGTGGCCACATAGGCGTTTCCCGGCCCGACGATCTTGTCCACCCGGGGGATGGCGGCGGTACCGTAAGCCAGGGCCGCTACAGCCTGGGCGCCGCCGATCTTGAAAACCCTGTTCACCCCCCCCAGCTCCAGGGCCAGGGCGACCAGGGGATTGATCGTCCCCTTCCGGAGGGGCGTCACGGCAATGATCTCCTCCACGCCGGCGATCCGGGCGGGAACGGCGGCCATGAGCACCGTGGAAGGGTAGGCGGCAAGGCCGCCGGGGACGTAAATTCCCACCCGTTCCAGCGGGGTGAACCGCTGGCCGATCCTTACCCCCTCCTCCCCGTCGTCCATCCAGTCCGTTAGTACCTGTCGGCGATGGAATCTCTCCACCCGTGCGGCCGCCAGCTCCAGGACCGACCGGTCATCGGGATGGACAAGTGCCGCCGCCGCCTCTATTTCCTCCTTCGTCACCTGCACCGATGCCGCAGTCAAGGCGTAACCATCGAATTTCATGGTATATTCGAACAGCGCCTCATCTCCGCGGGCCGCCACCTCCCGGACGATATTCTCTACCGCCAGCCGCAGCATCTCGTCGTCGCCGCCGCCGCGATTCATGATACCGCGGAAAAAAGCCTTAAATTCCGCGTCTCCCGTACCGATCAGTCTCATCGAAATAACCCCTGCCATGCCTTGATGACATCGTAAAAAACACCCATGCCCCTTGGGGCGCCGCGAAGCGTGAAAACGGCATTTTCACAGTAACCCCCATGCCCGGCGTGGGCACATGGAAGCATGAAAATAATCGGGCACTTGTCGACATTTTCATATAAATTTTCATGCCGGGGCGGCACTCGCGAACGATGAAAATGGTTTATGGAAAGCACCCCGGTGTATTTTCATACCAAGTCCGTAGGCGGCAAAAGCGCTTCCCTCTCCGTCACGGCGACGTACACACAAGGACGCCTCATTCCTCAGGACGCGCGCGCCTTGCCTCGGGAGCTTTTTGCTTCGTCGTCGCCATGATGACTTTTTGCGGGTTCATCATGCCTTGACCCGCTCGATGGCCGCCCCAAGACGGGAAAATTTCTCCTCGATCCGCTCGTAACCGCGATCGAGATGATAGACCCGCGACAATTCCGTCTTTCCCGCTGCCGCCAAGCCGGCGAGAATCAGGGAGGCCGAGGCCCGGAGATCCGTGGCCATGACCGGGGCGCCCCGGAGCTCCGGTACGCCCCTGACGATGGCGCTGCCGCCCTGGATGACGATCTCCGCCCCCATACGCATCAATTCGCTGACGTGCATGAAGCGGTTCTCGAAGATCGTTTCCGTAATGACGCTCAGACCGCCGGACACGGTCATCAGCGACATGAACTGGGCCTGGAGATCCGTGGGGAATCCCGGATAGGCCAGGGTCTTGATATCTACACTCCGGGGCCTCCCCGTTCCTATGGCCCGGATATAGTCGTTCCCCACGACAATCTCCATCCCGGCATCGCGCAGCTTGGCGAGCAAGGCGTCGTGATGCTCCGGACGGCAACGGCGGACCCAGATATCGCCGCCGGTGATCCCGGCGGCGATCATGAAGGTCCCCGCCTCGATGCGGTCGGCGATCACCGCCCCTTCCACCGGGTGCAGGGAGGGAACGCCGTCGATGCGGATAACATCGGTGCCGGCGCCGGTGATCCTGGCACCCATGCCGATGAGGATTTCCGCCAGATTTACGACCTCCGGCTCCCGGGCGGCGTTCTTCAGAATCGTCGTCCCCTCCGCCAGGGTCGCCGCCATCATGATGTTTTCCGTCCCCGTCACGGTGACCATGTCGAAATAGATTTCCGCCCCTCGCAGCCGCCGCGCCTTGGCGATCACATAGCCGTCTTTCAGTTCCACTTCCGCCCCCATGTCCTGGAGGGCCCGGATATGGAGGTTGACAGGCCGGGCGCCGATGGCGCAGCCGCCGGGCAGGGAGACCTGCGCCTCTCCCATCCTCGCCACCAGGGGCCCCAGCACCAGGACCGAAGCCCGCATCGTCCGGACCAGGTCGTAGGCCGCCAGACAAGAGACGATATCGGTGGCGTTGATGCGGAGGGTTTTCCCCTCCTCCGCGAAAACGACACCGAAGCTGCCCAGGAGTTTCTTTATGGTCTTGATATCGACGAGATTGGGAATATTGCCGAAGGAGTTCCAGCCCTTCGTCAGGAGTGACGCCGTAATCACCGGCAGGGCGGCATTCTTGGCGCCGCTGTTGTCTATCTCTCCCTGCAGCCGCCGGCCGCCGTGAATGATTATCTTGTCCAATTTCACCTTCTCCTTGCCCGGATGACCCGGTCACAGCCGGCGTAGTCGCTACGGACGGAGACATTATCATAAGCCTCCGCCGTCTGCAACAGTTCCTCTACCAGGCACCGCTGTCCCGCCCCTATTTCCAGAACCAGGAAGCCGCCGGAACGGAGCCGGCGTTCGGCGCCGGCAACGATTTCCCGATGGCAGGAGGCGCCGTCCGGACCGCCCCGCAGGGCCTGGAAGGGTTCATAGCATCTCACCTCCGGGGGGAGGTCGGCAAACTCATCATCGGTGATATAGGGGGGGTTGGAGACGATCACATCGAAGACCCCCTCCAGGCCGGAAAACAACGAGCAGACAGCGAAGTCGATCCTCGCGGCCACACCGTTCCGGACGGCATTTTCCCTGGCCACCGTCACGGCCGCCGGGGAGACATCCGTCGCGGTCACCCGGATGTCTCCCCGGGTGACCGCCAGGGCAATGCTCACGGCACCGCTGCCGACACCTATTTCCAGAAGCCGGGGCGGTGTCGCCGTCGCGCCGGGGGGCGGCAGGATGCTCAGGACCTCCTCTACCAGGATCTCCGTATCCGGACGGGGGATGAGGACCGAAGGGTTGACGTGGAGGGCAAGGGACCAGAATTCCTTCTCGCCGACGATATAGGCCACGGGTTCGCGGTCCCGGCGGCGCGCCAGCAACCGGGCGTATCTTTGTGTCTCCGGGATCGTCAATTCCCGGTCGGGATACAGAAGAAGCCGGGTCCGCTCCATCGCGAGGACGTGACCCAGCAAGACCTCGGCGTCCAGGCGGGCGGTTTCGACACCTGCCGCCGCCAGGACGGCGGCGGCCTTCGTCAGCGACTCCCGGACCGTCATCGTTCCCGATTCCCGGCACCGGCCGCGACGGTGAACCGGCGGCACCCCGGCGCCGGCGTTCCCCTCACCCGGTGAAAACTCCCCAGCCGGCGGTCATTTTCCAAGCGGCACCATCCCCTGTTCGCTAACGGCCGTTGTCTACGCCCTGGAGGGCGGCGGCCTGAAAGTGGGCGATCAGGGCGTCGATGAACATCTGGATATCCCCGTCCAGGACACTTTCGATATTGTAGCTGGTCAGCCCGATGCGGTGATCCGTAACCCGTCCCTGGGGATAGTTGTAAGTTCTGATCCGCTCGCTGCGGTCGCCGGTGCCCACCTGACTCTTTCTGGCCTGGGAGAT
The DNA here is from genome assembly GCA_035448805.1 of Syntrophales bacterium. Lineage (GTDB taxonomy): Bacteria > Desulfobacterota > Syntrophia > Syntrophales > UBA8958 > UBA8958. The sequence continues at coordinate 23,627 of DAOTJR010000025.1, forward strand.
CTCCGCGTTCTGCCTCTGCACCATCCCGTCCAGCAGCCGCGCCCGCAGCACCTTCATGGCCTTGTTCTTGTTTTTCAACTGCGATTTTTCATCCTGGCAGGACACCACGATCCCCGTGGGCAGATGGGTGATCCGGACCGCGGAATCGGTGGTGTTCACCGATTGGCCCCCGTGACCGCTGGAGTGAAAGACATCGATGCGCAGCTCGTTGGGGTCGATGGTCACATCCACTTCCTCCGCCTCGGGAAGGATCGCCACCGTCACCGCCGAGGTATGAATACGCCCCTGGGCCTCCGTGACCGGAACACGCTGGACGCGATGGACACCGCTTTCGTACTTGAGGCGGCTGTAAGCCCCCCGGCCTTCGATGAGGGCGATGATCTCCTTGTAGCCACCCACGCCCCCGGCCGGGGAGTGGCTGATCACCTCCATTTTCCAGCCGCACCGCTCTGCGTAGCGGCCGTACATCCGGAACAGATCACCGACAAAGAGCCCCGCCTCGTCGCCTCCCGTGCCGGCCCGGATCTCCAGGACGACGTTCCTGTCGTCATTGGGGTCTCGGGGTAGGAGGAGGACCTTCAATCGGCCGTCGAGTTCTTCCAGGCGTCGCTTGAGCAGCGGCAGTTCCTCCCGGGCGATCTCCTTCAGTTCCTCGTCGTTTTCCTTGAGCAGCGCCTGACCTTCATCGATCTGCCGGCGTGTCTCTTCATAGGCGCGGTAAACCTCGACGAGATCGTGCAGATCGGCATGCTCTTTGGCGTATTTTTGATACAGCGCCGGCTTGGCGACGATCTCCCCGTCGCTGAGCAATTCCTGCAGCTCCTCATACCTCTTTTCAATCTCTTTCAATCTGCCGTACATTGCCACCCAATCTTCCTAAATCAGCACCGGGAAGGCCCCGGTTGCGATTTTCGTGCCTTTCCGCCCTGGTGGACCGGTTGCCCATCGGGGACGACATCGTAGAAAGTCCGTCTGCGGCGCCAGCGCTTCCTTATACGTCCCGATGGGGAAAATTATCCTCCGTCACAAGGCTTAACCCAAAAGCAACCCCCTGAAAAGATGAGTTCATCCGACGCTTGCCGGCGGCGTACACACAAACAATCCATATTCCTCATGATTCGTGCCTCTCCCCCCGGAGCTTTTTACTTGTTCCTCTGCTCCTCCTCCATGACATCCTGCCATGAAAACGTCATGTTCATGCTTAGCGGTGCTCCCCGGGGGAGGAGCGTTTTTTACAGGCTCATCAATGGTCGCGGCGATGGAAAAAACAGGAAACGGTGAGAGATCCGCGCATCCGCGGCTGGGGAGGCCAAGCCCGCCGCAAGCGGCGAAGGTCGGGCAGTCCGGCATTGCTTCCGTTTTCCGTACTGCGGTCGAAAGGCTTAACCCAAAAACAACCCCTGGAAAAGATGAGTTCATCTGACGCTTACGGCGGTTAGGCACCCCGATCCCGCCGCCTGGTGATGAAGCAGGCAAAAGCGAAGGCCATGCCGGTAAAGACGCCAAGGGGGGCAAACATCCGCATCGAAAGACAACCGTCTGTAAAGAAACTTCCGGCGGGGAACTCTATCGCCGCCACCCCCTGCCCGCGGGGCGGCGGACGCAACCCCAGAGGGAGAGTTCCCGTCGGCCGCGGGAATTTTCAGGACTCACCCGGCCGCTCATTCACGACGACCGGGGATTAAACTTGCGGCGGCAACAGTACCGGCGGCACGCCCGACGGACAGCGCCGCTCTATTTGTCCGCCTTCTTACCCACACCGGCGTATTTCTTATGGAAACGCTCGACCCGGCCTGCGGTGTCGATGATCTTCTGTTTACCCGTCATGAAGGGATGGCACTGGGAACATATTTCCACCTTGATGTCCTTTTTGGTGGAACGGGTTTGAATCACATTCCCGCATACGCAGGTAATGGTCGTCTCGTAATATGGTGGATGGATGCCTTCTTTCATTTGTTATCCTTACCTTCCTCCCGTAGAAAATGGGGTCGCATTATAGACACAAAAAAGATAAATTCAAGTAAAATCTTCCGTTCCGTAGACTTATTGATTCATGGAATCGAGGAAGAGCTGATTGCTCTCCGTCTTGCGGATCTTGTCGATGATGAAATCCATGGCGTCCACGGGGTTCATCTCCTGGAGAAGCCGCCGCAGGATCCAGATCCGGTTGAGATTTTGCTTCGGGATCAGGAGTTCCTCCTTTCTCGTCCCGGAACGGATCAAGTCAAAGGCGGGGAAGATCCGCCGGTCGGCGATGCGGCGGTCCAGATGCAATTCCATGTTGCCCGTCCCCTTGAACTCCTCGAAGATGACCTCGTCCATGCGGCTCCCCGTATCGATGAGGGCCGTGGAAATGATGGTGAGGCTGCCGCCGTTTTCGATATTCCGGGCGGCGCCGAAAAAACGCTTGGGCTTGTGCAGGGCGTTGGAATCCACACCCCCGGAGAGGACCTTGCCGCTCGGCGGCACCACGGCATTGTAGGCCCTGGCGAGGCGGGTTATGCTGTCCAGGAGGATGACCACGTCTTTTTTGTGCTCGACCAGACGTTTCGCCTTTTCGATGACCATCTCCGCCACCTGGACATGCCGGGTCGCCGGCTCGTCGAAGGTGGAGGAAACGACCTCACCCTGAACGCTCCGCTGCATATCCGTAACCTCTTCGGGCCGTTCGTCGATGAGAAGGACCATGAGGGTGACTTCCTTGTGATTGGCGGCGATGCTTCGGGCGATATCCTGGAGCAGCATCGTCTTCCCCGCCCGGGGCGGCGAAACGATGAGGCCCCGCTGCCCTTTCCCGATCGGGGTGAAGAGGTCCATCACCCGGGTGGAAAGGTTATCCGGATCCAGTTCGAGCTTCAACTTGTCCTCCGGATACAGGGGGGTGAGGTTGTCGAAGAGGATCTTGTCCCGGGAGACATCGGGGGATTCGTAATTTACCGTATCCACCTTGAGAAGGGCAAAATATTTTTCTCCTTCCTTGGGCGGCCGGACCTCGCCGGATATGGTGTCCCCGGTCCGCAAGTTGAAGCGGCGAATCTGGGAGGGGGAGACGTAGATATCGTCGGGACTGGGCAGATAATTGTAATCCACCGCCCGGAGGAAACCGAAGCCGTCGGGGAGGATCTCCAGCACCCCGGAACCGGAGATGAGGCCGTTTTTTTCCGTCTGGGCCTGAAGTATGGAAAAGATCAGGTCCTGTCGGCGCATGCCGCTGGCACCGGCCACGTTGAGGTCCTTGGCCAGATTCGCCAGCTCACTGATGGGAAGCCGTTTGATATCTTCGATGTTCATGTGAATATCCTAGTCAAATATCGATCATATTGGATTCCCGGAGGCATCCGGGACCAAGGCCGGGCCTAATCAACCACTGCTGATTATAATTTTCCCTCAGAATGCAATAAAAGAGAATCTACCATGCAAAATCAGATAAAAAGAATATAGTGGATTGCAAAAGGTCTGCTCATCTGAACGCCGGACTTGCTCCAGGCGGTTAGGATCTGGCCTGAGCCTTTTGAAAGTGGCCTTTTTTTAGCCTATTAAAGCGGCAATGTCAAGAGAATTTCTTCATCAAAGTAAGGAACGCACGGGTGGAAAAAATACGGGGGGAGAGCAGGACGATCTTCTCAACATGCCGTTGCGGCAGGCCCGGCGGCCGGCTGCCCATGGTCATGCACAAGGATGAAATTGAGGAGTCGTCCTGTTTTACCCCCTGCACCGCGATGGGAATAGAACTCCCCGGAACGGCAGGATGTACAAAGCCTTGCCATCTGGATATTTTCGCCCGGTATTCCCGCCGCCTCCAGTTGGAGGCGGTTGGCGAGGGGCAGATCGAGTTGCCATTTGCCCTTTTCCGGTCCGGCGGAGAAACAGGCATCCCGGGCGGGATGTCTGACCATGGCCGCCCGGACGGTATCGTCCACTTCATAGCAGCACGGTCCGATGGCGGGTCCGATGGCCGTCCGGATGTCCTCGGGCCTGCTCCCGAAGCGTTCTTTGCACAGGGCGAGAACCTGCCCGGAAATATTCAGCGCCGTGCCCCGCCAACCCGCATGGACGGCGGCGACAAGCCGCCGCACCGGATCGGTCATCAGCACGGGGACGCAGTCGGCGGTCAGGACGCAGACAGCGAGTCCCGTGCGGCTCGTGATGACGGCATCATACTCCAAAGGCCGGCAGGAAGAAGTGATCCGGGCCCCGTCATCGATCACCAGCACCTTGTCGCCGTGAACCTGGGACACCCGGAAAAACTGCCGCCGGGATAGACCGAAGGCGGCGGCGGCGATGTCCCAGTTGGCACGGACGGTCGTCTCCTCCTCCCCTTCCCGGGAACTCATGTTCAAGGTACCGTAGGCACCGGAGCTGACTCCCCCCCGGCGGGTGCAGAAGGCATGGCTTAACCACGGAAAGGCATCCCAGGCCGTGGCGGCAAAATATTCCACCCCGCCCTTTTTCCTCAGCTCGAACATGACATCTCCGCGAAGAATCGCCGAAGTGATTTTTCCAGGAACCGCCCGGCCTGCTGTCTTTGGGAGGACACAACAAAAGCTAAACATATCCAAGAGACGGGAAGTATTGGGATTTTCACGGTTCGCCTTCCCCGTCCCTCGCACCGGCACGCCGGCCCGCCAGCCGGGCGGTCAACTCCTCCATGTCCGGGGGCAGCGGGCTTGCAAAGACCAGTTCCCGGCCGTCAGCAGGGTGCCGAAAGGCGATCCGGCAGGCATGGAGGGCCTGCCGATTCATCTTTTTCAAACCACACCGCAGGGAAGGGTCCGCTATCTGCTTCATCAGGCCCGGATTTCCATAAAGCCGGTCGCCCACAACGGGATGTCCCAGGGCGGCGAGATGCACCCGGATCTGATGGGTCCTCCCCGTTTCGATGGCCGCCGTCACCAGGGTCACGGCCCCGTAACGCTCCCGGACCTGCCAGCGCGTGACGGCATTTTTCCCCCGGCGGCTCCGGGTGGACATCTTTTTGCGATCCACCGGGTGCCTCCCGACGGGCAGATCGACAACGCCCTCGTCGTCCGGCATATCCCCGTAAACCAGTGCCAGATAGGTCTTTTCCACCCGGCGCGCCCGGAAATCGTCCGCCAGGGACCGATGAACGGCGTCGGATTTGGCGACGATCATCAACCCCGAGGTATCCTTGTCCAGGCGATGGACGATGCCGGGGCGGAGGACACCGCCGATCCCCGAAAGATCCCGGCAGTGATGGAGGAGGGCGTTGACCAGCGTCCCCCGGGGATTACCGGCTCCGGGATGGACGACCAGTCCCGGCGGCTTGTCGATCACCAGGAGAAAGGCATCCTCGTAGACGATCCGCAGGGGGATGTCCTCCGGCTGGACCCCGGCCGCGACCGGGGCAATGATTTCCACAAGGATTTCATCCCCACGCCGCAACCGTGTTGCGGCCTTGGGCGCCTTCCCGTTGACGAGAACCCTCCCCGCCGCCAGGGCCTTCGCGATCTGAGAGCGGGAAAGGTCAGCCTGCCGCCGGGCCAGAAAGACATCGAGGCGTTCCCCGCTCTCCTCCGCTTCGACCAGAAAACGGGAAACAGAAGGGTGTTCGGTCATATTACGAAAAGATGCTCTGCAATCCTTCCAAAATGAAAGGGAATTCTTCCTCGGCAACGGTGCGCATATCGAAAAGGACCTCCTCCGCTTCGATCCGGGCGATGACGGGGATATCCAAACCCCGCAGACGTTCCTCCAGGCGGGACGCGGACAGACGGTCGGCCCGGAGGGAAACGAGGAAAGTGGGGATGTCCTGGCCGGGGAGGGCGCCCCCTCCCGCCGCCGAGGATCCCTCCCGAATGGAGAAGACCACACCGGGCATCCGGGCGGCCCGCAGTCTCCGCAGGAGTTTTCGGGCCCGTTTCCGCACCTCTTCCCGGGGCTCCGTCAGGGCGCCGAGAACCCGCAGTTCCTTTACGGCCCGTTCCGGATCCAGATAGGCGATCAAAGTCCCTTCCAGGGCCGCCAGGGTCAGTTTGTCGATGCGCAGGGCGCGGTTGAGGGGGTTCTTCTTCACCCTTTCCAGAAGCACGCCTTTTCCCAGGATGATTCCCGCCTGGGGGCCGCCCAGGAGCTTGTCGCCGCTGAAGGTCACCACATCCGCCCCCGCCGCGGTCACCTCTCCCACCGTAGGTTCCCTTTGCCGACCGTAAGCCGCCAGATCGATGAAACAGCCACTGCCCAAATCGTTAAGTACCGGGAGATCGAGCTCTCGCCCCAGGGCCACGAGGTCTCTGAGGGGAACATCTTCCGTAAAGCCGATGAGCTTGTAATTGCTCGTATGGACCTTCATCAGGAGGCGTGTCTCCGGGTTGACGGCCTGCCGGTAATCGTCGAGCCGGGTCCGGTTGGTGGCACCCACCTCGCGGAGGCGCACGCCTCCCTTCTCCATCACCTCGGGAATGCGGAATTCACCTCCGATTTCGATTAGTTCCCCCCGGGACACCACGGCCTCGCCGCCCCGGGCCAGGGAATCGAGGACCAGCAGGACCGCGGCGGCGTTGTTGTTCACCACCAGGGCGTCCTCGGCCCCGGTAAGGAGGCAGAGGAGTTCCCGGACATGATCGTACCGCAAACCCCGGGATCCCTTTTCCAGATCGAACTCCAGGTTGGAATAACCGCGGCTGACCTCGATGAGGCGCGCCAGGGCCGCGGGCGACAGCGGCGCCCGCCCCAGGTTGGTATGGAGGATGACGCCGGTGGCATTGACGACCCGCCGGAGGCGGCATTTATAAAATTCCCCTATCTTTCTGTCGATCACGCCGGCAAGCCCCGCGGGTGATGGAGGTTCCAGCGCCGCCCCCCCCTCTTTCCAGGCCAGGATGTCCCGGCGCCGTCTTTCCACCTCGGCGCGGCAAAGTTCCCGGAGCAGCGGTTTGGGCAACCGTGCCGCATTCTCCCGCCCCGCAAGCAGGAGCATCAACTCGTCTATCTTGGGGAGCTGTTGCAGCCACAATCTCTGCCGGTCATTCATATCCGACTCCTGTCAAAATCCTCCGGTGAATACCGGCGGGTGCAAATGTAACCCGGAAACACCACGATCCGGAGCCTTGCCCCCGCCTCCGTACCCGCACACCCGCACAACTATATCGACGCCGTGAAGAATATCGATGCCTCCGTTACCCGCCGGCAGGCACCCCCGTCCCGCCGGCCCCATCCGCACCGCAGCCGGGCAGGCGGGCACGGCAGAAATCACGGAAGTTGTTCACGGCAATGAAGAACTCCCGCATCATGATCACCCAACTGTAGCACCCCCGGTCCGTCAGGCTCAACCGCCCCCCGTCGTAGCGAAGGCAGCCGGCCAGGAGAAACGCCGTGATCTCGAACCAGAGATACCGCCAGGGGTCGACGCCGTACTTCTCCCGCAGCGTCTGCAGGTCGAGACGCGTGCCGAAGAGCTTCATCAAAAAATCATAGCGCAACTGATCTTTCTTACCGAAAACCCTGGCCGCCATGAGGGGCAATTCCCCCCGCCCTATTCTCTCTATATATTCGGCAACATTGAATGTATTGGCATAGCAGGCGCCATCGAGGAAACCGATGGAACCGCTGCCCAGCCCGGCGTATTCGTCATAGTCCACAATATACTCGTCGATCATGCCTTGCTGCCGGGAAAAACACCACGCGGAGGAATGACGGTAGACGGGAAGAAGCTGCCGGAGGATCAGGGAATAATACCGCTCTTCCCGGCCGTAATCCACCTTCCCCAGTTTCTCCGCCACTTGCCGGCGCGTGGAATCGGAAACCATCAGGGGGTAGTAGGTCACCTGATCGACACCGATCCGGAGGAGGGTGTCGAGATCACGAATCAGAATCTCCTGGGTTTGGGAAGGGAAATTGAAGATCATGTCGGCGTTGAGGGTGTCGAACCGGCCGCCGACGCCGGCCAGGCGGCCGGCGATTTCCTCGCCGGACCCATATTTCTCCCGGCGGTCCATGTCCTCGAGGAGGCCGTCGTCAAAGCTCTGGATCCCCACGGAGAGGCGATTCACCCCGGCGGCCTTCAGGATGGCCAGACGGTCTTCCGTAAGGTGGTTGGGGTTCGTTTCCACCGAAATCTCCCGGACGGAAAAATGATCCCGCGCCGTCTCCAGGGTGGCGGCCAGTTCGTCGATCATGACCGTCGGGGTCCCGCCGCCCACATATACGCCCGCGAAATCGTATCCCCGGTCCCGGTACAGGCCCATCTCCTGCCGCAGGGCCTGAAAGTAGCGCCGGCCAAGGGAGGCGTCAAAAAGGAAACGATTGAAGGAACAATAGGGACAGAGTTTTTCGCAAAACGGGACATGGAGGTAAAGAAGGCGGGGGACTTGCTTGCGCGCCGGGGGCAGGAAGGGGTCTCTGCCGGCCTCGAAGCGCAGGGACCGGGAGAATTCCCGGCGGACGACGGCGGTGATTGTCTCGTTGATCATCTTCCCCATAACGGGATGTCCCGTATCAAATCGAGGACGTTAGTTCAAGATTATTCCTTGTCACGGCTTGCATAAATCATTGCCCGGTGATATAGATCGATCGCTCAATCCGTCCTTATTGCTCGTTTTTCCATGCCCTCGACATGAAAGGCCAGTGATCACGACGGTTCAATATAACTTGCAGAGAGGCGCTCCGAAGGCCATGACAAAAGTTCTGACCCTGTGGTCCGATGAAAAGATCAACGAAGAAGATTCCCTTATCCTGAGGCAGACCTGTGCAGATCTCCCCATCCCCCTGGACGGGGAGGCCCGCAAAGACATAAAAACCCTCGTCGAGGCCTTTATGGAGAGAAACGACGCCTCGGGCCTGGCGGCACCGCAGATCGGCATCGCCAAGAGAATCATCATTTTCCGCAACCGGGGTTTCACCAAGGACGGGGCGTCCGACGGCACCTGGACCCGAAAGGACGTGGAGGTTTTGGTCAACCCCCGTCTCACCCAGCAGCGGGGCAATCAGGTCATCCTCTCCGAGGGATGTCTGTCCTGCCCCGACATCAAGGTGGAGATCGCCCGCTACCCGGAGATAAAGGTACGGGGCTTCGACATCCACGGGCAGAAGATCAGCAGGCGCTATCTCGATTTTGTCGCCCGCATCGTCCAGCATGAAATGGATCACCTGGAAGGGAAACTCATCGTCGATTACGACGCCGGGGCCGTTTTCGTCCCCAAGAAGAAGCGGGGCTTCTTCGAAAACCTCTTCCAGAGTAAAACTGTTTGATTTCATTAAGGAGTCTCTATATATGGCCCAGGTAGGCAATCCCCCCCCCAGCGATTTCATCCGCGACATCATCGAAGAAGACCTGCGCACCGGGAAAAACGACGGTGTGGTCGCCGTGCGCTTCCCGCCGGAACCCAACGGCTATATCCACATCGGCCATGCCAAATCGGTCTGCCTGAACTTCGGCATCGCCGCCCAGTACGGGGGAACCTGCAACCTCCGCATGGACGATACGGACCCCGCCGGCGAGTCGCTGGAATACGTCGAATCGATCATCAACGACATCCACTGGCTGGGGTTCGACTGGCAGGACCGGCTCTACTACGCCTCGGACTACTTCGAGAAGCTCTACCAGTTCGCCGTGGAACTTATCAAGGCGGGCAAGGCCTACGTCTGCAGCCTCAACGCCGACGAAATCCGGGAGCATCGGGGCAGCTTCACCGAACCGGGCCGGGAAAGCCCCTACCGCAACCGCACCGTGGAGGAAAATCTCGACCTGTTCGCCCGGATGCGGGCCGGCGAGTTCGCCGACGGCGAGCACGTCCTCCGGGCCAAGATCGACATGGCCGCCCCCAACATCGTCATGCGGGATCCGATCATGTATCGCATCAAACGGGAGCCCCATTACCGGACCGGCACCTCCTGGGTGATCTACCCCATGTACGACTTTGCCCACTGCCTCTCCGACGCCCTGGAGGGGATCACCTATTCCATCTGCACCCTGGAGTTCGAGAACAACCGCCCGCTGTACGACTGGTTCGTGGAACAGCTCATCGCGGGCCGCCGCCCCCGGCAGATCGAATTCGCCCGGCTGAACGTCAGCTACACCGTCCTGAGCAAGCGGCGGCTCATCGAACTGGTGGAAAAGAAATACGTTTCCGGATGGGACGACCCCCGGATGCCCACCGTGGCGGGGATGCGGCGCCGGGGATACACCCCGGAGGCCATCCGGAATTTCGCCGCCGCCATCGGCGTGGCTAAAAACGACAATCTGGTGGATATCGCCCTCCTGGAGCACTGTGTCCGGGAAGACCTCAACGAGCGGGCTCCCCGGGCCATGGCGGTCCTGCGGCCCCTGCGGGTCGTCATCGACAACTACCCCGCAGACCGGGTGGAAGAATTCACCGCCCCCAACCATCCGCAGAAGCCCGAACTGGGCACGCGGCAGGTTCCCTTCTCCCGGGTCATCTACATCGAACGTGACGATTTCATGGAAGACCCGCCGAAGAAATACCACCGCCTCGGTCCCGGACGGGAGGTGCGCCTCCGGAACGCCTACGTGATCCGTTACGAAGGAATGGTGAAAAACGCGGCGACCGGTGTCGTGGAAGAAATCCACTGCTCCTGCGATTTCGCCACCCGCAACGCCCCCCCGGCGGACGGCCGGAAGATCCCCGGGGTGATCCACTGGGTGGCGGCGGCCCAGGCCGTACCCGCCGAGGTGCGGCTCTATGACCGTCTCTTCCGGGTTCCCGAACCTCAGGACGAGGACTACACCCGTGATCTCAACCCCGATTCTCTGGAAACCCTCACGGATTGCTATCTGGAGGCGGGCCTCAGGAATGCGGCGCCGGGGAGCCGGTACCAGTTCGAGCGTCTCGGCTACTTCTCCGTGGACCCCAAGGATTCACAACCCGGCCGGCCCGTGCTGAACCGCATCGTCCCCCTCCGGGATTCCTGGGCCAAGATCGCCGGCAGCGGCAGGTAAAACGGTCACGACGGCTTGCCGTCACAAAGAATGATGTAATATTATAAATACTTACAAGCTGATAAGTTTCGTTTTCCCTTGCAACACCCTGGACCGCCGGCATTCCCTCAGGAAACATGGTCACGGGGTCGTTCCCCCTTCCGGGTCACCTATCCGTATTTGAGAACAAAACCCTCCAGGATATTGGAAACGTCCTCACATATATCCGTCGCTTCCTCGATCCGTTCGAGGATCTCCTTGCATTTGATCAGCTCGATGGCGTTTTTTTCCTGTTCAAAAAGGTCCGCCATGGATTCCCGCAGCACATGATCCGCTTCGTTCTCCAGCGAGTTGATTTCCACGCAGGCCGCCAGGATGGCCTGGATATTCATGCGGCGGTTTCTCATGGCATAGATGGATTTGTTGAGGAGGGCGACGGATTTGCTGAGGATCTCCGCCAGCCTCACATGGGCGGCAAGGGGCTTCTGGATGCGATACATGAACATCTTGCTGGCCGATTCGTCGATCATGTCCATGACGCTGTCCATCTTGTTGGCCAGGGCGTAGATGTCCTCCCGATCCAGGGGCGTGATGAAGGTTTTGTGCAAATCCTTATAAATACGGTGGGTAATCACGTCCGCCTGCTGTTCTATCTCCTTGAGCCGGGATATCCGCCCGCGGGCATCCCGGTAGTCGTGCAAGATCTCGACAAAAAGGGCGGCCCCTTCCTGGATCTTATCCGCCAGCTCCTCAAAATTGTCCGAAAACTGTACTTCCTTGGGAAACAGTTTCATGGTTCAATCTTCTCTCTCTATCCGAAATGTTGAGGACTTTTTTGGTTGATATGTCCCTGTTTGTCAAGCCCTTTTTGGATGGCTGTCACTGACGCTGCGGATTTGCCGCCTTGCGTAAATTTCTGTTTCAAGATAGCATCGAAGCCGCCCGGAGGGGTAGTTCAGGAGTGCCATGATGAAGATGCGTTTGTTGCCGGTCATGATTATACTGTTGACGGCCCTGTTCCTGCCGGGTTGCCGGGAGGGGGCGGGGGAGAGAAGCGGGGAACGGAGGAATATGGCGGTGGAGCAGAAAAATGAAAACACAAAGATGAAGACGGCGGTTTTCGCCGGGGGATGTTTCTGGTGTACCGAGGCGGAGTTCGTGAAGATTCCCGGGGTGGTGCGGGCGGTGGCGGGATATACGGGCGGGACGACTTCCCGGCCCTCCTACGAGGAGGTGTGTTCGGGGAAGTCGGGGCATGTGGAGGCCGTGGAGGTCACATACGACCCGGACCGGGTAAGCTACGAAAGGCTCCTCGATGTCTTCTGGCGTCATATCGATCCCACCGATGCCGGCGGTCAATTTGCCGACCGGGGTTCCCAGTACCGGAGCGTGATCTTCTATACCGATGCCGGGCAGCGTCAGGCCGCCGAGCTTTCCCGTGACGCCCTGAACCGTTCGGGCCGCTTTCCCCGGCCTGTGGCGACGGCGATCCTCCCCGCGGGCCCTTTTTATCCGGCCGAGGATTACCATCAGGGCTACGCGGCAAAGAATCCCCTCCGTTATCGTGCCTATCGCCAGGGATCGGGCCGGGAGGGGTTCATCCGAAAGGTCTGGGGGGAGGGGACGGGGGAGCACGGGGAGGGGACGACGGCCCCCGGGCCTGCCCCGGATGCCGTCACCGGCAAGTCCGGGAAACCGGCCGATATGACGAAAACAACGGGGGAACGGGCACTGTCTCAGGGAGGCGGCGCTCATGACGGTTATGCCGCGGCCGGCACCGGCTCCCCAGGCGGTGGCGGTACCGCGAACGGGGAGTATCGGAAACCCGATGCGGCGACCCTGAAGCGGCGCCTCACCCCCCGTCAGTACGCCGTGACCCAGGAGGAAGGGACGGAGCCGCCCTTCCGGAACGAATACTGGGACAACAAGCGGGAGGGGATTTACGTGGATGTCGTTTCCGGGGAGCCTCTCTTCAGTTCCCGGGACAAATACGACTCCGGGACGGGCTGGCCGAGTTTCACTCGGCCCCTGGAAGCGGGAAACATCGTGGAACGGGAGGACCGGCGCCTGCTGACGAGCCGCACGGAGGTCCGGAGCCGCCGGGGGGATTCCCACCTCGGCCATGTCTTTCCCGACGGCCCGCCGCCCACGGGGAGGCGTTACTGCATGAACTCCGCCGCCTTGCGCTTCATCCCCAAGGAAGATCTGGAAAAAGAGGGTTACGGGCAGTACCGCCGCCTCTTTGTGCCTTGAGATGTCGGTTTCCGCTGTACAAGTGACGGCAGCCGAAACGGGTATCGACAGGGATGAGAAGACCCGGCAGCGGACCTCCGCCCCCTTTATCACTCGCAAATGCGCGCATATGTTGTTGATCTGCAACGGTTTATAATTAACAGGGCCGCTGCGGACACGAAGGAGTGCGTCCCGCCGTTTTTCATCCTGTTTTGTGACGACGTGCCGTCATGCGGGTTTCATGCATCGTTGTTCCCGCGCCGGTCATGGGGCTTGGTCTAAAAACAGCCCCTTCTGACGCTTACGGACGCTATTCTTGCCAATCTTCGAGTTTCAGGTTTTTAATTCTTATAAATTCTTTTGTATTATTGGTAACAAGGATGAGATTGCGCGCAACCGCCTGAGCTGCGATGAGCATATCGTAAGGGCCGATAAGATTACCTTCTTTTTTTAGTTGAGATCTTATAATGCCAAAGTGTTCAGCGTCGGTATTACCAAAATCTATAATTTCAAATGGAGCCAGAAATTCGGTTAAGGATATTCTGTTTTTTTCAATGTTTTGACTGTTGTAAACGCCATATTGCAATTCGGCTACCGTGATGCTGGATAAATAAACGGTTTGTTCGAGTACACTGCGCAATTTTTCCAGGATATAAAGAGGCTTTCTGTTCTTGATAAAAATACAGATATTTGTATCAAGCAAATACATTACAGATCCTTTCGCTCTTGCATTTGCGGCTGTTCTCTCCCGTTTTCCATGAAATCATCGGTAAACCCATGTAGGCCATGGAGAAATGTTTCCCACACGCGGTTTTTAGGAAAGAGAATGACAGAATCGCCAACCTTTTGAATTAGCACATCTGTTCCTTCAAAATTGTATTCTTTGGGCAGACGAACCGCTTGACTGCGTCCATTTTGAAATAATTTAGCTGTTTGCATTTTGCACCTCCATAACCGATATATATCGCGGTATATACTCTGTCAAGCTAAAAATATCGAGCGCGCCCCTTTCTATGTTTTCGCAAGGACCACCCCCACTTATGCGTTCATCCTGACGTCGAAAAAAGTAACGGGGCTGGGAAATATTGCAGTAGGGTTAGAGTGGGGAGAAGCCAAGGCCGCCCCCTCCATGCCCATCGCAAACAAAAAGGGGTCAACCGTCTATCGGCTAAACCCTTGATTTTATTTGGCTGGGAGACGTGGATTCGAACCACGATTCACGGAGTCAGAGTCCTTACAGATACCTTTCATTACCTTTCATAAACGATCAATTATGTCACGACATTTAAGCTACTTAGGTTCATAATGCCTCCATGATGACGAGTTATGAAACATCGTTTTTCAGGGGAGAAGTGGAAACAGAGTGGGGACTGGGAGACCCATTGATTATCCAAGGGAGGTTCTGATGGAATGGCACAAGACAAATTACAAGGGGATAAGATACCGGCTACATCCGACCCGGCGACATGGAAAAACCGGACATCTATTACACGATTCGCCATCAGGAAGGCGGTAAGCGTATCGAGGAGGGCTTGGGCTGGACATCTGAAACGGGGTATCCTCGCCGACGGGCGGATCAACAGCTTCCGCCCCGCCTCGACGGACCC